>CAMWUN010000020.1 GCA_947177425.1 uncultured bacterium
CACTTTCTTACGACCAGCGCAGTAAATGCGCAGGTCTGTGTGAACAGTAACAACAAGACGTTTCCTAATGTGAAGATATAGGCTCTATATCTTCACATTTTTTTTAGAATTTGTTAGAATGATATTATGAGTTGGTATTTTGTATTTAATATGAGTTTGCGGCTGGTCATCCGGTAAAAAGGGGTGGCGCAGGAGAAGGACAGACGAAAATTTCGTCTGCAGAAATGGGGTATGATATGACACATCGGGAGAAAGCGGAGCAGCTTCTGCATCAGCAGTATCACTGCTCACAGGCACTATTTGGAGCGTTTGCAGAGGATTTTGGGTTAGACTTGAAAAACGCATTTAAAATCAGTACATGCTTTGGCGGAGGGATGCGCCAGGGCGGGGTCTGCGGCTGCATTACGGCATCTTTGATGGTGCTGGGCATGGCAATGGGATTTTACGATTCCCAGGATAAGGAACTCGAAATATATGGCAATAGGAAGACAACAGAATTTATAAAACGTTTTACAGAAAAAATGGATGGTGCCATTAATTGCAGGGATATTCTGGGAAAAGACATTTCAAAGCCGGATGAGGTGGCGGATATCCGCAGGGAAGGTCTTATTTTGAAAAAATGTCCCCACGCAATCAGCGTCAGCATTGAGATTCTGGAGGATATGCTGGCAGGATACCTTAAGGACATGACGGAAAGCAGCATCAATATTGAAGACATTCCCCATGATGACGAGATGATGCTTATGCTGAAAAATATGGGAAGATTACGCCGTTTCAGAAGGAATGTCAATAACCTTTTATTTTCCGCCCGGCATAATATAGGAATCATTCAGTTTGATATCCGTAAGTTTAAAATTGTCAACGACCTGTATGGCGAAAAGTTTGGGGACGAGGTTTTATATTTTATCCGGAAAAAGCTTAAGGAAATCTGTCATGAGGAGCAGTATTTTATCAATGTCCGCAGTGATGTGTTCATGGTGGTGATGGAATATGAAAAGGAAGAAGAGCTGGTGGACTTCATCCAGCGTCTGGATGTCCAAATAAGCAGTTTTAAAAATGTAAAGCTTCAACTGTCTTACGGCGTATATGCTGTGGAGGACAGGGGAATGGAACTGCGCCAGATGGAAGACCGCGCCTCCATGGCAAGGCGGGCGGCCAAAGACAGTATTTTGACGAATATTTTATTTTATAAAGAACAGTTCAAGGAACTTTTGTATAACAGAAAGTTTATTGAAGAAAATATGCAGGCGGCTATCAATGAAAGACAGTTCATGATGTATCTGCAGCCTAAATACAGCATCATGAAAAATGAGATTATAGGAGCGGAAGCCCTGGTAAGATGGAAACACCCGGAACGGGGAATGATTTATCCGAACCAGTTTATCCCGGTCATTGAAGAAAACGGTTTTGTGAAAAAGGTTGACTATTATATATGGGCGGAAGCCTGCCGTTTTATCCAGAAATGTGAGTCTTTCGGGGTTATCCCCTGTCCTGTTTCAGTTAATGTATCAAGGATTCACTTAAAGGATAACGAATGTATAGAAGTGCTTTCCAATATGATAGAAAACGGCGGAATTTCCAAGAACCTGCTGGAACTGGAGATAACAGAGACAGCGGACGATTTGCAAATCAGCAGGAAGGCATTACAGCTAAAAGAAGAAGGCTTTACACTTTTGATGGACGATTTTGGAAGCGGATACTCTTCCTTGAACGTGCTTCTGGAAACGCCTTTTGACGTAATAAAGCTGGATAGGAAATTTATGGAAAATATGATGGTTTCCAATAAAGGAAGACTGATATTGGAGCAGGTAGTCCTGATGGCCAATAAACTGGAACTGGGGATTCTGGCGGAAGGTGTGGAGACAAAGGAACAGGTGGAACTTCTGCAGAGCATCGGCTGTGACCAGGTGCAGGGTTTTTATTATGCAAAACCCATGCCGGAAGAGGAATTTTTTGAACTTTTGAAAAAACAGCAGTTGGGATAGATAATAGTCATGATGCAGAATATGAAATGAAGGAGGACGGTGCAGTGGGGTGCTGCATCGAACGAAAATAAAAAAGGGAGAAAAGGTATGGGCAGGATTATCGGTATAGGGCATGAAGATTTTTCCACCATTATAGAGTCTCATAATTTTTATATAGATAAAACACATTTTATTAAGGACTGGTGGGAGACAAATGATAAGGTAACTTTGATTACCCGTCCAAGAAGATTTGGGAAAACTCTGAATATGAGTATGCTTGAGACCTTTTTTTCCGTTAATTATGCAAATAGAAAAGATTTATTTGAGGGGATGGAAATTTGGAAGGATGAGAAATACAGGGCGTTTCAGGGGACTTATCCGGTACTTTTTTTGAGTTTTGCTGGAATTAAGGAGAATTCTTTTGCGGAGGCGAGGTGTGGCATATGCCGGACGATAGAAGAGCAGTATAATAAGTATGATTATCTGCTGGAAGGAAATTTTCTTAATGAAAAGGAAAAGGCATTTTATCAGGAAGTTTCCAGAAATATGTCAGACAGTACAGCGGCGGCATCACTGAGATCTTTGTCAGATTTTCTTGGCCGGTATTACGAAAAAAAAGTGATTATTCTTTTGGATGAATACGATACCCCCATGCAGGAAGCTTATGTGAATGGATATTGGGAAGAACTGGCGGCCTTCACCAGAGGAGTGTTTAATTCATCGTTTAAGACAAATCCCTATCTGGAACGTGCCATTATGACAGGAATAACGAGAGTCAGTAAAGAGTCTGTATTTTCAGATTTAAATAATCTGGAGGTGATAACAACCACATCTGACAAGTATGCGGAATATTTCGGATTTACAGAAAAGGAAGTCTTTACAGCACTGGATGAATTCGGTTTGTCTGACCAGAAGCAGCAGGTAAAAAAATGGTATGATGGATTTACTTTTGGAAAAAGTAGAGATATCTATAATCCATGGTCAATCATTAATTTCCTTGACAAGAAGAAAGTGGGGGCATACTGGGCGAATACCAGTTCCAACAGCCTGGTAAACAAACTGGTGCGTGAAGGAAACAGGAATATCAAGGAAGCCTTTGAAAGTCTGTTGCGCGGAGAATCTGTACGGACGGAAATAGATGAGCAGATTGTATACAATATGCTGGATAGTGATGAACGGGCTGTTTTTAGTCTTCTGCTGGCAGGCGGTTATCTGAGGGTAGAAAAATTTGAAACATATGCCGCCAAATCCGGTGAGTGGAAGCAGGAATATGAACTGGAACTGACGAATTATGAAGTAAAAGGTATGTTTTATAGCATGATACGCGGCTGGTTCGGAAGAGTTTATTCTGACTACAACGATTTTATCAAAGCATTATTGCGGGATGATATTAAGGCAATGAACGCTTATATGAACAGAGTTTCGCTTGAAATATTTAGCTTTTTTGATACGGGAAAGAGCCCGTCAGGGGCAGAGCCGGAGCGTTTTTACCATGGATTTGTGCTGGGACTTATGGTAGATTTAGCTGACAGATATGTAATTAATTCTAACAGGGAAAGCGGATATGGAAGATATGACGTGATGCTTGAGCCGAGAAAGAAGCAGGACGATGCTGTGATTATGGAATTCAAGGTGCAGGAGGCAGAAGAAAGAGAAATGTCCGATACAGTGCAGGAAGCATTGCGGCAGATAGACAGCCAAAAATATGAGGCTTCCCTTGTGGCAAAGGGAATTCCCAAAGAACATATCCGTAAATACGGGTTTGCTTTCTGCGGAAAAAAAGTGCTTATTGGAAAATAAAATGCCAATACGCTTCGCAGAGATGGCCTGTGGGAATGGTCTCTGATGCCTGGTTCTTGTGGCAAAATGTATTCAGAAAGTTCTTTTATGGCAGAGGGCATCTGGCCATCCTGCATAGCCTTATGGAAGACAGTTCGGTTGGCAGTCCATTTTTGTGCGTGTCAGAGCAATAGTTACCAGACAGGAAAGAATCTTTTATCTCCATGGCGGATGATTAGATATGAAAGTCTTTCCGGGGATGCTTTGTGGTCAGGATATCTTTCTGTTTTGCCATTGCCACATGGGTGTATATTTCTGTGATATTGATAGAACTGTGTCCCAGCATTTCCTGAATATACCGGATGTCCACATCGGCCTCCAGCAGGTAAGTGGCGAAGGAGTGGCGGAACATGTGGGGCGTGATGTGCAGGCTGATGGCGGCCTGCTTACAGTACTTATTTATCATTTCCCGGACCGACTGTTCGGAGAGACGGTTTCCAAGCTTATTTGTGAAAAAGTATCCGCATTCCTCAATTTTATCCTGATTTTCTTTCCGATATTCTTCCAGAGCCAGCACCACTTCATCGCTTCCAAGCTGTATTTTCCTTTCTTTTGCTCCTTTCCCGTAAATGAGAACTGTTCTTTCAGTCAAATTGATGTCCTGGGGCTTTAAGGAGCATAATTCTGAAATCCGTATGCCTGTTGCAAAAAGAAGTTCAGCCACGGCAATATCCCTCAAAATACATTTTTTCTGATATTTTGTGGCGGCGGTATCCTTCTGGGTATAGAGGGCGGAGAGAAAAGCCTCGATGGTTGATAATGGAATCGTCTTGGGCAGGATGATTGGTTCCCGGAATTTTATCTGTAGTTTGTTAAAAGGATTTTTTTCTATCAAATCTTTATACTCCAGATAGTGGAAAAAGGCTTTCAATGTGGCAATTTTCCTTTTTACTGTTTTGGGCTTGTAGGATTTATGCAGGAATGTAATATAATTTTCAAGAACTTCCGGTGTGATAAGGGAAAGCTGGCTTACCGGAAGATTGTCAGTAAACTGTTTTAAGTCAATGCGGTAGGCTTTTAAGGTTTTTGCATCCAGCCGTTTCTGATATTCACAAAATTCCAGGTAATTGCTGATGATGGTTTCCATTGTATTCATGTCAGGCGCTCCTTTGCACTTTTATGTAGATTGTATATGGGAAACTATAACCATATTTTATCATATTAGATGTAATTTTTGGATATAATATACGACATTTTTAGGAATAAATTATCAGACCGGATATTCGGTATAGGGCTTTTTGGAGAAACGCCGCTGGAAAAGCTGTGAAAAGATATCGGGAAATCAAAGCTGTCCTTTTGGCAGGGCAGGATTCATGGTATGCTTTGAAAAACCTATAGACAGGTCCAGCCGGAGAAATTACAGCAACAGGTCAAAATCGACCGATAAGCCTGTCAAAAAACAGGATTGTTCTTCCAGGCGGAAAAAGGGTAAAATAAGGCAAATATTAAAATTGCAGGAGGGCTTCTTACCTATGGAAAAATGGACGCGTATCATGTATCAGCCTAATCTTCCCCTTGGGGAAAACGGGCAAAGACTTACCGGTTCTGCGGGGCATATTGCATTGTCAAAGGAAGCGGCAAAAGAAGGCATGGTTTTGTTAAAAAATGACGGAAACATACTGCCTTTTGGGAAAGGGACGAAAGCGGCGCTGTTTGGCAAGGCAGCTTTTGATTATGTCAAAGGCGGCGGTGGGAGCGGGGATGTAACAACCGCTTATATCCGCAGTCTGTATGAGGGATTAAAACTCACAGGAGGTATCAGTGTTTTTGAACCTCTGTGTGATTATTACCGGAAGGATGTGGAGAAGCAGTACGGGGAAGGATGTGCTCCCGGAATGACTGTTGAACCGGAAGTGCCGGAGGATTTGCTGGCCCAGGCAAAAGCCTACACAGACACGGCAATTATCACAATCTGCCGTTTCTCCGGGGAAGGATGGGACAGGAAAAGCATTGTGGATGATGGAAATGAGAACCTCTGGGAAGGTGAACGGGCAATGGCGGAGCGTTCTGCGGAGATTTTTGCGGACGGTGATTTCTGTCTGTCCAAAGCGGAAACCGCCATGGTGGAGGCTGTAAAGGAAAATTTCCCTAAGGTGGCAGTAGTCATGAACGTAGGCGGTATGGTGGACACATCCTGGTTTGTAGGGGAGGATAAGATAGGCGCAGTGCTGATGGCATGGCAGGGCGGCATGGAAGGCGGACTGGCTGCGGCGGAACTGCTTATGGGAAAAGGAAATCCTTCCGGCAAGCTTTCAGATACTTTTGCAAAGACTCTGGAGGATTATCCTTCCACATACAATTTCCATGAGTCCAGAGATTATGTGGATTACACTGATGATATTTATGTGGGGTACCGTTATTTTGAAACCATACCAGGGGCAGCGGACAAGGTGAACTATCCTTTCGGCTATGGGCTGTCCTATACGACTTTTGAGGTAAACACGCTGTCCGCAGGGGAAAACAATGGAAAAATTACCATTCAGGTTCAGGTGACGAATACAGGCAGCGCTGCAGGGAAAGAAGTGGTACAGGTATACTTTGGCGCGCCCCAGGGAAAACTCGGGAAGCCTGCAAGAGCGCTGATTGCCTTCAAAAAAACAAGAGAATTGAAGGCAGGAGAAAGCCAGATGATTACTCTGTGTTTCCATGTAAATGATATGGCTTCCTATGACGATTTGGGTAAGGTGCAGAAGTCTGCGTATGTACTGGAAAAGGGAACCTATTTATTTTATGTGGGAACTTCTGTGCGGGATGCCGGACAGCTTACATTTGTATATACCCTTGAGGAAGACAGGATTGTAAAACAGCTTGAAAGCAGGCTGGCTCCTTCATCTCTGGCAAAAAGGATGCTGGCAGACGGAAGCTATGAGGAACTTCCCCAGACAGCGCCCAATGACCCGGATGCCTGTGCGCTGGAGAAAATGCCGGCAGAACTGCTGGAGGGATATGCGCCTGCAAACAGGGCAAGAGACCGTTTCCATCTCTGGAAAGAGCCTTACAAAAAGGATGCACACATTTTAATGGAAGTGGCGGAAGGAAAGATTACCATGGATGAATTTCTGGCACAGTTGTCAGATGAAGAAGTGGCTCATATCCTTGGAGGACAGCCCAATACAGGGGTTGCCAATACCTTTGGTTATGGGAATCTGCCAGAATACGGCGTACCTTCCATTATGACGGCGGACGGCCCGGCAGGACTTCGCATTGCGCCCCAGTGCGGCGTCAACACCACATGCTGGCCCTGCTCCACATTACTTGCATGCAGCTTTAATGAAGAACTGGTGGAAGCAGTAGGGGCAGCCGGAGGGGCTGAGGTGAAAGAAAACAATATTGCCATGTGGCTGACCCCGGCAGTTAATATCCACAGAAGCCCTCTGTGCGGCAGGAATTTTGAATACTATTCGGAGGACCCTTTCCTTACCGGAAAGCTGGCGGCTGCCATGGTAAGGGGCATCCAGTCCAACCGTGTGGGAGCAACTGTGAAGCATTTTGCCCTGAATAATAAAGAAACCAACCGCAAGAACAGCGATTCCAGAGTATCGGAGCGTGCCGCAAGGGAAATATATTTAAAAGCATTTGAAATAATTGTGCGGGAAGCACAGCCCTGGTCTGTGATGACATCATACAACATCATCAATGGACACCGCGCTTCAGAAAATATACAGCTTTTGGAAGGAATTCTCCGCAAGGAATGGGGATATGAAGGCTGCGTAACCACTGACTGGTGGACCTGCGGTGAGCATTACAAAGAGACAAAGGCAGGAAACGATGTGAAGATGGGATGCGGCTACCCGGAAAGGCTGATGGAAGCCATGGAAAAGGGATGCCTTACCAGAGAAGAAATGGAGATTTGCGCAAAGCGGATTTTGGAACTGATATTGAAAATTGATTAAAGGCCGATGATGCCAGCCCCGACAGTCTTATGATAAGAAAAGGGGCTGGCGTCTTTTGTGTCAAAGTTAAAGGTTTTCTTTTTATTCTGAAAGCAGAGGCGTATTGGTATGAAATCAGACCGTCAGGCTCTTTTCTGCCAGAATTCTTGCCAGAAAAAATTTTTCGTTGATTCTTCTGGGGAAATGTGATAGTATTACTATCATAAAAAGGGGCAAAGGGAGGAGATTTTTTGGGAGAAGCGGAAATCAGGAAACAGCAGATGGAGCAACGCGCGCAGCAGATTTTGTATGCGGCGCTTAAGTTGTTTTGTGAAAAGGGCATTGAGGAAACGTCAGTGGAAGAGGTTGCAAAGGCGGCGGGAGTGGGGCCGGCCACGATTTACCGATATTTCGAAACAAAAGCGGAACTTGCAATTTCGGCTGGTATTACATATTGGCAGAAGGTAGCCGGGAAATATGTTGGACTGCTGTCGGGAAAGGAATATAGGGATATGAAGGGAAGCAGCCAGATGCGCTGTATTTTTTATATTCTGGCAAAGCTTTTTGAAGAAGAGTATTTATTCTTAAAATTTCTTCAGGAATTTGATATTTTTGTCCGCAGATACCGGATTCCAAAGGAAAGGCTGGCCGAATATGAGGAATGTATTCTGAATCTGAAGCCCTATGTAACGGATGCTCTGGATAAGGGACTTGGAGATGGAAGTCTGGATTTTCCATATATGGTCGATGAGGTATATTTTTCGGTGATGCATACGATGCTCAGTCTGATGCAGAAGCTTTCATATTCCGGCAGTATACTCTCGTCGGACGAAAGAGTCGAATTGGCGCTGCAGGTGAAAATTGCAGGAAACCTGCTTTTGAAAGGGCTTGGTGGAGAGATTTTAGAATAACAGGAGGAAGAAGTATGGAATCTTTGTCAACGAAAAATTTACCGGCAAAAAAATTATCTACAAAAAAAATATGGTTTTTTGCAGCGGGGCAGTTTGGATGGGCACTATTGTCCGGTCTGATTTCGAACTGGCTGGTTTATTTTTACCAGCCTGATGAAACGTCGATTGCACAGGGCCAGACATTATTTATTCCCCAGGGGCTGGTTGTTTTCGGGGTTTTTACTGTAATTGGCGGCATTACCGCTTTCGGACGGCTTTTTGATGCGGTTACGGATCCCTGGATTGCATCTTTGTCGGATCGCTGTACTTCTGAAATTGGAAGGCGTATGCCGTTTCTGAAGTGGGCTTCCCTTCCGCTTTCACTTTCCACGGCCCTTGTGTTCTGGTCGCCGGTAAACCGGATCGGCTGGGGCAATGCAGTTTTTCTGTTTGTAATGGTGATGGCATATTATCTGTCAATTACGGCCTATTGTACGCCATATAATGCCCTGATTCCAGAACTGGGGCATGACCAGAAAGAACGTTTGAATATTTCCACTGTCATTTCGTTTACTTTTATTGCCGGAACAGCGGTGGCTTATCTGGCTCCGCTTATCTGGGGGGCGCTGATTCCGGTATTTGGACGGGTAAATGCGATTCGCGTGACATTTGCGGTGATGGCAGTCATTGCCTTTTTCTGTATGCAGATACCTGTTTGGACGATCAATGAAAAGGAGTATGTGAACACGGTTCCCTCAAGGGATACGGCATTTTCCTCCCTTGTTTCCACATTCAGGAATAAAGAATTCTGCAAGTTTGTCGGTTCAGATATTTTGTACTGGATTGCAATCACCATGTTTCAGACGGGACTTCCTTTTTTTGTGACGAGTCTTTTAAAACTTCCTGAAACGATGACCACCATTTATTTTGTAGGTATGACAGCATTGTCGCTGGTATTCTATATTCCGATTAACAGGCTGGCTCCGAAGCTTGGAAAAAAGAAGCTGATGCTGATTGCATTTGGGATATTTGCAGCCTCTTACCTGTATACAGGATTTCTTGGAGAAATCGCAGTGGTTCCTGCGGGCGTACAGGGACTGGTATTGATGGTGGCGGCTTCTTTGCCGATGGCTGTATTTGGGATTCTTCCCCAGGCAGTGGTGGCGGATATTGCCCAAAGTGACGCGAAGCGTACAGGCACTAACCGGGAAGGGATGTTTTATGCGGCCAGGACGTTTGCTTTTAAATTGGGGCAGAGCCTTTCCATGCTGCTGTTTACAGCGGTTTCAACAATCGGGGGCAGCACAGGTATGGGATACCGTATTGCGGCTTTTGGAGCGGCAGTCTTTTGCTTCTTAGGAGGAATTTTGTTTTCCTTTTATAATGAAAGTAAAATCAACCGGGAAATACAATGATAGGAGAAAATGGAAATGGGCAGGAACACTGTACGCAATTTAATATTACCTGAAAAAGAATATAGAGAGAGAATGAAGGCAGTTGTTGAGCCGTATCTTGCAAAGAGAAAAAGAGAAGGTTTTTGTGAACGGGAGAAAGGAAACCGGATTTTTTATATGTGCTGTCTGGCAGACCGCCCGAAAGGCGTAATCGTTCTTTCCCATGGGTATACGGAGACAATAGAGAAGCATGTGGAAAATATTTATTATTTTCTCTGCGGAGGCTATCATGTTTTTATGCCGGAACACTGCGGGCATGGGCGCAGCTACAGGATGTGCAGTGATAAAAAGGATTTATGTCTCGTCCATGTGGATGACTATCAACGCTATGTAAAAGATCTGCTGTTTGTATGTGATATGGCTGCGCAGGAATTTCCGCAACTTCCGCTCTTTTTATACGGACATTCTATGGGCGGCGGGATTGCCGCTGCGGCGGCAGCGCAGGAGCCGGAATTATTTTCAGGGCTTATACTGTCGTCGCCCATGATTCAGCCGAAAAGTGGGTCTGTGCCCTGGCTGCTGGCCTGTCTGGCTGCTGGAGGATTGTGTCTGGTGGGAAAGAAGGAAGAGTATTTGACGGGAAGGCATCCGTACGATGGGACGGAACGGTTTGCGGACAGCGCTGCCTGTTCGGAAGCCAGATTCGTTTATTACCGGGAGAAGAAGAAAAAAGAACCTTTTTTTCAGATGAACGCTGCCTCTTACGGATGGTTCTGGCAGGCTGTGCGTCTTAAACGCTATCTCCAAAAGAAAGCATGGAGACATATTACGTGCCCGGTTGTTATTTTCCAGGCGGAGCGTGATACTTATGTTTCTAAAAAAGCGCAGGAAAAATTTGCGGGGAAATTAAACCGCTGCAATAAGGGGCGGGTGAAGCTGGTCAGGGTACCGGGGACGAAACATGAGATTTTCAATTCGGGGATGGATATACTGGAACGCTATTGGAGGAAGATATTTTTTTTCCTCGGACATTAATGGAAAATAAAGCGGAGAGGAGATTGCCAGATGTAAAGAAAAGTCTTCGCAGCAAACCAGTCACAGCATAGAGTAAGGGCCGTCTAAAGCCAATGTCATTTATAGTGAACGACAAATTATTTTGTCGTTCACTATAATTATAACGTGTCCGCTGATTGCCGGATAAGCAGGGAGGCACAAAGCTTATGCCGGACATGATTGAAGGGGTTGCCGGTTTATGCGGATTAACCGCTGATTAATCCTTTGCTTATCAGGAATTCCCTTGCCACTTCGGCATCCTCCTTCCCATTGACTTCCACATCATAATTCATCTGCTGCATTTCCGCTTCGGTAATCAAGCCGTTCAGCTTTTCCAGCACACCTTTCAGTTCCGGGTATTTCTCAAGTGCATCCTTTCTGACCACAGTGCCGGCCTCAAAGGTTTCAAAGAAACCGCCGTCATCGATAAGCAGCGCCAGATTATTGGCGGCAAGCTGGGCATCCGTAGTAAAAGCATTGATGACGTCTACTTCGCCATTCTTCAAAGCTTCATATTTCAATGCGATTTCCATTTGTTTTGTGGCTTTAAACTGCATATTGTAGGCGGAACATAGTCTGGGATATCCTGTTTCCAGTTCGATATAGTCAGGATTGCCTCCAAAAATAAGTTCCCCGGAGACAGCAGCCAAGTCGGAGTAAGCAGCCAGCCCGTACTGGTCTGCCGTTTCCTGTCTCACAGCCAGGCCGTAGGTATTGGAGAAACCGTATAAGCCAGTCCATGTAAGGCCCAGTGCGTCATATTCTTCCAGAAGCTGGCTGTACAGCTTGCTGTCGTCCTTTTCCATTTCTTCCTTTTTCAGGACATTCAGCCATGCGGTGCGGGTGTATTCGGGATATAAATCAAATTCTCCCTTTATAAGGGCAGGGTGGATATTGGTAGTGCCGCCGCCGATTCCTTTGGTGATTTCCACTTCATAGTCTGTATCCTCTTCAATCAGCTGGGCAATGATTTCTGTCAGGATATACTGCTCTGTCATGGGTTTGGAGGCAATTTTTATGGTCTGTTTTCCGCCGCATCCCCATGTGGACAGCGCAAGCGCCGACAGAGTTATAAGCATTATACCTTTTTTAAAATAATTCATGTTCTTCATCCTTTCTTATGAGCTGCCTTACAAATGCATCCTTGGGATTGTCCAGCAGTTCTTTAGGTGTTCCCTGCTGCCAGATAATGCCGTCTTTCATGATAATTGTACGGCTTCCAAGTTTAAAGGCTTCCCTGATATCGTGGGTAATAAAAATGACAGTGATTCCGGTTTCTTTCTGGAGGGAGAGGAGTTCATCCTGCAAATCCTTCCGGGTAATTTCGTCTACTGCGCCGAAAGGCTCGTCCATGAGCAGAATATCAGGCCCGGCCGCCATAGCCCGGGCAATTCCGACCCGCTGTTTCTGGCCTCCGGAAAGCTGTCTGGGAAACCGGCGTGCCAAATCCGGGGAAAGCCGTACCATTTCCAGCATTTTTCGTGCCAGCTCTTTTTTTTCTTCTTTGGTCAGTTTTCTTTCCAGTGACGGTACATAGCAGATATTTTCTTCCACCGTCATATGGGGAAAAAGTTTTGCGCCCTGTACAGCATATCCAATTCCCCTGCGCAGGGCTGTCATGCTGCAGTTGGCAAGGGATTTCCCGTTTACTGATACTTTTCCCTGGCGCGGCGTTACCAGTCCGTTTATCATTTTAAGAAGGGTGGTTTTGCCGCAGCCGGAAGGGCCGATAATCGTGATGAACTCCCCCTTTTCCACAGTCAGGGAGACATTCCGTAAAACCTCGCTGTCACCATAGGCAGCCGTACAGTTCTGTATTTCAATTACTTTGTTCAATGCCGTACCTCCTGTTCACAGCTTTCTCCACCCGGGAGAGGATAAAGTCGCCGGATAAGGCAAGCAGCGCAATCAATACGGAACCGGCTGCTGTCAGCGTCATATTGTAGGTAGTGATGCCTCTGTATATGGCGGCTCCCAGCCCGCCGGCTCCGATAAAGGATGCAATGCCGCCCATGGCAATAATCATGACCACCATATTGCGGAAACCGCTGATGATGACAGGAAGGGCCATGGGGAACCGGATGCCCAGCAAAAGCTGCCGTTTATCCGCCCCCAGCCCTTCGGCCGCTTCCAGGATACCGGCATCCACATTGGCCAGTCCTGTGTAAGTGTTTCTCACGATGGGAAGCAGACCATAAACGGTCAGGGCAATGATGGCGGTTTTGTTGCCGATTCCGGTAAAGGGAATCAGAAAACCCAGCAGGGATATGGAGGGTATCGTATAGATGACATTGATGATGCCTAAAGCTATGGCCGCAGCCTTTCTGTGCCGGCTGATAAAAATGCCCGTTAAAATACCCAGCACCCCGGCAAAGGCCACTGCCGTCAATGATATTCTGATGTGTTCGCCAAGGCAGGATGCAAAGAAATCCCGTCTGTCCCATAGTACCTGTAAAAGCTCCATAACTGCCGCCTCTTTCCTCAATATGCAAAGAACAAACGTTCTGACTACATTACTATAAAGCATTGGAAAATATCTGTCAACAAAATAATTATAAATATTAAAATATTATAAAGATTAAATTAGAATAATAATTGACCTGATATCCGGCTATGAAGTATAATGTTATTTGATTGAGTCATTACAGAATAATTCATTGATTTAGGAAGAGAGGATAAGATATTGAAACAGTTTTTCGGTATGAGCCAGAGCGGAAACCTGCAGGAAGCAGTCCAGGGCTTGAGCAGTCCCCAATTGATTATGTTATTATCCAACAATGACCAGTTCGAGGAACATGTGAAGAAGTTGGAAGAACTTTATCCCAAAATACCCAGCATAGGATGCATAGGAATGAGTTACGACACAAAAGTAGTGGAAAAGGGTGTAGGTGTCGTTGCTTTCTGTGACGGCGTCACTGCAACGGCCAATGTGCTGGAAGAGGTATCGGTTATGCCTGTCAAGTATATAGAAAGGTTAGAGAAAGATGTACATGAGGTAAACGGTTCCCTGAATGATACCATATGCATTGATTTTTGCACCGGCAATGATGCCTGCGTGCTGACTACCATATACAGCGTTTTAAAACACAGGAATATTTCCCTGGTGGGAGGAACCGGAGACGGGGGAAAGATATCCGCCAACGGAAAAGTTTACAGCGATGCTGTGGCTTATGCACTGGTTAAAAATAATAATGGAAAGGTGAAAGCCTACAAAGAAAATATCTACCAGCAGATGGGAAATTACCGTTTTATTGCATCCAAGACGGATAAGGCAAATTACATACTCGGTAAATTAAACGGCGTGCCTGCAAAACAGGTTTACCAGGACATACTTCATGTGACAGAAAGACAGATACTGACCCAGACATTTAAGAATCCTTTCGGAAAAATCAATGGTGATGATACCTGTATTATATCCATCAAGGAAGTGACAGGTAATGCCCTTACATGCTTCCGCCAGGTAAATGATTCGGACGTGCTTATCATGCTGGAACTGGGGGACTACAAAGCTATTGTAAAAAATACCATCCAGACGATCCTCAGGGACTTCTCTAAAATTTCGGCTGTGTTCTCTGTAAACTGTCTCTTCAGGTACCGGTTGTTTAACGACAATAACTATATGCAGGAATACCTTCATGAGATGGGAGCATTGGGAAATCATGTGGGCATGGTAGGATATGGGGAACATTATAACAACCGGTTTGTCAACCAGTCGATGACTTGTGTTGTGTTTGAGTAAAGGGAGGGATGGATATGAGACTTAAGAAAAAACCCCGGCGCAGATCCAAAAGCCTGTATCCGGTATTATATGTGATAGGAAGCCTGAAAGAATATCACCAGGAACTTGTGCAGAGTGAGGTTGCTTCCCTGTGGCAGTTAAGCATGGTGAGAAAGTCTTTTAATGATGTAATCAGGGAATCAGAGAATTTTAAAGGGACATTAGAAGGATTTGGACAGACCTTTTCAAATATTAATGACGTATCAGGCCAGTTTGCTGCCGTAAAAGATAATATTTCCCAGTCTGTGGCCCAGGCCCAGGGAGAGATAGAGGAACTGAAATATAGTTCTATCACGGTGGAAACCCATTTTGGCGAAATGCAGAATACATTTGAGGAGTTCCAGCAGTCCTTAAAAAACATTAAAGGATGTATGGGCAAGATTGTTTCCATTGCAGACCAGACCAATATCCTTTCCCTGAATGCGTCCATTGAGGCCGCAAGGGCAGGGGAGTGGGGAAAAGGATTTGCAGTGGTGGCTGAAGAGGTTAAGAAACTGTCAGAGGAAATCAAGGGCCTTGTGGCAGAGGTAGACTCCAGCATTGATGACGTGGAACAGGGGACAGAACGTTTAAGCAGCAGTATCAGCACTTCCCATGAAGCTCTGGAAAATAGCCTTTTTAAAGTGGAAGAAACCTATGAGATGTTTGACAGTATTACGCAGGCGGCAGAGGGAGCCTCATCTGTGCAGACAGAAATTGCCCAGGTGGTTGATAATTCCAACGCTGCCCTGCAGACACTGTATGATTTTTTTGAAAATACGAAAGTACAGTACCAGGAGGTCGTGAAATATATTAACAGCGCCAGCAATTTGGGAACCACCAAAAGCGCAATGTTTGAAGATATAGACAATATGCTGTCCCAGATTCCGCCTATTATAGAGGATTATTCAAAAGGATAAAGATGGAGGTGTTTTATGGCGATTTACAAATGCAGTGTCTGCGGTGCGGTTTATGATGAGGAAAAGGAAGGGAAAGCCATATCTGAAATTATGGCCTGTCCGGTCTGCAGACAGCCGGTCTCCTGCTTTGAACCGGTACAGGAAGAAGCGGGCGGAAAGGTAGAAAAATCCTACTCGGGAAAGCTGGATTATGACAGCGCTACTGCCCGTCATGACAAGTCCTGCCGCTATATGGCTGAAATCCATGAAATGGCAGTAACAGGGAAACATATCAGCAGTGCAATGAGTACGAAAATGCCGATGCCAGGATGGGATGACATCCTTCTGCTTGGGGCACAGCTCAATCCGCCGCCTTTAAATGACGGGGACTTTGTGAATACGATGACCGTCATCGGGAAAAATGCCAAGAAGCCTATGATACTTGGCAGCCCGGTCTATATTTCACATATGTCTTTCGGCGCCCTTTCACGGGAAGTGAAGATTGCCCTTGCCAAAGGTTCAGCCATGGCAAAGACGGCAATGTGCAGCGGGGAGGGCGGTATTCTGCCAGAGGAAAGACAGGCAGCTTACAAATACATATTTGAGTATATTCCCAACAAGTACAGCGCAACGGATGAAAACCTATGCTCCGCCGATGCCATTGAAATTAAAATCGGGCAGGGGACAAAGCCTGGAATGGGCGGCCATCTGCCAGGGGAAAAGGTTACAGAGGAAATTGCTTCAATCCGTGGGAAAAAGCAGGGTGAGGATATTCAAAGCCCAAGCAAATTCCCGGAACTGAATTCCAAAGAAGATTTGCGCGCTATGGTGGATATGTTGCGGGGAAGATCCCAGGGACGCCCCATAGGCATAAAAATTGCAGCCGGAAATATTGAGCGTGATTTGGAATACTGTGTATTTGCAGAACCCGATTTTATTACCATTGACGGCAGAGGCGGCGCTACTGCATCCAGTCCCTTTTTCTTAAGGGAAGCAACAACAGTTCCGACGGTTTATGCCCTTTCCCGGGCCAGGAGGTATCTTGATTCGGTACATTCGGATATTTCCCTTGTGATTACCGGGGGACTCCGGGTATCGGCAGATTTTGCCAAAGCTTTGGCAATGGGAGCAGATGCTGTCGCAATAGCCAGTGCAGGACTGATTGCAGCGGCCTGCCAGCAGTACCGCATATGTGGCAGCGGCAACTGCCCGGTAGGTGTGGCAACCCAGGATCCGGAACTGCGCAGACGGTTTGATATTGACGCATCAGCCCAGAGAGTGGCAAATTTTTTGAATGTTTCCCTTGATGAACTGAAAGTATTTGCCAGAGTGACAGGAAACCATTCTGTCCATGATTTATCTGTCCGCAATCTTGTGACAATGGACAGGGATATTGCGAGGTATACAGATATACGGCATATGGGACAGCCGGGAATTTGAAAGAACAGACAAAAGATAAGGAGAAAATGATTATGAGCCAGAACAAAAACAAATATGAAGGAACCCAGACAGAAAAGAATCTGCAGGCCGCCTTTTCAGGTGAGTCAGGTGCCAGGAATAAATATACATACTTTGCATCAGTGGCAAAGAAAGAAGGGTATGAGCAGATTGCTTCCTTGTTTTTAAAGACTGCTGAAAATGAGCGCGAACATGCAAAGATGTGGCTGAAAGAGTTAAGCGGTATCGGCGACACTGCTGCTAATCTTGCGGCCGCAGCCGATGGTGAGAACTTTGAATGGACAGATATGTATGAGGAATTTGCCAAAACAGCACAGGAAGAAGGATTCCCTGAACTGGCTGCAAAATTCCGCATGGTGGGCGCCATTGAAAAGCATCATGAAGAACGCTACCGCGCTCTGCTTAAAAATATAGAGACAGCTTCCATTTTTGAAAAAAGCGAAGTTAAAGTTTGGGAATGCCGCAACTGCGGACATATTGTGGTGGGAACCAAGGCGCCGGAAGTCTGCCCGGTATGCGCCCATCCCCAGAGTTATTTTGAAATCAGTGCAGAAAATTATTAAAGATATAGTTAAAACGTGTGTCTGCCGGGCACAGCAAGAGAAAACAGAACCTGTGGAAGGTTCTGTTTTCTTATTATAATAAGCTGGTTCGCGAAGCGTGTCAGCGTTTGTTATTTCTTTTTTAATCCTTCATAATCCTTAAGGGAATCAACAGCCTGCCGCGACAGGGGAATCAGTGCAAGCATATTAAAGATTGTCATAAGCCCGATGCCGATATCTCCCAAATCCCACACAAAAGTGTAAGCAGCAAGCCCGCCGATGAACAGCATAACGAGGGCAACAAGTTTGTAAAGTGTCTGGGAAAGCCAGTTATCCCCGAACAGATAAGCCACATTTGACCGGGCATAGAACAGAATGCCGATAAAGGTGGAAAAACTGAACAGCCACAAGATAACAGCTATAAAAATAACGCCTGCTTCTCCCATGTGGTACTGCATGGATGTCTGTAAAAGATCCATGCCGGCTAATCCGGCAGTCAGATCCATGGGGGTCAGCAGCATAATCATGGCAGAGCAGCTACATATGACAATCGTGTCAATGAATACGCCGAAAGCCTGGAGAAGCCCTTCCTTTGCAGGATGGCTGATTTCGGCGGCAGCGGCAGCACAGGGAGCGGAACCGGAGCCTGCTTCGTTGGAGAACAGCCCCCGCTTGGCGCCGTTCATAATGACAGCCCCGAAGCCTCCGGCGGCCATCTGGCGCAGACCCAGGGCTTCCGAGATTATACGCTGGAACACAGCCGGAAGCTGTCCGGCATTTTTAACGATAATGAATATTGTGAGCAGGAAATAAAAGCCTGCCATAATGGGCACTACAATATCCAGAACTTTTACCGTGGCATTTTTGCGAAGGACAATAACAGCCGCCACGATAACAAGAAGAATCGTCGTATAAAGAGGAGGAATCTGGAAAGCATTCTCAAAAGCGGAGGAAACCGAATTCCCGATTACCTGGCTGATGCCGCACCAGCAGATCAGGCCGGAAATGGCAAAAAGTATGGCAATTATGGAACGTTTCCTTCTTCCTTCCTTTTTACAGAATAAATGGTGTATGTAGTAAGCAGGGCCGCCCCGGTAGCCTCCGTAAAGGGGATCTTTCTCTTTATAAATCTGGGCAAGGGTAGCCTCTGCAAAGGCTGTGGAGGAACCTAACAGGGCGGTAATCCACATCCAGAAGACAGCGCCTGCGCCACCTGCGGAAATGGCAGCTACGACTCCTACCAGATTTCCCATTCCCACACGGGTAGCCGTGGAGATAATAAGGGCCTGCATACCCGAAATCGCTCCTTTCTGGGAGCGGTTTTTCTTTTCCGATGCAATTTTCAGCATTTCGGGAAAGAGCCGGAAGGGAAGGAACTTTGTTCTGAATGTAAAGTAAATACCCGAAGGTATCAAAATCAATACCAGCAGGGACAGCCCCAGAGAACTTCCGCCGGGCAAAGGGATCTGGATGAGATCGCCCCATAAAATATTGTAAATAGAATAAAAAACGTTTTTAATAATCTCCATATCCGTAAGTTCCTTCTTTAATATAATCAGTTGTTTTTTTGTGATTAATAGTATATAGTAAAGTTAAGCATTTGTAAAACTGATAAAAGCGATGCATAGGATTGAAAAATTCGATGTCAGAGCATGTTCAAAAATTGCTTCCTCAAGATGGAGTGTGCAGATTGGGGGAATAATTTTTCAAACACGTTTCAGGGAGGTGGGAAATGGATATTAAAAATATAGTCACATTTATTCAGGTAGCGGAATTAAATAGTTTTACAAAGGCGGCCCAGAGACTGGGATATTCCCAGTCTACGGTTTCCTTTCATATTAAGCAGTTGGAAGGGGAACTGAATTCCCAGTTGTTTGAAAGAATTAACCACACGGTGGCTCTGACCGAAAAGGGGCGTGAGGTGTTAAAATATGCCCATCAGATTAGCTTTCTGACAAAGGAACTGGAGGAAAGCATGCAGAATGAAAAAGAGATAAAGGGCCATGTGCGCCTGGCCATGGCGGATTCCCTGTGCGATTCCCTGCTGGGAGAGAAGTTTCTGGATTTCAGGCAGAGTTATCCGGGAATTTTTCTGAAGATTATATCCGCAGGGACAGAAGAGATGTTCCGCCTTATGAATCATAATGAGGTGGATGTGATTCTGACGCTGGATAATCATTTTTATGATACGGAATATGTGATTGTCAGGGAGGAAAAAATAGGGATGCATTTTGTGGCTTCCGCGCAGAGCCCACTGGCATCCAGAAAGGAAATCTCGGTCAGGGAATTGACAGAATATCCTTTTATCCTGACGGAAAAGGGAATGAGTTACCGGAGGCTTTTGGACGAGAAGCTGGCAGGGATGTTTCTGGAAATACAGCCTGTGCTGGAAATAGGCCGGGCCGGGCTTATCTGTTCCATGGTGGGGCAGGGAGCGGGAATTTCCTATCTGCCGGATTATATCACCCGGAAAGAAAAAGAAGAGGGACGGATTGCTTATCTTCCGGTTGCGGATTTTGATATTGAAATATGGAAACAACTTTTATACCACCGTGACAAATGGATTTCACCCCAGATAGATTCTGTAATCCAGTATTGTGTGGACAGGGAATTCAATTAAGAAAAGCGTTTTGATAGTAGAAATTTTCTATTAAACAAGTTATAATGAAAATAATCTGGCAGATGAGCGCCGGAAGTCATCCGTCTGATGCGCATGCAGGGCACTGGCGGGGGAATACGTATTTGAAAAAGGAAAGTAGAAATGGGTAAGAGAAACATCAAATTTTTATTGAAAGGATTCTGCTGCATGCTGGTTATCAGTGCGGTGGTATTTATTGTACTGATTTTTTTTCTGGCGGAAAAAACAAATCAGTCGATTGAAGAAGTCAGTGAAATTTATATGTCGGAGATGGGAGTGCAGATACAGCAGAAATTTGACGCCATAATCAGTCTGCGCATGGAGCAGGTAGAGGGGCTGATAAGCGGGACGCAGCCGGAAACGGATGAATATACAGAGGAAATGCTGGATGACCTGAGGGAAAAAGGAGAACTCAGGAAATTTGTATATTTGGGCTTTTACACGCAGGAAGGAAACTTAGAGACGGTTTACGGGGAACCGGTAACGATTGCGGATGAGGAATATTTTGAGGAATCTTTACATAAAAACGGTAAAGTAGTGACACGCGGTACTGATAGGGAAGAAAACGGAGTTCTTCTTTTAGGCAGACAGGCGGCCTACCCATTGGAAGACGGCAGCAGCAGTTTCGGGCTGGTAGCGGGGATTCCCATGGAATATATGGACGGCGTTCTTTTTGAGAATACGGAAGGGGCAAACATATATTTCCATGTCATTGATGAGAAAGGCAGTTTTGTCGTAAGAAATTCTGATGTATTTAAAGAGAATTACTTTGAGCGCATCATGGAAAAGAAGGAAATGTATGACCGCAAAACTGCAGAGTCTTACGTAGGGGAACTGAAAGAAGCCATTGAGCAGAAGAAGCCTTATAATACTGTTATGTCGGCGGACGGCAGGCGGATGCACATCCACGGTATGCCGCTTTCCATTAACGCCCAGTGGTATCTGATTATTGTTATGCCCGATGATGTGCTGGAGGCTCCAATTGTCAAACTGGATGCCCTGCGGATTAAAGGCATGGTGATTTCACTGGCTATTATTGTTCTGGGCATGACAGCCATAATTGTCCAGTATGTCAGAATGTCCCGCCATCAGATAAGGGAACTGGATGAGGCGAGGAAGGAAGCAGTCTATGCGAACCAGTCCAAGAGCGAATTTCTTTCCAGTATGAGCCATGATATCCGTACACCCATGAATGCAATTATAGGTATGACAGAGATTGCGCTGAAAAACAGGGATGACGAAGAACGTGTGGTAGACTGTCTCCAGAAAGTTAAACTCTCCAGCAGGCATCTTCTTGGGCTTATCAATGATGTTCTGGATATTTCCAAGATTGAAAGCGGCAAGATGACCTTAAATATCCGTGAAGTATCTTTGCGATACATGGCGGATGATATTGTCAATATCATTTATCCCCAGATAAGGTCAAGAAAGCAGCACTTTGATGTTTTTATTAAGGATATCTGTTCGGAAAGCATATATTGCGATGATGTACGGCTGAACCAGGTCCTTTTGAATTTGTTGTCCAATGCACTGAAATTTACACCGGAAGAAGGACGGATCAATGTCTATATTTTCCAGGAAAATTCGCCTTTGGGTGACGAATATGTAAGAACCCATTTTAAAGTGGAAGACGACGGCATGGGTATGTCGGAGGAATTTCAGGAAAAGGTTTTTGATTCCTTTACCAGGGATGAGGCAGCGGAAATCCAGCATATTACCGGAACAGGTCTTGGAATGGCCATTACCAAAAATATTGTCGACATGATGGGAGGAACTATTGAACTGAAAAGCGAACTGCAGAAAGGCAGCAGATTCCATATTACTCTTGACTTTAAACGGGGAGAGGATAAGGAAGCAGTGAAACTGCCAGAGTGGAATGTGCTGGTGCTGGATGACAGTGAACCCTTATGTACGGTTGCAGCCGAAAATCTAAAAGCCCTTGGGCTCCATGCGGATTGGACGCTGGATGCAGGCAGAGCCGCGAAAATGATACTGGAGAAACATAATAAAAACGAAGATTATGATTTTGTACTGATTGACTGGAAACAGTTACATACAGATGAAAGCCTGGAAATCAGAAAAATCCGGGAGAAGACCGGAGAGAAGCCCGTATTTGTGGTTTCTACTTATAGCTGGAGCGATATTGAAGATGAAGCAGGCGGGGAAGATATTGGAGGATATATAGAAAAGCCCCTGTTTAAATCTACCCTCTGTGCAAAGCTGCGCCAGTTTACAGAAAAAGAGAAGAAAGAAGAAAAGCAAAAGAAACAGGAAATAAACTTTGAGGGAAAACGTCTTCTGGTGGCGGAAGATAATGAACTGAACTGGGAGATTGCATATGAAGTTCTTGCGGCAGTAGGATTTGAACTGGAACATGCGGTGGACGGAAAAGACTGTCTTGAGAAATTTGACAGGTCGGAAACTGGCTTTTATGATGCCGTGCTGATGGATGTGCGTATGCCTGTTATGAATGGATACGATGCGACCAGGGCAATCAGAGCTCTTGACAGGGAAGATAAGGATCTTCCGATTATTGCAATGACGGCAGACGCTTTTACGGATGATATACAGGTCTGCCTGGAGAGCGGTATGAATGCCCACACAGCCAAGCCTATTGACGTCAGCGAACTGATGCAGATTCTTCAGAAGTTTATGAATGATTAAGAGGCGTGGATTAAAATATAATTTAGACAAATTCTTTACGCTGTTTTGGAAAAGCGCAGCAGGGAGGCAGGATGACAAAAGAAGAAACAGCGCTTGAGATTATCAGGCGGTTAAAAAAGGAATATCCGGACGCGGGATGCACCCTTGATTATAACCAGGCATGGAAGCTTCTGGTGAGTGTGCGGCTGGCAGCCCAGTGTACTGATGCGAGGGTAAATGTGGTAGTGGAAGATTTGTATGCGAAATTTCCTGATGTGGATGCCCTTGCAAGGGCGCCTGTGGAGGAGATTGAAAAGATTGTAAAACCCTGCGGGTTAGGGCATAGCAAAGCCAGGGACATCAGTGCATGCATGAAGATAATAAGAGACCAGTATGGGGGAGGCGTGCCGGAGGATTTTGACGCGCTTTTGAAACTTCCTGGTGTAGGAAGAAAAAGTGCAAACCTGATTATGGGGGATGTATTTGGAAAACCTGCCATCGTGACAGATACCCATTGTATCCGTCTGGTGAACAGAATGGGACTGGTGGACGGCGTCAAAGAGCCGAAGAAGGTAGAGATGGCGCTGTGGAAGATCATTCCGCCGGAAGAAGGAAGCGATTTCTGCCACAGACTGGTATATCATGGAAGGGAAGTCTGTACGGCAAGGACAGCTCCATATTGTGAAAGATGCTGTCTGGAAGATTTATGTAAAAAAGCCGGAGTGGATAAATAGAAGCAGAATTTATTATAATGCCGTGGGAGTATTAAATAAGGCACTGAGAGGAAAGCATAAAAATGGAGAAGAGAATAAAGTATTTTTTAAGAGGGAGTTTTGTGCTTGTAATTATCGTATGCGCAGTGGTTTTTTTGGGACTGATTCATGTCATGACCCGGAAAACAGAGGATTCCATTTCAGAAATAAGTGAAATATATATGAAAGAAATGAATGTGCAGTTACGGCAGAAGTTCTATTCCATTATCAACTTAAGACTGGAACAGGTAGAAGGGATTATCAAGATGGTTCCGCCACAGGATGCGGAGTATGGCGATGAACTGTTGGACAAACTTAGTTCCAATGCGCAGATCAGGAACCTTGTTTATATAGGATTCAGCAATGATAAGGGTGAACTTAAAGAGATATATGGTAAGAATATTGTAAGCACTAAGGGCGGGGAAAAAGTCCTGGATGCATTAAAGAAGGGAAACGATATTGTCGAACAGGGAATCGACGAAGACGGGGAGAGGATTCTTTTAATCGGCAAAGAGGCTTCTTATCCCATGGAAAACGGGGAAAACAGCCTGGCGCTGGTGGTAGGCGTTCCCATGGAATACCTGAATGAAGCTATGTTTCTGGAGGCAGGAGAGGGTCAGATTTACACCCATGTTATTGACAAAGAGGGGAATTTCATCATCCGAAACGTAGTGGATAATAAAACAAACTATTTTGAACGCATTAACGATACTGTGACGGAACTTAACGGCTTAGGGAAGGATGAATATCTGGTACAGTTGCGCAAAGCCATGGAAGCAGGCGAGGATTTCTCAGCAGAAATACTGATGGAGGGAGAGCAGAAATATATTTACTGTTCACAGATTTCCGACAATTATGACTGGTACCTTCTTACGGTCATGCCGGGGGATATGTGGAGCGATTCAGTGGGAAAACTGGATCAGACACGTATTTTTATCATGATAGGTTCTTCCCTGATTATCCTGCTGGTTATGGGCGTTGTTTTCCTCTATTATTTCAGGCTTTCCACACAGCAGATGGAAGCGCTGAACAAAATGCGCAAGGAAGCGGAGCGGGCCAACAAGGCCAAAAGCGAATTCCTTTCCAGTATGAGCCATGATATCCGTACGCCCATGAACGCAATCATTGGAATGACGGATATTGCCATGAAAAACCTGATGGACACGGTGAAGGTGGAGGACTGCCTTAAGAAAGTACAGTTATCCAGCAAACATCTGCTGGGGCTGATTAATGATGTACTTGATATGTCGAAGATAGAGAGCGGAAAGGTGACGCTCAATATGAACCCTCTTTCACTGAGGGATGCCATGGACGATATTGTAAATATTGTAAAACCCCAGGTAAAAGAAAGAAACCAGTTTTTTGATATCCTTATCAATAATATCATATCAGAAAATATATGCTGTGACGGCGTGCGTTTAAACCAGATTCTTTTGAACCTGTTGTCCAACGCTATTAAGTTTACGCCCGAGGGCGGAAGGATAGACGTGCATGTTTATCAGGAAGAATCGCTCAAAGGGGATAATATGGTAAAGACCCATTTTATCGTAGAGGATAACGGGATTGGGATGACGGAAGAATTCCAGAAGAAGATTTTTGATACATTCACCAGAGATGAGTCGGAACTGGTACAGGGAATTGTAGGTACGGGTCTTGGAATGTCCATTACCAAGAGAGTAACGGAACTTATGGGAGGAACCATAGAACTGGAAAGTAAACTGAATGTGGGAAGTAAGTTCCATATTACCCTTGAGTTGGAGAGAGCAAAGTTTTCAGAAGATATGAAACTGCCCGACTGGCAGATACTTGTGGTGGACGACAATCAGCTTTTGTGTGAAAGCGCAGTAGCCAATCTGGAAGTTCTGGGCGTACGCGCTGAATGGACCCAGGATGGGAATAGGGCAGTGGAGATGATAGAAGAACGCCATAAGCGGGACGATGATTACCAGTTTGTACTGATCGACTGGAAAATGCCGAGAATGGACGGAATGCAGACCATACGCCGGATCCGGGAGAAAGTTGGAAAGAAGATACCCATATTCCTGATTTCCGCATATGACTGGAGCGATATAGAGGAAGATGCCAAGGAAGCGGATGTGGAAGGGTTCATCTCAAAACCGCTTTTTTCCTCTACTCTTTATGCCTGCTTAAGCCGGTATGCAGAAGAGCACGATACAGTATCTTCCAAAGAAAATGACAGTCAGCAGATGGATTTCACAGGGAAGCGTATTCTGGTAGCGGAGGATAATGATATTAATTGGGAAATTGCCGACGAAATTCTTTCTTCTTTTGGTTTTGTCCTAGAACGTGCAGTAAACGGTAAGGAGTGTGTGGATAAATTCAATTCTTCCCAGTTAAGATATTATGACTTGATTCTGATGGATATCCGTATGCCGGTAATGAATGGGTATGAAGCTACGAAAGCAATCAGGGCGCTTACAGCCCGCAACGATAATGACCTGCCCATTATTGCAATGACAGCCGATGCATTTTCTGATGATGTACAGGTGTGTCTTGAGTGCGGCATGGATGCCCATGCGGCAAAGCCCCTTGATATTATGGTACTGTTGAATCTGATATCAAAATTTTTAAAGTAGCAGACCGCAGAAGAGTGATACAGGAGTGCAAATAGATTACTGTTCACGGAGTGAGCAGTAACACAAGTAGTTCTAATAATTGCCTGCCTTTTGAAAAAGTAGTTGACAAAGGGCAGGCATTGTTTTAATATAAACATATGAACAATTGTTCAAATGTTTATACGTATGAACGAAAGGCGGTGATAACTTGGCAGTCACTGATGTGGAGTGTTGTGAGACATTTCAGACCCATGAAGAATTACTTAAAATTGTAAACGCGAAAATGCCGGAGGAAGATGAACTTTATGATTTAGCTGAACTTTTTAAGGTTTTTGGGGATTCCACCAGAATCAGGATACTGTATGTGCTTTTTGAAGCGGAAGTGTGTGTGTGTGATTTGGCGGAAGTTCTGAATATGACCCAGTCGGCAATTTCACACCAGTTGAAGATTTTGAAACAGTCCAGACTGGTGAAGAGCAGGCGGGAAGGAAAGTCAGTTTTTTACTCCCTGGCAGACGGGCATGTAAGCACTATCATTGCCCAGGGAAGAGAACACATTGAAGAATGACCCGTAAGAAGAAAGGATATGGAATATTATGAAAAAGAAATTTAAACTGGAAGATTTAGACTGTGCAAACTGTGCTGCAAAGATGGAGGAAGCAATCAGGAAGATACAGGGTGTCAACGATGCAAATGTAAGTTTCCTTGCCCAGAAAATGACTATTGACGCACAGGACGACAAATTTGATGAGATTATGAAAGAGGTGGTAAGAGTCTGCGCAAAGGTAGAGCCTGACTGCAGAATTCTTATGTAATGAGGTGTATTATGACTAAGAAGCAGCAAAAAATGTTTGTCCGTATTATCATTTCCTTTGTCATTTTTGCAGGTCTTTTTATATGTGAACATGTAGGGATGTTTGAAGGAATAGAGGACACATGGATTTTGTTTTTTGTTTATGCAGTTCCATATCTCATAATTGGATATGACATTATTTATAAAGCTGCCAGAAACATCAGCCACGGGCAGGTTTTTGACGAGAATTTCCTGATGATGATTGCCACTTTCGGTGCTTTCGGGGTGAAGGAATATTCGGAGGCGGTTGCAGTTATGTTATTTTATCAGGTGGGAGAACTGTTCCAGGGGTACGCCGTGGGCAAATCCCGCCAGTCCATATCAGATATGATGGATATCTGCCCAGAGTATGCCAATATAGAAATAGATGGGAAACTGACCCAGGTGGATCCTGATGATGTGGAAGTAGGAAGTATCATTCTGGTAAAGCCGGGGGAGAGGATTCCTCTTGACGGCATCGTTACGGAAGGGGAATCCCTGATTGATACGGCAGCCCTTACAGGGGAATCGGTTCCCAGGAAAGCCGCTGTGGGGGATGAAATCATAAGCGGCTGCGTTAACGGAAGCGGTACGCTAAAGGTCAGGGTTTCCAAAGCCTTTGATGATTCTACTGTAGCCAGGATTTTAGAACTGGTGGAGAACGCCAGCAGCAAAAAGGCAAAGGTGGAAAATTTCATCACACGGTTTGCAAAGTACTATACGCCTGTAGTAACGGTTTCGGCAGTCCTGCTTGCACTGCTGCCTCCCCTTATTTTAGGCGGCGGATGGAGCAGTTGGATTCAAAGGGCATGTATTTTTCTGGTAATTTCCTGTCCGTGTGCACTGGTGATTTCAGTGCCGTTAGGATTTTTCGGCGGCATTGGGGCAGCTTCCAGAATTGGCGTACTGGTAAAAGGGAGCAATTATTTAGAGGCAGTGGCGGAGATGACTACCATTGTCTTTGACAAGACGGGAACCCTCACCAAAGGGGAATTTAAGGTGCAGGAAATTATTCCCTGTGAAAGTACAAAAGAAGAACTGCTGGAACTGGCTGCTTTGGGAGAAGCGTATTCCAACCATCCGATTGCAGGTTCTATTAAAGAAGCATATGGGAAAGAGCCGGATATGAACCGGGTTGGGCAGGCGGAAGAACTGGCCGGGCATGGCATTTGTGTTCCTGTAGACGGAAGGGAAGTGCTGATTGGCAACGAAAAATTAATGAAAGTCAGGGGAATTTCCTATACCCCCTGCTTAAGCGGCGGAACCATTGTTTATATAGCCTGTGAAGGTAAATATGCAGGCGCAGTAGTCATTTCCGATTCCATAAAGGACGGGGCAAAGGAAGCTATTGAAAGCATGAAAAGGGTGGGCGTCAGGAAATGCGTGATGCTCACAGGCGACCGCATTCAGGCTGCCAGGGCAGCGGCGGAGGAATTATCCATTGACGAAGTCCATGCGGAACTTTTGCCTGGCGATAAGGTGTCTAAGGTGGAGGAACTGTTAAAGGTCCAGAAGGAAAAAGAAAAACTTGCCTTTGTGGGGGATGGAATCAATGATGCGCCGGTGCTGACCAGAGCGGATATCGGCATTGCCATGGGAAGCATGGGCTCCGATGCCGCCATTGAAGCTGCGGACGTAGTGCTGATGGACGATGATGTGAGAAAGATTGCCGCAGTGGTCAGGATATCCAGAAAAACCCTGCGCATTGTAAAGCAGAACATTGTCTTTGCGCTGGCCGTCAAAGCCCTGGTACTGATACTCGGCGCTTTCGGCATGGCAAATATGTGGGAAGCCGTGTTTGCAGACGTGGGGGTTTCCGTGCTGGCAATACTGAACGCCATGCGCGCCTTAAAAACAGAGTAAAATATTTTTTAAACAAAATTAATTGTGTGGGAAGCAGGCTTATGTTAAAATAATCATAGTAAACGGCATAATAAATTTCTGCATCCGGCGCCTGCCAAAGTGCTTTTGCAGGACCGAAAGTGAAATTGCTAATGGCGTTTATCTATAAGTATTTTAGAAACAGTCTGAATCAGATTACGCAGGAAAATCCGGTGATATTGTTGAAAAAGAAATTCTTATCTTTATTATATGGTTGTATCGGCAGTCTGCTGCTGTGGTTTCCCTTCTCAATTTATGCCTTCGGCGCGGAGGATTTAGATGCGCTGCTGGCAGCCTATCAGAGCTGTCAGCAGCGTTTTTCGCATGTGCAGGAACGTTCCGAGATAGAACGGTCGGGGTACGAGATTATTGCTGATCAGGTTTTTCCCATAGAAACCCGCAGTTTCGGGGAAGTATCGCTTATACCCGCCATGGATAAGGAATATCACCGGCTGGCGCTGTTTTTTGCGGATGGCGAGGGGCATATTGTGTACAAGACGGATGAACTGGAAGTCAATAACCGTTATCCCGGGGAGATGGAACAGCCTGTGAGGGAACTTCGGGCAGTGTCTTTTCAAGAACTGAACGGGGACGGGATGATGGATATTGTCCTGATTGTCACATGTGTCAACGACAGGGGCGAATACGTGGGCAGACCCTATAAGGTGGGGGATGTACTGTTCCAGAATGAGAAAGGATTTTACCGGGATTACAGGCTGTCGGACAAAATTAACCGGTTCAGCATGAATAAGAGTGTGGAGAGCATTACTTCCTTTGTAAAGGGCGGCGATTCCACCGAGTTTCTGTATACAGCGTCCACCAAACAGGAATTAATCAGAAACGGGTTTGAGATTGCAAAGGAACAGTGCTATTACAGACAGTTTGAAAAGCTGGGAAAGCTTGAGGTGGTGCCGGGGACTTATACCATGGCTAATTTTGCTACTTTTATGATTTATCTGGTGGATGAGCAGGGGTATATTGTGTGGAGTTTCCAGCCCATGGGGGAGTATGACAATCTTTACGCCCTAAAAGGGATTACCTGCCGGGACATTGACGGGGACGGCATGAAGGATATTCTGGTTCTTGCCCGTTATAGTTACAGCGGGGAGAACAACGAACTGATGGTGGAAAGCGATTATGCCATTTATTACCAGCGTACAGGCGGTTTTTACGAAGATAAGGAGATTAAGAAACAGTATCCCTGCAGTGAGGAGGATACGGTAGCGGGGCTTGTGGAAAAGGCAAGGGCCTATTGGGGGTGGAAAGCAGAAGGATGATAAGAATATTGATAGTGGATGATGAAAAACCGATTTGTGATTTAATTGATTTGAATCTGTCGGCTTCCGGATACCACTGCAGGGCTGTGCAGGACGGGCTGGAAGCCATTGATCTGATAGAAAAGGAAACCTTTGATCTGATACTTCTGGATATTATGCTTCCGGGGGCGGACGGATATGACGTGATGGATTACATACGCCCTTTGAAGATACCGGTAATATTTATTACGGCAAAACATGAGGTAAAGGACAGGGTAAAGGGACTGAAGCTGGGGGCAGACGATTATCTGGTGAAGCCTTTTGATGTGGTGGAGCTTGTGGCCAGGGTGGAAGCCGTGCTCCGGCGTTACAACAAGACGGAAAGGCTCCTCACAGCAGGGGATATTGTGGCTGATGTGGAGGCCCGCCGGGTTCTGAAAAAGGGACAGCCGGTGGTCCTGACTAATAAAGAGTTCGGGCTTTTGGTACTGTTTATGCAGAATAAAAATGTGGCCCTGTTTAGGGAAACGCTGTATGAAAAGGTCTGGGGTGACGAATATATCAGCGACAGCCGCACTTTAGATCTTCATGTGCAGCGTCTCCGGAGAAAACTTGGATGGGAACAGAATCTGGTTGCGGTGTATAAGGTTGGCTACCGTTTGGAGGTATCAGATTGAAATTTTCACTAAAACTGTTACTGTGTACAGTGATTGTGCTGGCAATTGCGCTTGGGTTTAGCGGTTTTTATTTTGTAAATTATGTCTTTGACACTTCCCTTGGCAGGGAGGTGGGACAGGCGGTGGATGAAAACAGCATTTTATGTTTTGCCTTTGAGACGGCTGCCTTAAATGTGCCTGCCAAGTATGATGTCTTACAGGATCATACGGTGGAGCAGATTGCCTCTAATCTGGAAGCGGGAGGGCAGAGCAGTAACCGTATGCTCCGGCTTTCAGACGAGGAGAAGAATAAGCTCTATGCAAGCGACGGGTTTGAGACGGACGACGGCCTGCTTATGCAGACGGATATTACCACCAAGACTTACCGTACCATTTTTATGAATGACCATTATTATATCCAGACAGGAAGCACAGTCAATGCACTGGATCGGGTGCTTTATCTGGAAACCCTCCGGGATGTCTCGGAAGTGTTTAATGAAAGGGAACTGGGATTTCGGGTATTCCGCCAGGTGACGGTAATTATGCTGGTGTTTGGCACGGTTATCATGCATCTGATTGCCTCCTGGCTGACCAAGCCCATCCGCCTGCTTACCCGTGCTACCAAGCGTATGGCGGCCGGGGATTATGACTACCGGGCAAAACAGGTCAGTAATGACGAACTGGGACAGCTTACCCTGGACTTTAACCAGATGGCGGAAGCCCTTGAGGAGAACATTAATAAACTGGAGGATGAAATACAGGCTAAAGAGGACTTTGTAGGGGCTTTTGCCCATGAACTGAAAACCCCTCTGACAGCCATTATCGGCTATGCGGATATGCTCCGTTCCAGGAAACTGGATGAGGAAAAAAGTCTGCTGTCCGCCAATTACATTTATACAGAGGGCAAAAGGCTGGAAGCCATGTCCATCAGGCTCCTTGATATTATGGTGACAAGGCACGGGCAGGCCCAGTTCCAGGAGGTGCAGGCGGAGAACCTTTTCCTTTATCTCAGGGATATGTTTAAGACAAATGAGAGTATGCAGTTTGTCTATTCTTACGATAAGGCGGTGGTGTGGGTGGAAAGTAATCTGATTATCACTGTGCTTATCAATCTTCTTGATAATGCCTGCAAAGCATCGGAACCGGGAAGCCTTATTGAAGTCACTGGAACCAGCGGGGAAGAGGGCTACCGTTTTAATGTAAAAGACCATGGCATGGGTATACCGGAAAAGGAGCTTGCCAAGATTACAAAAGCTTTTTATATGGTGGACAAATCCAGAAGCAGAAGCAGGAACGGAGCCGGCCTGGGGCTGGCCTTATGTACGGAGATACTTTCCCTCCACGGCAGCAGCCTTGAAATTGCAAGTAAAGTGGGGGAAGGCACCAGCATCAGCTTTGTGATACCGGACCGGGGAAAGGAGGAGGAACATGAAGAAATCCACCATTAATTATTTCCTCTTCGTCTTTGCCGTACTTGTGATGGGTGCTTCCATCTGGGGGCCGGAGTTCATTACCAGATACAAGGACAGGACAGTTCTTGACCGGATTCATACCCAGACCTCCGAACAGGAGGGGGCAGGCTACCGCTATAAACTTGACAGAAATGAAAAGCTTTATATTCTTTCCCAGTGCTTGAACAGCCAGAGTCTTCCCGAAAGTGAACTGAACGCCCTGACAAGGGTGGAGGGGGAAGCCGCGGAATATCAGGAGGTCAGCGGAACTTATGCTTTTGTGGCGGACCGCAGGGGAACTACCGGAAAAGAAATCACCGATGAAGAGATTTATACGATTTGTAATGAAATGCTGCAGGAGCTGAAGGATTTGGGGATTTTATCCAGAACTGTGCGGTCTGTAAATGGCGGGGATTATGATGCAGTTCTTTACTCAGCCATTGATGTGCTGGAGCCCCGGAACAATGTTGCCGTGTGGAAGGTAAGCTTATCTACCAACAAGATGAATGCGGACAAGGCAAACCGTCTGATAGACGCTTATCTGGATGCGGACGATGGCAAGCCTTATGAATTTTATGCCAGAACAGACCAGAAATGGGAGGATATAAACCCCGATGAGATTATAGAAAAATGGAGAACATACATGGGGCTTGGCGCTCCCACACCTTACGAAACAGACAATCCCCTGCTGGAGACGACGCCTTACTACAAAAAGTATGTTTTTGCAGGCATGGGGGAGGAGAGAACCATTGTCACCATTGGATTTTATGAGGGAATCAATGAGCTGTTTCTGAAGATTTCAAGATGATGCAGATTTGATGCAAAAATTATGGAATTATGATGCAACTTTGATGTTAAAATGATGCACCGCATATGTAAGATAAACCATAAGAAAACAGCCGGACAGACAGCAGAATGAAGCTGGGCGCAAGAGGCTTTATCAAGCTGTTTTACCAAGCGTATTGTGGATGAATACATGTAAGGAGCATCATTTTTATGAGTACAAAAGCAAAAGAAAATGAAAAAAGCAAAAGAGGACATAGATACCAGAGAAACTGGTTCAGACATATAGGCATTGTTTTATTTTCAGGGGCAGTCTGTATCTTTTCCTGTGTGGCTACCATTTCCATGGCGGCCCCGGAAAACCCGGAAATAGAAGCCATGATGGAGGAAAAAAAGGCCGGGGAGCAGGAAGTCCTTTCAGAGACAGATCCTGCCCCTTCGTCCGGTTCTAAGAATTACGAAGCTTTGATGGTTAAGGATGAAAAAAGCAGCATTCCTCTTATTGTGATAGATCCGGGACATGGGGGAGAGGATGACGGCTGTCTTGGGGACGGCGTTTTTGAAAAGGACATCAATCTTCAGATTGCCCTTCTGGTAAAGGAACGGCTGGAGGAAAAGGGATTCCGGGTTATGCTGCCCAGGGAGACGGATGAATATCTGGCCAAGGAGGAGCGGGTAGAGTTGGCAAACAGCTATCAGGCAGATGCCTATATCAGCATCCACCAGAATACCTATGAGGGCAGCGACAAGAGTGTCAGCGGTATTGAAACATGGTATGACGGATCCGACAACACCAGGGACAATCAGAGACTTGCCAGCTTGATCCACAAAGAAACTATAAAGAGCACAGGGGCAAATGAGAGGGAACTGTGGCCCATAGCGGATTTTTGTGTGACAGGCAAGACGCTGATGCCTGCCTGTCTCATTGAGACAGGATTTCTGTCAAACCCGGAAGAATGCAAAAGGCTGACCGACAAAGAATATCAGAATAAAGTGGCAGAGGGGATTGCGCAGGGAGTTGATCTGTACTTTCATCCAAAGACCATGTACCTGACCTTTGACGACGGGCCCTCCAAAGAATATACGGAACAGATACTGGACGTTCTGAAAGAGAAGGATGTAAAGGCAACCTTTTTCCTTATCGGCGAATATGTGGAAAAATATCCCCAGGTGGCAAAGCGGATTGCCGATGAGGGACACACCATAGGCATCCATTGTTACCGTCATGACTACGACATACTGTATGAAAGTGTGGAGAGTTATCTGGAAGACTTCTGGAAGGCTTATGACGCCGTTCTTGTTGCCACCGGAGTGGAAGCAGAGTTATTCCGTTTCCCGGGAGGAAGCGTAAATGCATATAATAAAGATACCTGTGCAGACATTGTAAAGGAAATGACGGCACAGGGCTTTATTTATTTTGACTGGAATGCCAGCCTGGACGATACTGTCAAGAATCCGGGTCCGGCCCAGATTCTTGCAAATGCGGCGGCTTCCACACTGGACAGAAAAAAAGTGGTGATGCTTGCCCATGACAGAGTGGAAAATACTGCCCTGTGTCTGGGCGATTTGATTGACCAGTTCCCAGAGTATCAGATTAAGCCTTTAAATGCAAAAATTGAACCTGTCCATTTCCGCCTGCCTGCCCATCCGGGTGCTAATTCTGAAAATTGATTTCTGTGCCATTCTTTTTCCGCAATAGCAATGCACCTAAAAACATAAAGATTAATCCTGCCAGGACTGAATAAAATTCTCCTATTCCACCCATAATATGGATGGTATCCAGAAAGCATCCATATTTGACGGGCGGCGCTCAGGCGCTGGTTAAGAAAAGAAAAGGAGATTGTATATGGCAGTGGATTTTAAAAACAGTGAGACAAAAGACAATCTGATGCGCGCATTTGCAGGGGAGAGCCAGGCGAGAAACAGATATACCTTTGCGGCATCACAGGCAAAAAAGGAAAAACTCCATGTGATAGGGGAGGTTTTCAAGTATACAGCAAACCAGGAAAAGGAACATGCGGAGATTTTTTATAATCACCTGAAGGAGTTAGCAGGAGAAACCATTCATGTGGACGGCGGTTATCCGGTGGATTTTTCCAAGGATGTGTCAAAGCTTCTGCGCATGGCCCAGCACAATGAGTATGAGGAGCATGACTCCGTGTATAAAGCCTTTGGGGAAAAGGCAAAGGAAGAGGGCTTTATGCAGGTGGCAAATTCCTTTTTTATGATTGCGGAAATTGAAAAGGTGCACGGAGACAGGTTCGGTAAGTTTGCGGAACTGATGGAAAAGAACCAGTTATTTAAGGACACGGAAAAGACAAGCTGGATTTGTTTAAACTGCGGCTATATTTACGAAGCGCCGGCAGCACCGGAAAAGTGTCCTGTATGCGCCCACGACAAGGGGTACTTTGTACGGCTGGATGAATCTCCTTATGAAAGTAAATAATGATTTCCGGCTTTAAGGCGGATTGGTAAAACCTTTGCAGTGATTTTTTTATAACACGGGAAACAATTTTTAAAGATTATGCAGTTCCGGAACCCGGACTATTATTTTTGAAAATTGTTTCCCGTGTTTTGTAACCTTTCCAGGTTCATTTTCATCTAATTAGTGTAAAATGAAAACGGCCGTTTCATAAAGCAACAGGAAAAAGGAATTTATGAAAAATGAATAAGGAACAGTTTACGACAGAGGTGCTTAAGGCGGAAAAAAGTTTGTACCATATAGCCAAATCTATTTTAGGGAATGATGAGGATTGTGCGGATGCGATGCAGAATGCAATTTTACATGCATTTGAAAAGTTACATACTTTGCAGAACAGTAAGTATTTTAAAACCTGGATTACCAGAATACTGATGAATGAATGTTACCAGCTCATCCGTTCCAAAAAGGAACAGATTCCTTATGAAGATTATTTTGAAATGCAGGCGCCGGCGGAGCAGGAGAGTTATTCGGAGGTATTTGATGCTGTGATGGAATTAGAGGCTAATTACAGAATCCCGCTTATCCTGTTTTATGTAGAAGGATTTTCTATAAAGGAAATCTGCCAGATTTTGAAATTATCGCAAAGTACGGCTAAAACAAGGCTTTGCCGGAGCAGGAAGCTTTTAAAAGAAAAGTTGACAGGAGTATATGGATATGAAAAATAAAAAATGGAGCAGTGAATTCCCGGAAGTGCCGGAATTTGTGCATCAGACAGTGCTTGACACCCTTGACGGACTGGACTGCGGAAAGGTCAGAAAGGTGAAACAGATGAAGAAACGTACGGTTATTATTTTAGCTGCGGCAATGATTGCCATTCTTGGAACCACAGTAAGCGCATCAGAAATATTTAAGTGGAATGAAAAGGCAAATGAGGTATTTGAAGCGGATGAAGAACAGCAGAAAGAGCTGGTGATGGAACAGGTGGCGCAGGAAGAGTACCAGACGATTACAGACGCCGGACTCACCATACGTGCCGTGCAGACCATTCAGGATGTGAACTGTTTTTATGGATTGTTTGAAATAACAGCAGAAGATGATTCCATACAGATTGAGCCGGGAAACGACATGGACCTTCTGATGGACTATCATGGGAAGGATAATCCTTTCAGCATGCTTGGCCGTGGATTTGTGGAGGAAAGCCGTCAGGAGATTACGAACAGCAGGTATTATGAAATATACGGGACAAAAGCAGATGCCGGCACAGAAGACTTAGATGTGACCATCCATTTTACCTCCTTAAATGCGCCGGGTGAAAAGGCGATAGAGGGAGATGCAGTTATTACGGGAGACTGGGAATTCTCGCTAAAACTGCATGCGGTGGAAGCGGTCCGCTATGAGATAAATAAGGAGTATCAGATTGGGGGATGCACTGTGATGGTTAAGGAAGTAGAACTCACACCAATCAGTATGAGGCTGGTCTGTGATGAAGCGGGAGCAAGGGAACTGGAAAAGATGGAAGGCGTCAATATTGACCAGGCTGACAGTCTGCGCTCCCTGTTTATCAACGGAGTGAAATATAAAGACGGTTCTGTTGTGGAGGAAGAGGGGTATCAGGAACTTTCCGCTGGCTTTAGAAATGGAAATTATGAAAAAACTGCCCGTTTTTCCCACGTAATAGATGTGGAAAATGTCAGCGCACTGTTGACAGGGGACAATATGGAGGAAATTATTCTGCCATAAATAATAACCATATTCCTAAATTTATTCTTAATACAGGCGGCAAATGATTGACAATTGTCAATTCCAGCGAATATAATGAAAAATATGACTGTCCTGATTTTACACGGACAGCGTCACTGGTAACAATAGTTGTCTGTATTTGGAGTGGTAAATGAAGAAAAATAGGAAAAAAACGGGACAGAGGCTGGCGGCGCTGGTTCTGTGGATTATATTTATTTTAATGATAGCGGGGATAACGTTCATTTCTTTCCAGAACGGGGAGGCCACCAAAGAACTGGGAAGCCTGATTATGGATAAGCTGTCCAGATTCCGGCCCATGCCTGAGACTTCCACAGGGGAAGAAATGGCGGCCGCCACCTATGGCATGAGACAGGGGGGCAGGGCGCTGGCTTTTCTCATGATTGGGATTGTAGGGACGATTACGATTCACGTAAGCTGTTACCGGTGCAACTGGCTGATAAGAACAGGGATAACCGCCCTTATTCTGGCGTCAATTGCTTATCTCACGGAGAAATTAAAAATATACATTCCCACAAGGCATTACAGCTATGAGGAAATGATGATAAGCATGGCGGCGGCAGGAGCGGGATTTTTGGCGGTATCCCTTATTATGCTGCTGGGCAGGATTTTAAAAAGCCTGTCCAGACCCAAAGCTACCGGGCACTCTTTATAAGTGCTCGGTATATTTTTCTTCACAGTATTTACAGCGGTAGATTTCTTTTTTCTCATCAGACAGTACGAAGATGTGGGGAAGCTCCTGTTCAATGGAAGTGATGCATCTGGGATTTCTGCACCGGATGATGTTTTTGATTTCCTTTGGAAGGAACAGTTCTTTTTTGGAGACGATTTCCCCGTCTTTGATGACATTGACAGTTATGTTATGGTCGATAAACGCCAGCACATCCAAATCAAGCATGTCGATATCACATTCCACTTTCAGGATATCTTTTTTCCCCATTTTACTGCTTTTGGCATTTTTGATAATGGCAACAGTGCAGTCCAGCTTGTCAAGCTGGAGATGATGGTAAATGGACAGGCTTTTTCCGGCTTTAATATGGTCAAGGACAAAGCCTTCTTCAATTTTTCCTACATTGAGCATATGTTAAATCCTCCTGTTGATTTTTTGTCTGCAGACTTAAAATCCTGTATCCGCCAAAGAAGATATCCCGGCATTCTGCAGTCTGGTCAGTCTGTCTTTGGGACGCTGATTTCCAGTAATGTTAATATAAGGGCCATTCTTACATAGACGCCGTACTGTACCTGCTTAAAGTATGCGGCCCGTGGATCGTCGTCCACTTCCACGGAAATCTCATTGACTCTGGGAAGGGGGTGGAGCACCAGCATGTCGGATTTCGCCTGCTGCATCTTGGCCTTATCCAGAATGTAGAAATCTTTTAATCTCACATAATCTTCCTCATTAAAGAAGCGTTCCTTCTGCACCCTTGTCATGTACAGCATATCAAGCTGGGGCATGATGTTTTCCAGGCGGATGACTTCCTCGTAGGGAATATTTTTTTCTTTGAGCATGTCGATTACATAGTCGGGGACCATAAGCTCTCTTGGGGAGATAAAGACGAATTTAATGCCTTCGTAGCGTACCAGCGCGTTAATCAGGGAGTGGGCTGTCCGCCCGAACTTTAAGTCCCCGCAAAGGCCGATAGTGAAGTGGTCAAGACGTCCTTTCAGGGAACGGATGGTCAGAAGGTCGGTGAGGGTCTGGGTAGGGTGCTGGTGGCCGCCGTCCCCAGCGTTGATGACAGGGATTGAGGATTTGCCAGCCGCTACCATGGGCGCACCTTCTTTGGGATGGCGCATGGCACAGATATCGGCAAAGCAGGAGATGACCCGGATGGTGTCGGATACGCTTTCCCCTTTGGCGGCGGAGGATGACCCGGCATCGGAAAAACCGATTACCTGTCCCCCCAGATTCAGCATGGCCGATTCAAAGCTTAATCTTGTGCGTGTGCTGGGTTCATAAAAACAGGTGGCAAGTTTCTTGCCTGCACAGGCATGGGCATATTTGTCCATGTGGTTTTCAATATCATTTGCCAGGTCAAAAAGCCTGTCCAGTTCCTCCACGGAAAAATCCAGAGGATTCATAAGATGTCTCATAATCATTGCTCCTTCCATAAAAAATCGAAGAGGGATACTCTTCGATTTTATTTGACATAAGGACCGTTAGCGGAGCGAACTGCCCGCTGCCTGACATAAGGACAATTGGCAAAGCATGCTGTCCGTTGTCTGGCATAAGGACTGTTAGCTTCTCAAACTGTCCGTTGTCTGTTAACTTTGAAATGTCAGTAACTCTTCCACAGGTTTCCTTCTGGGAGCAGCAGGTTCTTCATCGGGATATCCTACAGGAATCAGCGCCGCCAGTTCTCTTTCTTCGGGAATATTTAAATAGGAAGCAGCTTTTGCTTCGTCAAAGATACCCATAATAACGCTTCCCAGTCCCTTTTCATAAGCTGCCAGACAAAATGCTTCACAGGCAGCGCCGGCATCAAACATCTGCCAGGAGCCTTCCTTGGGAGTGGAGTAGGAGCCGTCGCGCTCAAAGCCGCTTCTTCCTTTGATAAAAGTAACGGCAACAAGAAGAGGCGCGTTTGTGATGATTTCTCCGTTTCTGGGATACGCTGATGTACATTCAGCCCCAATTTTGTCCTTTAAGTCACCCTCAACAGCAATATAACGGGTAATCTGCGTATGTTTCCAACTTGGGGAATAAGATGCAGTTTCAATGATTTCTGAAAGCAATGCATGATCTACGGGGTCGGTCTTGAATTTACGGATACTTCTACGTCCTTTGATACATTCTTTTGCAGTCATAAGCACACTCCTGTCTAATATTTTATAGGAATTATAACATACCGGATTCATTCTTTCAATGAAATTCGTAGCGGCGGGCCGGCTAAACTATTATATATAAAATATGAAGTGCAGGCAGAAAAATGTATTGCCAATCATATAAGACTGTGGTAGTATAAAAAAGAAGATATACTACTACAGTCTTACATATATAAAGGGATGGATTGATTAACCGGAGCATTTTTCAACCACGCTCCGGGTGAGCAGTTTTGGAAGGTGCAGGACGGAAAGGAGCATTCTTATGTTTTTCTTGCAGAAAAGTATTCAGGGGGCAGTGATAATACTGGTGATTATCGTAGTGCGTGCATTGTTTATCAATAAACTTCCTAAAAGAACCTTTTTATTTTTGTGGGCGGCTGCGGTGTTCTGTCTGTTGTTCCCACTTTCTTTAAAGTCAAAGTTCAGCGTATACTCTCTTGCAGAAAAAGAGGGCACTGGGATAATAGAGGCGGTCTGGGGCGGATTTCCGTCCGGCTCCCCGGCGGTGGGACAGGAAAGGGAAGCCCCAGGGGAAGAGGCCTTTACAGGAAAGGGCAGTATGGCTGCGCAGGGAAATTCTGCATACTATCACGGAGATTTTTTGGAAAAATATAAAGAAGGGACAGAAAACGTTACAGGGGAAGAGGGCATTTCACAGAAAGAAGATATTTGGACTCATGCCGGCAAAGAGACGCTTATGCAGACGTTCTCAAAATCCGGCCTGTGGATGTGTTTATGGATGGCGGGCGCTGTTTTATGTGCCGGGTATTTTGGCATAGCCTATTTCAAATGCCGCAGGATTTTTGCCGTATCTTTGCCTGTCCAAAATGAGACAGCGGATAAATGGCTGGATGCCCATCCCTTAAGAAGGAAGATTACCATCCGGCAGTCCGGCAGTGTCTTTGCGCCCCTTACTTATGGGATTTTTGCGCCAGTTATTTTAATGCCGGAAAATACAAACTGGGACGACAGAAAAGACAGGACGGGGATATCCTGGGAGGAGAGCCGTGAGGGGGAAGGAGTGCCGCCTTTTATGTCCTGGGAATTGCGCCTGTGCCTGGAACATGAGTTTGTGCATATTAAGCGTCTGGACGGAGTAACAAAGCTGATACTGACTGCCGCTTTGTGTCTGCACTGGTTTAATCCCATGGTCTTTGTGATGTATATTCTTGCCAACAGGGATTTGGAATTGTCCTGTGACGAGACAGTAGTGCGGCTGTTTGGGGAACATGTAAAGTCGGCCTATGCAAGGACGTTAATCCATATGGAGGAAGTAAAGAGCGGTTCCCTGCCTCTGTGCAGCAGTTTTAGCAAAAACGCAATAGAAGAAAGGATTACGGCGATTATGAAAATAAAAAAGCTTACGTTTTTTAAAGCAGCAGCGGCTGTCTTTCTGGTCTCTGGCATAACCCTTGCCTTTGCTACCCAGGCGGCGGAAAAGGGAGAGGCAAGGAATGAAAGTGTGAAGGAGTTTCTGGGAAGCGCTTACACACAGGAAGAAATTGAAATGCTGGAGGCACTGTGGTTTGAGGATTATGGGAATATGAGTGTAAAGGATTTTCAGGAAAAGGCATGGACACTCCGGGATACCCAGGAATATCTTGCTTTGGAAGAGCGATTATCCACAGTCATAGAAGAATATGAACCTGGTGAAATGGGGGAAGAACCTAATGCCTTTTGGGAATATTATTACTATGTATATGAACCGCTGACAGCGGAAAAGTGGCAGGTAAGGGAGTTTGGCGGATATTTCATAAAGGATTTGGCAACAAAGGAGAATCCTGCTTTTCCTAAAGTGGATTTGGAATATTCCATAACTTTGTCTATATTAAATCCTAAGGAACTGACGGTGGAAGAATATAACGATACCCGCCTTAAGGCTGCGGAGGATTTATATGAATTCTGGCAGGAGCGGACTGTGCAGGAACTTGCGGACGAAGAAGGCATGGCAGAGATGCTTTCTGCTGAAATTAAGCGGATTGAAAGCAGGAGAAGTTCGGGAAATCTGACAGTATCCATGGGTTACTATTTTAATCCGGCGGATGTTTATCATTTTCTAATGGATGAGGATGAAAATAAGGAAGATGGGGGAAGGACCTACGGGGAAGAAAATGAATGGGAAGAGAGGCAGTACCCTTATGGAACCAGGGCTGATTACGATTCACTTCTTACATTACGGACACAGGGCTATGAGGAATTGTCCCTGGAAGCGTTCAATGAAAAACTGCTGGACTGGTGCAATCATAACCATGAGGCTATGGAACGTATAGGAACGGATACATTTAAAGACGACTATCAGGTGGAACTTACAGAGGAAGAAAAACGTTTTGCGGCGTTGACGGTACAGCTTTCCCGCTTTGAAAATGCTGCCATGATAACAAGCCTGAATACCGGAAAACCGGAGGAAGATCCATGGTGGGGCGGAAACAAATATATGGAAGCGGAAGGTGATATGTGGTGTGCCCTGTACTTCCAGTTTGCCTACCACATTTCAGATAAAAGCCGGGTAACGGTGGGAGAGCGGGATGGCTGTATCGGAGCCATGATGGAATGTATTTTAAAGTTCTGGGAGGAGACAGAACTGGAGGAACGTATAAAATTAAGTGAAGAAGAGGTGGTCAGCCGGTTTGAATCATGGGCGGAGGAATGCAGCAGTGGAGGGATTACGGTTAAGACAGACAAAGACCAGATTCAGTATGAGACTATGGATGAACGGGGATATGCACAGGAGGGTGTTTATCTTGGAACCGTAACCACAGAAGGAAGCCTGAGCTATTATATCAGTGCGGACACCCAGGAGAAACAGTCCAAGTATTTTCATCTGACAGTGACAAACCGGACGGAGAAAGAAATTTCGGGCATTACGTATACCATGCTGGCATATGACGCCATGGGAAGGCCTCTGGAGGTTTACTGGCATTTTATGGATTCCTCCCAATCGGCCAGTTATGAATGTACCGTGGAAAAGCGGTGCATGATTGAACCGGGAGAAACCCTTGATGATGAGGGAGGATGGTCGATTTACGATTTGGAAAGCCCCTGGGGACTGATTGATTTAAGCAGATATGGGGAGAAATACAGAGTGACGTATGTGTTAAGCTGTATCACGCAGATTACCTTTGAGGACGGAACACAGTGGAACAACCCGGACTATGAAAGCTGGTGGGCGGAGTGCTGTGGAAAGCAGGTGCCCCAATCTGTTTTTTGGGAATATAATCAGCGGGAATATGAAATCTTCGGCCTACAGATGGAGAATTAAGTTACTGCTTACGCACAATGATACTGTTCACTCCGTGACCAACATCATGCAAATCTTGCATTATGTAAAAGAATTTAGTATACTGTCAGATAGAAAACAAAAGGAGTAATGTGCCATGGCGACAGAATTTACTGAGAGGAAAAGATGGGTGTTCTTTGGACTTCCATTTACTTTTACCAAATATATTGTGAAGGAAAATATGCTTACCATAGACAGCGGTTTTCTGAACAAGGTGGAAAATGACTGTTATATGTACAAGGTGCAGGATGTGGAGTTGATTACTTCCCTGATGGAGAGGATTTTCGGGCTGGGAACAGTTGTGTGCTATACAGGAGATACCACCCATCCAAGGCTGGAGCTGGTTCATATTAAAAATGCGAGAGAGGTAAAAAACTTTATCCTTGAAGCTTCGGAACAGGCAAGGATGAAGAGACGCACACTGAACACACTGGATATCGGTGCGGACTTGGGGGATATGGATGTGGATGAATAAGTGACTGTGCAGGTCAATATTTCTGGCTGAAAGCGGTATGAGGAATCATACCGCTTTTCATTACAATAAGCTGGCTCGCGAAGCGTGGCAGTTGTTTGTCCAGCGTACAGATCTATGTCTGGTTACGGCTGGCGGAACTGCCATTTAACAGGTGTTCAAACAGTAGTCCTGCCAGAAACCAGTTGGGAAAGAAATCAAGGCGCACTACTTTTTTGATATGCCAGCGGGAACGCTCATAATTCCAGGGACAGGCTTTGTGTTTATCCAAAAAGGAGCCTGACAGGAATTCCCAGACAAAAATGCACAGGGCATAGATGGTTCCCCTAAGATATGGGGGAATATTTTTAAGGCCCTGGAAGACCGGGTACAGAAAGCAGGCACTGCCATAGATGGGAAACATCCAAAGGGAGGTCTGTCCCATAAGCCGCATATCCCGTTTTTGAAGGGACTGGAGGGCAGTAAATGTAATTTCAAGACACCAGCCTAGAAGCCCGCATTTAAAAAAGTTTTTGAGTAATGTTTTCATCATGGTAATAAGTATGGCGAAAAACAGGATATTTATACACCAATATCGTGAAGTTAAGGCCTGCAGGACGCAGAAGGGCGCCAGCGCCGGCCGGCTGGCCGGAGAGATGGAGGATTATGGAAAAAAAGCAGATGACCTATGGACAGGTTATGGATTACGTAGAGGAACTTGGGAAGCTGGGAAGTGTGATGGGCCTTGCCAATATGGAAAACCTATGTGAAAAACTAGGGAATCCCCAGAGGGATCTTTCTTTTGTGCATATTGCAGGAACCAATGGAAAGGGTTCTGCGCTGGCATTTCTTTCAGAGATGTTAAAGGCGGCAGGATACCGTACAGGCAGGTATCTGTCGCCTGTTATTTTGGGGTACAGGGAGAGGATACAGATAAATGGAAGGAATATCAGCCAGAAGGACCTCTGCAGGCTGATGACGGATATGAAGGGAATCTGTCAGGAACTTGTGGAAGAAGGAAAACCCCAGCCAACCGCTTTTGAGGTGGAGACGGCAATGGCGTTCCAGTATTTTAAAGAAAAAAACTGTCAGATTGTGGTTTTAGAGACAGGCTTGGGAGGACTTCTCGATGCCACCAATGTAATTCCCAGTCCCTTGGTTACAGTTTTTACAGCCATTGGATTTGACCATATGGGGATATTGGGGAATACACTTGAGAAAATTGCCGGTAATAAAGCGGGGATTATAAAAGCTGGCACGCTGGCGGCAGCCTTAAAAGGGGAGGAGGAGGTCATGAAGGTTCTGGAAAAGCGGGCAGCAGAGCTGGATGTTCCCCTTGTAGTTGCCGACCCGGCCAGGGCAAAGGTGGGCAGGCAAAGCCCGGAAAAGCAGGTTTTTTCTTATGAAAATTATAAAAATCTGACTATCAGTCTGGGAGGACTTTACCAGATTGACAATGCAGTTCTTGCGCTGACAGCGGCAAAACTGCTGGACAGGGCGGGATTTCCCATCTCCCAAAAAGCTGTTTATCTGGGACTGGCCAAAGCCTTGTGGCCGGGCCGTTTTCAGGTGCTGGGGAAAAATCCTTATTTTATTGCGGACGGCGCCCATAATGGGCAGGGGGCGCAGCGGCTTAGGGAAACCTTGCAGTTTTATTTTACAAACAGAAGAATTATATATATAATAGGTGTGTTGAGGGATAAGGATCAGGATACAATCCTTAAGGAACTTTGTCCCCTGGCTGAGCAGGTGCTTACCATTCCCACAAAAGGGGAGAGGGGGCTTTCCTCCTATGAACTGGCAGTGAAGGCAAAGGAGTATCACAGTAACGTGAGCGCCCTGGACAGTGTGGAGGAGGCGGTGGAACTTGCTTACCTTCTGGCTGACAAGGACACGGTTATCGTAGCCTTTGGCTCATTGTCCTATCTGGGAGAACTGATAAAAGTGGTGGAAAAGTGCACTGCCCCAAAAGGCAGAAATGACATCGGGAGAGATTCGCATGGTAAACAGAGAGAAAATTGAGGAGGCCGTCAGGCTCCTTCTGGAAGGAATCGGGGAAGATACCGGACGGGAAGGGCTTAAGGAAACCCCTTGCCGGGTGGCAAGGATGTACGAAGAAATTTTTGCCGGGATGGAGGCTTCGGCTGGAGAACATCTGGCAAAGACCTTTACCGCTGAAAATAATGAAATGATAATAGAAAAAGACATTACATTCTACTCCGTCTGCGAGCATCACATGATGCCTTTTTACGGAAAAGTGCATATTGCCTATATTCCTGATGGAAAAGTGGTAGGAATAAGCAAACTGGCCCGGACTGTTGAGGTTTTTGCCGGAAGGCTCCAGATACAGGAGAAGATGACGGCCCAGATTGCAGATGCCATTATGGAGAACTTAAGGCCCAGAGGGGTAATTGTTCTTGCAGAAGCAGAACATATGTGTATGACCATGCGGGGGGTGAAAAAGCCCGGAAGCCGTACGGTGACAATCGTTTCCAGGGGCGAATTGGAAGAGAACGAAATATTAAAGAACAGATTTCTGGCGCTGGTAAAATAGAAAAGGAGCATAAAGAATGAAAATTGGCGGACGGGATTATGACTTGAAGGCGCATACTTATATTATGGGAATCCTGAATGTGACACCGGATTCTTTTTCAGACGGGGGCAGGTACCATGTGATTGATAAGGCCCTTTTTCACGTGGAAAAGATGCTGGAGGAAGGGATGGACATTCTGGACATAGGCGGGGAGTCCACAAGGCCCGGCTATACGCTGGTGCCGGAGGAAGAGGAAATCCGGCGTGTGGTTCCTGTGATTGAGGCTGTAAAGAGCCGCTTTGATGTGCCTGTTTCTCTTGACACTTATAAATCCGGCGTGGCAAAGGCTGGGCTTAAGGCAGGGGCAGATCTGATTAACGATATCTGGGGGTTAAAATACGACCCGGAAATGGCGTCGGTCATAGCAGCGGCAGACGTGCCCTGTGTGCTTATGCATAACCGCAAAGAGACGGACTATCAGAATTTTCTTTCGGACGTGATGGAGGATTTGAAGGAGTCGGTGGAGATTGCCCGCAGGGCAGGGATTGCCCGGGATCGGATAATTTTGGATCCGGGAATCGGCTTTGGAAAGACCTATGAACAAAATCTTGTGATGATACATAGGCTGGAAATATTGAAGGAATCAGGATTTCCGGTGCTGCTGGCGGCCAGCCGTAAATCGGTGGTCGGCCTGACTTTAGACCTTCCGGTATCAGAGCGGGTGGAAGGAACCCTTGTGACTACCGTTTTCGGTGTGCTGAAAGGATGCGCCTTTGTGCGGGTGCATGATGTGAAAGAAAACCTCCGTGCCGTGAAGATGGCGGAGGCCATTCTTGGCGCTGGGAAATAGTCGTTAAGCCGGACCGCGGGGGCGCCGGCATGGAGGATTATTATGGATGAGATTCGGATAGAAAATCTTGAGGTTTACGGAGCCCATGGGGTTCTTCCAGAAGAAACCAGAAACGGCCAGATGTTTATGATTAATGCGGTGCTGTATACGGGCCTTCGGCCTGCAGGGATGGCGGACGATCTTGCCTTATCCACCCACTACGGCCATGTATGCCAGTTTATGAACCAGTACATGAGGGAGCATACGTTTCTTCTGATTGAAGCGGCGGCGGAACATCTGGCAAGGGAAGTGCTCCTTAAATTTCCTTTAGTGCAAAATCTGGCCCTGGAACTGAAAAAGCCCCATGCGCCCATCGGTCTGCCTTTTTCTTGTGTATCTGTAAAGATTGAGCGCGGATGGAAAAGGGTGTATCTGGGTATCGGCTCCAATATGGGCGACAAGCAGGCTTTTTTGGATGGAGCGGTAAGGAAGTTAAAGAAGAACCCTGAAATAAAGGATGTCAAATGTTCCGGGTTTATCAGGACAGCCCCTTATGGGGGAGTGGAACAGGATGACTTCCTGAATGGGGCCGTAGAACTGCGGACACTGCTTCCGCCCTATGAACTTCTGGAATTTTTACACCAGTTGGAAGGGGAAGCAGGCAGGGAGCGGAAAGTCCGCTGGGGCCCAAGGACGCTGGATTTGGATATATTATTTTATGAGGATTTTGTTTCCGGCGATCCGGTACTGACAGTGCCTCACCCGGATATGGCAAACAGGGAATTTGTGCTGAAACCTCTGGATGAGTTATGCCCTTGGCAGTTAAATCCTGTGAACGGGAAGACCGTCAGACAGATGCTTATGGAACTGTAACAAACGCTGCCAGGCTTCGCGAGCCGGCTTATTGTAACAAACGCAGTCACGCTTCGCGAGCCAGCTTATTGTAATAAAAACCGCAGCGCTCTTACAGAGGCTGCGGCTGTTAACGGTTTTTTGTCGGAATCCATAAGATTTCAGATGCTGCTTAAGGTGTTACCATACTTTCCGCGGCAGTAAAGGTGGTCACATTCACCGGACCGTTTATGGGCGTGTGGTAGACTGGAACGTCCGCGCCGAAAGCATTGAAGTAGGCGTACTGGGAGGTCAGATTTATTTTTTCATAATTTCCAAGGGCAACTACCTCAGGATTGCTTCCGTCAAGATTCATCCGCATAAGAGCCGGATTGTCAGCGGAGTTTCTCTGGTAGTAGATACAATTGCTGCCTACATTGAAAGTATCCACCCGGTCAGAGGTCAGGACTTCCACGTGATTCCCGGAAAGGGAATAGCGGCAGAGCCGGTAATTGGAGGAAACATCCATGTAATAAATATAGCCGTCCTGATAAGCGGGGAACCAGAGATTCCCTTTATAGACCGTGGAAATGGTGTCGGTTCTGGTGTCAAGGGCGTAAAGGTAATGGTCTTTTCCGGTGCCGTTAAAGTAAATAATTCCGTTATGGCAGGCAGCAGGATTTATGATATCCTTAGAAACCTGGGTGATTTCTGATTTATCGGTTTTTATTTTATAAAATAATGTAAAATCCTGGTTGTTATAACGCTGGTAGTAGATATAATCGCCTACAAGCTGCATGGTAACGGCGGTGTTGCGGTCAAGGGATTTGCGGTGCTTTCCGTTTAAATCCGTGCGGTATACGCCGTAAGTGCGGATGGTAAAGAATTCGCCATTCCCGCCTCCTAAGTTATCCATATAAAAATACAGGTGATTGCCGCCCACATTGATGGAGGTAACAGGAGTGTCGGTGAGTTTTTGCAGGTCTGTTTCGTCCAGATTCATGGAGTAAAGATATCCGCCGTCATAGGCATTGGAAAAATAGACTTTCCCATTGCTTTCCGCAAAAAGCCCCTTGTTATTTAAATTACCCGCGGTATTGCCGGTAACGGAAATGTCATTGGGAGGGACTTTTTCTTTGTAGGAAGTATAAATGCCTGTTATAATAAATAAAAGAAGTACGGCGACGGCACCTAATATAATTTTCCAGTGTTTTCGCATAAAAAAGCTCCTTTCATTGGGCACAAAATATATGTACCTTATTACATTACATAAGCTGACTCACAGAGTGTGACAGCGCTTGCTACAATAAGCCGGCTCACGAAGTGCGGCAGCGTTTGCTACAATAAGCTGGCTCACGAAGTGTGGCAGCGTTTGTTAGTAATATTATAATGAATTCATATTTATAACGCAATACTAAAAAATGGTTTAGGGAGGATTAAGGATGGACTTACTGGAACTGCGTGGTCAGTTAGACGGGATTGACGCCAGGATTGTGGATTTGTATGAGAAAAGGATGGAGATATGCCGGCAGGTGGCGGAGTATAAGATTGAGAACGGCAGGAAAGTCTTTGACAAAGTGCGGGAGGAGGAAAAACTCCGGGCGGTGAAGGCGCTGACCCACAATGAATTTAACAGCCGGGGGGTGGAAGAGCTTTTTGAGCAGATTATGTCCATGAGCCGGAAATTGCAGTACCGTCTTTTGACTGAGCACGGCAGCAGCGGACGTCTTCCCTTTATCGGAGTGGACAGCCTTGATACGGGGACGGCAAGGGTGGTATTCCAGGGGGCGGAAGGAGCATACTCCCAGGCGGCCATGAACCAGTACTTCGGGGAACAGGTAAAGAGTTTCCATGTGGATACCTTCCGGGATGCCATGCAGGCGATTGACGAGGGCAGCGCGGATTTTGCAGTGCTCCCCATTGAAAACTCCACAGCCGGGATTGTCAGCGAGATTTATGACCTTTTGGTAGAATTTGAGAATTATATTGTGGGGGAACAGATTATTAAAATTGAACACTGCCTGATGGCAGTGCCGGGAGTAAAAATGGAGGAGATAGAGGCGGTTTACTCCCATCCACAATCCCTGATGCAGTCGGCCCGGTTTTTAAATGATTATAGCTGGAAGCAGATTAGTATGCAGAACAATGCATTTGCGGCCCGGAAGGTGGCAGAGGATAAGGATAAGCATAGTGCGGCCATTGCCAGTGAATATGCGGCAAAGCTGTATGGTCTGGAAGTGCTTAAAAAAGGCGTGAACCAGTCCAGCACCAATTCCACCCGGTTTATTATTGTCACCAACCAGCGTATTTTCCTTGAAAACGCAAAGAAGGTCAGCATATGCTTCGAGGTGCCCCATGAAAGCGGTTCCCTCTACCATATGCTTTCCCATTTTATCTATAATAATCTGAACATGAATAAAATAGAGAGCAGGCCCATAGAAGGGCGGAACTGGGAATACCGGTTTTTCATTGACTTTGACGGAAATCTCTCAGACAGCGCTGTGAAAAACGCATTGCGGGGACTGCGGGAGGAAGCGAGAAACATGAGGATTCTGGGCAACTATTAGCAGCGGTTCAGACAGCAATGTTACGAATTTAAGAAACAGCGCCCCACGGCAGGCGGGCGTATCCGGGGAAGCAGGCCGGACATCCCGTCCGTTTACTGCTGTCTTTAACTAATATAAGGACAGTCCATAAAGCGTGCTGCCCTTATGTTTCATGGCATTGCTTCTGATAATTTAGTGAGGTAAGGGTATGAGAGAACGGGAATTGATTGTGTATAAGGACTTTTCCAAGGAGGAGGGGAGCCTGTTATATGATATGGCGTGGCTGATGGAAAATTATGATAAGGAGGGGGACGAAAAGGGTAAGGCAGGGCTTTTGTATGACTGTATCCACCGTCTGCTGGAACTGGCATGGAACCATGGCTTCTACGGGAATCTCTGGCACTGTTATCTGTCCAATCTTCTGGTAAATAATGAAAACAGCTACAGCAAAGCCTGTGAAATCAGAGGCAGGGTAGAGGGAACCATTAACCAGGCGGTGCTCCATGACATTGTAATTTTCAAGGAGTTTTTTGACTACGATTTTACGGATATGGTAAAGGCCCTTTCGGTAAAGGAATTCGGGCTGATTACGGATTATATGTCCAGCGACAGTGGGAGCAGAGTGTATAACAGCCGCATCCGGGAGAGGATATGTTCTCTGGCGGTGAAATTCACCAAAGACAATACGCCGGAGGAAATGAAGGAGTCGCTGACGGAATTTTATAAGGATTACGGCGTAGGGAAATTCGGCCTGCACAAGGCTTTCCGGGTGGTTCATGACGAGGAGGGCGTGAAGATTGTCCCCATTCAGAATATTGCACATGTATATCTGGATGATTTAGTGGGATACGAAATTCCCAAAAGGAAACTGATTGAAAACACAGAAGCTTTTGTGGAGGGAAGAAAGGCCAATAACTGTCTGCTTTTTGGGGACGCAGGGACGGGGAAATCCTCCAGCATCAAGGGCATTGCCAACGCCTATTATGAAAAGGGGCTTCGCATCATAGAAGTGTATAAGCATCAGTTCCAGGATTTGAATGATGTGATTGCCCAGGTGAAGAACAGGAATTATAAGTTTATAATTTATATGGATGATTTAAGTTTTGAGGATTTTGAGATAGAATATAAATATCTGAAAGCGGTGATAGAAGGAGGGCTGGAGAAAAAGCCTGAAAATGTGCTGATTTATGCCACCTCCAACAGACGCCATCTGATACGGGAGAAGTTTTCGGACAAGGAAGAGCGCAGGGACAATATGCATGCAGGGGATACGGTGCAGGAGAAGCTTTCCCTGGCGGCACGGTTCGGCATTACGATTTTCTTTGCCGCGCCGGACAAAAAAGAGTTCCAGAATATTGTCAGGACGCTTGCGGGGCGTTACAATATCAGTATGCCGGAGGAAGAACTTTTACTTGAGGCAAATAAATGGGAATTGGCCCACAGCGGCCTTTCGGGGAGATGTGCCCAGCAGTTTATTGATTATCTGCTTGGCAGGAAGGAGAGGGTATGGCAGTAAAAACATTTGCAGCGATTGATGTTGGTTCCTATGAACTGGCCATGAAAATATTTGAGGTTTCCAGGGTCAGGGGAATGAATGAGATCGACCATATCAGGCATAGCATAGATATGGGGACGGAGACTTACGGCACCGGGAAGCTGTCTTACGAGAGGGTGGATGAACTTTGCCGTGTACTGCGGGAGTTTTCGGCAATCATGAAGTCTTATCAGGTGAAGGACTATAAGGCTTACGGAACCAGCGCAATCAGGGAATCCCAAAACAGATCCATACTGCTGGATCAGATTGAGCAGCGGACAGGCATTGTGATTGATGTGCTGAACAACTCCGAACAGCGTTTTCTGGATTATAAGTCCATTGCTTTTCAGGGGGAAGGGTTCCAGAAAATTATTGAAAACGGGACGGCGATTCTGGATATTGGCGGAGGAAGCATCCAGATTTCCCTTTTTGACAATGACACCCTGGTTTCCACCCAGAACATGAAGCTTGGGGTTTTGCGCCTGCAGGAGAGGCTTAACCATGTGGATGCCAGCATCAGCCATTATGACACGCTGATTGAGGAGATTATGGAATCCCAGATGAACGTGTACAAAAAGCTGTATCTAAAAGACCGGGAGATCAAGAATATTATTGTGGTGGACGACTACATTTCAGCCCTTGTGAACAAAAAGGGAGATGGCGGTGCAATCAAAAGGTTCGCAGGCAAAGACACGGTGGAGCATTTTGTGGAGATATGCCGTACAAAGAGTCTGTCAGAACTTGCCAGAACGCTGGATATGCCGGAGGACCGCATGTCCCTTTTATATATTTCCATGATCATGTTACATACCATCATGAACAGCATGGGGGCGGAGCTGATCTGGGCGCCGGGGGTGACGCTGTGCGACGGCATTGCTTATGAGTATGCAGAAAAGAACCATATTATCACTTCCTCCCATGATTTTGAGAAGGATATTATAGCCTGCGCCCAGAACATCAGCAAAAGGTACCGGGGAAGCAGGAAGAGGAGCGAAACTCTTGAAAAGATTGCCCTGACCATCTTTGACAGCATGAAAAGGGTACACGGCCTTGGGAAAAGGGAAAGGCTCCTGCTGCAGATTTCCACAATTCTTCATGACTGCGGCAAATATATCAGTCTGGCAAACTTAGGGGAGTGTTCCTATAATATCATTATGGCTACGGAAATCATCGGCCTGTCCCATTTAGAGAGGGAGATTGTAGCCAATGTGGTGAAATATAATCATCTGGATTTTGATTACTATGAGACGGGGGGAGATTTAAGCTTTTTAGACGAAGAGACTTACCTTAAGGTTGCAAAGCTGACAGCTCTGCTCCGCATCGCAAACGGGCTGGACAGAAGCCACAAACAGAAATTTAAGAATGTGAAGATTTCCTTAAAGGAGGAAAAACTGATTATCACAGTGGATACAGATAAGGATATCACCCTGGAAAAAGGTCTGTTCGGCGCAAGGGCGGATTTCTTTAAGGAAGTATATAATATAAGTCCTGTCATCAGGCAGAAACGTATGCAGTAAGTTTTAAAATGGAGGAGAGTATGAGCCAATTAAAATATGATGACCCGTCTGACTACAGCAACAGGGAATTAAGCTGGATATTGTTTAATAAAAGAGTGTTAAGCGAAGCAAAGGATAAGAATAATCCGCTTTTTGAGCGGCTGAAATTTTTAAGCATCACGTCCTCAAATCTGGATGAATTCTTTATGGTGCGCGTGGCTTCGTTAAAAGATATGGTTAACGCAGGGTATACCAAGACGGATATTGCAGGCATGACGCCGGCGGAGCAGCTTGTTGCTTTAAATAAAGTGACCCATGAGCTGGTAGAGGAACAGTACGGCGTCTATAAGTCCCTGGTATCCAAGCTGCTTTCCAACGGCCTGCGGATAATCGAGAAGCATGAAAAGCTTACGGAGAAGGAAGCCGCCTATGTAGACAAATATTATGAAGAAAATGTTTATCCGGTGCTGACCCCCATGGCAGTGGATTCCTCCCGGCCTTTCCCGCTGATTAGGAATAAGACATTGAATATCGGCGCTCTGGTAAAGAAAAAAAATGGCGAAGGAGATCTGGAATTTGCCACTGTGCAGGTGCCGGGGGTTTTGTCCCGTATTGTGGAGATTCCTTCGGACAATAAGAAAAAAACGGTAATCCTTCTGGAAGAAATCATAGAAAGAAATATCCAGAAGCTGTTCCTTAACTATGATATTGTATGCGCATACCCCTTCCGTATTATGCGGAATGCGGATCTGTCCATCGAGGAGGACGAGGCGGAGGATCTGCTCAAAGAGATCGAAAAGCAGTTGAAAAGGCGTCAGTGGGGACAGGCAATCCGTCTGGAAGTAGAGGAAGGGATTGACGAAAGACTTCTAAATATTATTGAAGAGGAACTTCATATTGCCCAAGAAGACATTTACAGGATAGACGGCCCTCTTGACCTTACCTTCTTAATGAAAATGTATGGTCTTAACGGCTTTGACCACCTAAAGGAAAGCGCTTATGCCAAACCCCAGCCCATACCTGCATTTTTGCCGGAATGTGACATATTTGAGGTGATAAAGGACAGCGACAGGCTTTTGTTCCACCCCTATGAGACATTCAGTCCGGTGGTGGAGTTTGTCAGACAGGCGGCAAGGGATAAGGATGTCCTTGCCATCAAACAGACCCTCTACCGTGTCAGCGGCAATTCCCCGATTATCGCGGCTCTTGCCCAGGCGGCGGAAAACGGCAAGCAGGTGTCTGTGCTGGTGGAACTGAAAGCAAGATTTGACGAGGAAAACAATATTGTCTGGGCGAAGATGCTGGAAAAGGCGGGATGCCATGTTATCTACGGTCTGGTGGGCCTTAAGACCCACAGCAAAATTACCCTGGTGGTGAGAAGGGAAGAGGACGGAATCAGGAGATACGTGCATCTGGGAACCGGAAACTACAATGACGCAACCGCCAAACTTTATACGGATATAGGACTGTTGACCTGTGCGCCTTCCATCGGTGAGGATGCCACTGCAGTGTTCAATATGCTTTCCGGCTATTCGGAGCCTTTAGGGTGGAATAAGCTTTCGATTGCCCCTCTGTGGCTGAAGGACAGGTTTTTATTCCTGATTGGAAGAGAAAAGGAAAATGCCCTGGCAGGCAGGAGAGGGCACATCATTGCCAAGGTGAACAGTCTCTGCGACAGGGATGTGATTGAGGCTCTCTATGAGGCGGGAGCTGCGGGGGTGAAAATCGAACTGATTATCCGCGGAATCTGCTGTTTAAAGACAGGGCTTCCGGGAATCGGCAATAATATTACCGTCCGTTCCATCGTTGGGAATTTCTTAGAGCACAGCCGTATCTTTTATTTTGAAAATGACGGAAAGCCGGAATACTATTGCGCAAGCGCCGACTGGATGCCGAGAAACTTAGAGCGCAGGGTTGAAATCATGTTCCCTGTGGATAAACCGAAACTCCAGAAAAAACTGCGCGCCATTCTTGACATGCAGCTTAAGGACACGGTAAAAGCGCATATTTTAAAGGCCGACGGTACTTACGAAAAGGTAGATAAAAGAGGAAAAGGATTTTATAACTCCCAGTTGGAATTCTGCCATATGGCCCAGGAGGCAGCAAGGAAGCACGAGCATTTTGTAAACAGCAGGGTGTTTATACCGGAGACACATCATGAATAAGATTATTTTGGCTTCCGCCTCTCCAAGGAGGCGGGAACTGCTCCTACAGATAGGAATGGAATTTGAAGTGATTCCAAGTAAGACAGAAGAAAAGACCGGCAGTCTCATTCCATGGGAGATGGTGCTGGAACTTTCTGAACGGAAAGCCATGGACATATATGACAGCCTGCCTGCGGAAAAAAGAATGGAATCCCTGGTGGTTGGCGCAGATACGGTGGTATCCCTGGGAAATAAAATCCTTGGGAAGCCGGGCAGTTATCAGGATGCGCTGGATATGCTGACCCTTTTGCAGGGCAGAACCCATCAGGTCTATACGGGCGTTACGGTGATATATCTGAAAGAAGGGGATGAGGGGCCTTCCCGGATTTCTTTTTATGAAAAGACGGATGTGACCATGTATCCCATGTCTGGTGAGGAAATCACGGCCTATGTAAATACCGGGGAGCCCATGGACAAAGCGGGGGCCTACGGCATCCAGGGGAAATGTGCAGCCTATATAAAGGAAATCAAAGGGGATTATTATAATGTGGTGGGACTGCCCATCGGCAGGCTGTATCAGGAAATAAAAAGACTGTGAGGAGTTTAAATAATGATAAAACTTATTGCGTCCGACGTGGACGGGACACTGATTCAGGATTCCACACCGGATTTATATCCGGAAATGGCAGGGGCAATCAGAACCCTTAAAGAGAAAGGAATCCTGTTCTGCGCCGCCAGCGGCAGACAGTATCAGAGCCTTAGGAATGTATTCCGGGAGGTAGCGGATGACATCGCCTATATTGCAGAAAACGGCGCCCATATCTGTTACAAAAATAAAAATATTTCCGTATCCGTTATGAGTCGGGAACATGTGGAAGAAATTATGGCAATGCTCCGGCCTTATTATGGGGAATGCGAGACGGTTGTATCTACCCCAAAGGGAAGTCTTGTGGAGAGCAGGAATAAGGAGTTTATTGATCTGCTCGCCTATGGCTATCACAACAGCTTCCGGCTTGTGGAGGACGTGCTGAAGGAGGATGCGGAAATTATCAAGATTGCCGTATACCGTAAGGAAAGCATCCGCAGCCTTGGGGAAGGGATTTTCATCCCTGCATGGTCAGATAAAGTCAAAGCCTGTATGGCAGGGGAAGAATGGGTGGATTTCATGGATAAGTCGGTAGATAAGGGAAAAGGGCTTGAAATCCTGGAAGAATACATGGGCATAGAGCCGTCCTGTACAATGGCTTTTGGCGATAATGACAACGATATCGGCATGATGCTTGCCGCTGGGGAAAGCTACGCTGTAGACACCGCTCCGGAAAAAGTGAAGCAGGCGGCGGGGAATATATGCCCGGGATGGAAAGAAAAAGGCGTTTATCAAATATTAAAGGCAAAATTTTTATGCTAAGTATTGACTTAGGGGATACTATTTAGCATAATAATATTGTCAGTCAGATAGTATCATTTAAATGCTGTCAATAAGATATTTTCTTGGGAGGAACAAAGTATGCATGAATTTGATGATGCGGTATTACAGTGCTTTTTAGACAACCAGGGACAACTGTTCCCGGAGGATGTGGCGTCTAATCTGGAAGAGGCAGAGGCTTTTCTGGAGGAATGTCTTGCAGTGGTAGTAGATTCTATCGAAGAGGTGTGGAAGTTTTTTGAAGAGGAAGGTATCGACGTGGAGGATGCCCAGGGGGATGAAATCCTTGAAGCCGACGAAGTGTTCGATATCGGGGACGGAAGATACCTGATTGTGGAAGGGTAATTTGAAAGGTTAAACTGAATGAAAAAGGGGAAGATGAAAGAACCTTCAAGTCAGTAGTCAGAAGCTGGTATGAAGGTTCTTTTTCAATCATCCGTTTCAGGAAGCGCGGCGGCTATTTGGAAGCCGTCTTCCAGCATTGACTGGAAAATATCTTTTAATTTCTGCAGATCATCATTATCTGGCGATTTCGTCAATGCCTTATCAATTAACTCTAAAGCAAGCCGTATAAAGCCTTGAAATTGTTTGTTTGTCATACCCATGTTACTGTTCACTCCGTGACCAGTAACATGCAAAAATCCATCGAAAATTGCCT
>CAMWUN010000021.1 GCA_947177425.1 uncultured bacterium
AAAATCCCATTGCCGAAGGCAATTTTCGATGGATTTTTGCATGTTACTGGTCACGAAGTGAGCAGTAACTGTAACACGGCATTCGTCAAGGCAAATCCAGCTTATTAAATGAAATTATTCCTGTCACCTTTCACTTCTTTCAAACGTGTATATAATAGAGACAGGCAAAGGTGCACCGAAGCCTTCCCTCCCCATACGGAGATTATATTAACTATAAGGAGGCACAATGTGACTCGAAAAAGCGAAGAGGAAATCAAAAATGTAATACAGACCTACGGCAATCTGCTTTACCGCACGGCCTGCGTAATTCTCGGCAATCCCCATGATGTACAGGATGTTTTGCAGGAAGTCCTCATCAAATACATGGAAAAGGCGCCCGCCTTTCACGATGCGGAATACGAAAAATCCTGGCTTTTAAAGGTGACAGTCAATTTATGTAAGGACTATCTGCGCTTTAACAAACGCCATACTTATGTTAACCTTGAGCAGGCTGAGAATGTATGTGCATCGCCGGAGCAGATGGAAATTTTAAAGGAAGTCATCTCTCTGCCCCCCAAGTGGAAAACCGTACTTTTACTTCATTATGTGGAAGGCTACCAAATCAGGGAGATTTCCCACATTACAGGGCTTTCCGAGGGAGCCGTAAAGAAGCGTCTGCAAAGAGGCCGCGAAGCATTAAAACAAAAACTCTCAAACTTCAATCTTTAAAAGCAAACGCTGCTATGCTTCGCAAGCCAGCTTATTGCAACAAACGCTGCTATGCTTCGCAAGCCAGCTTATTGCAACAAACGCTGCCACGCTTCGCAAGCCAGCTTATTGCAACAAACGCTGCTATGCTTCGCGGGCCAGCTTATTGTAACAAACGCTGCTATGCTTTGTGGGGCAACTTATTGTAATAAAAATTTATGAAATCTGGAGGTTTTAATATGAGTAGAAATCATTTAAAAAGCACTATGGAAACAATTACCATGCCTAAGGAGATGCAGGATAAGCTTCTGGATAACTGCATAAATACCAGACATTCCGGCAATATCCTGTTCCGGTATTCCAAGCTGGCCGCTGCCGTTGTCATGGCGGTCATTCTGACCGCCATAGGCTCCACGTCCTACGCGGCTTATGACCTTTATCAGGTGAAAAATCTAAAAGTGTTCTTTGAAATCGGCATCACACAGGAAAAGATAGATGCAATCGGCGATGAACTGAACAATATCCCCGGAATTTATTCCGTCCGCTTCGTAAGTGCCGACGAGGCATGGAACGATTTCCAGCGCAGTTTCTTTTCCGATATGGATGAAGATATCACGGCATCTTTTACGGAAAATCCACTTAAGGATTCCTTCAATTATGATGTGATTGTTGAACTGAACGCCGACACCAAAGCTGTCAGAGACCAGATTGCACAGCTTGACGGCGTAAGGCATATCTCAAACCTAAAGGAGGAAAAAACGCAGTAAACTTAATCCTAACCATTATCAATAACTGTCACGCTCCGTAAGCCAGTTTATTGTTCAAACACTATCGCATTTCACGAATCAGCTTGTTGGATTAAATGCTGGACTGGAACTGACAAGTCAACACCCCCGCTGCAGGCAACGGAGCATCAATCTTGCAGCGCTGCAGAGTAGCGGGTTATGTGACCTCGCAGCAGTCGTCAAATGTTCATACAGGCATACCCATTTGGCTCGTTGCTCGCAGGAGTCAAATCTCCCATAATGCGTACGAAACAGGAAAGCAATCTGATTTCCTGTTTCGCGCTCCTAAGGGACATTCCCATTATGAAAAGGGGTCTGTCTGAATATCTATCTGACCGCTTTAAAAGCCTCTTCCAAATCCTCTATAATATCATCAATATTTTCTGTACCGATAGATAAACGGATGGTATTGGGCCGTATGCCCTGTTCTTCCAATTCCTCTTCGTTCAACTGTGAATGGGTTGTTGACGCCGGATGGATTACCAGCGACTTCACATCCGCCACGTTTGCAAGCAGTGAAAACAATTCCAGATTATCAATGAAATCCTTTGCTTTCCGGGCATCCCCTTTTATCTCAAATGTAAAGATGGACCCGCCTCCTTTGGGGAAATACTTCCCATAAAGGGCCTGTTGCCGGGAATCCTCCGATACAGAAGGATGATGCACCTTTTCCACCTGGGGATGTCCGTTCAGATACGCAGCCACCTTTAATGCATTTTCCACATGCCGCTCCACTCTCAAAGAAAGCGTCTCAAGTCCCTGCAAAAATAGAAATGCATGAAACGGCGAAAGAGTAGCCCCTGTATCGCGGAGCAGGATTGCACGTATTTTCGTGACAAAAGCTGCCGCTCCCACTGCCTTTGTAAAGCTGATTCCATGGTAGCTGGGATTAGGCTCTGTAAGGGAAGGGAATCTGCCGCTTTCTTCCCAGTCAAACTTTCCGCTGTCAATAATCACACCTCCGACGGCTGTCCCGTGTCCTCCGATAAATTTCGTTGCAGAATGAACCACAATATCTGCACCATATTCAATAGGACGTACCAGATATGGGGTGGCAAAAGTGTTGTCAATTACCAGCGGAATCCTGTGGGCATGGGCTATCTGCGCAATCTTTTCAATATCCACCACCTCAGAATTGGGATTCCCCAGCGTCTCGATAAAGGCCGCTTTGGTATTCTCCTTTATAGCGCTATCCACTTCACCATAGTCAAAGGGATCTACGAAAGTAGTCGTGATACCATAGTCCTTCAGCGTATGTTCCAAAAGATTATAAGTTCCGCCATATATGTTCTTAGCCGCTACGATATGTTCCCCTGCATGAGCCAGATTCTGGATGGTATAGGAAATCGCTGCCGCCCCGGATGCCACCGCCAGCGCTGCCACGCCGCCTTCTAGTGCCGCAATCCTCTTTTCAAATACATCTTCTGTAGGGTTTGTCAGCCTTCCGTAAATATTTCCCGGGTCGCTTAGGCCAAAACGGGCCGCTGCATGTTCGCAGTTTCTGAATACATAGGACGATGTCTGGTAAATAGGAACCGCCCTTGCGTCTGTAGCCGGATCCGGCTCTTCCTGCCCTACATGCAACTGCAGGGTTTCAAATTTTAAATTTCTTTCTCCATAAACTTTTTTACTCATAATTCTCCTCTTTCCGCAGATATTTCCTGCTCATTATTTTATATATATCCTATCTGTTTACTATGGTATTATCATATAATAATTTCTCAGAGTCGTCCAATACATATAGCCACATGCCAGTAATAGGAAACTTCTATAACAACTTTGTATCGCCACGGAGTACTAGTACAGCATTGGATGATACTATAATCCATCACCCTGTCATCAGCATGATACTGAGCCGGAATTCCCCATCCTCCAGCGATATATCTATATCGCCAAAATATTTCTCCGCCATCCTGCGGATATTTGACAAGCCATACCCGTGTCCGTCAGTTTTTTCCTTTGTCGTAACCGGAAGCCCGCTCCGGGCATCCCACTGCAAAATCCCGGAAAAGCTGTTTCGGATTTCTATCATGTAGGCGCTATTTTTACGGTAAGAGGAAACTGTTATGTGGGACTTACCGTTTTCAGAGGTATTCTCCATTGCATTTTGCAAAGCATTGTTCAATATGACGCTGACATCAAAGGCATTAATACCGGCATCCCCGGGATAAAAAAAATCCGAATGAAATTTGATGCCCTTTTTCTCCGCCGCGTTTTTCATCCCCTGCAAAATCACGTCGGTTACAGGGTTCCCGCTTTTAATCTCCCCTGCCCCCCGGGAAAGCGCCGCCTTCAGCTCCTGGCCGTATGCCTTCGCCTCTCCGGTATTGTTGCCGGAATAAAGTCTTTCCAGCGTAAAAATATGATTTGCCATATCATGCTTTATGCTGCGGATATCCTGATACAGACTCTCCACCTGCCCGATATGCTGCCGGATACTGTCAATCTGTGCGGCAAGCAGCTCACTTCGCAGATTTTCCTCCTGCTTTGCCTTAATATTCTGATACAATGAAATGACGACAACAACCGCAGCCGCAGCCACTATATAATACAACAGGGCAAGCATATCGTAACTGCCGGGAAATTCTTCTGTCTGCATAATATAAAAAAAACGAAAATGCTGCATAATTGCAAACCCTGCCCATCCCATAAAAGAAGGAATCAGCATCATAAGCAGTTCCCTGACCGTCATATCTGCATACTTATATACATAAGTCTTTAAAATATACCCTATTTCACAAGCAAGAAATACAAATTCCATAACCCGGTAAATAATGCACATATCCAGATACAGGGCATACCACAATTCCAGATGCTTTGCCATAAAATCCGTCTGCTCTGCAAATCTGTATATATTGTCATATAAAATCTCCGTTGTTGCAATGGCAAGCCAGTGCAGGGTAAAAAAGGTCAGCGCAAGAAAGGTTTTCTGCCTGTAATTTTTCCGCTCCGCCCGGCACATCACCCCCAAAGCTGCCAGTACCCCTATACCGTATTTGGCAAAATAATCCGTCGGTACAGGCATAATATAAAACAGCAGGAGCATAGTCAGTACATACGCCCCTCCTGACCAGAATGCTCCTACTGTATTTTCCATAAAAGGGCTTATAAAACGGTAAAAACAATATCCCAGCAGAAGTAATTCAGCCACCTGTGATATATGCGCCACCACTGTTTCACTTATTACAGCCCCTTCCATCCCCTATTCCCTTCCTTTTCTCTGGATATATTTCAAATATTTTTTCACAAAATCGCGGTAATTCTGTTTAGACATAAGCGCCTGCCCCTTTTCCAGATAAATTATCGAGCCATCATACTTCCTGACAAAGTTAAAGTTCACAAGAAATGCCCTGTGGGAACGGTAAAAATCATCTCCGGCTTTTTTTTCCAGTTCCTTCATCCTCCCGTAATATTCTATATCCGTATCCATTGTATGGATAACTACCTTCCTATCGTATACCTCCGCATAAATAATCTCCTCCAGGTTTACAGCTATATGCCTGCCTCCTGTGTTTATGATAAGGGCTGGCAGATTCTTTTTCCCATTCGCATATTTCCCGCGCTTCCTTTCTAAAGACTCCTCTGCCGCATTTGACATCACTTCCATAAATTTCTTTTCATCAAAAGGCTTCACCAGATAGTGGAAAGCCCCCACGTCAAACGCCTGAAACACATAATCCTCCAGCGCTGTCACGAAAATAATAATGGTATTTTTATTGCTTCTGCGGAATTCCCTCGCAGTTTCCATCCCGTTTTTGCCCGGCATCTTAATGTCAAGCAGCAGAATGTCCGGCCGCACACATGCCAAAAGCAGTTCCTCCCCTGACTGATACAAAGACACTTCCGCGTCAGGATAAAGCTCCCGCACTTTCTCTGCACACATATCTCTGGTTTCCTTCTCATCGTCACATACCGCTATCCGCATCTTCCAACATCCTCCAGTGTCCATACCGCGCCCTGCTGCTGTACAAAAGCAAAATCATTTCTTGTCAGTCTCTTATTATATCGGAAAGCTATTTAGAACAGGATAAATCAATGCTGTGAAACGGACTTTTTCTGCTGTAAAATGAATTGGCAAAAAACGTCTATATGACATACTGGTCTGCCTTTTCCTGCTGCCATCTGGCCAAATCCTCCAGTGTAATATTATCCACCACCTGATTGACCGCCTCATTAATCTGCTCCCAGACCCTGACCGTCACACATCCCTGCCTGCGCTCACATTCCATACTGTTTTCCCCCACACAGCTTACCGGAGCCAGATCCCCTTCCGTAAGGCGCAGAATTCTGCCCACTGTGTACCAGGACGGCTCTTTGTTCAGCATATATCCTCCCTGCGCCCCCCGTATACTCCTTACAAAACCTGCCTTGTTCAGCAGGGAAATAATCTGCTCCAGATATTTTTCTGAAATTTCCTGCCTTCTGGCTATATCCTTAAGGCTGATGGGTTCTCCTGTATTATAAACTGCCAGATCCAGCATCAGCCGCAAAGCATATCTTCCCTTTGTAGATATTTTCATGTACATCCTCCAAACGACCGCTATTCCTACTTTTAATATATGAATTCTATTCCTTCCTGCATCAAAAGTCAAGGGTACGCAAACTGGTATGGTCAAATATATTCAAATTGGCTATTTTATTACATCCACTTTTTCTTATAATAAAATTCAACATATGCATATGGAATCTGAAATCAGCAATCCCGCGGCCGTCGGCAAATATATACATAAATGCACCTGCCTGCCCATTGCCGCGGAAAAAGGAGAAGATAAAAAATGAATGAACAGGTAAACAACAGATATACTTTAAATAAACAGTTGGCACAGATGTTAAAGGGCGGCGTTATCATGGATGTTACCACCCCGGAGCAGGCCAGAACCGCCCAGGAAGCCGGGGCATGTGCAGTCATGGCCCTTGAGCGCATTCCTGCAGATATCCGGGCTGCCGGGGGTGTCTCCCGTATGAGTGATCCAAAAATGATTAAGGGAATCCAGGATGCCGTTTCCATCCCCGTTATGGCCAAATGCCGTATCGGCCACTTTGTAGAAGCGCAGATTCTTGAATCCATTGAGATTGATTATATTGATGAAAGCGAAGTCCTTTCTCCCGCCGATGATAAATATCACATTGATAAAACGCAGTTCAATGTCCCCTTTGTATGCGGCGCAAGGGATCTGGGAGAAGCCTTAAGGCGTATTGCGGAAGGCGCCTCCATGATCCGCACCAAAGGAGAGCCGGGAACCGGCGATGTGGTCCAGGCCGTCCGCCACATGCGGGTTATGAACGCAGACATACGCCGTATCCAAAATTTGCGGACGGACGAACTCTTTGAAGCGGCCAGACAGCTTCAGGTTCCCTTAGATCTGATACAGTATGTACACGATGCAGGCAGGCTCCCCGTAGTAAACTTTGCCGCCGGAGGCATTGCCACCCCTGCCGATGCAGCCCTGATGATGCAGCTTGGAGCCGAAGGTGTCTTTGTAGGCTCCGGCATCTTCAAATCCGGCAATCCCCAAAAACGGGCCGCCGCCATTGTCCAGGCCGTCACCAATTACACAGATGCCGGACTGATTGCCAGCTTATCTGAAGATTTAGGGGATGCCATGGTAGGCATCAACGAACAGGAAATCCAGCTTATTATGGAAGAAAGGGGAAAATAACTGTGTGTAAACATAATCTTACCATCGCCATCCTTGCCCTGCAGGGCGCTTTTCGGGAGCACCAGCAGGCTTTGGAGAAATTAAATGTCTCCTGTTTTGAGATCCGCCAGTCCTCCGACCTCACCAGGCCCTTTGACGGGCTGATTCTTCCAGGAGGCGAGAGCACCGTTATGGGAAAACTGCTTTGGGAATTGAATCTTTTCAATTCCCTCAAAGCAAAGATTGAAGAGGGACTGCCTGTCTTCGGCACATGTGCCGGGCTGATACTTCTTGCAGGGAAAATAGAATCTGCAGTTCCCCACTTAGGAACCATGGAGATTACTGCCCGGCGGAACGCCTATGGCAGACAGCTTGGCAGTTTCCAAACCCATGCAGATTTTGGGGGGAACGGTATCATCCCCATGATTTTCATCCGCGCTCCTTACATAACTGCCGTGTCAGAAAATGCCGAAATCCTTGCCCGTGTAGACGGAAATATTGTTGCCGCACGCCAGAAAAATCAACTGGCCACGGCCTTCCACCCGGAACTTTCCGAAGACCTGAGCGTCCATCAGTATTTTCTCAATATGATTCAGGAAAGGGAATCTGCATAGCTTTAGGGAAAATATATTTTTATTCCGCATCCGTTACTATTCACGGTCTAAAGACCGCTCATAGCAACGACTCGGGGCGATAATACCCCTCATACCTGAATCATGTTCTCACGGAATGCGCAGGTCTGTGTGAACAGTAACCGTGAATTCCGTGTTTGCCGTGGACTATCCGTCTGTAAATCTTGACTATACACCTTAATAATGATAGAATGTAAACATAATTCTGAAACATATATTATTGAAAGTCTGACCGGAACCGGAGTGAATGATAATTATGAAAAATCATTTCCATGCAATTTTCCCTAATGACAATTATCTTGATCTCAGACCCTATCAATATGGCTGGGAGATATGCTCACCACTACATTCCTTTGGCCCATTCATAAGGAATCACTATCTGTTCCATTATATAATCAGCGGATGTGGAATTTTGTATTCTCATGCCGTTAACGGTGATATTCATGAATACCAGCTTGAAGCAAATCAGGGATTTCTTATATGCCCCGGGCAGATTAATCTTTACACTGCCGATGCGGATCAGCCATGGAAATATGTATGGCTGGAATTTGATGGTATGCGGGTCAGGGAATTTCTCTTAAAAGCGGGTCTTGACCAGGATCATCCTATTTACCGCCCTCAGACCATTGATCAGGGAACTTTACTGCAGGAGCATATGCTTTATTTTACCAGCCATGCGGCCAAATCCTCTCTTCATTTAGTCGGACAGCTCTCTTTGTTCCTTGATGAGCTTATTGAATTTTCAGCAAACCGTCAGGAACTTGAGGAAACGAAAGAACATGATTATTATATTCATGAGGCCGTCATTTATATCCAGCAAAACTACCACCGCAATCTGTCCGTGGACGAAGTCGCAAACTTCTGTAAGCTAAACCGTAACTATTTCAGCCGGCGTTTTAAAGAACTGATAGGAAGTACCCCGCAGGAATTTTTAATACAGCAGCGTCTAACCAAAGCTGCTGAACTGCTTAAGCTTACCAATCAGCCGATTAAAAATATCGCGGATCAATGCGGCTATCCAAATCAACTGCATTTTTCCCAGGCATTCAAGAAGCACTATGGATTATCCCCCCGGGAGTGGCGTCAAAAAAATAGCTGACCACAAGCCAGCTATTTTTCTACTTACAATAAGCTGGCCCGCGAAGCGTGACAGCGTTTGTTTAACAACGGACAGTTCGCAAATCGTACTGTCCGTTGTTTTAACATAAGGATGGCGGGCGCTGCCTGACATCCGTAGTTTTTATTTTGCTTTAAGATAGAGTTGGATCGACTGATAATCTTCCCTGACTGCAGGAAGCGGATAGCCTGCATGCATCAGTATACTGCCGCTGTAAACTTCTTCCCCATAATTAATCTGGTACTCTTTGGAAGAATCCAGCCCTTTCAGATACAGTCTGCTAAAAGGGGAGGCCGGGCGGGCGCTGCCCATTACTACTGAAACCAGCGCTTCCTGTTTATCTGCGGCCACATGTTCCCATGCTGTGAACAAATCTTTCCCAAAGGGATTACTTAACCGATAATAATCCCCCTGGCAGATTAACGCATAATGTGTTTTATAACATTCCACCTGCCGCCGGATCTCCTCCTTTTCTGTCTCCGTACATTTACCCAAATCCATCTCGTAGCCAAAGGCTCCGCTCATAGCAACAATCCCACGTGTTTTCAGGGGTGTAATCCGCCCATTCTGCTCATTGGGCACAGCAGAAACATGGGCTCCCATGGTACAGGGCGGGTAGCAGAATGAAGTACCATATTGAATCCGAAGCCGGTCAACGGCATCAGAGTCATCGCTACACCAAATCTGCGGCGTATAATAGAGCATTCCGCCATCAAATCTCCCGCCGCCCCCGCAACAGCCTTCGATAAGGATCTGTGGATAATCCCTGCGAATCCGTTCCAGCAGGTCATATACTCCTAAAACATACCTATGGTAAACCTCTCCCTGACGCTGCGGCGGCAAAGAGGCAGACCATACATCTGTCAGGCTCCGGTTCATGTCCCATTTGATATAGGCCACTGGAACATTTGAGAAAACAGCCTGTAACTGGCTATAAATATGATCCCGGATATCTTTACGGGAAAAATCCAGTACAAGCTGTCCCCGCCCTCTGGCAGGATTCCGTCCTGGTATACGCAGTACCCAGTCAGGATGCTCTCTGTAGAGATCACTGTTTTCATTTACCATCTCCGGTTCCACCCATATACCAAATACCATTCCTGTATCATTGATTCTGCGAACCAGATTTTCCAGACCTCCGGGCAGCTTTGTTTCATTTACCTGCCAGTCGCCAAGGCCACTGTTATCATCATTGCGGCTGCCAAACCAGCCATCATCCATAACAAACAGTTCAATCCCCATTTCTGATGCTTCTTTGGCAATATCCACCAGTTTATCCGTTGTAAAGTCAAAATAGGTGGCTTCCCAATTGTTAATTAAAACAGGTTTGCGTTTACTGCCATAAGGGTCGCGGAGCAAATGCTTTATTATGGCCCGGTGAAACTGCCTGCTCATCTGCCCGAAGCCTTCAGGCGAACATACCAATGCCGCTTCCGGGGAAACAAAAGCATCGCCATGTTCCAGCGTCCAGCAGAAATGACAGGGATTAATCCCCATCACAAGCCGGCTGCTCTCATATTGGCTGCACTCTACTGACGCTTCAAAATTACCGCTGTACAGAAGCATGGCGCCATAGCACAAACCGGCATCTTCATCTGCATTCTGGTCACAGAGCATGACAAAAGGATTATGCTGATGGCTGGAAGCTCCCCGTATACTTCCCACACTCTGTATCCCGGAGCGCAAAGGGCCGCGGTCAAGACAGCGTTCCATCAAATGATGTCCGTTAAAGGTGATGAAGTCCATATCAGACCGTAAAAAATCCAGACAAAGTGAAGCGCACCTGCACAGGCGGATCGGCACACTGCCATTATTTATCACTTTCACTGCACGGGTAATCAGGTCAAATTCTTCAAATACCCCAAAATACAATTCTACCGCCACACAGGCCGCCGCATCCTCCATATGGATAACCAGCGTATCTGCATCTTCTTTTCTTCCATAAAAAGCCGGCAGCTCCGGCAGCGCATATTTCCCTTTCTGCAAATCGTACCCCAGATACCGCAGATCGGCTGAATGGCTCCCATTAGGAAGTTCCAGTTCAATGGAAGGCAGACGAAAATCCCCCACCCCGCAGGTAGAATACTCCTGAGGCATGACATCAAGGGAATAAGTGCGATCCATTCCGGCTTCATTTGGATTAGGAGAAAAACTGTAATCGGCACATTGGATTAGTCTGGAGAAATCACTGTTTTCAATACAGGAACCATAATAAGTATGCAGCAATACCCTGTAGCGATCCACTTTCATCTGATAAACAGTATTACGGGTACGCAGTGTAAACAACTGATTTTGTTCATCATGTATAATCATAAAACACTCCTTATATATGCTTAAGACTCATTCTCTGGCAGCTCCGGAGGACGATAACTTCCCCCGAAGCTGCCAATAGCAGAAAATAATGCATCTGTTATTTGCCGCCAGTCATGGCAATGCCTTCGATAAACTGTCTCTGGAAAATCAGATACAAAATAACCATGGGCAGCATAGCCAGCAGGCTTCCGGCCATTAACACCGGGAAGTTTGTGGAAAACTGACCTCTTAAGGTTGCCAGCCCTGAAGATAAGGTCATCATCTTCAGGTCAGAATTTACTACCAGAGGCCACATCAGGTCGCTATACGCAAACACTGCCGTAAACACGGTCAGCGCAGCCACAGATGAACGTGTAAGGGGAAACATAATTTTTGAAAATGTCTGCCATTGGTTGCATCCATCCAGATAAGCGGCTTCACCTACTTCTTCCGGGATTGCCAGATAGGACTGGCGCAGAAAAAAGGTTCCAAAAGCACTGACAAGGCCAGGAAATACCAGCGCGGCTACTGAATTTGCAAATCCCAGCTTTGCCACCATCTGGTACTGGGGAATAATAAAAATCTGGCTGGGCAGCATCATCTGCATCAATACAATACCAAACAGAAAATTTTTGCCTTTAAATCTAAGTTTTGCAAAAGCGTAACCTGCCATAGAACTGAAAAGTACAGCAAAAATCACACGGAATATAATCATTAATATTGTGTTTATATACATATTTAAAAAGGGCAGACTTGCAATCGCTTCCGCAAAATTATCCGCCATAATCCGGCTGGGAAAGATTGTCGGAGGAATCTGCATACTTTCCGACACTGTTTTTGAACTGGTCAAAATCATCCAGACAAAAGGAAATATCATAATAATGGAACCAAAAATGAGGGCTGCATAAGTAATGATTTTTCCCATACGTTTTGAATTTTCCATAGATTTCTTTCGCATTGTTGTCCCTCCTATACTTCGTAATTAACCCACTTTTTCTGGCCAATAAACTGGAAAACAGTGACAATACCGATAAGCAGCACTGTCCAGACCGCAATTGCCGATCCGGATCCCCGGCTTCCAGCTACAAAGGACTCACGATAGAACAGGTAAATAAGGCTTTGCACACTGGTCAGTGCCGGATTTGTCTCCTCCACCATCATATAAATCAAATCATACACTTTCAGCGAAGTCATCAGACGCATAATCATCGTTACAAATAATGTAGGCGAGATCATAGGCAGTGTAATTTTGAAAAACTGCGTAATCTTACCGGCCCCATCAATTGACGCCGCCTCATAATAAGATTTTGAGATGTTCTGCAGCCCCGACAAAAGCAAAACTGCGTCATAGCCGATAGCACTCCAGATAGCTACAACAGCACATGATATTAACGCCACACGGGAGTCTGTAACCCAGGCTATCCGGGTACCCAGAATCTGATTGAGGATACCATACTCACTGTTGAAAATCCAGCGCCACACCATGGTAATTGCCGCAGGCGCACAGACCATCGGCAGGAAAAAAATCGTCCGGAACCCACTTTTAAAACTCACTCTGGCATTCAGAAGTATCGCTACCATCAGTGATAAAAAGATGCCGACAGGAACTGTCAGTATACAGAACAGCAAAGTATTGCCGGTCGCTCTCCAGAAATCACTGTCCCGGAACATGTTGATATAATTATCCAGGCCAATGAATTTATAATGTCCAAACCCCAAATGCTCACAGAAACTTGCATAAATTGTCTGAATAAAAGGCCATACATTCAATACAACCAGACCGATAATGGTAGGCGCCACCATAAGATATCCCCAATTTTGTTCACGTCTGGCCGCAGTAGATAATTTTCCGCTCTTCATACAAAATCCTCCTTTCAGTTATCCGCCAGCTTCTTGGCGGTCTCCGTATCCACAATTGCCTGCATATTTTGCAGCCCTGTCATTAAATCCTGTTCACCGGAATAAACTTTTGTGAGCTGATCCAAAACCTGGCTTTTCCACTTGGGACTTGCGGAATTGTACACTGCCTGAACAGCATAATCAAATTGTTCAAAAATGATATCCAGATCCAGTTTATCGTCATATGCATCAAATGCGCTCCGCCATGTTTCCTCTGTGCCCAGATATGCGGGAATTGCGGCGCCATTTTCTCCCTGGATGCGCTGTGCCTCCTCCGTTCCAAAATACTTAATTACATCTAAAGCTGCTTCCAGCTTTTTGCCATGGGCCCCTGTAGAATAACACAGTCCATTAGACATCGTAGCCCTTCCATCACCGCTAAGTGGATCCGGGCACTTTGGAAGTTTTGCAATATCCCATTTTCCACGCATTTCAGGATAATTTTCCATTAGCTGTGGCAGGTTCCAGTTTCCTTCCATATACATAGCCCCGACTTCAGAGAAAAATGCTGTAGCAGGACTTGTTTCTGTAAAATATGTCTGTGCAGGACACCAGTCGTAATTCTGCATTCCAACATAAAATTCCATTCCTTTCACAGAAGCAGGCTGCGTATACCCGGCAGATGTCCTGTCATCATTCAGAATATAACCCCCTGCCTGGTAAACAAATGGCCAGTACCCAAGCTGGTCATCATTATAAGCCATGAAACCGTATTTGCCGGTGGCATTGTATATCTTTTCGGAAGCGCTGATCAGGTCATCCCATGTCCAGTCATCATTAGGATACGCAACGCCTGCCGCATCAAACATATCTTTGTTGTACACCAGATGCCCATTATCCTTGTCTTTTGGAACCCCATACATATTTCCGTCACTGCCACTGGCATTACTGCGGGAGATTTCGGAAAAATGATTCTCATAATAATTGGGATCTATATCATCATAGAGATGAGTAACATCCGCCAGCATGCCAAAATCAGCATAGTACAAAAGCTGGTTGGTATGCATCCAGAAAATATCCGGCAAAGTATTGCTCTCAGCCGCCGCTTCCAGTTTTGTCCAATATTCATTCCAACTGGTAGCCTGTACTTCTATAATCACGTCAGGATGCTGTGCAGTATACGCATCGCACATGGCCTGCATCCCAGGACGCTGGTAAACATCCCAGATCTGGAATGTCAGGTGAATTCTGCCGTCTGATGACCCGCACCCGGTCACAGACAGCATTAACAGTATGGAAAAAACAATGGCAATCATATGTAATTTTTTCATGTATCTTCTCCTTTTCTGATATTTTGCTCTGCAATGTATAGAAAAGTGTCCGGACTCTGTCTCTATGCATCCCATTAAGTTGATGGAATAATTATAATTTGTATGAAAGAATTCTGTAAATAAAGCCGTGTATCCAAAATATACTATGATTTTATAAAAGTGTGATTTTTATATATTAAAGTAAAATTTTTATATAATATGGTTGACAGCCCCACCGTCAGTGATTAGACTAATATATGGAAAAATCTTAAAGATAGCCGCCAAAGGCGGCATGGAGGATTATTATGGAGATCAGACGTGCAAAAGAACAGGATATGGACGGAATCAACAACTTACTGATGCAGGTATGTCTGGTGCATCACAACGGACGCCCCGATTTATTTAAATACGGAGCAAAAAAATATACCGACGACCAGCTTAGGGCCATCATCCATGACAGCCAGCGGCCAATCTTTACCGCAGTAGATGAAAATGAAAATGTTTTAGGATATGCTTTCTGTATTTTCCAGCAGCATATTGATGACAATATCCTGACTGATATTAAGACATTATATATTGATGATTTGTGCGTAGATGAAAAATTAAGGGGACAGCACATCGGCAGACACCTCTATGAAGCCGTGCTTGCCTTTGCCAGAGAGCAGCGTTGTTACAATGTGACATTAAATGTGTGGAGTTTAAACGAACCCGCCATGAAATTTTACCAGTCCTGCGGATTAAAACCACAGAAAGTAGGCATGGAAACCATTCTATAATAACAACATTGATAATATATAGGCAGCCACCAGTTGTACTGTGGCTGCTTTTTCAATAAGACGACTTGCGCCAGCATGTCGGCGTTTGATTCCAATATACTGTCTCGCAAAGCATGGCAGCGTTTGTTTAACATAAGGACAGGGCGCGGAATGTACTGTCCGTTGTTAACATAAGGGTTTGTTTGTTACCGCAGGAAAATATCATAAATAACAGGCACAATCAGTGCCGGAAGCATATTCCCCACCCGGAATTTCTTGCCAAAGCCGATATTGACTCCCACACAGAAAATCAATACCGACCCGATAAAGGTCAGGTCATCTATAACCGTCTGGCTGATAAAGGATCCCAAAAACGCGGCTGTTAAGGTTATGGCTCCCTGATATAAGAATACAGGCAGGGCTGAAAAGACTGCCCCAACCCCGTAGGCCGCCGCAAAGACCACCACAATAATCATATCAAGAACTGCTTTAGCAGTAAGCAGTGAATAGTCCCCGCTGATGCCGTCCTGAATGGCGCCCACAATTGCCATGGCTCCAATACAGATAATCAGGGACACATTCACAAACCCTTCTACAAACAGATTATCATTTTCGGCCTTTACCGCTTTCTTAATCTTCTCCCCAAGGATATCCATTTTCTGTTCTATCCCTATCCATTCGCCCAAAAGCGCCCCCAGCACAAGAGAAAGGATGAGGAGCATTGTTCCCTGGACAGAAAACTTTCCCTCCTCAAAAACAAGCATTTTGGCCAATGCGCCTCCGGCACCGATAAAAACTGTCGCCACACCGCACGCCTGCATCATAATCTCCTGCATGTTTTTCTTTATCCCGTTTTTCAGTCCCATTCCAATCAGACCGCCTGCTATTACGGCTGCCGTGTTGATAATCGTTCCAATCCCTATTATCATGGCCTATTCCATTTCTTCCTGTATCTGTTTTTCGCAGGAACGCATTGCAAGAATGGTCTTTTCAAATAAATCATTCAGTTCCCACCCCAGCGCTTCCGCTCCCTTTGCAATCACGTCACGGGAACATCCTGCAGCAAACTTTTTATCTTTAAATTTCTTCTTTACACTGGAAACCTCCATGTCCATCACGCTCTTTGAAGGACGCATAAGAGCTGCCGCACCGATAAGCCCGGTAAGTTCGTCCACTGCAAACAATACCTTCTCCATTTCATGTTCCGGTCTGATATCACTGCAAAGGCCGTATCCATGGGAGCAGACGGAATGAATCATATCCTCAGATACACCACCCTCCCTCAAAAGTTCAGGCGCTTTCACACAGTGCTGTTCCGGGTATAATTCAAAATCAATATCATGCAAAAGTCCGGTAACTGCCCAATAGTCCGCCTCACTGCCATACCCCAGCTCATTGGCATACCAGCGCATAACACCCTCCACCGTAAGGGCGTGCTGGATATGGAAAGGTTCCTTGTTGTATTTCTTTAATAATGCAAGCGCTTCTTCCCTTGTCAGATTGTTTTCCATTGTGTATCATCCTCCGTTTACCCGTTAACTATTTGTTTTTCTTCCGCAGTCATTATAGCACAATTGCTGATTTTGGTAAACCTTTAGCTTTTCGTTAAAGAGAGCGGCGCTTCTTAGGTCGTTCATCCATATTACCCCGTAGACCGTCACGAAAACTATGGCAATCGCCAGGGCAAGAACGCAGAATTCCATCAGGGAAAATGTAATGCCACAGACATAATTAAGTCCAAATACCATCGTCTCTATCATAAGAAGGTGAATCAGCCTGCGGAATAAAACCTGCCTGATGCCAAGTTCCTTTTTTGAATTAGTAACGGCTCCGAACAAAACGGAGAAAAAACCAAAAAACGGAGGGGAAAAGAAGGCGTCATAGCCTATCTTCTCCTCCGGGAAAAACAGCATCCCCATGACCCCCTCCAAAATCGTGATACAGGCGGTACAGACTAAAAATGTTATTACGAATTCCGGCAAAGTGTCTCTACGCTTCATCACTGCTTCCTCCCATTACAACCTGTTTTATTTTCTGTGCATACCCTCTGGATATCATCAGCCGTTCCCCGTTTTTCATATGGGCAAAAAAGCGGCCGTTCAGTGCCGGGCTGATGCCTTCCAGCAGCATTAAATTTAAGACCACCGACTTGGAACACCGGATAAAGTGGTGTAAGGCATACGCCGCCTCCACCTCGTAAAGCCGCATCTTTATTTCATACACCTGCTTTCCGGTGTAAGCAAAAACTTTTTCATCCAGGGCTTCAAAATAATAAACATCCTCTAAACAAAACTGCTCCATCCTCTGATTATCTGTCAGCCCCGGAATTTTCGTTTCCTTTGTCAGTGCATAGCTGTAAATATCCTTAACTTCCTGTGTCACTTCCACACATTCAATGACCACCTGCTCTTCTTCTTTTTTCAAAATCTTTCTGATTTTAACCTTCATTCTGAATAAATATGCCTTTCTGTCCGCTTATGTCACACCTTACAACAACGGCTCTGCCAGACTTATGAATACTCCTCTTTTATGTCAGGTTCTCCTTTGCCTTTCAAATAATAGTCAAACCAGGCAAGCACTACCTCATTTACATTTTCAATACAGATCCGGGCATCCACTTTACCTATCCCCAGCAATTTTGCCAGAATAGGGGAAACTAAAGGTAAATCCGTAAAATTAAGGTGCCCGGCACCGTTAAAAATTACTTCCCTGAACTCTTTTGCCCGTTCCCCTGTATAAAAGTTGATATACTGCCGGGGAAAGGACTGGGCCGCTTCATAAGCCGCCCTTGAATTTATATCCAGAAGAGGCACGGGATAGGGTTCTTCATTGTATATCTGCCTGCCCTCTTCAAATCCCACATATTCTCCAAACATGGTGCCTTCCAGAACAATGACCGCATCTATATCATCACGTATCCTTCCAAGGGCCGCCGAGGAAGCGCCGCCCATAGAGTGTCCGAAAAGGCCAATCTTTTCCCTGTCCACCATGGCAAAAAGACCGTTTTCTCCTCCTTTTGCCTTTTCCAGAATCGTGTCTATCACAAAATTTTCATCTGCTGTGCGAAGCTCCATCCACTCCCTGCTGTGCCTGTAAATCCGCTCCTCCGCCTCCGGGTCGCCTGTGCCGTTTTCTGCATAAATATCCTTTACAAACTGCATATCCGCCATCGTCACTTTCCCGTTTACATCCTTTACAAACATGGCGTGGTAGGGATGGGCAATGCTTGCCACCACATAACCGTTGGAAGCCAGTTCCATGCAGGTTGAATAATTGCTGTCAATCACCCCGAATGCCCCATGGGAAAATACCACAAGAGGGTAGCTCCCGTTTTCTTTCGGATACCAGAATTTCACTGTAAGCGCCCGTTTCTCCCCTGTATCTGTAAAAGTTTCCACCCGGCTTTCGTCCACCCAGGTAAATTCCTCCACCGCAACTTCAAGATTCCCCGTCACCTTTGGCTGTTTATATGGAGGAAACAGGATAAGCCGGAACAGGCCCCCTAAAAGAACCAGCATCCCAAATATCTTAATGCCCCTGATTACCCACTTTCTCCCCTTACGGCTGTCATCCGCTTTCTTTTCCCTCATACGTCATCCTCCTGTCTTTGCTGTATGGAAATTGCTCCTGCGGCAGCCGCTGATACATACACAGGCGCATCTGCACAGCTTACTGACCGCTGGCTTCCATACTTCTTACAGGATTAACATAACATAGCTTTTCCAGGGCATGAATACCAGAAAGGATGAAATGCTTTTTTTAAGGATGAAATGCAAAAAAGCCTATGCAGGGCAAAATCTTCTTGCCACTGTGCATAGGCCCATACTGCCTTTGTCCGGGCGGACAGAGCCGTCTGCCGCCCCGCTGGTTTGCTGTTATCCTTTTAGTCCTCTCGACTGGCGGTCCATATCTTCCACTACGATGTCGTAGATTTCCCCAAGGGTGGAGCAGTACTCCAGCACTTTCCACGGCTCGTTTGTATGAAAGTGAATCTTAATTAACTCCTCATCTCCCACTGCCAGAAGACAGTCCCCTTTGAAATTTTCCGTGAAATATTCGGAAATTACATCCTCATCCAAATCCTCGCCTTCAATTAATAACTGCGTGTCATACTTAAATTCCAGCATGTTTGCCCTCCTTTAAAGCCATCCTGTTCCTATATTTTCCTGCATTGCTTCTATCCGCTATTATATCCAATTCTGCATTCTCCTGTAAAGAACTTATACGAAACATGCACACAAATTTTGAGAACTCATTTACTGTTCACTCCGTGACCGGCAACCTGCAAAAATCTATTGTCATAAAAAGTCAGCAGATAGCATACAGGGACTTAAAAGTCTGGACAATAATTTCCACGTATTTTTCTATATTTTCCTCCAGCATCTTCCAGTCGTATTCCTGACAGGGGAATATTCCATTTTTCTGTGTCACATTTTTTACCGGAAGGGAAATCCCCGTGTTCCACTTGGAGTTGTAGGGAACCACCTTAAGCTGGATTGTATCAAGTGCATTGGCAATGGTATCGTTCACCATGGCTTTGTAGCTTTCCAGGGCCGTAATCCCTCCGCCCCCATGGGAAATAATGCCTGCCAGTGTGCCGTGTATTTCTGACTGGTACCTCTGGTCCTGCCACCAGTGCAGAAAAGTAATCTGCTCCATTTTTTCCAGAAGCATACACAGCTTTGCCGGAATGGGCGCATAGTGAGGGGACACGAAAAACACATAGTCTGCGGTCACAAGTTCCTCATAAATGCTGTTGAAACTCCTGTCCTGCACACATCTTTTCCCCTCATAGCACTGGCCGCACCCGGTACAGGGATTCAGCGCACATTTGCGTAAATCTATAATTTTACATGGAATTTTCTTTTTATGGAGCACACCGGCAATCAGCTTACAGATGCGATAAGTGGTGCTGTTATCCTGACTTTCCATGATGTTTGATGCTGATATGCATACTGCTTTCTGTTCTTTCACCTTTATTTACCCCCTATATTCCAAAAGTCAACCGCTGAGTTGTTGATTGCGCTCTGGCAGTTCTTTACGAAGCGGCCCTGCTGCAGCTTCTCTTCGCGCTAATACCCTAAATCCCTGTCAATTATGGTTCCGTCCATGGCATTGATGGTCAGTCTGCTTGCGTAGGGAACGGCATCCGTCATAGGCTCCTTTCCCTCCGGGTAAAAAACCTCCCTTCCAAAGAAATCCCACACGGGAATCATCTCTCCTTCCATGGGATTGCCTTTTTCAAACACCCGCATGTATCCCAGTCTCACTTCGTCAATGAAAAAGTCCAGTTTCATCTTGTCCGCCTCCTCATAGATATCCCCGTACTTTTTCAAAATCATTTCCTCAAATATATCCTGGATTTCTGAAAAAGGAAGCAGAAATACATACTCATCCGACACCTTTTCCACATGATAGGGATTCACCCAGTTAAAGCTTGCAAAACCTTCCGGATCATATACCAGTTCCAGCCGCTCATAAGGCCATACGACTATATCGTCATTTTCCAGCGTGCCGCCTTCGTTTGCCGTATATGTTACCGGTATTCCGTCTATCATCCGTGTAAAGTAAAATGCATACCCCACCACATCCGTGTGCACATTCCCCTCTTTTTCTTCTACCGAAACTGCCTGGACATATTCCTCCCCGGCCAGGGCAAAGTCCGTAAATCCCATAGCTTCCACGGTTTCCTGTGCCTTTTGGCGCGCCTTTGCCCTATCAATTTCTGCCGCCTGGGCGCTTCCGTTCTGCTCGTCAAAGAAATTATAAAAATTGCTGTTTACTCTGCTGCATCTTATCTGAAAGCTTATCCACCGCCATGTATCAGATAAATTATTGTCCAGGGAAACATGGAAGTCCTCCCCATTTACTGTCGCCATTCCTCCCAGGTAGTTTTCCTCCGCATTTGTCCCTGAACCGTCATAGGCTACAATCTCCGGTACTTCTATTATAATAGCTTCCCTGGGTGCTTCCTTTGCCAATGCACGCCAGTTATCTATCCGCGCATCATAATCTATTTCTTTCGCATTTACTCTCTTGTCCTTTACCGCCTCTTCTACAGATTCGGCCTTTTGCTTCTCCAGTAAAGCAATGTTATTTTCCACCTCTTCCAGCGTAAATCCATTGGAACTTTCCATCCGTTCATAGTCTCTGTCCCAGAGAGATGCTCCATTTAAAAGAATCCCGCTTACCCTGTCATAGTCCTCCTGGGTAAATACCCTGCTGGTCACTTTGTAGGTCTTAAATCCGTCCGCCTTGGGAATTACTACAGCGGCGTCCGCCTTTACGGAAACCACTCCACTACTTCCTTCCCATTTATAATGCTCCGGCGCCTGTACCAGTTCCGCCGCCGTCCCTTCCGTCCCCTGCTGGCTGGCTGCCTCCATTCCCCCATCTCCAGTCTGCCATGCAGCTTCCTGTCTGGGAACCACAATTTCCTCCCGCGTCTGCATATCGCTGCTACACCCGGATGCCGTAAACATCATAGCTGCTACACACAGCATCGCCAGTTTCTTTCCTTTCACTTTCTCCCTCATTTCTTCACTGCCTTCTACACCATAGCCTGTTTGAAAATCATCCATTAAATTCTTTCGCAGATTATCTTTCAAAGATAACCGACACTTTCGTGCCTTTTCCCACTTTACTTTCTATCAGAACCCGCGCACCGTGAAGCTGGGCAATCAAAATGCACAGGGCAAGTCCAAGGCCGCATCCCCCTGCTTTCCGGCTCCGGGCTTTATCCACCATATAAAAGGCTTCCGTCACCCTTCCGATTTCCTCTTCCGGAATCCCGCACCCAAAGTCCTGTACAGTGATGATATTTCCCTCTCCTTTTAATAAGATAACATCCCCTTCCCGGCTGGCTTTCGCCCCGTTGTCTATCAGATTGACCAGAAGGCTTTCAAACAAATCTTTATCTATTTTTTTTGGTTCCATGGCACATGAGTATTCCAGCCTGACTTTCCTCTGCTGTAAATGATGTTCCTCCAGTCTCGCCACCTGCCCAAACAACTCATCCATGGAGGTTTCTTCCATATAAATACTGTCATTCTCATAAAGCCCAATAAGGCTCATAAGCTTACTGCTAAGATGCTCCAGCCGTCTGCACTCTTCTTTGATGTGCCACAAGGCCCTCTCCTGCTGTCCCTTTTTCAGATTCACATGAAGAAGGGTATCCGAATAGCCGATGATGGATGTCATGGGGGTTTTCAGTTCATGGGTAAGGCTTCCAAGCATCTGCCTGCGCTGTTCAGAAACCTTGGACAATTCCGTGACCTGATTTTCTATTCTGTCCGCCATGCTGTTAAATGCCTGCGCCATAAGGCCCACTTCATCTCTTGTGTGGACATCGGCTCTCCGTTTAAGCTTTCCCTGACTGATGTCCTGGGCCGCCTGCTGCAGCTCCCGCAAAGGCTGCATGATTTTTCTGGTGACAAAAAAAACAATGACCATGGCAAGAACTGCCGCCAACGCCAGAATCATCAAATCTGCAACTATCTGTTTTTGTATATCCCTGTATAAATCAGAAATGTCCTTTACAAGTACCAGCTTGTATTCCCGTTCTCCCGCCGCCGGAACCTTTTTCCCTGAAATGAGAATGTACTGCTCCCCCTTCACCTGTATGATGCTGAAACCCTCTGTCCGGCTCCACCGGTCGTCCTGGGGATTTTTCAGTTCAAAAGGAGTCAGATTACAAATCACCTTATCATCTTCAATCAGTATGTATTTGGAAGCGCTGTATTTTTTTATCAGATAAGTAATATAAGAATTTTTGGCAGCCTCGCTGCGGTCTTTAGCCGGGCTGTTTTCCAGTTCCCTTGCCAGCGCATAGGCTGTGGAATGAAGCTGCTGTTCGCAGCTTTCTATGGTTTTCTCCTGATTATAACCCACAGAACGGTAAATCACCGTTGCCCCTGATATGCCGGTAGCCATGAGGATTACTGTTACCGTCACCAAAGACAGCTTTTTCCATAATTTCATTTAATCCAAATCCTCCAGACGGTATCCTTTCTTGGAAATCGTGCGGATGACATCATGAAAATCCAGCTTTTTCCGAAGCTGCCCAATATGTACATCCACTGTCCTTGTCTCCCCCATATAGTCGGTTCCCCAGATTCTGTTCAGCAGTTCTTCCCTTGAAAAAGCCACGTTCTTACTGCCTGCCAGGGTCACTAACAGTTCGTATTCCAAAGGCTTTAAAGGCACCTGTACACCGCCCTTTACGACACTGTGCTGTTTCAGGTCGATAACCACATCCCGTATCTGTATCTTTTCCCTGCTGCGGCCTGTCCTTTGCAGCACCTTCTCCATCCGCACCAGAAGTTCCAGCACCTCAAAAGGCTTGACAATGTAATCCTCCGCACCGGATGTCAGCCCGTAAACCTTAGAGGCCACATCATCCTTTGCTGTCAGGTAAATCACTGGAATGTCAGCCCTTTGAAAATCCTCCATCAGTTCAAATCCATCCTTCCCCGGCAGCATCACATCCACCAGGGCAAGGGCAATTTCCTGTCCTTCCATATCCTTTAAAATTCTTTCCGCCACAATCCCATCGGAAACAGGCAGCGTTTCATACCCTGCCGCATCCAGATTCATGCAAATCAGTTCCGAAATAGAACTGTCATCCTCAACCACCAAAATTTTAGTTTTTATGACTCTCCCCCCACTCCTGCTTAACACACAGATTTATCTTAACACAGCTCCTGCACAAAAAAAGCATCAAAATGTAAACATTATTTACATTTTAATGCTTTTTTCTTTATTTTGTCTCTAAAAAGAACAATTATATAGCAACTTATTACTGGTCTTTCAAGGCATTTTTTTCTGCAAACCGCAGAAGTGATACGATGGGCATAACCAATATTCCACAAAAAAAGTTGCTCACGCCGTGGATAAAATCCCATGGCAGTCCCGCCACGATCCAGGCCCACATTCCTTTGATGCTTAATCCATAAAGAACCGCCTGCGCAGGCGCATACAGGGTACCAAACAGGAATCCATGCATGGCGCATACAATCATATAGACAACTGGCCGTACCTTTTGGGGCATATTTTTAGGGAGAAGCATAACCACCCCCCAAAGGACTGTCCACACATAAAGATAGGGAACCCACCATGACGCAAAGCCACAAAAAAGCCCATTTAAAATCACATAGGTGTAAATTGGGTACAACGCCTTTTTCCTGTAAACCACAGTATAGGCAATGGTAAATGTCCCCAGAAGATGGATATTGGGAGCGGCCTCCATAATCATCTTTGATCCGTACATAATGACTCCCAGCATTGCAAACACTGTGATTTCCCGTGTTGATACCTTCATCCTTATTCTACCCTGAAAGAATAACTTTCCCCTTCGGTAATAGGTGTGGTGTCAACGCCGGAGGACGCATACTCGCCGTTTACATAAAATGCCCAGTATACACCGTCTTTGTCATAATCGGCAGTAATCCCGTTTACCGTCTTAACGAAAAGGCCGTACTCGCCTTCCTCCCCTGCAATCAGTCCAAGTCCAGCCAAAGCCTCCCCTACGGTTTCTTTGTCTGTGTGAATCTCAAACTGCGTTTCATTGCCGTCCTTATCCACCACTGTAAAAGGAAACTCCCGGCTCCCTTCCCCCAGCACGCCTCCCGGCTGCTGTCCGCCGACTTCCGCCTCCGTACCGGCGGCCGCTTCTTTCCTGTCTGCACTGCCATTACAACCGATTGTACCAAACGCCATAGCCGCAATAAGCGCCATACAAAGGATGCATGACAAAAATTTTTTTCTGCATTTCATCTGCATATTCCTTATCTCCTTTGTTTTTATTCCCACAGTCCATCATTCAAAATCAGGCAACCTGCCTGGCAAATTCTGCGGGTGCTGCATCCTCCGTAAACCGGCGCTCGCGGTCCTAAAAAAGAGGATTCCTTTGTCCGGATATTTCGACTTGGCACTTTAAGACAGTCCATAAATTCACATCCAGACTGCTCCTTATGTCCGCCGGCCTTCTCAGAATTATCAATTTATTCCAATGGCTTTTCCCAGCTTACGGCTTCTGGTCAGACGGGCAAATACTTCCATGTGCTTCACGGCGACGGGCTCGTACAGGATTTGCACCTGTTTCCCCGGACATTCCGGTTACTATCATAATATTTTATGGTCAAATGGTCAAGCTGATATTTTCCTCAAAACCAGCTTTTTGCCCTCCCGGTTCATTTTCTTACTATCAGCGCAGTAAATGTGCAGGTCTGTGTGTACATTGCGCAATAAACGGCATAAAGCGTTTATGCCCGGGCGCTCTTCAATCTGGTCTCCGTGAGCAGTTTTAATCTGTCCTGAATCCGGGGATAAACCTGCCGTACAAAATTTATGTACTCATCACTGATAATTTCCCCGTGGACACCCCTGTTTGCGATCCCAACAACTTCCATAATCAAATCTGCCGTCATTCCGTCAAGGATTTCATGCTGTACCAGACGTTTTATCATATATGCCAGCCCAAATCTGCGCCTGTCATTCTCACTTCCCACTGATTCATATAATGGGACTATTGCTTTTTCTATCCCCAGCCGGACCTTAAACAGATAGACGTCCTTCTCCTTGGGCATTTCCTCCTCGTCCATGCCTCCCGTATTGTCCTCCTTTTTATTCAGGCCCCGCACCAACTGCATCAGCTCTTCCAGCTTTTCCTCGGAAGGCAGGGCCGGGGCACCTATCTGAATATGATTTGCCATACTGTTGGTAATCGTTAACTCCTGAAGCTGCTGCTCTATCCCCCTGATATCATCTTTTATTTCCTTATTGGCTGACTCTACTGCCTTTTTTATCTTCACCCCAAGTAACTCCATTTCCGAAAAAAGGGGCAGGAGAAGCAGGCCGATCCAGATAAGAAAAACGAGGTTTCTTGCATTCAGCGTCTTCAACTGATACAGTTCATACCTATAGTAAAATACGTAAAGCGTACTTATCAACAGAAGAAAACTGTACCAGATGTTTTTCCTGACCCATTTTAATAAAACCTGCAGTCCCTTTTCCAAAATCTCTTTCATTCCTCTTTCCCTCCTTAATCTTATATTTACATCTGTCAAAATACAGAAAACTCTACAGCATCCCGAATATACTGCCTGCCGTAACCAGATTCGCCGCAAGAGTTGTAAACGAAATAATTATTTCCCATATGCCTATCGATATCTTGTCCTGCATCAGCTTTTCCTTTGCCAAAAGAATGCGCTCCTTCTTGTCCCGTTTTCCGGCATGCTGGTATTTCTTTTCAAGTATTTCAGAATACTGCTGATTTCTTTTCAACATGTTTTGCCACCCATTCCATAATTTCCATACCGCTTACTCCTGAATCCCCCTTTTTCCCCATTCCTCTATCCTGCTGGAATGCTTCTTATCTTCCTTGTTATAATTGACTCCGACCAGAAGAGTACTGCCACCCCTTTCCTGATGGCATTTCACAAACCAATGTATATTCATTGAACGCGTTCATTTGTATACTCTAATTTGTATACTCTATCAACCCGGTTTTACCTACAGAGTTTCTTCTGCACGCATTTTCCTTCCAGCCAGACGCCTGATTTTATTATAGATAACAGCCACAGTAAATACAACCGCTTTCATACTGCTTTTTTCATCTTATTTATGGTTGCTGTTCACTCCGTGACCAGTAACATGCAAAAATCCATCGAAAATTGCCTTCGGCAATGGGATTTTTGCACTCCCGAAGCACTTTCTTACGACCAGCGCAGTAAATGCGCAGGTCTGTGTGAAAAGTAACTATTTATGACCTGGCCGGCTATGGATGCAGATGCCGGGCAGACAAAACGCCTTACACTGACATGCAGGCCAATGTAAGGCGTTTTCCTTTTTTTCAATTATAAAATTTCCTACTGAAAAACCTGCACAATATCTTTCCAGACTGCCGAAACCCCATCTATCACCGTAGAAGCCTTTTCAATCCAGCCTAAAAACAAATCAAGTCCCTGCACGCAGAAATCCGTCAGACCGGAAACCGCTTCAAATCCACTGTTATAAGACGCCATGCTGCGGAACTGTCTAAGTCCGGCTTCCGCTTCAATTACCTTTACCTGTATTTCACCGTATCCACACTTGCTGGCGGCCTCTTCCATTATCTCCTCCGCCATCTCCGGCTCATCCATGGCGGTGTAAACCTCAGCAAGTCCAAGGTAAGCCTCGTAATTTTTATCATCGATACTTATGATATGTTCAAAAGTTACTTCGGCCTGCTCATAATCCATCTCCGAAAGGTATTTATATCCCAAATCCAACTGTTCGGAATGTGTATCCCCGGACACTTTACCGTACGCATACATATTAACAAATCCGAAAACAATAAGCAGTATGATTCCGCCTATCATAAATCTTTTAACTTTTCTATTCATCCCCTGCGCCATCCTATTTGCTTAAAGACCCGATGCTTTAACAAGAACAACTGTTATGTTATCCCGCTCCCCCCGTTCCTTCACTAATGAAACGGCATCTGCAATACATTTTTTTATAGATGAACGGTTCACTAACAACGCCGGGCTTAAAATCTTTTTTATTTCATTATCTTCCAGTTCATGGACGAAACCGTCCGAGCAGAGCATGAATACATCTTCCCTGCCGACATTTCCGCTTCCAAACGCAATCTGCAGATTTTCTGACGCGCCCACGCACTGCAGAATTATATTACGTCGCTTATCATACTTTGCCTCTCTGGGCGAAAGCCGTCCCGCCCTGATTTCCCTTGCCACCACACTCTGGTCTTCTGTCAACTGCTGCAATTCATGATTTATACGGTAAGCCCTGCTGTCGCCAATCTGCGCCGTAATATAACTCTCATTGATGATGACCAACAATGTCAGTGTAGTGCCTGTCCTGATTCCTTTGTCCTGTGCATATTCATAAAGCAGGCGGTTCTGTTTTTGAATACACTGCTCTATTTCATCATGTAAATACTTCATAAGCTGTTCCTGGTTTTTCCCACGGATATTTTTGCTTACCGTATAGTCAAACCAGTTATTTAAAAACTGAATTGTGCTTTTGCTTGCGTAACCGCCTTCCTGCATACCGCCCACACCGTCACATACGGCTGCCAGAACCAGTGAGTATCCGTCTATTTTCATCATCCTTACACAGCACGCGTCCTGATTGACCAGACGGCAGGTGCCTATATCTGAATTCATATCTGAAATAAACTGTAAGCCGGAAGCAGGCGCAGAATGCCGGGGAGCGCTTCCGTCCTTAATCTGTATTGTTTTCTCTTTCATATTCCGCTCCAGTCCAGATTATATAGGCATAAACTCTACGCTAAACTCTACCTCGCCAAGTCTGACGATGCTTCCTGATATGATTTCCCTTTCGCCGTTTACCACTCCGCCTTCTAAATAGGTATGGTTGGCAGAATTCATATCCCGGATAAAAAACCGGTTATTCTTTATATAAAATTCACAATGCTGGCCGGAAACCGTCAGATTATAATCTACCGGAATCTGAACCATGTCAATATTTCTTCCGACGATCACATGGCCATCCATCGGATATCTGAAGATTCTATCGGGATTTGACCTGTCCCGTAAGACCAGAAGATATCTTCCTCCCAGAATTGTTGTCACATCTTCCTCCGGTCTGTCCTGTGGGCCGATTTCCTGCACCTCAGGCCTCGCTGGTACCGGAGCCTTTGCTTTCCGGGCTTTCTTATCGCTTTTACCTTTATTCTTTTTCTGGTAAAAAACCAGAAAACCTGCTGCGATAATTAATACAATTATCCCTGCTGTTTTTTCAACCCCAATGTTCTTATTTGAAGGCTCCGGCACAGATACGGGCTCCTGCGTGGGTGATGCTGTCGGCGCCAGTGTCGGCCCGGGCGTCGGCTCCGGTGTCGGTTCAGGCTCCGGCTCCTCCTGGGCCAGTGTGAAAGGCATGGAAACCTCTCCTGTCACTTCCATATCCCCGTCATCCGTATGAAGATTCATCAGAATATGCCTGCTGCCGCCATCCATGACATTTTCAGGCACATCCATTCTGACAGAATATATGTGGGAAAAATCATGGATTTCATTTACAATCATGCTGGTATCTTCATAATCTTCTATGAGAAGTTCCTTACCGCCTGTTGCACGGGATAAGGCAAACATATTTTTTAATTCATCGGAATTATCCTTATACACATGTCCAATGGTATAAACAGGTCTTGGCGTCTCCTTCAGTTTTGAAACCAGTTCCTCCTTTGTAATACCGATTGCCTTATTATCAACGCCGTCAGAAATTACAATAAACCTGGTATACGCCGGGTCGTTTTCAATTTTTTCCACTGCTTCAAACAAATAATCGGTCAAATAAGTATCCTGGTTCTGAAACCCGATTTCATCTATCATCCTTACCATTTCTTCTTTATCCTGTGACTTTTCCGCCAAAAACTGAATGTCCTCGCCAAACACGGCAAGGCTGACCGTTTCATTTTCCGGAAGTTCCTGCACATACTGCCTCAAAATATTTTTTATATTTTCCCTGTTGCTTTCAGATATGGACAAAGAGTTATCCATTAGGATAACCGTATGGACTGTAATATCCCCAGGCTGGATTATCTCCACATTTTCGCAGGGATATTGGGAAACCTGGGCATCAGCAGAATTTACAGTGCTTCCGCACTTTATGTATGAAACAATCTGTTTTTCATCTACTAATATCTGCAAAAGAGAACATTCCTGTACAGCCCACACCTTCCCCGGACTTCCCAGAGTTAATAATATAATAAATAGCCCTGCCAATTTTCTCCAAACCTCTGCTTTTTTCACCTTTTATACCTCTCTATACTCATTGTTTATCTGCTCAATCAGCTTTTCCCTCTGCTTTTTAAAAAAAACTACCGCTAAAATCAGAGCCGCCAAACCCGCCAGGCACAAAAAACCTCCTGCCATAAATAAAACTTTTCCCATACTGTCTCTCCCATTTTCCTAAACATGTAAACTTTACAGCCATCCGGCCTGTACCAGTTCTGTATAAACCTTTTCCAAAAGGGGCATTTCCGGGTCGTCCGTCTCCACTTCCCGGAACAGCTCCACTGCCATCCGGTAATTCTCTCCAAATCCATGATAATCTCTCTGTGAAACATCTTTATTTGCCTGTTCATCCGCTTCCAGAAAAGCCTTACGCTTATAAGAAATATAATTGTTCCCATATAAATCGATTGCTTTATCTATAATCCCGTGCGCCTGTTCAAAGTCCCCTGTCTGCTCGTACAAAATTGTAAGGTTGATATACGTCTGATAGGAGGCCAGTCCGTTACTGATAATATCGTTAAATACCTGTATCGCTTTTCTGCTGTACTGCAAATCTCCTGTATTTGCCTGGAGATTGATGTACATCTGGGCAAGTCTTTCATATAAAATCCCTTTGCTTCCAAGAGGCAGTTCACGAATTCCCTTTTCCAGCATCCGGGCACTGTCCAGCAGCCCCTCCGTACTGTTCTTATCCAAATCGCTGTAAAAAACATAAGCTCTTGTGCGTATCGTGTCATCCACTGTAACATCAAGACATTCTTTTAATTTTTCCTTTGCCGTTCCTATGTCTTTCTGACTTCCCGCTATCTCCCCCTGTACAAGGTAAATCTGATCTTCTTCCAGTCCCCTTTCAATGGCTTTATTCAGAATATCCTGCGCGTCGCCGCTTCTCTCCATTCCCGCATATACAATCGCAAGATCCCGGTAGATGGCTTTATTCTGCCCGTCCAGTTCCAGCGCCGTCTCCAGCACCTTTGCCGCGTCCTGATAAGCGCCCTGTTCATAATAACAGTTTCCAAGCAGCAGATACAAATTTGCCGCCGCCACCTGGTCTTCAAACTGATATTCTGCGGTCATTTCCTGTATATACCCTGCACATCCTTCGTAATCCCTGTTTTTATACATCCACAGAGCCCTTTCATAATAAGCCCTTGGGTCATATTTGTTTAGCGCCAGACACGCTTCATAATTCTCTTCAAAAGTATTCTGGTCCCGCTGTGCAATGGCCTCTTCCATTCTGGAAATATATGTTCCATACAAATTTTCCTGTTCTTCATGTCCTGTCCTTAAACCTGCAAAAACAAGCACGATTCCCAAAAGAACCGCTGTAAACGAAACCAGCAGTTCCACTCTCTGCTTAAACAACAGCTTCTTGTACCGTTTGTCAAGTTTTGCAATCTGGTTAAGCGCCTCCAGCATCTTCCCGGCAGACTGAAAACGGTCTTCCTTCCTGTATGCCATGGCTGTGGTAAGAATATAGGCAAAGGCATCGGAAGACAGTGCGCTTAACTGCTCATAAGTCAAATCGGGCTGCCCGTCATCAGGTCTTCTTCCCGACAGTAAATGATATAAAGTTGCTCCCAGACTGTAGATATCCGAACGGACGTCAATCTGCTGCTGCGGGTTGTCCACAAAAATACTGTCCATTGTGGTTTCTAAAAAAGCCGTCTCCTTTTCATCCCTCTGGTTTTCCTGCAAATATAAGGTTTCTGTGTCATTCTCTGTATTTAAAAACAGTGTTTCGTTCTCTGCACTATCTTCCAGAAGCACTGTTGTATTTTCTAATCCAATGGTTTTTGTCTCACGGGGCGTCGCCTGAATGCTGCTTTCGTCCCGTAGTTCTGGTCTTTCATTGTTTACTGTATACTGCTGTATTCTATTCTGGATTTCCAGCACCAGAGCTTTCTGCTCCGGCGCCGCATATCCCTTGCTGTATCCTACAGCCATAATTTCATTCTGTTCAAAAAAGCCTGAAATGTTAAAGTCAATCAGGCATACATTGTCTGACGGGGTCAGCATAATATTTGCAGGCTTAATATCCCCGTGCAGGACCGGTATCTCCCGACTGTGGAGATAAATCAGCGCTTCACACAACTGCCTTGCATATTTGATAATCTTTTCCATTGGGAACCTGACCCCCTTATCCAGCAGTTGCTGGAAGGATTCTCCCGGAATAAAGTCTATGACTGTATAAACAGCTTCTCCTGCTTCAATAAAATCCAATACCTGAGGTAAATAAGAATGGCGGAGATTTTTCAGTATATCCGCCTCCTGACGGTTTTTCAGTTGGTTTCCTGATTTCATATGCATTTTTTTGATTACCACTTCCTTTTGGAGACGCTTGTGATAAGCCTTGTAAACAGAGCCTCCCCCGCCTTCTCCAATCTGCCCGGTAACATCATATGTATCTTTTAACTGCGCCTGAATATTTGCTGTAAAATCTCCCATGCCATTCAACTCATCTTTCTGTTACTCAATTACTCCTTGGGCAGAACCGCCCACATTCCTGTTCTCTTCTTCCAGCCCTTCATTTTCGGAACTTTCAGCATTTTCCTCAGATTCCACCATTTCTGTCTCATCTAAAGGGGTACTGCTCTCTTCGGGCATTAAGCACTCTTCCGGTGCTGCTGTTTCCTGTTGCTCTGTGGTTTCTTCTGTTTCCGCCTCTCCCGGCTCCTGATTATCTGCCGTTTCGGCTTCACCCGGCTCCTCTGCTTCCGCTTCCTCCGGCTCTGACGATTCTTCTGTCTCCGTTTCGCCCGGTTCTTCTGCTTCCGTTTCATCAGCCCCAAGGTTCTCTTCTGCCCCGGCTTCTTCTGATTTTTCCGGTTCCTCTGATACATTTTCCTCCGGTTCCACTGTCTCTTCTATTTCAGCTTCTTCCGGCTCTGACACTTCTTCTGCTTCCTCCGGTTCCAAAGTTTCTTCCGCTTCAGCCTCTTCCGGCTCTACAGTTTCTTCCGCTTCCGGCTCTACAGCTTCCCCTGCTTCAATTTCTTCTGGTACAGATTCTTCAGTTACGTTTTCTTTTGCGGCTGAAATTCCCTCTGTTACAGACTCTTCTGCTTCTGTTTCTATCAATTCTACCGCTTTTCCATCATCCGCTAATGCCAGCGCTGCCGGTTCCCCGGCGCCATCAGCCTCTGCCGTCATCAGTGAATAATTGCCAGTCAAATCGCCTGGATGCGTAAAACTTACACTATTTTTTACCACCAGCCGGCCATTTTCAATCCGGAATACTTCCCATGTGGTTCCCTCTTTGTTCACTGGTACATTGCCGTCAAAAATAATTCCGTCATCCCCATAGACTACAACTCTGGCCCCTGAATTCGCCAGATTCCATGACCCGCTTTGTCCCGGCCCTGTCCAGCCGTTTGTAAAGTTGTGGACTGCGTAGATATAAGAATTGCCATCCCCAATCTTTACCGTAGTTGTCTCAGGCCCGTAAGAAGACGTATCATCCCAATCCAGCGATGCATTTCCGTCGCTTGAATTTTTGTTGCCAAAATAAACATGATAATTGTCGTTTCCGGTACAGATCAAATGGGAATCCAGATCTCTGGGCTCTTCCCCCCAGGTAAGTACAATGCGGTATTCTCCCTGTGTCTGTATGACAGGAGACATATTAATTGTGAGGTCATTTTCTCCCGGTTTAATTGTTTCGTTATGAATGTACGTGGAATAACCGTCTTTGGACGCTTCTACCGTATAATATCCGGCTGTCACATCATCATCAATCGAAAACCTTCCGTCGCTTCCTGTGGTTGTATGCTTATTGCTTTCAATAATGCTCTGATTGCCGTTTGACCCATTGTCAAAACCGTTGATAAGCACTATGGTAGCCCCTTCCACTCCCTGGGAATCTGTTGCATTAATTGCAACGCCCTTTAAGGATGCTGACTGTCTGCTCTCTTCCTCTGTCAGCATAACGAAGCTACTGCTTGTTAAAGCCTCATTTACAACTGAAACCACTGTACTTAAATCGGCATATCCCTCTTTTGAAAGAACGATTCTGTAACTGCCTGCCATTAATTCCTGTAAATATTTTCCTATGTTATCCGTATTTACTAAAACAGGATTCTCACTATTGCCAGAATATACGCTTATGGTAACGCCTTCAATTCCCTGTCCGTCAATACCGTATATATTTCCGGTAATTCCTGTTGTGGGCAGAACAGGTTCAACAACAGTACCTGAGTTGTCATCAGAACCGCCCTCCTGACTTCCACCGCTGCTATCAGAACCGCCCTCTTGACTTTCTCCTCCGCCCGATGAACTGCCGCCGGAATTTTCATTGCTGTCTGTCCCATTATCTTCGCTTTCGCTGACCGCGGGCGCTGGCTGGGATACTGGAGCAGTCAGAGGAATCCTTGCCGGTTCCTCATCATTCCGTGTAATAACCAGCACAGGCGCCTGGTTCTGGTTCCTGTTATCTTGTTCCAGTCCGATTACAAGAGATGGGACTTCCTCTTCATCTTCCTGTGTCTGGGAAGGCTGTTCCTCTTCTGCATCCCCGTCTTCCTGACTGCTTTCTGCTACCTGCACAGGCGCCTCTTCTCCGGGCTGGTATTCCCGCAGCATTTCCCTTAAGCGGTCTGAATTGGTAGCCAGAATTCCCGCTTCCAGAGTTGACACTACCAGGTCAATTTGTTCCCGGGATGCATACAACTGTGCCAGACTTATGTATACCTCAACGCTGTCCGGCAACATGGCTTTCGCCTGTTCCATAATCTCTATTGCCTTATCCTGCTGGCCCAGCGCCATATAAGCGTCTGACAGCCCTAGGTATGCATCCAGACAATAGGGATCAATTTCCAGAGCCTGCTCATATGCAATTACTGCATTTTCGTAGTCCAGCTCTGAAATATACTTTTCTCCTAAATCCAATTGTGCCTGTAAGTCACTGCCGGAATGACTCACACTTACTGCAATCACTGCCGCCGCTGCTACTGCCGCTACTGCCAGTACCGCACTTATGAATATTTTAGATTTAAGTATATTCTGCATTGCTTTCTCCTCCTTCTTTTTTATATTATAAAAAACCGTTGATACGGAATTTTACCTAAAGTTCTCTGCGGGAATCAATCCTTAATAAACGCAAAGTCTTCATTGGCAAGTTTCAGGAGCATTTCGTCATAAAGAGGTTCTCTTACCCCTGCCTGTATCCGCCTCCCGCCTATAAAAGTGCCATTTCTTGACTGCGTATCTTCTATAAAATAATTGCCGCATTCATGGAAAATCACTGCATGGCTTCGGCTGATAGCATTATTATTAATTCTGATATCTGCCGCCGCTCCTGAACCTATTGTCATTTTGTCTTTGTCTATCCGGTATTCCCTCCCGTCCTGCCTGCTGACCAGCTTGGCAAAGGACTGCATGGCAAATTCCGGCTGTTCCAAAATGACTGTTCCCTCATGGCTTCCCGGCATAACAGGTTCCGGCATAATTACTGTATGCTCATAACTTTCGTACATCCCCTGTCCCCTCTTCGCTCCATAATCAGGGGCAGATTTCGGAGACGGGGGCAGCTTACGGCTTTCATCCTCCTTATGGCCGATTTCATCCTTTTTATGTTTTGAGGTTTTCCCAAAAATCCCCCATTTTTTCTTTCCTTCCTTTTTATCTTCCCCATCCTCCCCGGCAGGTTCCTTCTTTACAGGTTCCTGTACGGGAATCCTGGGAACCTCTTTTGCCCCCGGTTCCCTGCCGGGTATATTAATAACCGGAATCCGGGAAGGCGCCGCCTTTGGACTTACCGCAGGCTTTTTCCCCTGCTTCTTTTCTGCTGCTTCCGGCTCCGCCGCCTTTATTACCTTTCCTTCTTTTTCCTGTGGTTTTACAGGCAATTCCGGCCTGCTTTCCATTGCCTGTTCCTGCTTTTCTTCCCTATATCCCACGTCAGAAATATTTGCGCTTTTTTTGATTACCTCCCTAAAATCAGATAACTTCTGTATGGCTCCTCTGCTGAATGAATTCTGAATATCAAACAAATAGGTATCCTTTTCCTGATAATCCGGCTGTACCCTGTTTACCACCTCCTGCAGGAAATCGATTTTATCCTTGCTGAAAGTGTGATCAAAGGGAAGGTACATCAGCATACAGTTCCCCTGCCCATCCAGATAAATATATTCCCATTCCAAAAACAAATGATCCATATCCAGCATATAGGCATCCACCTCCTCAAAAGCATTTAAAATGCTGTTGAAAATACCCAAAACCTCTCTCTTCGGCCTTGGAATGGATATCCTGCTGTTCAGCTTCAGCAGCCCGGTAACGTTAAACTGAATCTGCCGTTTTTCATTAATCCTGACAATCTGTGTCTGGACAATATTGGTGAATCTGTTATTTGCCATCATTCGCATGGCAAAAGAATCAATCTCAAGATTATCATCAACCTCAAAAATTAAATAAGTTGTTTCCCCTACACTCTGCTGTTTAAATTTGAAATTCATCTGTCCGCCTATACCTTTCCATACAGTTCCCCTATACACTCATTCCATAATCTTAAGCTGGAGCAGGGTCCATGTACTGTCGTGGCACACGGGAGCCGCCCCGTCCCGGGTCATAAGCCCTGCGTCATTAAAAACAGGCGCGATGGCCATATAATTATTCCTGTCAATATATCCCCAGATTCCGTTTTCCCTTACGGCCGCATATCCGTTGGTAAAGGATTTGGCATCTTCATAAGTACATGCAATATTCAGATTTTCATCCTTATCAATATAGCCCCATTTTCCGTTTATGCGCACAGCGCACATATCGTCTGCTTCAAAAGCTTTTATTTCTTCATAAGTCTGCTCTGATATTCTTTCTCCTTTTTCATTAATAAAAAAGAAAACATCCCCCTGCTTTACGGCAATCATTTTATTCACACTACAGATTCCCTTACTGTTCCTTACAATGTCGTCATACACAAAATCCGTAACCAGTTCTCCCTTTCTGTCAATAACCGCCCATTTATCTCCCTGTCTCACAGCCCCTGTCCCTTCGTACAAAGGCGTTGCATCGTCATAGACAAACTCTGTTTTTTCCTTAAAATTCTTGTCCAGATATCCGTATTTACCGCCCTTTACTGCCACCACACGGCTTTGGGAAAGAATACCTATTTCCGTGTACGCCTCTTCTTCCGGCATCCGGGTCTTATTTCCCTTCTGATTGATAAAAAAGCAGTCCTTCCCGTCTTTTACTGAAATTGCATCCTTATCTTTTCCGTTATATGCAATTTCATCATAGACCGCTTCCACCACCACTTTTCCATCAAGTCCAATCAATCCCTTTTTTCCATTCTGCACATAAACGGCATAGTCCCCTGCGAAGTCATAAATCCGCTCATAAGCGCAGGCACGCTCCACATATATTCCTTTTACGCCGTCGTAATAGTCCTGCACAATTTTACTGTCGGGATACTTCTCATATAAACCGCTTACCAGATCAATGACGCTGTCCTGTGAAAGATGTTCTCTGGTAAATTCATACAGTTTTACCACATCTCTCTCCACAGGCCCGTAATCAGAAATGATTTCATTCATCTTCTTCCGGTATTCCTTGTATTCCTCCAGCGCCAGATAATCCTCTGCTATGGCCTCCTCCAGAAAGAGCGTCTCGCCCTTTACCCCTTTCGCCTCTTCATACTTGGCTATGGCATCCAGATACAGTCCTTTTCCTTCCAGCCGCTGTGCCTCCGCAACTATATCGTTGTACTTCTTTTCATTTCCCAGCCATGTGGACAATGTGATATACCATGCAAGGGCCAGCAATGCCAGCATGGCAGCAGAAAGATTCTTTTTCATAGCACTATGCTCCTATTAACAGAACGAGGAATGTGCCGGCCGCCGCAAAGGGGCCGAATGCAATTTCGTCCTTCATATTCTTTTTCTTCCCCAATACCATACAGCCTCCATAAATGGCTGACAGTATCAGAGATACAATCATCACCAGATAGGTAGTCTTAATTCCCAGACACATCCCAATGACCGCAAATAACTTCACATCCCCCATGCCGATGGCATGACGGGAAACCACATAGGCCATAAAGAAGATTATGCCGCTCACCGCTCCCCCGGCCAGGGTAAATCTGATATTTTCCAGCCATAAGCTGGGAAAACATACAATTTCCGCCATAAACAGCACTGCCCGGATTATCAGAATATAGACCAGCCATCTGTTTGGAATAATTTTCTCCTTTGCATCCCTCAGGGCAATGGGATACAAAAGGGCAAGCAATAACAAATAACGTATTACCTTCAAAGGCCCATAATGATACTGTACAAAAAGCCAGGTCAGCCCCAGACACAATGCCAGACATACCGCAAATGTGACAGCCCTGTGCCTGTCCATCCGCATTAAATATCTTCCCCTGCCGTTTTCCCTTTCCGTCTCCCTGTCATACATGCACATGACATTTAGGAAATAGCTGGCTATCCCTGTCCCAACTGCTATGCAAACAAACATAAATTCACCATAGTGCGGTCTTCGCACATACCTTAAACGTTCTCGGTTCCAGTTCAATGATGCCTAAGTGGAAATCAATTGTATACACAATACAGACCTCCAGCTCCGGCATACCGCCGCTGGATGCATTTGCCCAGTGGCTGCTGCCAAAATCCAGACCTGCCATCCCGCCGTCAATTCCCAAATCCTTTAAATATTCATCTGCCCCTTTGGCCGACATATTTTCTATCTGCGCTTCCACAATCCCTTCCACAATAGCTTCAATAACCATACTGCTTAGCATATCCGCCCCCTGGGTTTTGATCAGGCTGAAAATATTGTTCATAAGGGCATTCGGATCGCTGAAAAAATCGTACACATGCTGTCCGGCCTGCTGCGCCGCCCCTGCTGCGCCTGTGCCTGTGGATATGGCGTTTCCCACTTCCTCTATATCATCCAGAAGGCTGGCGGCATCCGCCGTAAAAGCCGCCGCCTGTGAGGAAGTGGAGACCCGCTTGTCCACAATACCTGTTTTCGTAAGCACATAACTGTACTGGGAAATCTCTCTTGCCGCCTCATTGGCGGCATACTGCAGAACGACCTGCGCCCTGGCAATCTGGATGAAGTCCATCATGATAAGATAAAATACAATGAATATCACCAGGAAAATGGACGCTTCCAGCGTAATGCTTCCATTTTCAGTTTTTTCCCTGCCTTTAATAACCCTGAATTCCATGATACTTCACCTTAAATGCATCCTCACTATAGCTGACATCGTACCCCTCTCCGCCCAGCTTCTGCAAAAAGAATGTGTCAATAGATACAACAGCGTCAACAGATACCATCGTGTACATATTTTTTAATGTGTTTGAATTATTGGTCTTTTTTTCTGTCAGATTCAGTTCAATACAGTCCGCGGTCCTTCCCAGCAGTTTGGTCTGCTGTGACGGGATATACATGTTGACACAGACCAGAATCCAGAGATAATCCTCATAGGTAAAACCTGAACCGTCATTGTTGTAAGGCGTTGGTGCCCCGAGCCATGTTCTCCACTTGTCCGGCTTCTTAATAAGCGGCACCGCCTTACCGTTCATCAAATCAACCATGTTGTCAACTGTCTCAATCGTAGCCGCAATTGTCAGAAGTGCGCATTTAATGGCTATCCTCCCCATCATTCCCACCGGGAAAAATGCGGCAATGGTTCTTGCCTGATTATTTAATTTGCTATTGGTAAATGCAAAGCACATATTAAAAACAAAGTTTGCCGCAAAAATGATTGCCTTGGTTTTGTTTATATTGCTTCTCACATTGGGACTGCCCCACAATATGTATTCTACCTCTGCCCGGTAAATGGCATTGCTGTCCAATGAAGCCCTGCTCAGGGACTTGGGACTGGCTATTTCGCTCCCGTCCCTGTTCCGGTTTACCGTATAATAGGAAAACATGTCCATTACATATTCCGTAAAATACAGCGGCTCTATTACGGCTTCGCCTATCCCCGCCATTTTGGAGCTTAAGGAAGACATCTGGGTCAGTGTGGCATTATCCTCATTCAGATTGTCACTACCGCTTTCAGCCGCTTTCTTTCTCGTGTCCTTGTCGTCCAGACTTCCTTCGGCTTTGATGGAATCTCCCCCATAGTCCCCTTCCGGCGCAATTCCAAGCCACACGGAAGGGAGTTCATTTCCCGCAATGTTTCTCACATTATCATCCGGAATATCCTGGGTCGTGAGCAAATTCACTAATTCATTCTTTTTCTCGTTTAATGCATTTTTCCATGTTGTTGTTGCTTCATCGGCTTTTGCTTTATCCGAACTGTCTGTATTGCAATATTCCTCTTTCAGCTTCTTCACGAAAGCATCCTGTTCATCCACGGTTTTATCAATTACTACAGACAGCGCCATCCTGTCCGGCGTATGGTAACGCACCATGAAATCACTGGCTGCACGGCTTACCTCACTGCTTTCAATTATTTGTCCATAATCAGCCTCCCCCATGAAGACAGATTTGGAGGAAACATCATAATCAATACGGTACCCCGTAAATGTCACCTGGTCTAAAGAAGCTGTCACCTCATCAAAGTAAACTTTATTGTTATTGATTTTCTGCTCAAATGCATCAATAATTCCCCCGTTTTCAAACAGACCGCTTACCTCGTCGATGCTTTCCTGATAAGCTGCCCTGGATTCTCCGTTAGACAGATTATCTACCGCATTTTTCCAATTTTCATATTTCCCTTCGCAGTCCGAAAGCTTTTCCCTGATTTCATCCAGCTTATCCACTATATCCGTACAGTTTTCACTGCCGCCTTTGGCGCATTCCCACTGTGCATGCATCTTTGTATAGGATGTCTGCACAAGTTCGTCCAGCCTGCGCTCCACTCTTTCCGTGCCGTCCGCCAGTATGGATTTGGCGTTGTCATATTCTGAAATAATTCTCTGTATTTCGTCATATTCATCGCTGTCCCTGTCCACCCCTTCCAGCAAATCGGAAGGATTCTGTCCCCGCATGGCATTTTCAATCCTTTTCATTTTAATCAGATTGGAGGCCGTTTCCGCTGTAATACTGCTTATGTCACAGGCCAGATCCGCCATCCGCTCCATTAAGTCTTTCATATCACCAAAGTCACTGTCACTACAGTGCGTCAGACGATAATGTGTTACCGCCAGCAGCGTAATTTCCTCATAATTATTTTTCGTTTCAGACAATAACTGGTTCAGTGACTGTTCAGTGCCTATACTGTTTACATATTGTATCTGTCCCTTCTGACTGCCCTTTCCATAAATTAAATCCTTCAAATCATCCAGCAGTTTCTGGACATCATTTAACTCTTTTTCAAATTTGAGCTCCGCGTCCGCCGCGGCCCTCTCCTCCGCTATGGTTTCCAGACTGCTTACCCTGTCTTCCATAGCACGGTCAAGCAGCATGACCGGCCCGCGGTATTTCATGTATTCCAATACTTCCTGCTTAAAAACTTCTGTCTGGTAAATTTCCGTATCAACAAGGTCGGAAGCAGTAAAACCGCCTTCCGTCAGTTCCAGATACACCAGCGCCTTGGCAAAATCTTCTCCTGATACCCCGCTGGCATTTAAGGACATCTCAAAGCATTCCTGCATAATGCTTTCTATCTCTTCCGCGGTATCGGCCATTGCCAGCAGCCCATATACTTCATTTAACTGCTCATGGTAATTGGACAGGGCGGCGTTCATTGCCAGATCCCCTGCCCCCGAGACAAGATTTTTGCTTGCCAGAATCCTGCTTCCATCAATTATGACGCCGCTGAATATAAAAGTTGGAATCAGAATCAATGTCAGAAAGACCGCAATTGTCCCCTCGTGTTTTCTACAGAAATTTACCATTTTCACCACCTAAAATACGTACTTCCTTATACCATCCATAATTTTTCCGATATCATCTGCAATGCCAAGCTTTTCGCTTGCTACCGTAAGGGCATCTCCAGCCAGATCCACCATCCGCACAAAATTTGCAGGATCCATAGCCACAGCTATTGCCGACTGTTTAAAGGCCAGGGAATCGGGATAACCAAAATACTGCATGACCCCCGGCGTTGGAAAGCTGAAAGTCACTTCCGCCATAATCTGGGTGGCAAACAATCCCCGGTCAATGGTCACGGTGTTATCCGCATAGGCTCCCCCGGCCAGTATCAGTGTGCTTTCCGCTACCTTGTCCATAAACCGCTGTAACTCTCCCTGACTTGTCCATGCCCCATATCCGGCAATCTCCCGATAGAGCACAAGCAGATTGTCGTGGGCCGCCTTGTAGTAGGCATTGACATCCGCAGGGTCTGACGAAAAATCAATGGCCTTCTGTGTATAATCCCCCAGCTCCCGGTAGCCGGGATTGGCCAGCACATGGGCGCCCTGGTGGGCCACCCGCTGTACCTGATAAAGCATTGCCATTTCCTGCAGCTTAAATAGTCCTAAATAAATAAGGGCAAAAACAGTCAGCAACACAATAGGAAAAACAATGACCGCTTCCACCATGACTGCGCCTTTTTCTTTCTTCATAATCAAAAATCAGCCGCCAATAAACTCTGTCAACTGCCCAAATACATTTTGTACTGCTGCTGTTAGCTGATCTTTGAAAATAACCGCAATGGCGATCACAATTACCATAATCAGAATAATAGACACAAAGTTAGTATCCCCATCCTCTTTTAGCAATTCTTCCAGCTTTTCATTCAAAATCTGTTTTAAATGTAATTTTTTGATTTGTAAAAATGTTTTCATGCCCGATTCCTCTTTTCTTTCTTTTTCTGTTTTTTGTGCAACCTTTATCTCAAAGCATATGAATGCTTCGGAAACTATGTAACGCCAGTTTCCTATAACCCCGAAATAATCGGAGCCATAATCATAAATAATATACCGATGAAAATAATCACCGTGGGCATCAGCAGTTTTGCATTTGCCTTTTCCCCTTTCTGTTTCACCAGATTTCTCTTTTCCAGCCACAGTTCATCTGCCATATCTTTTAAAAACATGGTCAGTTCCGCCGCACCCTTTTCCAGTCCCTGAATTACCATGGAGGAAAACTTCCGCACTTCCTTAATGCCGCACCGCTCTGCAAATTCCCGGTATGCCGCCGCTTCCTGCACACCATTTTCAAGTTGTGCCGCGGTCAGACGCATTTCCTGGAACAAAACCGTATCGGACTGCTGGGCAATCAGATTCCAGGCGTCCCTAAGCAGCATCCCCGAATTCACAAGCAGAGTCATCTTGGACAACACCTGTGGGAATTCCGCCAGAATTTCTTCCCTTCTGGCTGTAAGCTTGTCCTTGAAACTTTCATTCATGTACCATACAAAAATCGCCGCAAGGACCGCCCCGAAAAGCAGGGCAATGGGATTGTTGGCTAAAAGGGCCAGCAGGAAAATAATGGGAAGTACCGTAATCACATAGGTAATCTTCCCTCCCACAGACACATAGTAATAGTACTCTGCATACTTCTTTCCATACACTTCCGACATCAGCTTAATCTTCTTTCTGGATGAATCGGATTTTATGTTAAAATGAATAATTTCCATAATTTGAAACCCGATATAAAACAGTTCGCTTAAATAATAATCATCAGGATTGATGGAGGAAGTCATTTCCCTGAACTTTTCCTCATATTTTGCCGCCAGTATCACCCAGAACAGGACAACCACTGTTGTAGGCACCAGCATTGCAAGCTGAAATGTACTCTGCATGTTTCACACCTTTCCTTTTATTCCCGCAGGCAGCCGTCAAATTCAGGCTCGTCTGGCCTTGACGACTGCAGCGTGAGTAGTCCCCCACTGTTTCAGACTTTGATATCTGTAAATTTCCGTCCCAGGTGATAAGCCAGATAAAACATCCCCAAAGCTATCAGTTTAATCACCACATTTATAACTGTATTGGAAGCCGCCGTCATGTCGCTGCCCATTCCGCCCAGACTTACCAGTATGATCAAAGGCATAATCATCATGATATTGAGTTCGTTTTTGTTACCTGCAATGATTGTCTGGATTTCCATTTCTATTTCGATTTTGTCATTAATCACATCCCGGGTGGATGCAATAATATTCTGGATATTGGCCCCCTGCCTTAAGGAAACCCGGAACACGTCCGCAAAGCTTGCCACATCCTCCAGGCCGCTGCGCTGGGCAAAATTAGTCAGCAGGTCTTCTATATTAATATTGTTTTCCATCCCCGTCACAATGATTGCCAGTTCTGTGGTTATGTCCGCCTGATCCCCATAAATCTGTTCTAAATCGTTCCAAGCATCTTTGAAAGAATCCAGCGTATTTTTGCCTGTGGCATAAGATGAGGTAAGGGATTCCAGTAAATCCTTAAACTGTAAGAGCAGCTCCTTTGATCTTTTCTTCTGCCTGCTTTCCCGGTAAATTCCCTGTGCCAGAATTGCAACAGCGATGGATGCAGCAATCGTCACTGCCACGTTTTTAAAAAACAGATAAGATACCAGCGCTCCTATCCCTGCGCCCATCAGACCTGCTACAATTCTATCCTGGGGGGACATATGATACACATGATAGTCGTCACCGCCGCCTATCAACGATTCTACCGGTTCGTATTTTTCTTCCTTTTTGTGAAAAAAAGCCATATCACACCTCTATATTTTTCCTCTGTAACCCATCAGCTTTAACTTAAAATCATTGATAAGCGGATTTTCTGTCCTTTTCAGCGTCCCAATCACCTTATCGATTGTGGAAGTTTCATCCTCCTCAAACATATAAAGGGGATTCAGTTTTATTTCCCCGCTTTCATATTTCACTACTTCTGTAATCTCCATGGTTTTTCTGGAACGGTCACGGAGCCTGGACAAATGGACGATAATATCCACCGCCGACGCTATCTGCTGTCGCACCGCATCTAAGGGAAGTCCCTCCGCCCCTGTCAAAACCATAGTTTCCAGACGGCTTAACATATCTCTTGTGGAATTGGCATGGCCTGTTGACAGGGAACCGTCATGGCCTGTATTCATGGCCTGCAGCATGTCCAGCGCTTCCGCTCCCCTGACTTCCCCTACAACAATACGGTCGGGCCGCATACGGAGCGCCGATTTTATCAGATCCCGGATAGTAACTGCTCCCACCCCTGCGGTATTGGCGTTTCTGGTTTCCAGACTGACCAGATTATCCACACTGGCTATCTGCAGTTCAGCCGAATCCTCAATGGTAATTACCCGTTCATCGCAGGGAATAAAGTTGGAAATTGCGTTCAGAAAAGTGGTCTTGCCGGAACCTGTTCCCCCGCAGATAAAAATATTGTACTTTGCCCTTACCAGCAGCCGGAGTACATCCGCAATCTGCGGTGTAATGGAACCATACTGAATCAGCTTTTCCACTGTCATGGGTTCTTTGGAAAATTTTCGTATTGTGACAATAGGGCCTTTCAGCGATATGGGAGGCAGTACCACATTCACACGGGAGCCGTCTGGCAGTCTGGTATCCACAATGGGATTTGCCTGATTGACTTCCCTGCCTGCCAGCGCTACAATTCTCTGTATAATATCCTGCAGCTTTTCCTCACTTTCGAATTCTTCTTCCAGTTTCATCAGCTTCCCGGATTTTTCTATAAAAATATCTGCCGGCCCGTTAATCATCACTTCCGTAACCGTATCATCATTTATGATCGTGTCTAAAAGGCCAAATCCTCTGATAGCGCTGATTATCTGGTCAATCAGAAATGCCTTGTCCCCTATGGACACATACTTTCCATCAAAATATAAATCCACTTCCTCCCTGACCTGTTTCTCCAACATCTCATCCGTTGTTTTAGTCAGGTTAATGCTTTCCAGAATTTTTCTGCGGATATCCTCCTGGGCCTTTCCCATTATTTCCTGAGCCATGTTACATCTCTCCTTCGCAATTATTTTATACCCTGCAGCAGTTCCATTTTGGCTATTTTATCAATAATGCCTGTGAAATTGCCGTTTTCAATCATTGGGAAAGCACCGCCCACACGAATCTGTGAAATCTGGTCCGGTATCTGTGCATTTTTTAGGATTTTGTTAAAGTAAATTTGTATTTTGGAAATAATATCAACTTTCTTTACTTCTTCCACAGTCTGGACAAATTCCAGATAGCGTCCCAGTTTCAGCAATGCAATCTCACTGTTATCTGTCACCATCACCACACGGTTTGCCATGGACATTACCGCAATTTCCTTATCCTGCAAGCCGTTTCCCAGGTCAATGATAACCTTGTCATAAACTTTCGCTGTCTCAATTGCTTTCAGCAATTCTTTTATTTCTTCCGGAAGCAGACTTTGCAAATCCATGGGATTGGAACATTCCTTAAAATAATATGTCCCTGTTTCATCCCGCGAGACAGAACTTTCAATTTTCAGTCCCAGGGTATTACGCCTGCTCTTTACTGCATAAACCAGTTCATCAAGCCCCGGTTTTTCTTCTCCCCTAAATGACATCTTACAGGAGCCGGTATTTTCCAAATTTAAGTACAGGGTTTTTTCCATTTGGGAAAATGATTTTGCAGCTGCGCAGGCAATCGTTGACGCGCCAAGCCCTCCTGCCGCCGATATAAAGGCAATAAAAGTCGTTTTTCCGCTGACAATGGATGTATTTTCATACCGGGCGTGTTCTTTTCTGGCATATAAATCCAATAAATCTTTATAAATCTGGTCAGCGCGCCGGTATTTTGCAAGATACCATATACCCTCTTCCTGTCCGTCGTCCTCATCCACAAGATATGCCCACAGACGGCCGTCCCTTAATTTTTCATCCAGACTTTGCAGTCCGGATTCCATTTCCCCACCCACTAATATGAGGTCTGCCGTATCAGATTCAAATATATGCTGTAAATATTCAGATTGTGTATAGACATTCCATTGAAATTTGTCATAGTAGTGTGAATTAAAATAATTTACCAGTCTTTCACAATACAATGCATCATCAGAACAGACAGATACTTTGATTTTCATAAGAAATTCCCCATACCCTCACAATTATTGGCAGACATGTCTGCCTGCCGTCATCCGGTTTTGTTTCAGAAAGCAGACTTTTTGAAACAAAGCGATTATAATGAAAAAAAGAAGCGATAAATTGATTTAGAACATGAAATAATTCTTTTTTATAAATTGTTTTACATGTTTCAAAAAGTCTACATTTTAAAACAAATTTATCCATTTTTTTCCAGTTGCTATGCAACAGACTGTTCAGATACCTTCACTGTTGCGCTGCTCTTCATATTCCCTGCATCTCCTGTAAAAGGTTGAATAGCTTATATGAAGCTTTCCCGCTGCGGCACGGGCTGAAATCCTTCCATTTTCCCATTCCTCAAACATTTTTTCAAACATATTTGTCACTTCCACCCTTTTCCGCCCAAACTGGACACCATTTCTTCTGGCAAGGGCAATCCCTTCCGCCTGCCTGCTTTTAATAAAAGAATGTTCCGTCTCCGCCACATAAGCCAGTATCTGCAATACCAAATCCGCCACAAAAGTGCCTGTCAAATCTCCGTTGACAGAAGCCGTGTTCAATAACGGCATGTCAATCACAATAATATTTGCTTCCATTTCCTTGACAATCTTACGCCACTGTTCCAGAATTTCCTGATAGTTCCTCCCCAGCCTGTCTATGCTCTTAATGCAGATCACATCTCCCACTTTCAATTTGTGTATCAAATCATGATAGGCAGGACGCAGGAAACTTTTACCAGACACCTTATCCACATAAATGTCCTCTTTTTGTATTCCCATTTCCAACATCGCTTCCACCTGTCTTGCCGGATTCTGGTCTTTTGACGAAACTCTCACATAACCGTATTTTCTCATTTGTATAACCTTTCCTTTCTTCAAATTTCTATAAGAAAGTATACACAGCCATCAGAATTGCCGATATCTTTTTATTCCCACAAGCAGCAAAAGAATGCCACGCTTCGCAAGTTAAATTATTGTAATAAAAAGCACCTTGCGCTGACTTTTTCAGTCAACACAAGGCGTTCTGCTCATTTTTCCATGATAAAATTTTATCCAATATAAGAACTAAATGAAATCACATCCATTAAAACCAGTAAATTAATCAAATACAGCCCAATAATTCCACCACTGCATCCCTGTACATCAGTCTGCCCGGATTTTCCCATGCTTAAAAATCCGCAGCATATCAATGGCAGTACAGGCAGGAAATATCTTCCCTGCAGACCTTCTATGGAATACGTGGACGCCGCAATGTCTGTCCATTGTATATACAGACTGGTTGCAATGAGAAGAACAATGCCCAGACTTAAGACAAGCATAGCCGCTTCCGCCAGATAATCAGGACTTTCTCTTTTTCCCTTTTCCTTATAATATACTTTGTAGAACAACATCACGATAAACAAAATCAGAATACCGTTTACCTCAATATTCAGACTGCCAAGTTTGGAGCCAAGCATCTCTCCAATGAATCCTTCCTCATTCTTCCAGAACATCTTATCCAGTATATACAAATACCTTCCCGGATTCTGCAAAATAAACTGTATTTTTTCAGCGGTGTCTCCCCCGGCCCGGGTATTTCCAAGATAACTCTTTGCAATCAGAAGCCAGCCCATCGAACAGACGGCAACCTCTGCCACACCAGCCGCTTTATGAATCCATTCCTTTTTCCTGCTTCCAAATCCTTCCATGGGAATAAGCAAAAACAAAAAGGCCGCAGGGAAATATACCACCTTGCATGAGGAAACCAGCGCAATCAGCAGATACATAACTACAATTTCCTGCCTGCTCATTTTTGCTTTCCTATTCCGCATATACAGACAGAAAGATAAGACAGCCACCACAGCCGCATAAGTAATGGCATCCACCGACAAACTTGCACGCTCCTGCAATGCCATGGGCAGAAGGGAAATGAATACAACCGCTTCTTTTCCATAAGGAATATATTTCACGCCATAATACAGCAGTGCCGTACACCCTGCCACATTGGCAATGCTTCCTGCCAAAACCAGAAGGTACGTATTGTTGCACAGTAAATCGGCAATTCCAATTCCCAATACCTGAAATATATAAGATACAGGGGAATATAATGCCATATTGACGTTATTATGCATGATACTTCCTGCCGGATTAATCTGCATGTTAAAATGCTTCCATAAAATAAAGGGCGAATAGGTATACCATTCATAAGGAATCAAATTATCCGGAATCGGAATATTTCCGCCCTCCGGCGACAAAAAGTACCCATGCACGATTCCATATGCCCTGACATAATGATTCACCTCATCCGGCACTTGAAAAACGGGAACACAAAACAGATATAAAGGACATAAAATCAATGACAGCAAAAGAAAAAGATTTTCTGGCTTTGAAAAGAACTCCCTTTTCTTTTGCCCAATCAGACATACGGCCGCCAATAAAATAAAGGCAGTCCACGCAAATACACGTTTTCTTGCAGATACGCTCAATAACAGATAGGTCATACGGTTCCAGATTGTACCGTCATTGTTCAGACGGAAAGCAAATGCCTGGTGATCCTCCTGCACATCACTTGAAATCCGAATCGTATATTCTTTTCCGGCATCAATTTTTACCCCCCCCCGGCCAAAAAAGCTCTACAGCACTTCCAAGGGAGTCCGTGACTTCATAAAAATTATTGTTTGAAAGCAGGATGGACGCTGTCAACCGGCCCCCATCATATAAGTCAACCGCTGTGGACGCCTCTGATGCTGTCTCAGGATTCAACAAACTAAACAAAACCGAATTTATTTTACTTCCGGCCGCTCTGACTGTCACCTCAACAGGTTTGTCGTTCGTTATAAATACATAATTATCTGATGGCTCTATATAGGCATCAGCCGCGATATAGTCATCACGTATGATATAAGTGTAAGAAACAATAAGCAGAATAGAAAATATAATTAATTTGTTTCTTATCAGTTGTTTAAATAAAAATGCTCCTGCTTCATGCATAGACTTAATTTCCTTTCCGGCGGTCACAAAAGCCTGCTCCTTTTCCACAGTCAAGGAGCCAATGCCGGGCCTGCCCCTGGCTGCATTAACCAATCAACACCTTTTTTCCCTCAAATGCAAATCCATACTTTCTGATACGTTCAGCAGGAATCCCCTCAGCTTCAAGCAGGGCTGTATAGTGTTTTTTCTCGATTTGCAATAACGCCGCATCAACTGTATCTTTCAGTGTTTTTTCTTCTTCCGCATCATGTACTTTAAATTCCAAGATAACAGCATCATCTGGTGTCGCTCTTGGTTTAAGCATCACATCATATCGCCCAAATCCGCTCTCCCGGTTTGAAGTAATTATGTACCTGTCTGATAATTCTACCATAAGCCCAAGTACAAATCCATGATAAAAGCGTTCCGGCTCCGCATTTTCAGAAGGCTTATTCCCGGCATCAAAACTGCTGAATGTTGCAAGTGCCACTTTATTCATATAATAGTTCATTGCTTTTTTATCATCCTGCTGCAACGCCTTAACGAAGTCATTGTATTCCGGTGCATAATTTTTGAACCAGCCCTCAATCATGCTCTGAAACATCAGGTTTACTTCTTTATTCGTCAATTTCAAACCGTATTCTTCTTTTCCGGTATCAACATCCAATACATGATTTTCCACTTTTAAGTACCCGCTGGCAAGCAGCAGGCTCCATATGGCATATTCATTATAATCAAGCTGGCTGAATACAATCTGCTCATCTATCTTTGTATGAAACACTTCTCCTTTTAGCAGATTTTCCATAATCATTTTTACATCTTTGCTTCCCCTGCGTATCAGTTTTCCTATCAGACTGTTACTGCTGGTATTTGCCCAATACATGGAAAATTCCCGCTTATCAAGAAAATTGATAATTGACCAGGGATTATAAATGCCTGCCTTTTTTCCAAAAATAAAGCCATCATACCAGTCCTTAACCCTTTCCTCACTTTCAGACAGGCCAAACTCTGACAAGGCGTACGATACCTCTGGCTGTGTAAAGCCAAAAGCATCAGTATACTTATTGGAAGTCGTTGTTACCACTTCCAGATTGTTCAAATCGGAGAAAATACTTTCTTTACTGATTCTTGTAATTCCAGTCAGAATCGCTCTGTCCATAAATGGATTTGTCTTAAATGTTGAATTAAACAGGTTCCTCATGAATACGGTAATTTCATCCCAAAATCCGCCTATATATGCTTCCTGCAAGGGTGTATCATATTCATCCAGCAAAACAATCACCTTTTTACCATAATAACGCTGCATAAAATCACAAAGCTTATGAAGCGCAATTACTGCATCCGTCTCATCCATATTTTCAGAAACTCTGTCAAAATATCTCAAATCTTTGTCAGTAAGCATTCCGCTTTCTTTCAGGAACTCATTTTTAATATACAAATCTGAAATAATCTGACAAATCCTTATCTTTGTCTTTGCAAACGTATTATCCTTTACATTCGCAAAGCTGAGACTGATTACCGGATATGTTCCCTGTAAACGCCGGAATTTTTCTTCCTTCCACACATTCAGCTTTTCAAAGATTTCGCTCTGCCCGGCATATTTTAAAGAAAAAAAACGCTCTATCATACTCATATTAAGTGTCTTTCCAAAGCGCCCTGGCCGGGTGATCAGGGTTACGCTGTCTCCATTTTTCCACCATTCACGAATAAAATCAGTTTTATCCACATAAAAATAATCACTTATAATTATCGTTTCAAAATCCTGTATCCCTACCGCTATCGTTCTTGCCATCCAGTTCCTTCCATTTTTGAATGTCTTTCTCATTTAATTTCCAATTATCTTACATGCATATTATAACATTTTACCCAAAGTGTCACAATAGCAATCCTTTTTCCGGCTATACATACACTCGAATGAATAGTAACAATGAATGTCTGAACAGGGGGCTGCGAAATTGTCTAAGGGGGAAAATGATGCTGCGAAATCATCTATAAATCTACAAAAAGAAAAAATCGGCTCATTTTTCAACAAATAAACCGATTTTCAGTCAAAATTATGAAATGGCCAACCCCCTATAAAACCGCGAAACCCGCATAAAATCAGCCTTTTACATCTCCTGGTTTAAGATGCACAACTTGCGGGCCTGATCCGCCGCAATACATGCGTCAATAATCTCCTGTATATCCCCATCCATAATCTTATCCAGCTTGTACAATGTCAGTCCAATTCTATGGTCTGTCACCCGTCCCTGGGGGAAATTATAGGTACGTATTTTCTCTGAACGGTCTCCGGTTCCAATCTGACTCCGTCTAAGCTCCGCCTCCGCGTCATGGGCCTTTTGCTGTTCAATATCGTAAAGTTTTGCACGAAGCAATGCGAATGCCTTCGCCTTATTCTGTAGCTGTGACTTTTCCGTCTGGCTGTAAACCACAATTCCTGTAGGATAATGGGTCAGGCGCACCGCCGAATCCGTGGTGTTGACACACTGGCCGCCATTTCCCGAAGCACGCATAACGTCAATTCGGATATCCTTTTCATCAATGACTACATCTACATCTTCCACTTCCGGCATAACCGCCACAGTAATGGTGGATGTATGAATACGTCCCCCTGACTCTGTCTCCGGTACTCGCTGCACCCGGTGGACGCCGCTTTCGTATTTCAGTCTGGAATAAGCGCCCTGGCCGCTTATCATAAAGTTCACTTCCTTCATGCCGCCAATACCGATTTCGTCCACGTTCATGGTTTCCACCTTCCAGCGCTGCCCCTCTGCATAGTGGACATAAAGACGGTAAATCTCCGCTGCAAAAAGAGCCGCCTCATCCCCCCCTGCGCCTGCCCGGATTTCCACAATAACGTTTTTGTCGTCATTGGGGTCTTTAGGCAGGAGGAGAATCTTCAATTCCTGTTCCAGTTCTTCAATGCGCTTCTTGGCAGCGTTCAGCTCTTCTTTCAGCATTTCCCGCATATCCTCGTCAGACTCTTCCTCCAGCATGGCAAGCGAGTCTTCCACATCCTGCTTCGACTTCTTATACTCTTTATATGCGTTCACGATGGGCGTAAGGTCGCTCTGCTCCTTCATCAGCTTCCGGAACCTTTCCTGATTGTTCGCCACTGTAGGCTCCCCAAGTTCGCCCATAATTTCCTCAAATCGTATTAATAAATCTTCCAGTTTATCAAACACGTTTCTAACCTCCAAATCTTCCTGACACTACCCTGTCACGGCCTGTAAAATCTTCACAGACCAGAATATCCTTGTAGCCTGCCTGCTTCATAAGCCCCTTCACGTCCGCCGCCTGTTCACAGCCAATCTCTAAAAAGAGCATACCGCCGGGATGCAGATATTCTCCTGCCTTAGGAATAATCTCCCGGTAAAAGAAAAGCCCGTCTTCCCCACCGTCCAGTGCCGTCAACGGATCAAAGTCCCTTACTTCCTCCATCAGTCCGGGGATTTCACCGCTAGGGATATAGGGTGGATTGGACACAATAATCTCATATTTTCCGCTGACATTTTCAAACAGATCGCTTTGTAAAAACTGCGCCTCCAGCCCAAGGCTGACAGCATTTGTCCGGGCCGTTTCAATGGCTTTTTCTGAAATATCACAGCCCACCCCTGTACAGTCATTGGAGTACCGTAAAAGACTTAGCAGAATGCATCCTGAACCGGTACACATATCCAGAATGGACATTCCGTCATGAAGACTGCGCAGGACTTCCTCCACAAGGGTTTCCGTATCCTGCCGGGGTATCAGTACACTGCCGTCCACTCCAAACCGAAGCCCCATGAACTCCTGGTATCCCAAAATATGCTGCAGAGGAACATGCCTGCCCCTTTTTTCTATCCAGTTTACATAATGCTTATGCTGCTCCTCCGTCACCAATTCCCTGCCATGCACCAGAAGGTGATTCCTGTCCGTACCGCAGCACTCTTCCAGCAAAAGGCGGGCGTCCAGAGCCGCTTCCTCTATTCCGGACGCTTTCAGTTTCTCTACACCCCACTCATAAAGCCCTTTGTATTCCATCAAAACCTCCATGCTGCCGTCTTGCCAGACCTCAAATCCCTATTTTTCTTTTTCAGATTCATTTTCGGCATCTTCCTCATCTGTATACGGCTCGTCAACCATCCATGATTCGTCAATTTCATATCCAAAGGTATTTTCAATATATACTTTCCAGTCAAATACGGCCTCCACGGATTTCATGGCAACCTCTACCATGGACTCGTCAGGTTCCTTGGTGGTCAGTCTCTGCAGCATCATGCCCGGAGCCGAAATGATACGCACAAAAATATTATCGGTTCTGCCTGCCAGGCGGATAATCTCATAGGAAATCCCTGCAATCACAGGTATCAGCGCAATACGGAGCAGTATCTTCACCGCCGGATTTTCCACCCGGATAAAGAAAAACAAAATAATGCTGACAAACATTACAAAAAATAAAAAACTGGTTCCGCAACGTTTATGGATGCGGGAACTTCTCATCACATTGTGCACCGTAAGGGGCCTTCCCTTTTCAATACAGTTAATGCATTTATGCTCTGCGCCATGATACTGGTACAGCCTGTGGATATCTTTCATAAGACTGATTCCCACCACATAGGCAAGAAAAATCAGAATCCTTATAGCACCCTCAATAATCGCCAGCAGGGATGCATTTCTTACATATTCATTCAGCAGTGAAGTGATAAAATAGGGAAGCAAAATGAAAACACCAACTGCAATCACTACGGAAAATACTGTAGTAACAGCCATTAAAATTCCTTCGCCCCTTCCTCCCGATACCTTGTCAAGGGCTTTGTCCAGCTTCGTCTCCCCGGTCTCATCGTCTTCGTAAAAGGAGGCCGAATAGTTCAGGGTCCTCATCCCAAGGCGCAAGGAATCGATGAAATTAAATACCCCCCTGATAAAAGGCATCCGGGTCAGTCTGCTTCCATGCATACAGCCATGAAATACATCCACCTCCACCTCAATTTCACCATTGGGCTTTCTGACGGCCACTGCATAATCATCTTTGTTCCTCATCATTACGCCTTCTAAAACAGCCTGTCCACCGATTCCCGATGAACGGCTGCATTTCTTCTTTTTCATAAAATCCTCATGCCCTTTCCACAACCTGTAACATTCCTGCGCTCATTTCCCATCAAACGCTGCCATATTTCGCAGGCCATTTATTGAGTCAACACCCCGCTGCAAGCAAACGGAGCAGCGTTTGCCAACATAAGGATGTCTCGCTTTGCATGGCATCCGTTGTCAACATAAGGATGTCTCGCTTTGCAAGACATCCGTTGTTTGTTATCTGCGAGAATAAAAAAGCGCAAGCCCGGCGGCCTGCACTCACAAGAATTGCATCGCAACTCTTCCTGAACCCCACCACGATTACAGCAGTTTTCTATCTATTAAAACAATCGAGTAGGGAATTCTTCACCTACTCGCCGCATGGGGCGCACACTGCCCCCGGCAGCCGTTTTTCTTATGCTCCCCTGTGTAACAAACGCTGCCACGTTTCGTGAGCCAGCTTATTAACAAACACTGCCACGCTCCGCGAGTCAGCTTATCAACAAACGCTGCCGCGCTCCGCGAGTCAGCTTAT
>CAMWUN010000022.1 GCA_947177425.1 uncultured bacterium
GATTCCTATCAGTAAAGATTATTTCTCCAAAGACACAAGATTATTTACAGTCTCGCAAAATATATTTTATCATATTTAGAATGATCCATAGAATAGGTAAAATATATTGAACACATTGTGCCTTTTCAGAGTGGCAAGCCGCCGTTCAACGGGTTTCAGCTTGCCTTGAATATCCAGTTGTTCCCTATCATGGAGTTGAATTTTTCATCAAGTCCCGCCATATTTATGATGTTGTTGGCTTGCAGGAAGTTTAGCATTTTCGCCGCGCCCGGTGCGGATGCCGCGCTTCTCCATAGCAGAAGCGGCAACGCCTAAATGGACGGTGGGTATCTGGTCTATCCCCTGCCGTTCATAACTGCGGTGGTCGATACGCTCCGCGTGTCCGTTCTGCTCCAAACACTGGTTGCAGAGTTGCGCCCATGTCTCCCGCCATTCCTCGGCTTTAGTCTGCTCGTTCCAGTTCTGCGTCTTTTGGTATCAGCCATAATAAAAAATATTTTTACTGTAAATTTCTAATCAAGTTTTCGGGGTATCTACATACACTAAAGTAATTGTATGAGAAACAGTAACAGTGAAGCCGTTAAGGGGAGGCTTCGCTGTTGTCAGAAGGGGCCGTATTTGAAGAGAGTATTGATTGCAGGAGAGCAGGGGAAGACTGTAAATTATGAAAGGGCAATGGAGCATTTAGGCGTTTTGACCGAGACATCGCTTCACGTTCCTGATATCAGTGATTATGACGGCCTGATTCTGCCCGGGGGAGGAGATATTGATCCCAAACTGTTCGGTCAGCTTCCTTGCGGTACCCGCTTTTTTGATCCCGAACTTGACCGGCTTCAGCTTGCAGTTCTGGATGCTTTTGTGATGGATAGAAAGCCTGTTCTGGGAATCTGCAAGGGGATGCAGATTATTAATATTTATTTTGGCGGCGATATACGCCAGCACCTCGATGAAAGTCCGCGACATGAATACCGGGGGGCAGATCAGATACATGAATCCCGTGCTGTAAAAGGCTCTTTTCTGGAAAGGCTGTATGGGGAGCGGTTTGCTGTCAACAGCGCCCATCACCAGGGAGTGGAATGTCCCGGCAGGGGAATAGAATATGTACAGTTTGCACCGGACGGAATTGTGGAAGGATTAAGGCACAGGTATCTTCCCGTGACGGGGGTGCAGTGGCACCCGGAACGGCTCTGCTTTGAACATGAGAGGAAAGATGCGGCGGACGGGGCGGCGCTGCTGGGGGACTTTGTGGATTTGATGTAACTTGCTGGTATAAATTACGAGCGGAAAAAGTGTGGCATTGCCTGTCATGTAAAAGACTGCAAAGCAGTATTTGAAAAAGAGCCTGCAATTATTTAATAATTGCAGGCTTAATAAATGTCAGTTCGCAGGGCGCCTCCGGGTGGTTTGTGCGGAACAGAAGCTGCAGGGCAAGACGTTTTCCCAGCAGTCCTGTAGGGACGTTGGCGGTGGTAATATGTCCGGTCACATTGGTATATTCATCGGCATTGTCAAAGCCGGTCAGAACAACAGGGTGGGGCAGTCTGTGGGGATTCTCGTCCATATATTGCTGTACGAAATGGGCCACATAATCGCTGACGCACACAAAAGCGGTGGGCCAGTCGGTCAGGGAATCCAAAAAAGCATTTATTTCTTTCACATAGGAAAAGATGTCGATACTTTTCGTAAGGCAGTATTCCGGGCGGATTTCCAGGCCGTATTTGTCCATGCAGGCACGGTAGCCCAGGTAGCGCTCCTTGTTGGTCTGGGCATAACCGATGTCTCCCAGAAAGCCGATGTTTTTGTGTCCGTCCAGAACTAAGGATTCCGTAATTTCGGATTCAGTGCAGTACCCTTCGATGAGAAGAAGGTCGCCATGAAGACGGCGATCGGTCAGGGAAGGGATGGTGTCGAGAAAAACCTTCGGCATGGGAAGGTCATTTACCATACCCAGGATGACAGGGTCATATACATTTATTACTGCAATGCCTTCCACACCTTCATTCAGGAGGATGGAGGGCAGGACAAAATCCCTGGTAAAGGAGGAAGGAACATAAATATACATAAGATTGATATTATATTCTGCAAGTTCCTGCGCCATGCGGTGAATAATGCCTGTCCAGAAAGAGGCGGATTCAGGGCGGGACACCACAAGGGCGACGGTGCGCTCTTCGTGGGGGGCCGGATTCATTACCTGATAGGGAAGTTTTGCATATCCTAATTCTTTTGCTTTGTCAAAAATCAGTTCCCGGAGCGAATCGGATACTCCGGCCTGATTGTTAAATGCTTTGCTGACAGTAACTCTCGATATGTTGAGAGCCTGGGCAATGTCTTTCATTGTAACTTTTTCCATACTGACTCCTGATAGTTAACTTTTCCTTTACAGTATAGCACAATATACAGAAAAAAACAACAAATGTGTTTACAAATGTTAATATAAGAGATGGCTTTTTGTTGTGCAATATAAGGAGTGTATCCGTTCCTGGCGGAGAACATTGTGTTTTTGTTAATGTTTGTAAACATAATATTTTGTTAAATTTATAAAATTTTAAATTTGTATGCAAATATGCACAAAAAAATAATGCATTTTTTATTTATAATGATGGTTTTGTGCGATTGTGTTGACATTTAAGTTAATTAATGTTAATCTTACGTTAACAAAAATAAATAAAATATAAACAAAGGAGGTAAAAAGGATGGAAATGAACAAAGCGCTTGACGGAGGAACAATGCGCGGCAGAAAGCCACGGAAAAAGCGGTGGTCGAAAGATGACACGGAACTATTTTTGCTTTCACTGCCTACACTGCTGTGGTTTTTGATATTTTCCTATCTGCCGATGTTCGGTATTATCATTGCATTCAAGGTATACAAATTGTCGCCCGGCGGGCATGGTTTCATTTACAATCTGCTGCACAGTGCATGGGCAGGATTTGGGAATTTTACATATTTCTTTACATCCAACTCATTCACGATGCTGCTTAGGAACACGATTCTCTATAATATTGCATTTATCATCATCAGTGCAAGCGTTGCGGTTGGAGGCGCGCTGATGCTGAGCAATATGCGTAACAAGAGGGGATCCAAGGTGTACCAGACAATGATGTTCCTGCCCTACTTTATGTCATGGGTTGTCATCAGCTATTTTGTTTACGCATTGCTGACACCGGAGAGAGGGTATATCAACGGAATTATTACGGCCCTTGGCGGCGAGCGTATTATGTGGTATCAGGAAAAGAAATACTGGCCCTTCATTCTTATTTTCCTGAATACGTGGAAAGGTATGGGATACGGAATGGTGCTCTATCTGGCAAGTATTACGGGAATAGACCCTTCCCTTTACGAAGCGGCGGTTATGGACGGCGCTACCAAATCCCAGCAGGCGAAACATATTACACTGCCTGCTATTAAGCCGGTTTTTATCATGATGCTGATTCTGGACTGCGGCAAGATTTTCAACTCGGATTTCGGCCTGTTCTACCAGGTGACAGGGCAGCTTCCTTCGTCCCTGTATACAACGGCATCGACCTTTGACACATACATTTATAACGCAATCCAGTCTACGGCGCCAATCGGCCAGACAGCAGCGGCCAGCTTCTTCCAGGCGATATGCAGTTGCGGAACGATTTTACTGGCAAACTGGATTGTCAGCAAACTTGACAATGAAAACAGAATTATATAGCAGGGGGTGAACAGCGTGGGAAAGAAAGAAGTAAGCGGGCAGTCGCTGAATCAGATTAAGACATCTACCAATATCCTATTCAACGTGATATTTTTACTTTTGGCAGTGATATGCGTCATTCCGCTGTTGTTTGTTTTTTCCATATCCATTACGGATGAAGAGTCTATACGTCTGAACGGATATCAGCTTATTCCGCAGGTGCTCTCTTCTTCGGCGTATGAATTTTTGTGGAACGAACGTATGACGATTCTTCGGGCGGCGTTCATGTCTGTGGCAGTAACGGTTATAGGTACAGTTATTTCCATAGCCCTGAACACCTCGATGGGATATGTGGTTTCAAGGAAAAACTTTAAGTTAAAGCAGATATACACATGGCTTATCTTCATCCCAATGGTATTTAACGGCGGGATGCTGGCAAGTTATGTGGTGGTAAACAATATTTTAAAGCTGAATAACAGCATCTGGGCGCTGATACTGCCCCTTGCCTGTTCAGCATTCAGCGTTACCATATGCAGGACGTTTTTCAGGACGACAGTACCGGATTCCATTATAGAATCGGCGAAGATTGACGGTGCGGGACAGTTCAGAATCTGGTCGGGAATCGTGCTGCCTATATCCAAGCCTGTAATGGCAACGATCGGCATGTTCGCGGCATTTGGTTACTGGAACGACTGGTTCCAGGCTTCCCTGTATATTCAGGACAGCAAACTCCAGACTCTCCAGTCTTTGCTGAACCAGATGCAGAAGAATATTGAGTATATTGCCAATAATCCATATGGCGGTGTTTCCTTACAGCAGTACAAGGCGTCAATGCCTACAGAAAGTGTGCGGATGGCCATAGCAATTGTTATTATTGTTCCGATTGCATGTACTTATCCGTTTTTCCAGAAATATTTTATTTCCGGGCTGACCATTGGTTCAGTAAAAGAGTAGTCAGAAGGAGGATAATTATGAAATTAAAGAGAGTACTGGCAGCCTGCGCTGCTGCAATTACGATACTTGGTACACTGGCGGGATGCGCATCCCAGTCCGGACAGGTGGCGGAAGGTGAGGATGTCAATCTGAAATGGGTTATTATCGGGAATGGCATGCCCAAAAATTATGACACCTGGATTGCCAAAGTAAACGAGTATATTGGTGAAAAGGTCGGCGTCAGCCTGGAGATGGAAGTCATTCCATGGGGAGACTGGGACAAACGCCGCAATATTATTGTCAGCACCAATGAACCCTTTGATATTATCTTTGGAACGGGCAATAATTATATTGCAGATATTGATTTGGGGGCTTATTATGATATTACAGATATGATTGAAACCAATATGCCGGGACTGACGGAGCTGATGCCGGAAAAATACTGGGAAGGTGTTAAGGTAGGAGGCAGGATTTACGGTATTCCTACCTACAAAGACAGTTCCATTTCCAACTATGCAGTGTGGGACAAAGAACTGGTTGATGAATATAACCTGGATATCGCTTCCCTTACAGATATTGAGTCCCTGACAGAAACCTTTGAAATGTTAAAGACAGAAAAGAACGATTATCCGGTTTATGTGAAAAATGACGGTGTGTATTATATTTTCGACGTATATGATCAGATTGGCGCAGGAACCCAGATTCTGGGAGTACGGTATGATGACAAAGATGCAAGGGTATGCTTTACGCTGGAAGAGCCGGATGTCTATTCCGCACTGGAAACTTTGCATGAGTGGTATCAGAAGGGGATTATCAACCCCGATGCGTCCGCTTTGTCAGAAGCCCGTGTTTACAATATGTGGCGTGTTGCCCAGGGATGGGAATCAGCCGGCATTACTTCATGGGGGCCCCAGATGGGGAAGGATGTTGTGGTACAGAAAGTGGGCGATACCATTCTTTCCAATGAAACCGTAAGAGGTTCCATTAATATGATTTCCATTAACTCCAAATACCCGGAAAAATGTTTACAGCTTCTGGATTTGGTAAATGTGGATACAAAACTCCGCGACATGTTTTATTATGGCGAGGAAGGCGTAAATTTTGAATATACAGAAGACGGAAAAGTCCACAAAATCAACAATGACTGGGAAATGGCAGGATATACCCAGGCAACCTTCTTTACAGTGACACAGGTGGATACAGACGAATATAACCAGTGGGATGAAATAAAGGAACTGAACGAACAGGCCGTGTCCTCTGTTATGCTTGGATTCACATTTGATACCACGGAAGTGGCGGATCAGCTTGCAAACTGCCGTGAGATATGGCTCCGTTACCGCAGCGAGGTAATGACCGGCGTGCAGGATCCGGCAACAGCGGTACCCCAGATAAAAGAGGAACTGATGCAGGCAGGATGGCAGGATGTGATAGATGCAGCCCAGAAGCAGGTTGACGAATATATGGGGAAATAACAGATGACAGGGGGATGGTAGTATGGCGAAAATAATAGGAAGGTATTTGCCCAATATACCCTGGCAGGAACCCCGGGGCGTGCAGAATCTGCCGGTATGGCGTTATACTGAAAATCCAATTATTGACAGATTTGCAACCCTGAATTCCAACAGTATATTTAACAGTGCGGTAGTTCCTTTTGGGGACGGATTTGCAGGGGTATTCCGCTGTGACAGCAGGTCTATCAGCATGGATATTTTTGCAGGGTTCAGTAAAGACGGTATCCGGTGGGAAATTTCCGACGACCCTGTTGTGATGGAAGGGGCGGATCCGGAAATAGCCAGACGGGATTTCCGGTATGACCCAAGGGTGTGCTTTATTGAGGACAGATATTATATTACATGGTGCAACGGTTACAGGGAGTATCCCACAATCGGGGTAGGATATACCTTTGACTTTAAAAACTTTTACCAGATGGAAAATGCATTTTTGCCTTTTAACCGCAACGGCGTATTGTTCCCACGGAAAATCAGAGGAAAATACTATATGCTCAGCAGGCCCAGCGATAACGGTCATACGCCTTTTGGGGATATTTTCTTAAGCGAAAGTCCTGACTTAAAATATTGGGGCTGCCACCGGCTGGTGATGGGAACCATTAAAGGCGATGCATCCGCTTGGCAGTCCACGAAGATAGGGGCCGGAAGCGTGCCTATTGAGACGGACGAAGGGTGGCTGCTGATTTACCACGGCGTAATCAACACCTGTAACGGGTTTGTCTACCGGATGGGCTGTGCCCTGCTGGATTTAGAGGAACCCTGGAAAGTCAAAAAGAGAACAAAAAATTATATTTTAGGACCTCATGAACTGTATGAGTGTGTAGGGGATGTTCCCAATGTGGTATTTCCCTGCGCTGCATTAACAGATGCGGCGACAGGAAGAATTGCAATTTATTATGGATGTGCAGACACAGTGACGGGACTTGCTTTTACTACAGCAGACCGTCTGATGGCGTATATGGAATAGCGCGCCGGATGAACTGAAAGGTGGCTGCCGCAAAAGAAAAAATGAAAATTTTCATTTGTTTTGCGGCAGCCTTTTTGGACGGTATATGAATCAAAAACCATAGCATTGCCGTTAGCTAAGGCAGAGAAGGAGACAGATATGTATTTTTTAGACAAGAGGGCAAAGGTTATTTGCGAGGAATTAAAGAAACTTAAAGTAAAGCAGAAGTTTATCATCGGGCAGTGGAAGTATAAGGAGGGCAATTACATACATCCCCAGGACGCGGAAGCAGCGGACACGGTATGGGAGGACTTTGACTGTCAGCATATGCACTGGTACGGGAAAGACCGCCATTACTGGTTTAAGACTATCTATAAGGTACCTGGAGAGCTGGACGGAAAACGCATGTGGCTTCATGTACGCACCCAGATTGACGAATGGGACGACGCCAAGAATCCCCAGTTCCTTTTGTTTGTGAACGGGGAAGCGGTACAGGGAATCGATATGAACCACCGGGATGTATTTTTGCGTCCAGAGGCCCATGCGGGGGAAGAGATGACCCTTGAACTGCAGGCTTACAGCGGAACCCTTCATTCGGAATTTAACCTGATTGTTGAAATGCAGGAGATTGATGAGCGGATTGAGAAGTTATACTATGATTTGTGGGTGCCGCTGGAGGCATTTTCCAGAATGGATGAGGATGATAAGAATCGGAGAGATATTGAGGAGATACTGAATACAACCGTAAACTTTCTTGATTTGCGCACACCTTATTCAGAAGAATTCTACAGGACACTGGAAGAGGCTTCGCAATATATTGACAAGGCATTGTATTCAGACATGGCGGGATATAAGGATGTGATAGCCACCTGTATCGGCCATACGCATATTGACGTTGCATGGTGGTGGACGGTGGAGCAGACAAGGGAAAAGACAGGACGCAGTTTTGCCACCGTCTTAAAGCTGATGGAGGAATATCCAAACTATAAGTTTATGTCCAGCCAGCCCCAGTTGTATGCCTTTTTGAAGGAACGTTACCCGGAATTGTATGAGAAGGCAAAAGAACGAATCCGGGAAGGACGCTGGGAGCCGGAAGGCGGCATGTGGGTAGAGGCGGACTGCAATCTTACTTCCGGTGAGTCGCTGGTACGCCAGTTTATGCACGGCAAACGGTTCTTCAAAGAAGAATTCGGGGTGGACAACAGGATTTTATGGCTGCCGGATGTATTCGGATATTCAGGCGCACTTCCCCAGATTATGAAAAAGTGCGGAATAGATTACTTTATGACGACCAAACTTGCATGGAACCAGTTCAATAAGATACCTTACGATACAATGATGTGGAGGGGAATCGACGGTACCCAGGTGCTGACCCATCTGATTACCACGCTGGGAGTCAACCAGCCCATTAAGGATTTCTTTACAACGTACAACGGAATGCTTCATCCTGACGCGATTATGGGCGGATGGATGCGCTATCAGAATAAGAACATCAACAATGATATTCTTGTGTCCTACGGCTATGGGGACGGGGGCGGCGGTCCTACCAGGGAAATGCTGGAGACTTCCATCCGCATGGAAAAAGGGGTAAAAGGGATTCCCACTGTACGACAGGAATTTGCCCGCACTTATTTTGATGAATTGCAGGAGCGGGTTGCGGGGAATAAACGGCTCCCTGTATGGGAAGGAGAGTTTTATTTTGAATACCATAGGGGAACTTTGACTTCCATGGGAAGGAATAAACGCTCCAACCGGAAATCAGAACTTGGCCTGATGGATTTGGAACTGCTCTCTGTCCTTGCGGATAAGAAGCTGGAATATCCTGCCAGAGAACTGGATGCTATGTGGAAAACCGTTCTGTTGAACCAGTTCCACGATATTCTGCCAGGCTCCGCCATCCATGAGGTGTATGAAGTAACGAAGAAAGAGTATGCGCATCTGGCGCAGAAGATTGCGGATATGAGCGCACAGCGCCGGCGCGCAATTGCCGGAACAGGCGATGCCGTTACCATTTTTAATACCATTGGCAGGGAAAGGAACGACATTGTAAACTTAGGCGCATTTGAGGGTAATGCCCTTGTGGATGAAGAAGGAAATATTTATCCTGTCCAGAAGACAGAAGAGGGCAGCATTGCTTTTGTAAAAAATCTTCCTTCCAAGGGCTGGCAGTCCTTTACGGGAGCGGAAGTAAAAGAAGAACAGACTCCATTCGTGCTGAATGGAAATTATGAACTGGAAACTCCTTTTTATAAGGTAAAGCTGGATGAACAGGGAATGTTCACGAGTATTTATGATAAGGAAAATGACAGGGAAGTGATACAGGAAGGAGAGCGTGCCAATCTGCTTCGCATGTATGAGGATAAGCCGATTTACTTTGACAACTGGGATATTGATATTTTCTACACGGAAAAATTCTGGGATGTGGACAATGTAGAGCGGATGGAATGGACAGAAACAGGGGCGGTGCGGGCAGTTCTTGAAATCGAAAGAAAAGTTTCCAATTCCACGTTCCGGCAGAAAATTATTTTCTACAGGGAAAGCCGCAGGATAGATTTCGTGACCTGGGTGGACTGGAAAGAACACCAGACGCTTCTGAAAGTGCATTTCCCGGTGGCGGTACATACGGATGAGGCGTCCTTCGATATACAGTTCGGCAGTCTTACCAGAAAGACACACCAGAATACAAGCTGGGATGTGGCGCGTTTTGAGAGCTGCGGACAGAAGTGGATGGATTTGTCCGAAGGGCATTACGGGGTATCCCTGCTCAATGACTGTAAATACGGACATTCCGTGAAGGACTCCAATATGGCGCTGACCCTGATTAAATCAGGTACGGAACCGAATCCCACGACAGACCAGGAAGAGCATGAATTTACTTACGCAATTTATCCCCACAAGGAAGGCTGGCGCGGGGCCGGTACGGTGGATGAGGCATATAAACTGAACCAGCCTCTGGCGGCGGAAGTGGAAACAGCGGGCGGAAAAAGATATTCCTATGCATCAGTAGCGCATCCGAATGTGGTTCTGGAGACGATTAAGAAGGCCGAAGATGGAAAGGGCACTGTGCTGCGCATGTATGAAGCGGAAAACGCGTACACAAGAACGAAGCTGACTGTAAATGCAGAATTTGAAAAAGCCTATATCTGTAATCTTTTAGAGGAAATACAGAGTGAGGCAGCAGTGGAAGGCAATGTCATAGATGTTGTGCTGAAGCCTTATGAGGTAGTGACGGTGCTGATAAAGTAAAAAAGAGAAGCTGATAATTTGAGGTCTGGGCATTTATTGCGCAGACCTCAATTGTATTCCGGGGCTACAGATTATCAAAAACAACAGTTTCTTTTTCCAGCTCGGCCACCACCTCCTGATTGGTGCCCATACGCCGGGTAATATCCTCCATATCATTGGCAAGGTTTTTGGTATTTCCGGCAACGCCTGCGATTCCGCCAGCACCTTCGTCTATGGCTTTGGTGATGGTGCTGATGGAGTCAGCAATATCGGACATTGAGGTTTTCAGCCGTTCTGTGCGCTCATGGAATTCGTCCATGGCCCGGCGGATGTAGGCAGCGTCTTCTTTATACTGGGTGCCAGACTTTACAAAGGCCTGAAACTCTTTAAGGACAGACTGGCTCATATAGTCGACAAGATGCTGGGCGTTTTCGGAGAGATTGTAAACGGCGGAAGTGACCACGCTGTTGACTGCCTGGATACGGCTGGCAGCTTCCTGACTGGAGGAGGAAAGATCGCGCACTTCCCGGGCAACCACTGCAAAGCCTTTTCCGGCTTCGCCTGCCTTGGCGGCTTCCAAAGAAGCGTTCAGAGCGATTAGCTGGGTCTGCTGCGCTATGGCCAGAATTTCACCGGTGAGAGTCTTAATCTGGTCAACGCTTCTGCTTTTTTCAATGGCATCGTTGAGGGAATGTAAAATCTCTTCTGCCTTGGCGCTGGTAATTTCCGCGCTGGACTGGGCTGACTGTTGCATGGCATCTGCGCGGGTATTCATCTGGGCGGTATAGGCAGTGATGGCGCCGCATTCCTCTGCCATATTGTGTACATCCAGACGGACGTTTTCCGTATTAGTGTTGATGGCTGATACATTTCCGGCCACCTTCTGGATGGTTGCTGACAACTGCTGTGCAAGGGTGGAAAGACCCGATGCGCTTTTTCTGGAAGCACGTGTTCTTTTTAGAACTTCCCCGGTCATGTTGTTGATGCGTCCTGAACTTTCCTGGATGGTTTTCAGGATGCTTTTTACCGGAACTACCACATAGTTGGTAATAAGCTTTAAATCCGCAAATACCAGCAGGATACATAAAATGGCGGCAATTATACCGGCCGTAAGGGATATAAGGTATACGGCGGACAGACGGGATCTGGCGTCAAAGGTCTGCTCACTGATGGATTCGTTCAGGGCGTCGATATCTGTCTCCATGGCAGCGGCATAAGAAGCTACATCGCCGTTGGCAAGGGCATAGGCGTCCTGGGTCTTATGGCTGGCGCTGGCGCAGACTAAATGAACCAGTGCATGTTTGAAAGATGCATAGTCAGACAGAAGGGATTCATACTGCGCCGTATCCTTTGGTATCACATGGTATTTATATTCTGCAAGCAGATCGTCCAGATAAGCTTCTTCCTCTTTAATCTGCTGGACGAGGGTGATCATAGTGTTATAATCAGTAGCCACAATGTGGCTTAAGGCCATTTTATGTATGGTCATGGAAGACTGGCAGATTTCTGCCAGACGGCTTTGGCCGTCCATGTAATTGTCAGCGATATTGGCAGCGCTTGCATTTACGTTATGGATATTGGCAATGGACAGGACATTTGACAAAAGCGCTACAATGCCCAGAAGGGCGATTGGTATTATCAAACGAAGTTTTAAACTAATATTTTTCATTATGACTGCACTCCTTTTGCGTCTGATATGGGATTCCTGAATGTTATGGGGCGGTTATTCCCTCAACCATTGTATCGAGTTGCTCCTGGAGGCTTTTTCCAGAAGGGTTTCCTGCCAGGATTTCTGCGGTAAATGAGGCAACCGGATCCCAGAAATTTCCCCCGATACGCTGGAGACAGGAAAATTCCGACTGCTCCAGCAGGGCGGCGATGGCAGGGGAACTTTGTACCTCGTCCGAAGCCGCAGCGTTTATATTGGACGGCCCCTGGCCCCGCAGCAGGAAGCGGAGTTTCTGATTATCCTCATTTGCAATCCACTCGGCCAGCTTTGCAGCCCATTCGCCGTGTGCAGAATAGGCATTTACCCCGATGAGCTTATAGCCGGAGAAGGAAGCCATCTGAATCTGTTTTCCGGCGCAGGTATAGGAGGGCAGCTTTGCCGCTCCGAAATTTCTGCCCCAGACTTCTTCCACAGCCACCGAATTCCATACGCCGTTGACGCCTGCAATGATAGTCCCATCTCTGACTCCTGCAAGAAATCCGGCATCGTCAGTGCTGATAAAGCCAGGATTGCCTGCAATGTCCACCATAGCTTTCGCTACATCAGTGCCTTTGACTGCCCCGTCAGTACCGTTCCAGGTGCAGTAATTGGTTATACCGTCATCATTCAGTCCCAGGGTAAGCCCGGTGTTTCCGAAAAGGGAATACACATACCAGCCCGAAGACCATTCCATCGAGAACTTTTTTTCCTGTTCTGCAGCAATAGCCAGCATACGGTCAAGGGACTTAATATCTTCTTCCCCAAAAAACTGTTTATTATAATAAAGAAAATATCCGTTATCCGCTGTCAGCGGCAGGGCATAAAGGGTATCGTTTACAGATGCTGCAAGGACTGCTTCTGTAAGGTTCGATTTCCTGACAGCCTCCGGGTCTGCCACCGGTTCCAGGGCTCCGGCAGCCACCAGCGTGTTCAACTGGTCGTCCGCAAATGCAAAAACATCTGCCCCATTTTCCAAATCCTCCATCAGTGCATCGGTACAGTGGCTTTCACTCTGGGGCATATAAGTAATGGAAAAATCCGCCTGCCCGCGGTATTCTTCCTGAAATCCTTCAATAACCTGGCGAAGCAGTTCTTCATCTTCCTCAGCGCCCCAGACGGTCAGATTGACCGTATCGGAATCAGAAGTCTGCTTTTGGTCTTCCGGCAGGGGATTTGGGCTTTTTTCCTGACATCCGGACAGTAATACGGCCCACACAAGGGCCGGGAACCATATGTTGATTTTTCTTTTCATGACTTTCTCCATAAATCGTATTTTTCGATGATAATGATAGCATTTTGCGGAATCTTTTTCAATACGGTTTTCACAGACATTATCGAAAGCTGTCACCTCCTGGTTACTGGTCGCGGAGTGAACAGTAATGCCAGATACCGGGACATACTATAAAAAGCGTCCCATAGATTGACAAATCAAAGAAGCCGATTTATGATTATGGTTGTGAATCGGGAAAGGGACAGGTCGTTTGCCCGGTTCTGTACAGTATAGGTGGACGGAGTAAAGTTTGGCTTATGTATCAGTTTGAGAAGATGAACAAAGGACTGCTTGGCTCCCAGGTGGAGGATGCGTTGTTTTCCTACATTTTAAATAAGCCTGTGGAGATAGGTGAAAAAATACCAAATGAATTTGAACTGGCGGAGCGGTTCGGTGTGGGGAGAAGCACTGTCCGGGAAGCCGTTAAGGGGCTGGTGTCAAGGGGAATCCTTGAGGTGCGCAGAGGGTCAGGCACTTATGTGGTCAGCACAAGCACACTGGAGGAGGATCCCCTTGGCCTGTCAAAATTCCAGGATAAGTACAAGCTTGCGCTGGAGCTATTTGATGTACGTCTGATGCTGGAGCCGGAGATAGCCGTCCTTGCCTGTGAGTATGCCAAAGAGCAGGAAATGGCACAGCTTAAGACACTATGCGATGAAGTGGAACAGTTGTATCTTGCCGGAAAGAACCATATCAAGAAGGATGTGGAATTCCATACCTGTATCGCACGATGCAGCAAAAACAGGGTGGTGGAAATCCTGATTCCGGTTATCAATTCGGCAGTAACCACCTTTGCGAACCTTACCCACCGGACACTGATGAACGAAACCATTGAATCCCACCGGGCAATTACACAGGCCATTCTGGAAAGGGATGCGGTAGGCGCAAAATGCGCTATGGTGATGCATCTGACGTATAACCGGCAGATGATAATGAAACTGCTGAAAGAGCAGCAGGAAACCGACAGATAACTCTCCTGGACATCAGATGTGTAGGAGGACAGAAGAACAGAATAGAAAAATATTTGTATAAAATAGACAAAAGAAGTGGAATTCCAACCAGGAAATTCCGCTTTTTTTATTCAAAAGAGAGAATAAAAACGAATAACATCATACGTATTGACAATAAATGGATGGAATAGTATATTAAAATTAGCAAAAACATAAGACGTCTGATGTAAAAAAGTAAAACCGGAAACAGAAAAATTATATCCACAAGGAGGAAAAACTTATGGCTGGTGAAGCGCTGGCATTGAACCCAACCCGGCTTGTGATTGCGGCATTGGTGGGACTTGTTATTTTATTGGTATTGATTATTAAGTTTAAGATTCAGGCAATGGTTTCTATTCTGATTGGAGCGATTTCCATTGGCCTGCTGGCAGGAATGCCTTTTGAGAATATTGTAACGGCTGTAAATGACGGAATTGGGAATACCCTCAAAGGAATTGCGCTTTTAGTAGGATTAGGTTCCATGTTCGGCGCCATTCTGGAAGCGTCGGGAGGCGCCCAGAGCCTTGCCGTTACCATGGTGAAGCGGTTTGGAGACAGGAAAGCTGCCTGGGCTCTCGGCATTACAGGTCTGGTAATCGCCATGCCGGTATTTTTTGATGCGGGGCTGATTATTCTGATTCCGCTGGCATTTTCCCTTGCCAAGAGAACAAACCGTTCTTCCCTGTTTTACGCCATTCCCCTTCTGGCAGGACTGGCAGTGGGACACGCTTATATTCCCCCCACGCCCGGCCCGGTTCTGGTAGCTACCATGCTTGGGGTAGACCTTGGATGGGTGATTATGATTGGCGTTGGCTGTGGTATTGTGGCTATGGTGGTGGCAGGTCCCATATGGGGTTCCATCTGCGGAAGTAAATATCATATTCCGGTTCCAGAACATGTGGCGAACCAGGCAGATTATGACGAATCCAAACTACCCAGCTTCTGGACCATAGTGGGAATCATTCTGATTCCGCTGGTACTGATTATTCTGGACTCCATATCCGGCGTAGTCCCTGCCCTTAGCGGTGTGGCTCCGTTATTTGCTTTCCTTGGAGAGCCTTTCGTAGCTCTTTTGATTGCTACTGTAATTGCCATGTTCGTACTTGGCATGAAGCATGGATATACATTGGAAGAATTGGAAAAAGTAATGACCAAGTCCCTGGAGCCTACCGGACTTATCCTTCTTGTTACGGCCTGCGGCGGTGTTCTCCGCTATATGCTCCAATATTCGGGCCTTGGGGATGTCATCGGAAATGCCGTTTCATCTGCCAACCTTCCTATTGTGGTAGTGGCATTTGTGGTAGCGGCGCTGGTCCGTATCTGTGTAGGATCCGCTACCGTAGCCATGACCATGGCGGCAGGCATCATTTCAGCTATGCCCGGCATTGCGGACTTGTCTCCTTTGTATCTGGCATGTACCACAGCGGCTGTGGCAGGGGGCGCTACCGTATGCTCCCACTTCAATGATTCCGGCTTCTGGCTGGTGAAGTCTCTGGTGGGGATGGATGAAAAGACTACCCTGAAAACATGGACGATTATGGAAACGCTGGTGGGCGCTGGAGGGTTCCTGGTTGCCCTGATCATTTCCTTCTTTGCATAAAAATTAGAATTTGGGCGTTGGCCCAAATTCCCCGGCAGGGCAGGTGTGATACTAAAAAATAAGTATAGGATTATAAAATATTCAGATAAAAATATTGTATATTTTAAATAAATAATGAATTGACAGAACAGGACAGGAGGGTTAAAAATGGAATTGAGAAGTCAGCAGATGCGTAAGCTTGCGCCGGAGTTAGATCCTCTGCGCATTGGGACGGGATGGACTGTGGAGGATTTGGAAAAGCCCCAGATTATCATTGAGAGTACCTTTGGGGACAGTCACCCGGGAAGCGGACATCTGGATATTCTTGTGAAAGAAGTGCAAAAAGGCATAGAGCAGGCAGGGGGCCGTGGGGCAAGGTATTTCTGTACCGATATCTGTGACGGGGAAAGCCAGGGCACAGACGGCATCAACTACAGCCTTGCAAGCCGTGAAATGATTGCAAATATGATAGAGATTCATGCAGGGGCAACTCCCTTTGACGGAGGCGTGTATCTGGCAAGCTGTGATAAGGGTATGCCGGGCAATCTTATGGGACTGGCAAGAGCCAATGTGCCTTCAGTGGTGGTTCCCGGAGGAACCATGAACGCCGGGCCGGAGATGCTTACCCTTGAACAGCTTGGCATGTACAGCGCTAAGTACCAGAGAGGGGAGATTGATGAGGAAAAGCTGAACTGGGCGAAATGCAATGCCTGTCCGGGCTGCGGCGCATGTTCCTTTATCGGAACCGCGTCCACCATGCAGATTATGGCGGAGGCGTTAGGACTGGCCCTTCCCGGAAGCGCACTGATGCCGGCGGAAAGCCCTGACCTTCTCACTTATGCCAGACAGGCCGGAGAGCAGGCAGTAAAGCTGGCCCAGATGCCGGGCATGTGTCCCTCTGATATCATTACCATGGACAGTTTTGAAAATGCCATTCTGGTTCACGCGGCAGTTTCGGGGAGCACCAACTGTCTCCTTCATATCCCTGCCATTGCCCATGAGTTTGGGATTGAAATCACAGGGGATACCTTTGACAGGCTGCACAGAAACGCCCGTTATCTTCTGGATGTGCGTCCTGCAGGAAGATGGCCCGCAGAATGTTTCTACTATGCAGGCGGCGTTCCGGCTATCATGGAGGAAATCAAAGAACATCTGCATCTGGATGCCATGACTGTTACGGGAAAGACCTTAGGGGAAAACCTGGAAGAATTAAAAAAGAATGGCTTCTATGAAAGATGTAATAAATGGCTGGATGAGTTTAATAAGCGGTACAATGTCCAGTTGACAAAGGAGGATATTATCCGTCCCTATGACAAGGCAATCGGTACAGACGGCAGCATTGCCATACTGCGCGGAAATCTTGCGCCGGAGGGTGCGGTTATCAAGCACACTGCATGTCCCAGAGAAATGTTTCAGGCAGTGCTCCGGGCAAGACCCTTTGACAGTGAGGAAGAATGTCTGGACGCAGTTCTTAACCATAAGGTCCAGAAAGGGGATGCGGTTTTCATCCGCTATGAGGGACCGAAAGGAAGCGGTATGCCGGAGATGTTTTATACATCGGAGGCCATCAGCAGCGACAAGGAGCTGGGCAGAAGCATTGCCCTGATTACAGACGGGCGGTTTTCCGGGGCTTCCACAGGGCCTGTCATTGGTCACTGCAGCCCGGAAGCGGTAGATGGCGGCCCCATTGCACTGGTGGAAGAGGGCGATTTGATTGAGATTGACGTGATGGCGAGAAAACTGAATATCATAGGCATTGACGGAGAGCGGAAGACGGCGGAAGAAATTGACCGGATTCTGGAAGAGAGGAAGAAGAACTGGAAACCCAGAGAGCCCAAATACAAAAAGGGAGTATTGCGCCTGTTCAGTGAACATGCGGCAAGCCCTATGAAAGGAGCATATCTGGAATATTAGATAAAAACAGTGTATGCCCTGTCAGGTACCCGGAGGAAATGCTGGCGGCGAAGCAGACAGTATTTCCTGTACTGGTTAAAGATACCGGGAAGGGCGGAAGTAGAACTGGAAAAGGAGGAGAAGAAAAATGGCACTGGAAATTGAGAAAAAGATAGAGGAATTGGGGATTGTCCCGGTAGTGGTTTTGCAGGATGCAAAGGATGCGAAACCCCTTGCAAAGGCTCTGTGTAAGGGCGGTCTGCCCTGTGCGGAGGTTACTTTCCGGACTGCGGCTGCAAAGGAAAGCATCCGTATTATGGCCCAGGAGTTTCCTGAAATGCTGGTAGGCGCAGGAACCGTACTCACCACTGAGCAGGTGGACGCAGCCGTCGGGGCAGGTGCGAAATTTATTGTAAGCCCGGGATTTGACCCGGAAATCGTGGACTATTGTCTGGAAAAGAAGATTCCGGTATTTCCCGGATGCATTACCCCTTCCGAGATAGCCCAGGCGGTCAAAAGAGGGCTTCGTGTAGTAAAGTTTTTCCCTGCAGAGCAGTTCGGGGGAGCAGCGACCATCAAGGCATTGTCAGCGCCTTATGTGGGACTTAAATTCATGCCTACAGGGGGTGTTAGTACAGCCAACCTGAAAGATTACTTTGGATGCAAAGCCGTTGTTGCCTGCGGCGGAAGCTGGATGGTCAAAGGAGATCTGGTTGCCGCAGGAAAGTTTGATGAAATAGAGCGTCTTACATCGGAAGCAGTAAAGCTTGCTGCAGAAATCCGGGGATAGGACAGAATGGAGGAAAAGCGATTATGGACTTGAATTTAAGACCTGCAAATGAGTGTAAATATGATGCAGTATCCCTTGGAGAAGTGATGCTGCGCTTAGATCCGGGTGAAGGAAGAATCCGCACCGCCAGAAGCTTCCGGGCATGGGAAGGGGGCGGAGAGTACAATGTTATCCGGGGACTTCGCAAATGCTTTAAATTAAATACCGCTGTCATCACGGCCTTTGCCGATAATGAGGTGGGTATGCTGATGGAAGACTTCATTATGCAGGGAGGGGTGGACACTTCCCTGATTAAATGGATGAAGACTGACGGAATCGGGCGTACCTGCCGGAACGGTATTAACTTTACGGAGCGTGGATTCGGCATCCGCGGGGCCGTGGGATGCTCCGACCGTGCCAACACCGCTATTTCCAAGGCGGCGCCGGAGGATTTTGACTTTGAATATATTTTTGGAGAGCTGGGCGTGCGCTGGCTCCATACAGGGGGTATTTACGCGGCTCTCTCCGAGCAGTCCTGCAAGACTGTGATAGAAGCCATCAAAACGGCAAAAAAATACGGGACTATTGTCTCCTACGATTTGAATTACCGTCCTTCTATGTGGAGCGCTATCGGCGGACAGGAAAAGGCACAGGAAGTTAATAAGGAAATTGCAAAGTATGTGGACGTGATGATTGGAAATGAGGAAGATTTCACCGCATGTCTGGGATTTGAAGTGGAAGGAAACGATGCGGATCTGAAGGAACTGAACCTGGACGGATACAAGAAAATGATTAACGAAGCAGCCAGGACTTACCCCAACTTCAAAGCGGTGGCAACCACCCTCCGGGAGGTAAAAACTGCCACAGTCAATGACTGGAGCGCTATCTGCTGGGCGGATGGGGAAATCTATAAGGCAAAAGATTATAAAGGTCTGGAAATCATGGACCGGGTGGGCGGAGGAGATTCCTTTGCATCGGGCCTGATTTACGGGCTGATGACCACAGGCGACGCGCAGCTCGCGGTAAACTATGGGGCGGCCCACGGAGCGCTGGCAATGACCACGCCGGGGGATACCACCATGGCAAGCAAAAAGGAAGTGGAAGCCATTATGGGCGGCGCAGGGGCGAGAGTACAGAGGTAAATCTTGTTATTTTTAACCCTTTTAAATACATGGAAATTCTATATAACGTGCCGGTTATGGTTTCAGGGTTGAAAAACGCTTGACTAATCTGGTGGCAATTTCCACTTTCGAGGTATGTACGATTTTAGAGTCAATCTGTTCAATCAGCAGTCTGGCGGCGGTGGCTCCTATATAGCGGCGTGGAACATCCATGGTGGTAAGGGATGGATCAATAATTTTACTTTCGGAGATATTATCAAATCCAATAAAGGATATGTCGTCGGGAATTTTATAACCCCGGAGCATGAGCGCTTTCATGGCGCCTATGGCAATGATGTCATTGTCGGCGAAATAGCATCTGGCAAGGGTATCGCCGCGGTCAATGATTTCCAGCATGTCCCCCATGGCAGCTTCAATGGAAGGCGACAGTTTATGGATAACAGAACGGGATGGAGACATTCCGTTCTCTTTTATTGCTTTAAAATATCCTTCCTGCCTTCCGATAAAGTTAGGGATGGAATAACCTGACTGGAGATAGCCGGGCTGGAGCCGGGTGACGCCGATCAGGTAGCTGGTTGCAAGATAGGCGCCCTGGGAGTTGTTGATTAGTACGCTGGTGCAGTCAAGGGAGTCAAAATAGGAGTCCAGAAGAATCAGGGGATATCCCAGGGAAAGAAACTGCTTACATGCCTGTTCGCGGATTTCTGTTCCCACAAGAATGATTCCTTTGCAGTCAGAAATACGCAAATCAGAAAAACAGTCCTCAAGGATATCTGTTTTTTCATAAAACTGCATCATTTTTACGGAAAAATGTTCTTTCTGGCATTCGTCTTTTACCCCGTCATAAAGTTCGTTAAAGATAGGGGCGTAAGAGAGAATGGCATTGTGGGTTCTGTAAAAGATAATATAGATAGAGCCGCTGCGGTTTGGGTCGCGCCTGATTCTGGTGAAGTCATACCCATATTCTTCCGCAGCTTTAATAATTTCCGCCCGTGTCTGGGTGCTGACTCCGGCCTTATTGTTTAATGCCATGGAAACCGCAGTGGCTGAGATGCCAAGTTTCCGGGCAAGTTCTTTGGCAGTGATGGACATAGGAATCCTTTCCTTTCTTATCTTACAATTGTTCATACATTATCCCGGTAAAAACAAAAGAACAGAACCGGAGCGTATTTGAAAATGCTCCAGCCGGATATGCATAGAGCCGTATTCTGTAAAACAAAAGTACCACAATTTTAAAGAAAACACAATAGAATAAAGTGAAAATAAAGTAAATTTTACTTTATTATGCATTGAAATAAAGTAAAAATTACAATAATGTATTTCCTATAAGGAAAACGGAGGGCAGAAAAATGGCAAAAGTCAGACTTGGGTTTGCACCCACAAGGAGAAGCATTTTCAGTGCGCCGGCTGCTGTAGAATATGCGGATTATACAAGGAAAAAGCTGGTGGAAATGGGCGTTGATTTTGTGGACATCAATGATATTGCGCAGGACGGACTGCTTCATGATGACAATGACAGAATCAGAATTGAGGCGAAATTTAAGAAAGAAAAAGTAGACGGCCTGTTTTTTCCCCATGGAAATTTCGGGACGGAATTTGAGGTTGCAAGGCTGGCAAAGAGTTTAAACGTGCCTGTTCTTTTATGGGGACCAAGGGACGAGTGCCCTGATGAAAAGGGCGTACGGCTGCGGGACAGTCAGTGCGGTATTTTTGCCACGGGCAAGGTGTTAAGAAGATTTAAGGTTCCTTTTACATACCTGACGAACTGCCACCTGGAGGATACGGCATTTAAGGAAGGAATCAGCAGATTTCTGGCAATATGCAATGTGGTAAAAGTATTCCGCGGCATCAGGATATTGCAGATTGGGCCAAGACCTTTTGAATTCTGGTCAACCATGTGCAATGAAGGAGAACTTCTGGAGAAATTCAATATCCAGCTTGCGCCGGTTCCCATGCCTGAGCTTACGGCGGAAATGAGAAAGGTAAAGGAAGAAGGCACAAGAGTAGAGGAAGTAATGGCCTATTGTAAGGAAAACTTTAACATTGCCATTAAAGAGGAAGAGCTGTTAAACGTGGCGGCTCTTAAGGTGGCAATCAGAGATCTTGCTGATAAGTACGGCTGCAGCGCCGGGGCAATCCAGTGCTGGAACGCACTCCAGGGGGAAATCGGGATCATGCCCTGCGCCGCCAATTCTCTTCTTAATGAAGAGGGATTTCCGGTGGTGTGCGAGACAGATATTCACGGGGCAGTTACCGCGCTGATGGTGGAAGCGGCAGGCATGGACCAGAGCAGGAGCTTCTTTGCAGACTGGACAGTGCGCCATCCTTTTAACGACAACGGAGAGTTATTACAGCATTGCGGACCATGGCCCTTAAGCTGTGCTTCCTGCAAGCCCACAATCGGATATCCCCTTGCGTTTTCCCATCCGGGAGCAGTGGAGGCCCAGGCAAAGCATGGAATGCTTACACTGGCGCGGTTTGATGGAGATAATGGGGAGTATTCCCTTTTGCTTGGAAATGCAAAGGGGATTGAAGGTCCTTACACCAAGGGAACATACCTTTGGATTGAAGTGGAAAACTGGCCGCGTCTTGAGGCAAAGATTGTGGAAGGCCCCTACATCCACCACTGCGTCGGCATTCATCAGGATGTGGCGCCTGTGTTATACGAGGCATGTAAATATATCGGCGTTAAGCCTGACCTTTACGATGATGTGGAGCAGAAAATTATAGACATAATCCACGGTGTGCAATAGGGTGCTTTGCATATCCGTAAAGCAGACAAATGGAGGTTGGAATGAAAAAAACAGAATTTGATGCAAAGGCATTAACAATAAAATCACTGGAACTGCGGAAAGTTGTTCTTGATATGATTATGAATTCCGGCGGCGGCCATATAGGCGGAGATTTTTCCGTTATGGATATTCTGGTCACTTTATATTTTGACCAGATGAATATTGGGCCGGAAAATATGGATGATGCGGACCGTGATTATTTTATTATGAGCAAAGGGCACTCTGTAGAAAGTTATTATGCAGTGCTGGCGGCGAAGGGTTTTTTTGAAACGGAGACGGTTGTCAGGGAGTTTTCCCAGTTCGGGTCAAAGTTTATCGGCCATCCCAATAACGAACTTCCCGGCATTGAAATGAATTCAGGCTCTTTAGGGCACGGACTGCCTGTATGTGTAGGCATGGCGCTGGCATGCAGGAAGGAAAACAGGCCGGGACGCGTTTATACGGTTATGGGCGACGGAGAACTGGCGGAAGGCTCTGTATGGGAAGGGTTTATGGCTGGCGGGCATTATGGCCTGTCCAATCTCTGTGCAGTTGTAGACAGAAACCGTCTCCAGATTTCAGGAACCACAGAGCAGGTTATGACTCATGAGAATCTTCACGCACAGATTGAAAGTTTTGGCTGGCACGTGATTGAGACACAAGGAAATGACATTGCAAAGCTTCATGAGGCCTTTGAACAGGCAAAAACGGTAAAGGACAAACCTGTCTGTATTATTGCCAATACAGTGAAAGGGTACGGCGGAGGAGAAATCATGGAAAATAAGGCGGCATGGCATCATCATGTACCTACCCGTGAGGAATATGGACAGATCATCAAAGCTTTGGATGCGAAAAAGGAGGAAATGCTTCATGAATAAAATTCCAAACAGACAGGCAATCTGCGAGACACTCATGTCTTACGCAAAAGAAGATAAGCATATCATAGCGCTGTGTTCGGATTCCAGAGGTTCGGCGTCAATGACCCCTTTCTTCAACGAATTCCCGGAACAGTCTGTGGAGGTGGGCATTGCGGAGCAGAATCTGGTAAGCATATCGGCCGGAATGGCCCACTGCGGCGAGAAACCATACTGTTTTTCCCCGGCATGTTTTCTTTCCACCAGAAGCTATGAACAGGCGAAAGTGGATGTGGCATATTCCAATACCAACGTGAAGCTGATTGGAATCAGCGGCGGAATCAGTTACGGGGAACTGGGGATGAGCCATCATTCGGCCCAGGACATTGCGGCAATGTCAGCCATTCCCAATATGAGGGTATACCTTCCAAGCGACAGGTTCCAGACGGTGAAGCTGATAGAAAGCCTGCTGAAAGACGAAAAGCCTGCTTATGTCAGGGTAGGGCGCAATCCCGTTGAGGATATATACAGCGAAGACAACTGTCCTTTCGAAATGGACAGGGCAACCGTAATCGGGGAGCTGGATGGAAAAAATGATGTTGCAATTGTGGCCTGCGGGGAGATGGTACGGCCTGCGGCGGAGGCTGCCGCTATTTTGAAAGAAAAAGGAATAAAGGCGGTAGTGCTGGACATGTATTGCGTGAAGCCCCTTGATAAGGGGGCAGTGGTAAAGGCGGCCCGAAGTGCGGAACTGGTGATAACGGTGGAAGAACATGCGCCCTACGGCGGGCTTGGAAGCGCTGTTGCCGTGGAAGTGGCAGCAAATTGTCCCAAAAAAGTAATCACAATGGCCCTTCCTGACGATCATGTGATTACAGGGAAATCAGGAGCCGTATTTGATTACTATGGACTGAATGCAGAGGGGATTGCAAAGAAGGCAGTTGAAAATTTGGGGTAATAGTATGGAAGAAAAGTATATTGTCAGTATAGACCAGAGTACCCAGGGAACCAAGGCGCTGCTTTTTGACGAAAAAGGCAGATTGTGTATGAGAGCGGATCTGCCCCACAGACAGATAGTAAACAGCCAGGGATGGGTTTCCCACGATGGGGAAGAAATATACAGGAACACAATCAGGGTAATAAAAGAGGTTCTGGACAGAGCAAAGGTCAGTCCCGGCCATGTGGCAGGCATTGGAATCAGCAACCAGAGAGAAACTGCCATACTTTGGGAGAGGAAGACTGGTCTGCCTGCCGGAGAGGCCGTTGTATGGCAGTGCGCAAGGGCAGCAGAAATATGCCGGAGAGATAAGATTGCCGATTTGTCCGCCCAGATAAAATGCAGGACAGGACTGAAACTGTCCCCATATTTTACAGCGGCCAAAATATGCTGGCTTCTTGAAAACGTGGAAGGGGCAGAGGAAAAGGCAAAGCAGCATGATATCTGCCATGGAACCATGGATTCTTATCTGATATACAGACTGACAAGGGGAGAGGTATATGCCACAGACTATTCCAATGCGTCAAGGACACAGCTTTTTAATATTTTTACGCTGGAATGGGATAAGGAAATATGTGAATGCTTTGGGATAGACGCAGGGAACCTTCCAGAGGTGAGGGATTCCAACGCCTGTTTTGGTTATACGGACTGCGGGGGGATTTTTCCGGAACCTGTCCCGATTCACGGAGTCATGGGGGATTCCCATGCGGCTCTTTTTGGGCAGAACTGCAGACTGGCCGGAATGACTAAGGTGACATACGGCACAGGTTCATCCATCATGATGAACATTGGCGGACATCCGGTTTTAAGCGGCAACGGGCTGGTAACATCCCTTGCCTGGGGGATCAATGGGAAACCGGAATATGTGCTTGAAGGGAATCTGAACTATACAGGGGCGGTTATTTCATGGCTTAAGGACAACATGCAGATGATTGGGGATGCTTCCGAAACAGAGGGACTGGCGGATATGGCCAATAAAGACGACAGCCTGTATCTGCTCCCTGCTTTTACCGGGCTTGGGGCTCCTTACTGGGACAGCGATGCAAAGGCTGCCATTGTGGGAATGGACAGGACAACAGGAAAGGCGGAGATTGTGAGGGCTGCTTTAGAGAGTATTGCGTACCAGATTACGGATATAGTAAGAGCCATGGAAAAGGATTCCGGGAAACAGATTAAAACACTGAAAGTTGACGGGGGACCTACGAAGAACCGATACCTTATGCAGTTCCAGAGCGATATTGCGGACTGTGATGTATGCATATCAAAGGTAGAAGAACTGTCCGGCACAGGGGCGGCTTTTATGGCTGGAATGGAACTGGGCTTATGGCAGGGGGAGATTTTTGATACAATTAAGTGGGATAAAGTGTTTCCCGAAATGGAGGTGGATGTCCGCCGGCAAAAATACGACGGATATACGAACGCAGTGGATAGGATAAAGACAAGATAATGAAGGAGGAAAAATAATGCAGAAAGTAGAAAAATGGGGCGTTTTTGAGGTCAGCAGTAAAGGGAAAAGCGATGGGAATCCCTTCCGTGATTATGCTATGACTGTCACCTTTAAAAGCGATAAGGAGCAGATGACAGTCAGCGGTTTCTATGACGGGGACGGTGTGTACCGGGCAAGATTTATGCCCTCCCATGAAGGGAAATACACTTATACCATTCAGGGAAATTTCTCTGATGACATTAAGGAAAAAGAGGGAGAATTCGAGGCAGTTGCGCCGTCAGAAGGGAACCATGGACCGGTAGTTGTGGTTCATAAGATACATCTGGGTTATGCAGACCAGACGCCTTATTACTCCGTTGGAACAACCTGCTATGCATGGGTGAACCAGCCGCTTGAAAGGCAGGAACAGACCCTTGAGACATTGAAAAACAGCCCGTTTAACAAAATAAGGTTTTGTTTTTTTCCCAAGTTTTATGAATTCAATACCAAAGAACCCCTTACCTATCCCTTTGAAAGGGGAAACGGGGAAGGTCTGGATCCGGAACTGGTAAGAAAAGAAAAAACGGACAGATTCGTATTTCCGGGCATGAAAGTAACAGAGCAGGATTATGGTTTTGACTATACAAGGCCCAATGTGGAACATTTCAAAAGATATGACTTGAGAATTGCCCAGCTTATGGAGATGGGCATTGAGGCTGATATGATCCTGATGCACCCTTATGACAAATGGGGAATCAATGAGATGGATAAAGATGCCTGTGACTGGTATCTGAAATATGTGACTGCAAGATACGGCGCATATAGAAACGTATGGTGGTCTATTGCAAATGAGTTTGACTTTATCAGGACAAAGACACTGGACGACTGGGAGCGCTACGGGCAGGTCGTGTCAGCGAATAACCCCTTCCATAAACTTCTTTCTGTGCACAATGGCGGGCCTTTTTACGATTTCTCAAAGGACTGGATAACCCACTGTTCCCTTCAGAGAGTAGACTTTTATAAGACCACGGAAGTTACGGACGAATTACTGGAGAAATATCAAAAGCCGGTAGTGTGGGATGAAATCTGTTACGAAGGAAACATCGGGCTTGGATGGGGAAACATCACAGGAGAAGAACTTGTCAGAAGATTCTGGGAAGCTTTCATGAGGGGAGGACACTGCGGACATGGGGAGACATACGTGGATCCGGAAGATATTCTCTGGTGGTCCCATGGAGGTGTGTTAAAGGGTGAAAGCCCGGCCCGGCTTCAGTTCCTGTATGATATTTTAAAAGAGGTTCCCGGGGGATACCTGTCAATGGGATGCGGAATATTTGACGAAGTTGTGGGATATGCAGGGGGCCATAGCGGAGAGGGGATGGAAATCTGTTATGACTATTCCATCCATTATCTTGGCATATGCCGGCCCACATACAGAATGCTGATACTTTCCGATGACGCGGATTATGAGGTGGAATTGATCGACACATGGAACATGACCATTACCCCTCTGGGCATAAAGAGAGGCTTATGTACAATTGAAATGCCGGGGAAACAATATATGGCGCTGAGGATTCGCAAAGTATAGTAAAACTGCGGCCGGCTAATCTGTGAAATATAACTTTGTATTGACTGTACGGTTACTGTATGGATTATAATAGTAAAATCAAAAAATGCTTTTAGATTGTCATGCAAAGGAGAAATGATTATGCCGGCAGATTATAAAGATAAGGGGATGCAGCTTCTTAAAAAAGGACAAAAGGGCATCATACATGCCATATTCAGCCGTTTTGGTCTGGTGTTGCTTTTACTTATCATACAGGTTTTTGTTTTATTTGGCATTTTCCTGCGGTTTGAAGAGTTCCTGCCCCATATTCTGGGAGGGACGGTATTATTTTCATTTGTTATGGTGATTTATCTGTTAAACAGCAGCATTAATCCAACAGCAAAAATTACATGGCTGATTGTAATTATGCTGCTGCCTCTATTTGGCGTACTTTTGTTTGCATATACACAAAGTGAAATCGGGCACAGGGCTTTGAAGAAAAGGGTTAACGAAATCATTGCGGGAACCAAAGAGCAGATTCCCCAGTCTGAAGGTGTGATGGAAAGGTTTTCCAGGGAAAATTATGGGGCGGCTGCCCTGGCCCGTTATATGAAAAGAAGCGGCTGCCATCCTGTATTTGAAAATACAGCCGTAACCTATTTCCCTTTGGGAGAGGATAAGTTTGAAGAAATGCTGAAACAGCTTGAGGAGGCGGAGCATTTCATTTTTATGGAGTATTTTATTGTGGATGAGGGACTTATGTGGGGCAGGATACTGGAAATCCTTGCAAAAAAGGCGGCCAGGGGAGTGGATGTGCGCGTCATGTATGACGGCTCCTGTGAGTTTGCCCTGCTGCCCCGGGATTATCCAAGGCGGCTGAAAAAGCTGGGAATCAAGTGTAAAGTGTTTTCCCCCGTAACACCGTTTATGTCCACCCACTATAATTACCGCGACCACAGAAAGATTCTGGTGATAGACGGGCATACGGCTTTTAACGGAGGCGTAAACCTTGCAGATGAGTATATTAACCAGAAAGAGAAATTCGGCCATTGGAAAGATACCGCCGTAATGATAAAAGGGGAGGCAGTGCGGAGTTTTACCCTGATGTTTCTGCAGATGTGGGGAATCAGCGAGCGGGAAACTGATTACGCACATTTCCTTTCCTTCCCGGCCCGTCCCGTACGTCAGGCAGAAGGGTATGTGATTCCTTACGGGGACTGTCCTCTGGATAATGACAAATTGGGAGAGCGGGTGTATATGGATATGCTGAACCGTTCTTTAAAATATGTACATATCATGTCGCCGTATCTGATTCTGGACGGGGAACTGGAAACCGCCTTACAGTTTGCGGCGGAAAGAGGCGTAGAGATTGTACTGCTGCTTCCGGGGATTCCAGACAAGAGGATTCCTTATGCGCTGGCTAAGACCCATTATGCGCCGCTTTTAAAGTCTGGGGTGAAAATTTATGAATATACGCCGGGATTTGTCCACGCGAAGGTGTGTGTCAGCGATGCCCGGGAAGCGGTGGTGGGTACGATTAATTTAGACTACCGCAGTCTGTACCATCATTTCGAATGTGCCACATACATGTACGGCACAGCCTGCATTAAGGAAATTGAGGCGGATTTCCAGACGTCTCTTGCAAAAAGCAGGCAGGTGACAATGGAGATGGTCCGCAGGGAAAAATGGACGGTGAAGCTGGCAGGGCGCCTGACGAAAGCGGTTGCGCCGCTGCTGTAGCAAGTCTGCTAAATTAATTATTCCGGTCTGCTGTGAAAAATAACCAAAAAAGTGATAAAAAAAGACTAAATTTTTATTGTATTGACAGAAAAATAGCAGTACAATAAAAAAATGGTTAAAAATGTACAAGGGAGGTTCATAATGGGGCAGCAGAGAAAAGGAGCAAATTCAAAAAAGAGGATAGCAGATGAAATTCTCCGTCAAATCGGCGGAAGCGTTATATTTGTACTTCTGCTTATAGCAGTTGTGGCAATCTGCATGGTAGGGTGGCTGATTATTACGTCAAAGGAGACGGAACTGACGCAGGAATCCAATGCGGCCGCAAACCAGCTTACAGGATTTCTGGAGCAGTATACCAAAAGCGTGGAACAGCTATCTGTCAACCCGGATATTAAAGATGTTATGACGGAAACCAAAGCCGGCGATGATATGCAGCAGGCTGAAAAAATGGAAGCTGTCATGGAAAATCTTATAAATATTGCCAATACGGATACGGAAAATGTCATGGCAGTATGGCTTTCCGACCTGGATGCAAGTGCCCTGGCACAGTCCGACGGCTTTGTGAGCGGAGAGGGGTGGGACATTACAGGCCGGGGATGGTATGGCTGTATTACGGAAAAGAAAACCGTCCTGACAGAACCCTATGTTGACTCATCTACCGGAAAGATGATTCTGAGCGCTGCTGCTCCGGTTTATGGAGACGGGGGAGAGGTTCTTGGCGCAGTGGGCATGGATATTGCCCTGGATCATATGACGGATATTATGAGCGGATACAGGATAGGCAGTAAAGGATACATGCTTTTACTATCCGAAAACGGCACATTCCTTTACCATCCCCAGAATGACATCATCCAGAAAAATATCAAAGACGTGGACATATCCCGGAATGTCATAGATGCAGTCATGGCAAAAAGCGATGGATTTATGAAATACAGGACAGAAGGGCTTACAAAATACGGGTCACTGCAGCAGGCCGGAGATACAGGATATCTTGTGCTCAGCAGTATGCCTTCGTCGGAATACTACGCAATGCTGACGGCAATGATCATTGCGCTGGTTATTATCTTTGCGCTGGGCATTGTTCTGATAGCAGTCAGCATCAGGAAAAGCGCGACAAAACTGACAAAGCCCATTCTGGAACTGAACCACACGGCACAGCAGCTTGCAGCAGGGAATCTGGATGTTACGATAAACATTACAAGTGAAAATGAAATCGGACAGTTGGGCGAGTCCTTCAGGAAGACTGTCAGCCGTCTGAAGGAGTACATTGTATATATTGATGAGACGGCGGAAGCGCTGGCGAGGATTGCTGACGGGAAGCTGGGCGTCATTCTGAAAAATGATTATGTGGGCGAGTTCCAGAAGATAAAAACTGCCCTGCTCAATATTTCTGATTCCATGAATCAGGTTATGATAGGAATCAATGAAAGTTCCGAACGGGTGTCCGTGGGAGCCAGCGAACTGGCCACCGCCTCCCAGGTTCTGGCAGAAGGGGCACAGGGACAGGCCGCATCAATTGAAGAACTTGCGGCCACCACCAGTACCGTTGCGGAACAGGTGGAGAACAGCCGCAGGGAGGCGGAAAATTCCGCCAAAGCTACAGAACAGGCGGCGGCAATGATTGGGCAGAATCAGATAAAAATGAAACAGATGATGGATGCCATGAATGAAATTCACAAGACTTCCCAACAGGTTGTGGGCATCATCCAGACGATTGAGGAAATTGCGTCACAGACCAACCTTTTGTCATTAAATGCTTCCATAGAAGCTGCCCGTGCAGGCGAGGCGGGAAGAGGATTTGCAGTGGTAGCCGATGAAATCGGGAAACTGGCATTGGAGAGTTCCAGGGCGGCAAACAACACAAAAGAACTGATTGAAATCTCAATGGAAGAGATTAATAAAGGAAATACTATTGCTGCCAGCACCATGGACTCGCTTAAGGAATCTGTAAGCGTTGTGGACCATGTTAATGAAATGATTCAGGAAACGGCTGAAAATGCCGTCGTCCAGGCTGAAAACATGAAGCAGCTCCGGGCAGGAATTGAAGAACTGGCTCATGGAATACAGGATAACTCAGCCGCCGCCCAGGAAACTTCCGCAACTTCGGACGAACTGGCTTCCCAGGCTGAAATATTAAATAAAATGGTACAGAAATTTGAACTTTGCCAGTAAAAGCATTACAGGAAAAGTAACTGACTGCGGACAGACTGGACGTGGCGGCTGTTCCGGGCAGGAGAGGAAGATTAAATTGATTACACCACAGCATTTTACTTCATTAGAGAGCGCTTTGTGTTTTCTTTTTGGAAAAGGAACGAAGGCTGAAAGGGCTGACAGGATATCGGGAGGCGATATCAATGAAGCATACGGGCTGACGCTGACAGGCGGTAAGTGCATTTTCATGAAAACAAACGTAAAGGAAAATGCCTCTTTTTTTACTGCGGAGGCAGCAGGGCTGGCGGCCATGGCCCGGACGAAAGCTATTGGCACACCGGAAATCCTGGGTACCGGAACCGATGAGGGCAGGACGGGGTATTCTTTTCTGCTTTTGGAATTTATCTCCGGCGAAAAGCGCAGGGCAGATTATTGGGAAACCCTTGGCCGGCAGTTAGCCGCCATGCACCGGGCGCCGACAGACGATCTGATCCCGAATGGAAAGTTTGGCTTTGCCTGTGATAACTATATCGGAACACGCCGACAGAAAAATACAGGACATGAAAACTGGATAAGCTTTTTCCGTGAATGCCGGCTTGAACCTCAGTTCAGGGATGCCTCCCGTTATTTTGACAGGGCGGATTTGAAAAGGACAGTCAGGCTTCTTGACCATCTTGACGACATTCTTGTGGAGCCGGAACACCCGTCGCTTCTGCACGGCGATTTGTGGTCAGGCAATGTTATTACGGGAAATGACGGCAGTGCATGGCTGATTGATCCGGCCGTTTATGTGGGACATGCCGAGGCTGATCTTGCAATGACAGAACTTTTCGGGGGATTTTCCCCGGCTTTTTATGATGCCTATAAGGAGGCGGCGTCTCTGCAGCCGGGCTACGGATGCCGCCGGGATATCTATAATCTTTATCATATGCTGAACCATCTGAATATGTTTGGAAGGGCATATCTTTCCGGAGTGAAACGTATGATAGGCCATTTTGGGTGAAAAATATAGAATATGAATTGAATTCTAAGGAGGATAATGGGAAATGAAAGAAAATCAAACACTGTCACGCTTTTCGGGCCGGTCTGCTGATGAAAGCGCCGGGGCCTTAACGCAGACTGGAAAGTCCCGGAGCAGCTTTTCGGGGAAATTAGGATACGTTTTAGCGGTGGCAGGGTCGGCCGTGGGGCTTGGGAACATCTGGCGTTTCCCTTATCTGGCCGCGAAATATGGCGGCGGTATCTTTTTATTGGTGTATCTGATTCTGATGGTGACATTTGGGTATGCTCTGATTATATCCGAGACGGCTCTTGGGCGTATGACTAAAAGGAGTCCGGTGGGAGCTTTCCGGGCTTTTGGGAAGCGTGCGCCCTTCCGGTTCGGCGGATGGATAAACGCTGTGATTCCCATGCTGATAGTGCCTTATTACAGTGTGATTGGCGGATGGGTGATGAAATACCTCTTTGAATACCTGCGGGGAAGCACAGCGGCGCTGGCCCAGGATGATTATTTTTCCGGTTTTATAGCAGACGGTTTCAGCGCTGAATGGTGGTTTCTTTTGTTCAGCCTGATGGTTGTGGCTGTTCTGTTCGGAGGAGTAAAACAGGGTGTGGAACGGGTTTCCAAAGTAATGATGCCTCTGCTGGTGCTGCTGGCTGTTTTTGTGGCAGGCTATTCCATGACCAGGCCGGGGGCGTGGGAAGGCGTGAAATATTTTCTGATCCCCAATCTGGAGAATTTTTCATGGATGACCGTGGTTGCAGCCATGGGACAGATGTTTTATTCCCTGTCCATCGCCATGGGGATTTTGTACACCTATGGTTCCTATATAAAGAAGGACGTTGACATTGAAAAATCCACAATGCAGGTGGAAATATTTGATACGGCAATTGCCATGCTGGCAGGACTTATGATTATCCCTGCGGTTTTTGCCTTTTCCGGCGGCAACCCGGATACCTTAAAGGCAGGCCCTTCCCTGATGTTTATTACGATTCCCAAAGTATTTGCAAGCATGGGATTCGGAACAGGAGCGGGTATCATGTTTTTCCTGCTGGTACTGCTTGCGGCTGTAACCAGTGCAATTTCACTGGCGGAATCCGGTGTCTCTACTTTTGAGGATCAGCTTGGCTGGAGCCGCGGCAAATCCACGCTGCTGATGGGAGGCATTATCATTATGATCGGTTCGGCCTCTGCGCTGGGATTTGGAGTGCTGGACTTTGTTTCTGTGCTGGGGATGACAATTCTGGATTTCTTTGATTTCCTGACAAATTCCCTTATGATGCCTCTGGCCGCTCTGGCAACCTGTCTTCTGGTTACAAGGGTAGCGGGGCTTGACAGGATTGCAGAGGAGGTTGAACAGTCCTCTGATTTTAAGCGGAAAAAGCTGTACTGCTTTTTCATGAAATACCTGGCTCCGGTATGTATCATAATCATCCTTTTAAGTTCAATTGCCAACGTATTTGGATGGATAACAATGTAAAAGAAGACAATTTTCCAGAAGAGCCTGTTCCGCGCTGTATACCGTAGTTACTGTTCACACAAACCTGCGCATTTACTGCGCTGGTCGTAAGAAAGTGATTCGAGAGTGGTCACGGAGTGAGCAGTAACATACCGTAACATATTTAATACTTAACGGGAAACACAGGCATTGACAGGGTTTCGCCAGCTTGTTAGAATAGTATCATACGATAATTATTATAGACAGAGAGGGAGAAACGGATATGTATCATTGCCGGATTCATTTCTATTTAACAGGTCATAAGAGCAGTGTATTTGAAATCATAAAAGCGATGCCCCCGCTGGAACATTTTACTCACGAATTTATGGAAAGCGCCAGTCCCAGGGAGGAATTGGCGGCTGATGCTGATGTGATTTTGGCAGATCTGCAGGATGTGGATATCAGGGAAAATCTGCATACGCTTATATCGGGCAAGAGAAAGGAAACGGAGCTTATCCTGCTTGCAGGCAGCAGCCAGATTCCGCTTCTGGAAGGCACTCTGCCGGAAATCAGGGATATATGGACAATGCCCATGTCAAATGAAGAGGTCAGATTTCGTTTTCTGCGCTGGCAGCAGGTTTACAAGACCGGAAAGGATTACTGGCAGACCAGCCATTATCTTGACGCCACGATTAACGGGACACCTAATTTAATCTGGTATAAGGATAAGGAAGGGGTCCATAAGAAGGTAAACGACAGCTTCTGCAGAAGCGTCAATAAGACGAAAGAGCAGGTGGAAGGGCGCGGCCATGCTTATATCTGGGATGTGGACCAGGATGATCCCGCCTGTATCGAGTCTGAACATGAGGTTATGAGTAAGAAGCAGACCTGTGTGACTGAGGAAGTCATTCAGACAGGCGAAGGGCTTCGTACGCTTACCACCTATAAATCCCCGCTCTACGATGTGGACGGAAGCGTTATGGGCACGGTGGGAGTGGCAATTGATATATCCCAGGAGCGGGCTTATGAAAAGGAAATCATGAAGAAGAGCCGGACGCTGGAGGCAATTTTCGGCGCCATAGACTGTGGGATAATCTGCCATTCTGTAGACGGAAGCAGGATTCTGAGTATCAACAGGGCGGCTCTTAAAATTTTAGGATACGAGTCTGCAGATAAGTTGAAAGAGGAAGGCTTTGATCTGATTGCAGCTTCTGTTGTGGATGAAGATAAAGAAAGACTTCAGGAAAGCATCAAAAGATTGAAAAAAGAAGGGGACAGTGTCAGCGTAGAATACCGCATCAGGCACAAAAACGGGGATGTACTGCATGTTATGGGGAATGTTAAACTCCTGATGGAAAATGGCGAGTTATTTTACCAGCGTTTCCTTTTAGACTGTACGGCACAAAAGCTGGAGGAGAAGAGGAAAGAAAGGCGCCAGATGGAACTGGTTTACGCCCTGAGTATTGATTATAATCTGATATGTACCTTTGACCTTGATACCGGTATGGGAGTTCCTGTCCAGAATAATTCCGAAGAAAGCCATATGTTCGGAACTACATTTGAAGGAGAAATATCTCTTGAAGAAAGTATGGAACTGTACATACAGAAATTTGTGTACGAGGAAGACAAGGATATGCTGCGCCAGGCATGCAGCCGTGAGAAAATAAGGGAAGAACTTGAACATAAGAAACGCTATTATATAAATTACCGTACATACAAGAACGGTGAAATGAAATATTTCCAGATGAAAATTGTGCGCGTAGATACATGGGATGAGAAAAAGGGCATTGTTCTGGGATTCCGCAGTGTGGATGAAGAAACCCGCAGGGAAATGGAGAAGAAAAAAATACTGGAAGATGCGCTTATGCAGGCAAACAGGGCGAGCAAGGCCAAGAGCATTTTCCTGTCTAATATGTCCCATGATATCCGTACGCCCATGAATGCCATTGTGGGCTTTACCTCGCTGGCAATCAACCATATTGAACGCAAGGATCAGGTGGAGGAATACCTTAAGAAAATTATGACCTCCGGGAATCATCTGCTGAGCCTGATCAACGATGTCCTTGATATGAGCCGGATAGAAAGCGGCAAGATACACCTGGACGAGAAAGCATGCAGCCTGCCGGAGATTCTGCATGGCCTGCAAAGTATTCTGCAGGCGGATGTCCACGCAAAACAGCTTGAACTGAGTATTGACGCAGTGGATATTGTGGACGAAGAAATTTATTGTGATAAGCTGAGACTTAACCAGGTTCTTTTGAATCTGCTCAGCAATGCGGTTAAGTATACAGCAGCCGGCGGTTCTGTCTGCATGCGTATTATAGAAAAGCCGGGAGTTTCTGAAGAGTATGCCAATTTTGAGTTCCACATAAAAGATACCGGCATTGGTATGAGTGAAGAATTCGTAACGCATATTTTTGAGCCTTTTGAGAGGGAAAAGAACAGCACAATCAGCGGAATTCCCGGAACCGGGCTTGGAATGGCAATCACCAAAAATATTGTAGATATGATGAACGGTTCCATTGAAGTGATAAGCGAACTGGGTATAGGTACGGAGTTTATTGTGTCTTTTGCTTTCCGTCTGAATACAGATACGGGCACACCCCAGGATATACCGGAACTGAAAGACTGCCGGGCACTGGTGGTGGACGATGATTTTAATACCTGCGACAGTGTGTCCTATATGCTGGGACGTCTTGGTATGCGGGCGGAATGGACGTTGTCAGGAAAAGAAGCCGTGCTGCGTACCCGTCAGGCGATTATGCGTCATGACGGGTATAGGGTGTATATTGTTGACTGGCTGCTCCCGGATATGAACGGTGTTGAGGTGGCAAGGAGAATCCGCAAGGAAGTGGGCGAAGATGTGCCGATTATTGTGCTGACAGCTTATGACTGGTCTGATATCGAGGAGGAGGCAAAGGAAGCCGGCGTTGCGGCATTCTGCAGTAAACCATTGTTTTTGTCAGAACTGCGGAACTGTCTGTATTCCGTTATCAATGATGATAAGAACGATAACAGCAGGGAGGATAAGAGCGCAGAAAAGAACCATACGGGACGTATCCTGCTGGTGGAAGACAATGAACTGAACCAGGAAATTGCCGACGCAATTTTAACGGAAGCCGGATTTGACGTGGAAATTGCCGGAAATGGGCAGGAAGCTGTGGATATATTGGAAAAAACAGACCCAGGGTATTACAGGCTGGTGCTTATGGATGTCCAGATGCCTGTGATGGATGGTTATGAGGCGACAAGGGCAATCCGGAAAATGGAAAACAGGGAACTGGCGGCCATCCCGATTCTGGCGATGACAGCCAATGCTTTTGAAGAAGATAAGCAGCAGGCTTTAACCTGTGGTATGAATGGGCACATTGCCAAACCGATTGACATCAATAAGCTGTTTGAGGCTATGGATAAAGTGCTGATTTAAATATTTGTTCTGGCGTGATATAATCAGCCGGCGGTGCAGCAGTACCGCCGGCTGATTATATCAATAATAAAAGAGGGAGAAAGTATGGAGGACTGTTTACAGATTTTTCACAGGGAAACGGCGGATTGGTTTACAGGGACGCTGGGAGAGCCTACACCGGTGCAGAAAGCATCCTGGCCCGCCATTGCGGCAGGAGGGCATGTGCTGGTATCGGCGCCTACCGGAACAGGGAAAACGCTGTCCGCCTTTCTGGTGTTTTTAGACAGGCTCAAGGAAAGAGCAGAGAAGGGGTGTCTTAAAAGGGAATTATATTTGATTTATGTGTCGCCCTTAAAATCCCTTGCGGCAGATATCCGTGAAAATCTTAAAAAGCCCCTTACAGGAATAGGAGGGGAGGAATTAATTTACACATCCATCCGTACCGGAGATACATCCCAGCGGGAAAGGCAGCAGATGGTGAGAAAGCCGCCTCATATTCTGATTATTACACCGGAGTCTCTTTATCTGATGCTTACCAGCAAAACAGGGCAGAACGTGCTGTGTACGGCAAAGGCTGTCATAGTAGATGAGCTTCATGCGCTGATTGATACCAAGCGCGGCGCTCATCTGATGCTGTCTCTGGCAAGGCTGGATGCCTTGTGTCAAAGGCCCTTACAGCGCATCGGGCTTTCTGCTACCATTTCGCCTCTGGATGGGGCCGCCCGTTATCTGGCTCCCGAACCGGTATGGGTTGCTGCCCCGGCCATGGAAAAAAAGGTGCAGCTTGAAATTTTAGGCGCCTATGCCGGGAACGGCAAGAGAAGGAAAGATCCTGTGTGGCAGGAACTTTCTGAACTGGTTTACAAATACTGCCAGGGGAATAAAAGTGTGATTGCTTTTGTGGAGGGAAGAAGGTATGCGGAAAAACTGGCTTATTATGTAAATCTGCTGGGCGGGGAAAATTTTGCCCGGGTCCATCACGGAAGCCTTTCCAAAGAGCAGAGACAGGAGACGGAGGAGGCTTTGCGGGAAGGGAAACTCCGGCTTTTGTGTGCCACTTCTTCCATGGAGCTGGGAATTGACGTAGGTGAAATTGACCAGGTGCTTCAGGTGGGATGCCCAAGAACTGTGTCGGGAACCATGCAAAGGCTGGGCAGGGCGGGGCATAATCCCAGCCGTACCAGCGTTATGTATTTGTTTCCAAGGACGGCTGCAGAGAGCATTTCCTGCGGTATGACCGCCCAGCTTGCCAGAGAGGGGAAGGTAGAGAGGATGAATCCTCCCAAAGGGTGTCTGGATGTGCTTGCCCAGCATTTAGTCTCCATGGCAGCTTTTAAGGGTTACGAAGTGGAAGATGTGATGAAGATACTGCCCAGGGCCTGGCCTTTTCAGGAGGTGACGCGGGAAGATGTGGAGTCGGTGCTGCGGATGCTGGCCGGGGATTATGAACACAAGAGGGATGTGCCGGTCCGCCCCCGGATTCTGTATGACAGGATTCACGGCAGGGTGGAAGGGGACGGCTACAGCAGGATGCTTGCGGTTATGGCAGGGGGTACGATTCCTGATAAAGGACTTTATACAGTGCGGACAGAAGAAGGGGTGAAGGTTGGGGAGGCGGATGAAGAGTTCGTCTATGAAACCCAGAAGGGCGACCGTTTTATTCTGGGGGCATTTGCATGGAAAGTGGTAAATATCGGAAGAGACACGGTGACGGTGACGCAGGCGCCTGTGGAAGGGGCAAGACTTCCTTTCTGGAAAGGGGAAATAAAAGGAAGGGACAAGGAAACTGGCATCTCTTTTGGCAGGATACTCCGCAGCTTAAGGGAAGCAGAGGAAGACGGGAAACTGGAAAAGGCTCTTTTCAGTCTGGGACTGGATGAGTCAGCGGCCAATCTGGCCTGCGGATATCTAAAGCGGCAGATAGCGGCCACAGGGGGCCTGCCTGATGACAGGACGATTCTGGCGGAACATTTCCGTGACCAGTCCGGCAACAGCCAGTTGATGATTCATTCCATATTTGGAAGGCGCATCAATGCCCCGCTGGCCCTGCTGGCCCTCCAGACGGTGCAGGAGGAAATGGGGATTCAGGCAGGGAGTGTGGACGAGGAAGATGGATTTCTGCTTTATTCCTATGGGAACAGGGCTTTACCCGAAGGGCTGCTTGGCCGGATTTCGCCTGAAACTTCCCGGACAGTGATATCCGCCCTTCTGCCTGCGGCGCCTGTTTTTAATATGGCCTTCCGCTATAACTGCGGCAGAGCGCTGATGATGGGGGTTAAGGGAAGCGGAAGGCAGCCTTTGTGGATGCAGCGTCTGCGAAGCGCGGAGATGCTGGACCAGATAGTGAGAGAGAAGGAACATCCCCTGATACGTGAGACAAGACGGGAATGTATGGAACAGCTCTGGGATGTGGCGGGGGTTCAGGAAATTCTGGAAAAAATCAGGGCCGGGGAAATCATTGTCCGTGAAGTTTACACAGATACACCCTCGCCTATGTCCCTGCCCCTGCAATGGAGCCAGGAGGCAGCGGTGATGTATGACTATGCGCCTACGCCCCGGGGAATCTATGCGGCGGTGGAGGATGCCCTGAAGGAGGAAAAGGAACTGCTTCCTCCGGGAGAGAGGGAACTTTCCCATATGCAGGAGAGGAGGAAACTGCCAGAGGACGAAAAACAGTTACATTCCCTGCTGATGGCAGAAGGGGACTTATCCGCCGGAGAACTGGATATCCCCATAGAGTGGCTGGAAACTCTTTGCAGGGAGGGACGTGCAGCCTATCTGGAGCAGGGGCTTTGGATTGCGGCGGAACACAGGGATGAATATGAGAAAGCGTTCGAGTCTCCTGCCGGGAAGGAAGCCCTTTCCATTGTCCGGCGTATGCTCCGGTACCGGGGCGGCGCCAGTGTTTGTCAGACAGCCCTGCGCTATGGATGGCAGGAAGAAACTGCCTTTGCTGTGCTGGAAGAACTATGTAAGCGGGAAGAAGCTGTGAAAGTGGAAGAATTGTGCAAAGCAGAGTATAGGGACAGAACGGACAAAGACAGGGATAAAGAATTCCGGTACTATCATGCCCGGCTATACAAACAGGCCAGAATCAGGACGCTGAAAAACCGCAGGGAAGAAATTTCTACCTGTCCGCCGTCTGCTTACTGCGGACTTCTGGCATCCCGTATACAGCGTTCGGCACCCCCGGAGGAATGTCTCCTGGCGGCAGTTTCTTCCCTTGCGGGAACTTCTTATCTGGCGGAAGCATGGGAAGAGACGCTGCTTCCTGCCAGGGTGAAAAATTACAGGGAAAATCTGCTGGATAGTTTTCTCTCGTCTGGAGAGTATTTCTGGCATATGGAGGAAAAAGGAAAAATCTGTTTTGAATCTGCGGAGAGGATTGACTGGGATGGAACCGTGCAGATACCCTGGGATGGATTATCGGAAAAGGAAAAACTTCTGGCGCAGGCACTGTCCAAAAGGGGAGCCAGTTTCATGCAGGCATTAAACGGTGTGATTCCAGGCGAGTCTCCTTATGATACGCTGCTTTCGCTGATGGAAAAGGGAATCGTATACGCTGACAGTTTTGTACCGGTACGTCAATGGATGGACAGGGAAAAGCTGAAAAAGGGGACGGCCAGGCTGCGTGCAGGCGCAAAGGCAAGGGCCATGCAGGCGGGACGCTGGGATCTGGTAAAACCTCTTATCCCGCTTACAGTGCAGGAGAAGATGAACCATTGTTTTGACAGATATCTGGTGTTGTGCCGTGAAACTGCGGCAGCGTCGGGGGTGCCGTGGCAGGAAGCGCTAGCCCTTTTGCGGGTGCAGGAATATACAGGACAGGTGAGGAGGGGATACTTTGTGGAGGGACTTTCCGGGGCACAGTTTATCCGCAGGGAGGATTTCCCGGGCGTGACAGCTTTTCTGGGACACCCTGGCCAGGAGATTGTCTGGATGAATGCAGCAGACCCCATGCAGGCATGGGGGAAATTAATTCCCCATCAAAAAGACAGGGCTTTCCTTAATATAGCAGGAAATGCGGCAGCCCTGAAAGGGGGTGTGCCTGCGGCGGTTTTTGAAAGGCAGGGCAGTGTACTGCGGGTCTTTGAGTGGGAAAGTCTGGGAGAAGTTTTAAGCCTTTTTGTACAGGAATATAAAAGAGGGAGGATTTTGGCCGGAAAGAAGCGGATACTTGTAAAAGACTATCCTGCAGAGGCTGTGAAATGGCTTGAAGAAAGCGGTTTTGGCAGGGAGGTGCAGGGGTATTCTCTGTACCGCTGAAAGCAAAACGCCCTGCAACAGGGCGTCCGCTTTTATTTAACATAAGGACAGTTCGCAGAGCGTGATGTCTGTTGTTCAGTAAGCTGGCAGGCAGGCTTAATATCCGCCTTTGCGCAAACTGCCCCCCGCAGGGAAGAAGCGACAGTCAGGGTTATATAACTGATCATTTCTTCCCTGGCGCGGATTGTCCGGTCGTGAAACCAGTCAATCAATATGCCCGAGAGGGCGTTGGAATGAAAACTGCATAAAAACTGTCTGTAGTCCGGGCTGAGGGTAACGCCCATTTCTTTTTCAAGGCCATCAATAATCAGATCGATAGACCCGTTAAAGTCGGCAAGGAAAAAGCGTTTCATGCCCTCGCGTCCCATGGCGTCATAGACACAGTTCAAAATATGTTTGTTGTTATCCACATAGTCCAGAAGAAAACGCACCACTTTCTCAGAGTCTTTCAGCAGATTGAACTTCTTGACGGCTATAATAGCCTCCTGTTCAAGCATCCAGCGCAGAAGATCGTAAATATCCTCAAAATGATAATAAAAAGTTTTCCGGTTAAGGCCGCAGTCTTTGCAGATTTCACTTACAGTGATCTTGGAAAGCGGCTTTGTTTCCATAAATTTTTTCAGGGAGGCAACCATTGCCTGTTTGGTTCGTAGGGAGATATCTGCCTGTGTCACTTTAATAATTTATCCTTTCGTTTTTTCAGCACAATAATAAGTAGCGTTAGGAGCGCTGCACCGCACAGGGTAAGGAGAATAATGGTTCCTGTGGATGCCGGGGCCGGCCGGTCGGCACAGCTTAGAACCAGGTCTGTTTTTTTATAGGTAAATACATAATAGCTTCCGTCTTTTTCCGTGTCAACAGGTATCCAGGCGTTGTCCTCCAAAATTTCAACCTGTGGATTTTCCATTTCAGAGGGAATAAGATATCTGATTTTGTATGGCCCGGCGGAATTTGCCGGGATGGATATCTTCCAGCACTGGGCCTTGGTTACGGCATTCTCCGGGTAAGCGTCAATTGGAGAAACCATAAGGGTATCCTCCGGGCTGAACTGGCCTTCCACCAGAAGTATGGGACGCTGGCCGACTGTCTGTATGCTTTCTATTGTGGCGGCATATTCAGAGTAAATGGCTTCTATCTGCTGGTCAAAGGTGATGGCATCAGAATCAAAATCGCTCCATTTCCCGATACAGCCTTCCTTTACAGGCACAGGCGGAAGATCTTCGGTGTGGAAGGTGTCGCCATACTCTAATGTGATGACTGCCACAGTTTTGTCCTGGGCAGTAAAGGTCAGATAGATGGATTTAAAAATAGCAGGCAGGTCAGGAACTTCCATGAATTCTTCATAGGCAAGGGGCTGTGCCTTACCCTCATAGCTGATTCCGTCAACTCCGGCAGGGCATCCCTGCACAAAGAAATTATTTTTTAAGGTGTTGTCTGAATCTGTTTTTCCCGCAATGGAACCCAGGTAGGTTTCCCCTTCCTTAATGTTTACCATGCTGTAACAGTCAGTGATGCTGGAAGCATATCCGGCAATACCGCCGATCTGGCTGATGCCGCTTAAGGTGCATTTTGCGCTGCTTAGACGGATGGTGGAGGCGCTGTATCCGGCAATGCCGCCAATCATGTCGCCGTCACTGCTGACATTGCCGCTGTTTAGACATTCAATGACGCTTCCTAAGGTCATTTCCCCGGCGATGCCGCCGATATGGTTCTTTTTACCGTTTACAGCTCCAGTGTTCTGGCATTTGCGTACAACAATGCGTTCTTTATAGCGGAAATTGAGGGTAAGGTCATTTCTGCCCCAGTCAAAGTCATCTTCCGGGTCGAGATTATTTTCCCTTGAAAGAGAGCCTGCAATGCCGCCTGTATTTAAATCCCCGTTAATCCTGCCATTATTGATACAGTTTGTGACTTTTCCGGCGGTATCGGTGATTTCATCTTCATCGGAGATATCAGTGAGGATGTCGTCCGGGTCTGTGGCCTGGGGGTTGGTGATAATATCACTGATTACTCCCAGTTCATCAATGATTGCCTGAAAATCATTCAGTATAATCTGGTTTTCATTATCCAGCATGGAATTTAAAAGCCGCATATCCGATGTAATTGCGGAAAAACTTGTGCTTAGGGAGTTCTGCGCTGCAAAAATACGGGAACTTAAAATGGATGTCTGGCTGCGGACAGTATTCTGCATCCTCTCCAGCACATGGGATGCGTCCTCATATACATTCTGCTGCGCTTCATTAATGTTTTTTTCCACCGTTTCCCTGTCAATGCTGTTTTGCAGACTGTCAAAGTCCAGGGCAGGAGGGGTGGGCCAGCCCTCCTGCCAGCCCGCCGCAAACGGGTTCCGGGTAGGAGAGGGACTGGGGGAGGAATCTGTGCCATCTTCCACGGGAGTGGGGGATGGGGAGGAAATTTCATTAATGTCCAAAGTCTGTGTCTGCCCCAGAGAAGAAGAACGCGCCGTGAGAGTATATCTGCCTGATTCCCGCCAAAGGAAGCTGTCAGAACTATCCGCAGCAGGTGACATAGTCTTAGCTGTTGTGCCAGAACTGTCTTTATCTGCTATGTCAGAACTGTCTTTATCTGCTGTGTCAGAACTGTCTTCATCTGCTGTGCCAGAGAGGCTTTCGTCTGTTGTACCAGAGCCGTCTTTATCTATTGTATCGGAAGTATCTTTATCCTCTGTACCGGAATCAGCTTCATCATCTCCATCAGCAGTATCTTTATCTGTCGTGCCGGAACCTTCCTCCTCTGTGTCAGAACTGTCCTCCTCTTCTGTGTCTGTGTCAGAGCTGTCTCCTTCGCCTTCCTCTGGAAGAACTCCGGGCGTTGCGGTAGGAACCGGAGATGGGGAGGGAACAGGTGTTTTGTCAGGAACCCCGGTGGATACCGGTGAAGGAGAAACACCGTTGTCCCCGGAAGGCGACAGTGTGGGCGTGGGAGTAACGTCAGGAATATCCGGTACTGCACTTGGCGTGACTGCGGGACTTCCAGAAGGCGCAGGAGAGCGTGACGGCCATGGGGTAAAGGAAGCCTTAGGCAGTTTATCCAGAAAATCCAGCGATACCGGTTTGGGGGAAGGCAGGATGGCAAGGTCAGTAAAGTTTGAAAAATCTGCCAGATCCTGGCCTGCATTTCCCATGATTTCATCAATGGCGCGCTGGGCTCCTTCCACAGAGTTAAGGAGACGGTCCACCTGCCCGGTGAGACTGCTGGAGGAGGCGGAAGCGTCACGGTCAAGCTGGGTGAGAAGGTCATGAAGCTTATCAAATTCTGTGTCCAGCTTTTGCAAGGTGTCCTCTGAAAAAGTAAGCTCGCTGCTGGGTTCCATCTGTCCTGCAATGCCGCCCACGTCTTTTCTTCCGTTCAAAAGTCCGTAGTTGATGCAGCCTTCTATGTATCCGGTCTGGCTGCCTGCAATGCCGCCAATGTTGTAGCCCACATGCTGATAGCCCACAGAGCCGTCATTTGTGCAGGCCCGGATGATGCCCGAATTGGTTCCTGCAATACCGCCGATATCAGTGACAGAGGCGGCATTTTCCGTGGTAAGAAGGTTGGTAAATCCTGCTTCCACATCAATGGAAGCCAGGTCAATATTGTTGTCGGAAGCAATTGTATTTACAAAACTGTGATTGGCGCAGTTTAAGATACTGCCTTTATTTAAACCTGCAATGCCGCCGGATACATGTCTGCCGTATACAACGCCGCCGGAAGTGCAGTCTGTGATGACTCCAGTGACATCATTTAAGCCTGCAACAGACGCAGCCTGACTGCCCCCGGTAACATTTCCCTGGGTATGGCAGCCGGAAATAAGCCCGTAATTGCATCCGGCAAGGAGAGCAAGCCCCGTATGGGCGTTTTTGGCATCGGCAGTGCCGGATACTGTAAGGTTATGGACTTCGCCGCTTTCCTGAATATAACGGAACAGTCCTGTGTAATTACTGCCTCCGTTTAAGGACAGTCCTTTAACGGTGTGTCCCTGTCCGTGGAAGATGCCGCCGAAGGTAGGGATGGGGGCGAAGTCCGTGCCGCTCAGGTCAATATCATTGTCCAGTACAAACAATTTGCCGACAGACCAGGAATCAGTCGCACAGTTCCGGGAAAATTCCTGCAAATCCTGGACCGTGGCAATGTGGATGGCATCGTCGCCGCCGGGCATTGGCGCCGCATGGACGGGCAGACAGGAAAAAGGCGCAAGTGTCCCTATGGTAAATATTATCATGTTAAACAGCACTACAAATGAAGTAAATGTTCTGGTTCTGTATTTGAAAAAGTTATTCATTTTTACCACTTCCTTCCGTTTCTGTCTTTATGCTTCCGTCTGTATTTCCGGCCGCAGCCGTTTCTATGCTTTCCCTGTTATTTCCAGATGTGCTTTCCTCCAGGTCTGCGGCTGGGGTTCTTCCGCCGGATGCCATGCCAATCAGCGGTTTTTCCAGGATATCAGGGGAAATGGGAACGGCGCTGCCGGATATGACAACAGCCTCCATATCTCCCCGGAGGATTCCATTGAAAGAGCCTTCTATTGTGCCGTTTACCTGCCCTCTTATCCGTCCCTGGACACGGACAAGGCCGGAGTAGGATTTTGCGGTAAGATTAATGTGGTTCAGTTCAAAACTGGTCCGCTCGATAATATGGTCGCCCAGCACCAGAATCTGGGGCAGAACTGCCAGCACCAGAAAAATGGAGATAATGGTACCTCTGCTTAAGCAGTTCCCGATTGCGGAAATAATGGGGTTGGTGGTCATCTGGCCTATCAAGGCTCCTGCCACTGCAAGAATGCTCCCCGACGTAAAAATTGTGGGGAAAGCTTCGTTTAATGCGGTGACAATTGCTTCCCTGGGATGCATCTGGGATTTCAGGTCCTTATAGTGACTGGAAATCACGATGGCATAGTCGATATTGGCTCCCATCTGGATGGAGTTTACAATCAGGTAGCTTAAAAAGTAAAGAGGCGCTTCCATCAGGTAAGGGAATGAAAAGTTAATCCAGATACTGCCCTGGATTACCAGTATCAGCAGGACAGGCAGTCCGGCCGATTTGAAGGTAAAAAGCAAAATGATAATAACGAACAGGGCGGAAAGGATACTGATTAACAGATTATCCTGGCTGAAAGAGGAGGATAAGTCGTAATCACTGGTGGAGTTGCCCACCACGTAGACATTTTCAGTCCCATAATATCTTGCGGCTTCTTTGTGAATAGTTTGGAGGAAATCAAAGGTTTCCTGGCTTTCCTCGGGCAGGTTCAGGTAAACCACAAGGCGGGTATAGCCGTCTGTCTTAAGCTGCAGCTTTGCCTTCTCAAGCTGGTCGAAAAGATCGTCCAGTGTTTCCTGTATATCGCCTTCCAGAACAATGTTGTCTTTTTCCATCTGCTCTTTCAGAAATATGAACATATCAAAAAGAGGAACCTGATAATTGTCAAGGCCGTTAATGATTTGGCCATACTGGTCATCGCTTACGGCATAAGCGGAGTAGAGCAGATTGGACAATTCATATTCTATGCCGGCCAGTTCGGAAAATTCCCTTGGGTTTAAAGCGTCGGTCAGGGTATACCCGTCCATGGCCTCCACATTGGCAAGGCCCGTGGCGGATTTTACCTCAGGATAGCTTTCCAGCGCTTTTAAAAGAGAACTTTCAGACCCATAATTGCCGGAGGGAATGATAACGGCTACCATATTGCTGGTGCCGAAAGTATTTTTGATTTTCTGGTAGGCAATCTGGCTCTCGCTCTGCTTACTGGTGGTAAGGTCCGTGTAGCTGTAGCAGTAAGGGCATTTGTTGGCCCAGACGGCAACTACCACTAAGATAAGGGCGAAAATGGGAGGAACAATAAAACGGGTCAGTACATCAAACTTTCCCACTGCCGTGATGGAAGGGAGAAGTTTTTTGTGTTTGGTCCGGTCGATCAGCCTGCTGAAAAGCATGAGAAGGCCGGGCATCAGTGTGAAGACTGACAAAAGGCTGAGCAGGATTGCCTTAATTAATACGGTGGATAAGTCCATGCCGATGCGGAAATGCATAAATACCAAAGCTCCCAGACCGGATATGGTGGTAAGGGAGGAAGAGGAAATCTCCGGGATTGCCTTGGCTAAAGCGGCAATACAGGCTTCCCTTGCAGGCTGGGTTTCGTGCTCATCGCTGAAACGGTGGCATAGGATGATGGCATAATCAATGGCAAGGGCAAGCTGCAGGACGACGGTTACAGAGTTGGAAATAAAGGAAATTGTCCCACACAAAAAGTTGGTTCCCATATTTAAAAGGGCGGCAACGCCAAAGGTGGCAATCAGTACCGGAACCTCCGCATAAGACCGGGAGGTCAGAGTAAGGACAACCACAATGATGACGGCGGCAATGACAATGATGACCTGCATTTCTTCTTTTAAATCTGCTGCACTGTCCACGCCCACCTCTGTATTGACATAAGTGTCATAATCCTTAAGAAGTTCTTCTATCTGATGCATGGCATCTATGCTGACATCATCAGATACTGTGCCGTCAAAGGTAATATCGTACAAAGCGGAAGAGTTTATGTAGTGGTCGGCGGTGCTGTCAAATTCCACACCGGAAACACCCGCTGTATTTTCGATATCCGCTTTCAGACGTTCTCCCCTTTCATAAGAGATATTGGATACCATAACCCGGGCCGTCCCATAAGTCACAAACTCATTGTTCATGATGGTAAGGCCCTGCCGTGTTTCTGTTTCTTCTGGCAGATAAGTTGTGATATCATTTTCAACCTTGACCCAGTTAGTCGAAAAGAAACAGAATACCAGGGCAAAAATGTATAAAAGGAAAAACAGATTTCTCTTATCCACAATAAAAGTAGCCAGTTTTTCCATGGGAGATGATTTGCTTTCTTTCATATCAGACCAGTCCTTCCCTATCTTTATTGTTTTGATATATTGTAGTGTTATTTTCAATAGGAAATTATAAAAATCTGCGTGGAAAATAGCAATACCCAAAATGGGACATTTGTCCGGTGTTTTAGTGGTGTATAGTTTTCATGAGAAAAAACGCTCTGGGGTGCAAAAATTAATTTATTACAGTCAATTATTGTAAATGTGCAAGTTACGCTGTATAATATATCATATCGGAAGGAAAGCAGGCGACTGCGAAGCAGGTATTTGCTTTCACCCGATATGATAGCGATAAACCGGAGGTTTAGAGCGTGTGATGAATTGAAGATTCAGAACCGGAAGGAAAGCAGGCGGGGGACGGATGTTACCGGAACAGTTTTTATGCAGAATGGAAAAGTTGCTGGGCGGAGAGTATTCACAGTTTCTTGAAAGTTACGACAGGCCCAGGCGCGGGTCGCTGCGGGTGAACCTGCGAAAGGGCAGTGTGCCGGAACTGGCGGACAGGGTGGATTTTTTGTCAGATCCGGTTCCCTGGGCGGCGGGCGGTTACTATTATAAGGAAGAAAAACGGCCGGGAAAGCATCCTTATCATGAGGCGGGGGCATATTACATCCAGGAAGCCAGCGCCATGGCGCCTGCATCTTATCTTAAGGCCCGTCCGGGAGAGAGGGTTTTGGATTTGTGTGCTGCGCCGGGGGGCAAGAGTACACAGATTGCAGCAGACATGCAGGGAAAGGGCCTGCTGGTCTGCAATGAAATCCACCCCCAGAGGGCGAAAATTCTTTCGGAAAATATAGAAAGGATGGGAATCGGAAATGCCATTGTGGTAAACCATGAACCTGCTTTTCTTGCAGAACGTTTTCCCGGGTATTTTGACAGAATACTGGTGGACGCGCCCTGCTCGGGGGAAGGCATGTTCCGAAAGAATGAAGGAGCCAGTGGGGAATGGAGCCCTGACAATGTAAAAATGTGTGCGGCAAGACAGCAGGATATATTGGGAAGTGCGGCTGCTATGCTTCGTCCGGGAGGAAAACTGGTCTATTCCACCTGCACTTTTTCCCCGGAGGAAAATGAGGGTACAATCAGTTCTTTTTTAGAAGAACATCCCGGATTTTATCTTGAAAAAGAAGAAAAATTTCCGGGAATGGCTTCGGGAATAGCGCCTGGCAGCGGCCCGGCGGCAAAAGGAATCGAAAGAACCATAAGGCTCTGGCCTCACAGACTGGAGGGGGAAGGCCATTTTCTTGCATGTCTTAAAAAAGAAGGCCATGTGCAGGAAACAGTCAGTATTTATGGGGAAGAAAAGGGAATTGAAGGGAAAGAATGTAAGGAGTGGGAAGAATTTTGCTCACAGTATTTAAAGTTAAGTTTTTCCGGCATTTATCTTAAATTTAAAGATCAACTGTACCTGGCGCCGGAGGGGACACCTCTGTTAAAAGGCGTTAAAGTACTGCGGCCGGGACTTCACCTGGGCACAGTCAAAAAGAACCGGTTTGAGCCTGCCCACAGTCTTGCCCTTTTCCTGCATCCCCAGGAAGCGGCATACAGCTTTGACCTGTCAGTTGGGGAGGCACAGGATTACATAAAAGGGCAGACCTTTGCGGCGCAAGGCGGGAAAGGCTGGTATCTGATAACCGTTGACGGCTACAGTCTGGGATGGGGGAAACTGGCGGGAGGCATTATGAAAAACCACTATCCAAAGGGGCTTAGAAAGTGATTTTTTAGACACATGTCAGAAGCGAGAGGGTGTTTATATGGTAAATAAAATAACGATTCTTGTAGTGGATGATGTTACAATCAACAGGGTCTTGCTAAAAAATTTCTGGATAAACGAGGGGAATTATGAAATCCTTGAAGCGAAAACCGCAGAGGCAGCGCTTGAAATTTTAAATGAGAGAAATGACATTGATTTAATCCTGCTGGATGTGATAATGCCGGGAATGTCAGGGATAGAACTGCTTGCCAGACTAAAGAAACTGGATGCGTTCATGCATATTCCGGTGATTGTAAATACCCAGAGCGATGAGCACGAGTATGAGGAGGAGGCTCTCCGTCTCGGGGCTGACGATTTTATTTATAAGCCATATATTAGAGGAATTGTAAAAAAGCGCGTGGAGAACGTTCTTAAAAAGAGCGCCTACGACAGGGAGCGGACGGATGAACTTACCGGAATCTACACGCTTGCCGCATTTTACTCCCAGACAAGGAAGCTGCTGGACATGGATCCTGAGACAGAATATGCCATCCTGCAGTTTAATATCGTCAGATTTAAAGTGATTAACGAATTATTCGGTGTAATAATGGGGGATGAAATCCTGGTCCGGCTGGCGCAGATGCTCAAGCAGGCGGTAGGGAGCGAAGGGACATATGGCAGGATGGAAGCCGATCATTTTGTGTGCTGTATTCCTATCAGTAAAATGGCAAAACCTTCCGAGTTTTCTGCGGTTATGGAAGAGGGAACCGCGGAACTGGAGAATAAGTATGGCCTGACCATACACGCAGGCGTGTATATTATCAGGGACAGAACGCTTCCGGTTACTGCCATGTGCGACAGGGCGGTGATGGCATGCCGTAATACCAATAACAATATGGTAAGGAGGTATTCCTATTACGACGAAGAAGAAGGAGAGCGGTATCTGAAAGAACAGATGCTGATACGTGATATGAAAAAGGCCCTGGAAGAGGGGCAGTTTTATATCGAAATGCAGCCGATATTTGACACGAAGGCCCAAATGCCTGTCAGTGCGGAAGCCCTGGTGCGCTGGATGCATCCCGAAAAGGGATTTATTTCCCCCGGCGTTTTTATCCCGCTGTTTGAAAGAAGCGGCCTGATATCCAAACTGGATGCCTATGTGTGGGAAGAGGTGTGCAGGGTGCTCGCCCAGTTTAAAAAGGAAGGAGTTCCCTTATGTCCGGTATCTGTCAACGCTTCCAGAATAGATTTCTGTGAGTCAGATCTTTTGCACAGAATCAACACGCTGACGGAAAAATACGGGCTGGAAAAGAAACTACTGAAAGTGGAAGTGACAGAAAGCGCATATACCCAGAACCCCCAGGAGATTATCAAGCAGGTGGTAGACCTGCGCAAGGAAGGGTATGATGTGCTCATGGATGATTTTGGAAGCGGCTATTCCTCCCTTAATACGCTGCGGGAACTGCCGGTCAACATCCTGAAAATCGATATGAAGTTTATGAACCAGCTTGAAGATTCCCACAGGGCGGCGAGCATTGTACTTTGTATTGTAAAGATGGCAAAGATGCTGGGGATGAAGACTGTGGCGGAAGGCGTGGAAACGAAAAACCAGGTGGAGTTTTTGAGGAACATCGGCTGCGACAGTATACAGGGCTATTTCTTTTCCCGCCCCATCAAACCTGCACAGCTGCAGCAGATGCTGGAAAAGTATCATGAAAACGCAGGAACTGAAAAGGAAGCGGACAAAGTGGGTATACTGGTAGTGGACGACCAGAGAATGGCGAGGATGACCCTTAAGGATGCGCTTGGAAAGGATTACAGATATTTTGAAGCATCCAACGGAGAGCAGGCGCTGGAGATACTGCATGAAAATGCCTACGCAATTAATCTGGTCATCACGGATGTAGTGATGCCCCGCATGGACGGAATTACCCTTTTGCAGGAAATAAAGGCTAATCCCGTGTTTATGGGCATACCGGTGGTGGTAGTCACCGCAAGCGAGGGAAGCGCCGATGAAGTCCATGCGTTGGAGATGGGCGCTACGGAACTGATACGTAAACCATTTGACTTCCATGTGGTTAAGCGGCGCATAAAGAATGCGCTTAAAATTGCAGAAAACGAATGGCTGAAAGAGGAAGTCTGGAATATGAAACAGAATGAATCTATTAGAAAATAAGGACAAACGGGCAAATGGTACTGCGTATGGAATATGCGTATCAGATAGAAAAGGAAAGCAGATGAAGAACAGAATTTACAGGGCAGTGCTGGCTGTTGCGGCAGTGCTGCTTACCGGCTGTGGGGCAGACAAAAATGAAAATGTCAGCCAGGGCATGGAAGCTGTGGCGGCGCTGGAATATGACAGCGCCCTTGAAAGCTTTGAAGCGGCAAAGGAAGCCGGGGAAGATGAACGGCTTATTTACAGGGGCACAGGGCTGGCTTATATGGGAAAGACCATGTATGGGGATGCCGCCCAGGCTTTTGAAGCAGCTTTAAACTGCAGCGACGGCAGGGTCAACAGCATGGATTACGACATCAGTTACTATCTGGCTACTGCCTACTATAAGCAGGGGGAGCTGGCCAAAGCCATTGAAGTGTACAATGCAATCACGGCCCTTAAGCCTGAAGAGAAGGATGCCTATTACTTAAGAGGCGTTATTTATGCCCAGCAGGGAAACCCTGACCAGGCCAGGGCGGATTTTGACAAAGTGATAAGCCTTGATGGCAGTGATTATGACAGGCTTATTGAAATCTATAATGTTCTTGCAGGGAACGGCTACAAACAGGCGGGGCAGGAATATCTGCAGACTGCCATGGACGCAGGCACCAAGGGAATGACCAATTTTGAAAAAGGGCGCATCTGCTACTATCTTGAGGATTATGAAAATGCCAAAACTTATCTGGAAAAAGCCAGGGATGACAGCGGATATGAAGCGGTGCTCTTTTTGGGGAAAACCCATGAGATTTTGGGGGACAATAACTATGCAATCAGTGTTTATAATACATTTCTGGAAAGCAACGGGCCGAATCCCCAGGTACTGAACCAGTTGGGGCTGTGCAGGATGGCTACCGGGGATTACTCCGGTGCGCTGACCGCTTTCCGGACGGCCATCAATATTGAGAATAACGGCATGATGCAGGTACTTAAAATGAATGAGATTGTGGCCTGTGAGAATCTGAAAGACTACAAGGGAGCAGCGTCCCTTTTGAACACCTATCTCAAGACCTATCCCGATGACCAGGAGGCTAAGCGGGAGTATATATTCTTACAGACCAGATAAGCGTGTTGACAGGAGGAAAATAATGATTAATAAGTTAATTGCAAACATTAAGAAGACAGGTGCGCCTGTTGTGGCAGGGCTTGACCCGATGATGAAGTTTATTCCTGAACACATCCAGAAAAAGGCTTTTGCAGAATACGGAGAATCACTGGAAGGCGCAGCGGCAGCAGTGTGGTGGTTCAACAAAGAAATTGTGGATAACATATATGACATAATCCCCGCTGTAAAACCCCAGATTGCCATGTACGAGCAGTTTGGCATCCCCGGTCTGATGGTATACAGGGAAACCATAGAGTACTGTAAAAAGAAAGGGCTGGTAGTCATCGGCGATATCAAACGGGGGGATATTGGTTCCACCTCGGAAGCTTATGCAGTGGGGCATCTGGGAAAAGTAAAAATAGGAAGCCAGTCTTTTTACGGATTTGACGAGGATTTTGCAACGGTCAACCCCTACCTTGGATCCGACGGCGTCAAGCCTTTTATCAAAGTGTGCCAGGAAGAAAACAAAGGCATTTTCGTTCTGGTTAAGACCTCCAATCCCAGCAGCGGAGAGTTCCAGGACCGCCTGCTGGGGACAGAAGACAGGCCCCTTTATGAAATAGTCGGCGAATACGTGGCTGAATGGGGAAAGGAACATATGGGAGACTCCTACAGTTATGTGGGTGCAGTAGTGGGCGCAACTTATCCGGAAATGGGAAAAGTCCTCCGCCGGATTATGCCTAAAACGTACATTCTGGTGCCTGGTTACGGCGCACAGGGCGGAAAAGGAAAGGATTTGGTTCATTTCTTTAATGAAGACGGCCTCGGGGCAATTGTCAATTCATCCAGAGGCATTATTGCAGCCTACCAGCAGGAGCAGTACGCTTCCTTTGGACCGGAGAATTTCGGACAGGCGGCAAGGGCAGCGGTGGAAGACATGATTAAAGATATTTCCCAGGCATTAGAAAGCAGATAAGGGCTGGGCGCCGGAGCTGGAAAGGTTTTGGCGCCTGCTTTGTCATATAGGAAAGTTCTCGTGTGACAGTATCCGGTAGAGAGAAGATGTAAAGAAGGGATGTGGGGACAGAGGTGGTTAATTATTGAAGACAAGAGAAGAAGCATTATCCTACGGGTTATCGTTTCCGGGTACTTATCAGGAGGCCCCTTTTCATGACCAGAACTGGCAGCTTGTGAGGGTAAAGGGAAGTAAAAAAGCGTTCCTCTGGACTTATGAGAGAAACGGTTTCATAAACTTAAATGTAAAAGCCGCGCCGGAGTGGAGGGATTTCTGGCGCAGCGCTTATCAGTCAGTGATTGCCGGATGGCATCAGAACAAGGAGCATTGGAATACCATCATTTTGGATGGGACAATTCCTGACAGCGATATCAGACGGATGATAGCAGAAAGTTACGACCTTGTGACAGACAGCCCTACAAAGAGAATTTATGAGGCTGTTAAAAAAATTCCAAAAGGAAAGGTGGCAACCTACGGGCAGATAGCAGAACTTGCCGGGGATAAAAAGATGGCAAGGGCGGTGGGGAATGCGCTGCATAAAAATCCTGACCCGGATTCCATCCCCTGTTACAGGGTGGTGAATGCCAAAGGGGAACTGGCAGGGGCCTTTGCCTTTGGGGGAGAGAACGTCCAGGCAGGTCTGCTGGAAGCGGATGGGATAGAAGTGGCTGACGGCAGAGTGGATTTAGAAAAGTACGGGATTCGTTACTGGTCACTCCGTGACCAGTAACATGCAAAAATCCATCGAAAATTGCCTTCGGCAATGGGATTTTTGCACTCCCGAATCACTTTCTTACGACCAGCGCAGTAAATGTGCAGGTCTGTGTGAACAGTAGTTACCGTTCACTCCCAATGTCATTAAGTTTAGCCGATTGAAAAAATCTCATCTTATGGTC
>CAMWUN010000023.1 GCA_947177425.1 uncultured bacterium
GGCAATGGGATTTTTGCACTCTCGAATCACTTTCTTACGAACAGCGCAGTAAATGCGCAGGTCTGTGTGAACAGTAACTACGCTATGCCGCACTGGCTCATAAGAGGTTTCATATGTGACAAAAATCAGCCTGTTGGTGACATCCTGCTAAGGTTAAGCTGGCGTGTCACCGAAAAAAAATATGAGTTTTCCTAACATCAGATACCCTGCGGTCTGTCCTGCCAGCCAGCCGCAGGGTATCTGCATGAATAAGCTTATCCTGCAAAGCATGGCAGCGTCTGGCTGTCTGGGAAAATTTGAAGCTTATTTCCCCGCTGTTTCCGGCGGATGTGTTTACATCCCACAGATACAATGTTAAAATGGATGCAATGTTTTCAAAATTTAGATTAGAAAGGGATGGAAAGGGTATGGCATTTAATGTTAACAGTTTGTTTTTGTATGTTTTGGCGATTGGGGTCATTGTATTTGTGTTGGCCCAGTCGTTATTTTTCCTGCTGCGGGCGTACCGTAGAGGAAAGGAACTGGGGATGGAAACGGGGAGGCTTAAGAAGACCATTGTCTCCACAGCGGTTTTTACCATTGCGCCTGCAGTGTCGATTCTGATAGGGGTGGTTACGCTGTCAAAGTTTCTGGGGATTCCCCTGCCATGGATACGTATGAGCGTCATAGGGGCAATCACCTACGAACTGCCTGCAGCTACATCCACGGCAAACGCCCTGGGCATCTCTCTGTCCGAAACTATCAGCGATCCGCGGATCTATTCAGCTATTGCATGGGTTATGACCCTTGGGATACTGCCAAGTATTATCCTGCCCCCCATTCTCATGAAAAAGATTCAGGGCGGCATGGTGAAAATCAAAACCAAAGACAGTAAGTGGGGGGACTTGTTTCTGACATCCATGTTCCTTGGGATGATTTCGGCCTTTCTGGGGATGGTCTTTGCGGATGTGCGGAAGGGGATCGCCGGATGGGTTCCCATATTTGTACTGCTGGTTTCTGCGGCTATCATGGGCATTTGCGGTCTGCTGATTAAGAAATGCAATATGAAGTGGCTGGAAACTTATGCGCTGGCGGTGAGCATGGTGGGAGCCATGGCTTTTGCAGCGCTCATTACACCGCTTATGCAGTAAACATAAAGAGTTGAATTCTGGAGGAAAAATAATGAGTCAATATATGAAAGATACAGACAGATATGGGAAAATCTGGATTTGGACGGCGGTAGTGGCAGTGCTCATGGTGCCTGTGGCAGTCTGCTTATATTATAATGCGTGGCCCCAGGGAAGCGCTGTTTTGAAAGGGCTTTTAGGGGTTGCGCCTATTTACTGGACCGTAGGAGTTATTGAGGTAATCACTTATACGCCGATGCTGGGAACGGGAGGCACTTATCTGGCTTTTGTGACGGGAAATTTAACCAGCCTTAAGGCGCCCAGCGCGCTGAATGCAATGGAGAATGCAAATGTGAAGCCGGGGACGGAAGAGGGGGAAGTGATTTCCACAATTGCCATTGCCACCTGTTCCATTGTCACTACCCTGGTTCTGGCGGCCGGCGTGTGCGGCCTTACGCTGATTGCCCCTGTCTTAAATTCTCCGGCGCTTGTGCCAGCCTTTGACAATATACTGCCTGCCCTGTTCGGAGGTCTGGCGGTGGTATACGTGAGCAGGAACTGGAAACTGGCAATTTCTCCGCTGGTGTTCATGGTTCTGCTGTTTCTGGCAGTGCCCTCGCTGGCAGGGAGCGTGGGAGTTCTTGTGCCGGTCGGGGTTCTCATTGCCCTTGGGGCGGCCAGAATTATGTATAAGAAAGGATGGGTATAATATATGGGCTGGATTTTTTTGTGCATGGCTGCATTACTGGCGGTACTGGCGGCGGTGATTTTAATAAGGGCGGCCGGGTTTAAGCCGGAGATAATGGAGTCGGCGGCGGAAGAGAAGATTACACTTGACCATGATAAAATCATCGGGGATATGGCGGCGATGATTCGTTTAAAGACGGTTTCCAACAGGGATGACGGACTGGTAGACTGGAAGGAGTTTGAAAAGTTCGGGGAATTGTTAAAGGAGCGTTTCCCCAATATCCATAGGAACTGTCAACTGCAGAAAATAGGAAAAACCGGGCTTTTGTATTATCTTGCAGGGAAGTCTTCCGGCAGGCCGTCGGTCTGCATGGCACATTATGACGTGGTTCCGGCGGAAGAGGAAGGATGGAGCAGACCTGCATTTAAAGGGCTTATTGAAGACGGCTGTATTTGGGGAAGAGGAACCCTTGATACCAAGGGAACCCTCTGCGGCATTATGGAAGCTTTGGAAAAACTTCTGGCAGAAGGGTATGTGCCAGAGAACGATTTGTATCTGTCCTTTTCCGGGGAGGAAGAAATTGACGGACCTTCTTGTGCGGATATTGTATCATACCTTGAGAAAAAAGGCGTAAAGCCTGCCATTGTGGTGGACGAAGGCGGTGCGGTGGTGGAACATGTATTCCCCGGTGTTGACAAGAAATGCGCCCTTATCGGAATCGGGGAAAAAGGAAGTGTAAACATGAATTTCACAATGGATTCTGAGGGCGGACATGCATCCACGCCTCCGGTACACACCATATTGGGCCAGTTGAGCGAAGCGGTGACAAAGATAGAGAACCGCCCTTTTAAAAGACAGCTCACAAAACCGGTGGCAGAAATGTTTGACACACTGGGCAGACATTCCACCTTTTTGTACCGTGTAATTTTTGCAAATTTGTGGTGCTTTGCGCCTGTCCTGGATATGATTTGTAAAAAATCCGGCGGCGAACTCAATGCCATGATGCGCACCACTGTGGCAGTTACAAAAATGGAAGGAAGCAAGGCTTATAATGTGCTTCCGCCTAAGGCAAGTTTTGGTATTAATATGCGGCTTCTTGGGAATGATACCATAGAATCTGCAAAGCAATACCTTAAGAATGTTATAAAGAATGAAAAAATAAAACCGGAACTTGTAAACGGAATGAATCCGTCTATTTATTCGGATACATCCTGTCAGGAGTGGGAAAAATTAAAGGCTGTGATACACCAGACCTGGCCGGAAGCCGTTGTGTCCCCCTACCTTATGATGGCATGCAGCGATTCCAGGCATTACTGCAGGATTACGGATCGCGTATACCGCTTTTCAGCTATGGAGCTGTCCAAAGAAGAACGGGCGATGATACACGGCAATAATGAGCGGATTCCCATTGGAACGCTGATAAAGACAGTGGAATTTTATGTAAGGCTTTTGCGGGTCCTGTAGGTTTGATTTAAAAATTTAAAAATTTTTAAATTTTTTTCATATTGACATTTCCAGATATAGGTGTTAAGCTTATTAAGCATGTGGTTGACGCATGAATCAGAAAGCAGAGTATCCACTCTCACCCTGTGGCAGTGCAGCTTACAGGTGTCCATAATTCAGAGGTTTGGCTTATGAAGCCGCGGCGCATGTTTCTGTGCAGGGAAATGGGCATAGGAAGGTCGTTTTGAAGAGGAACAGTGGATAGTTATGCTATCCACTTTTTATATTCGTTTGTATGAGGGAGGACACAGCCATTAGCGAATTATTCATTAACGAACAGATCAGAGACAAAGAAGTACGTGTTATTGGAGAAAATGGTGAACAGTTGGGCATCATGTCTTCAAGAGAAGCATTGCAGAGGGCAGAGGAAGCCGGGGTGGATCTTGTAAAGATTGCGCCTACCGCCAAGCCGCCGGTATGCAAACTGGTTGACTATGGCAAGTATAAGTACGAGCTGGCCCGCAAGGAAAAGGAAGCAAAGAAAAAGCAGAGGATTATTGAGGTCAAGGAAATCCGTCTGTCTCCCAATATTGACAGTAATGACCTTAATACAAAGATGAATGCGGCAAGGAAATTCATTTCCAAGGGGGACCGGGTGAAGATTACCTTAAGGTTCCGTGGACGTGAAATGGCGCATATGGCCAACAGCAAACATATTTTAGACGATTTCGCCCAGGCGCTTTCGGATATTTGTGTGGTAGAAAAAGCCCCCAAGGTGGAGGGCAGAAGTATGACTATGTTTTTAACTGAAAAGCGTTAGCCTGCCAGTTAAAATAGATGATGTGAGCGGATGCTTCCATCGGCAGTAATTATTATTAGTATACAGGAGGAAACAGTTATGCCCAAAATGAAAACAAGCAAATCGGCTGCAAAGCGTTTTAAAGCTACAGGAACAGGTAAATTAAAAAGAAGCAAAGCTTACAAGAGCCATATCTTAACCAAGAAGACTACAAAGAGAAAAAGAAATTTGAGAAAGCCTGCAATTACGGACAAGACCAATGTTAAGAATATGAAGAAGATTTTACCTTATTTATAATATCTGAGTAACATTTAATAAGGCATCAGTCATAAGGAGGAAATAAGAAATGGCAAGAATCAAGGGCGGCATGAACGCCAGAAAAAAACACAATAGAGTATTAAAGCTTGCAAAAGGTTACAGAGGTGCAAGGAGCAAACAGTACAGGGTGGCGAAACAGTCCGTTATGCGGGCTCTGGCATCATCTTATGCAGGACGTAAAGAGAGGAAGCGCCAGTTCAGACAACTCTGGATTGCGCGTATCAATGCGGCTGCAAGGCTGAACGGCTTATCCTACAGCAAGTTCATGTATGGGCTTAAGCTGGCAGAGGTTGATATCAACAGAAAGATGCTGGCGGAGATGGCAGTAAATGATGCAGAAGGATTTAAATCTTTAGCAGAACTTGCCAAGAGCAAACTTGCGTAAATTATATATCTGAGAAGAAACATTTCTGTTTGCACAGGTCTGTGCATTTACTGCACAGGCCGGAAGAAAGTGATTAGCGGGTGCAGGAATCCCATTGGAAAGACAGCTTTTAGTGGATTTTTGCATGTTACTGGTTACGGAGTGAACAGTGACGAAGATAGACCAAAGACCTTATTCAACATGATAAGGTCTTTTTTATATCAGAAACATGTGGTATGATTGGCCTATGTGTATAAACGGAAAATTTTAACAGGAGGCAGGATAGAAATGCTTGAGGGTTTAAAGCCGGAAGAGGTTTTTTACTATTTTGAAAAAATATGCGGGATTCCCCATGGTTCAGGAAATACGAAGCAGATCAGCGATTATCTGGCAGACTTTGCAAAGAAAAGGAATCTGGAACACTATCAGGATGAGGTGGGAAATGTTATTATAATCAAGGATGCATCTTCCGGGTATGAGGACCATGAGCCTGTTATTCTGCAGGGACATATGGACATGGTTGCAGTAAAGGCGCCTTCTGCATCTATTGATATGGAAAAGGATGGCCTTAAGCTTATCGTTGACGGAGACAGGCTGATGGCAGAGGGAACCAGCCTTGGCGGAGACGATGGTATTGCAGTGGCTTACGGGCTTGCGCTTCTTGCAGGCGAATACTGTCATCCAAGGATAGAGGCGGTCTTTACGGTGGATGAAGAAGTGGGAATGAATGGGGCGCGGGCACTGGATGTTTCTCCCATTAGGGCAAAGCGGCTGATTAATCTGGATTCGGAGGAAGAAGGCGTTTTTCTGGCAGGCTGTGCCGGAGGGGCAAGGGTTAATATCAGCCTTTCCTGTGAAAAGGTAAAGAGAGAAGGCATTCCCTGCGAAGTCCGCATAAGCGGCCTTCTGGGCGGTCATTCCGGTGAGGAGATAGGCAGGGAAAGGGGAAATGCCATATGTCTTTTGGGAAGGGTTTTAGACAACCTTTTCCGGAAACTGGATTTTTGTATCGAAAACATGCAGGGCGGCGTTGCGGATAATGCCATTCCATCCTCCGCAAAGGCAGATATTCTGATTGCCGGATATGCCAAAGGCGGAGACGGGCCTGAAAAGGGACAGTGCGGATTTTCTGTTGAGGAATGTACCCGGATTGTGAACGGTGTCTGCGAAAAGATAAACCGTGAACTGAAAGAGGAACTGGCGGGCAAAGATGAGGATGTAAAGGTGGAAGCGGTCTGTGGGCAGATACGGGACGGAGCAGTGGCGGAAGGAACACTGGCAAAGCGGATGGTCAGCCTTCTTCTGGGCCTGCCCTGGGGTGTCCAGGCCATGAGCGCCGCTATGCCTGGGCTGGTGGAGACTTCCCTTAACCCGGGCCTTCTTTCCATGGAGGAGGACTGCTTAAAGATTGACATATCTGTGCGCAGTTCCCTTGAGAGCGCCAGAAAGGCCCTGACAGGCAGGCTTGAAAGCCTTGCTTATCTTGCACAGGCACAGATAGAAGTGACAGGAGAATATCCCGGCTGGGCTTTTAAAAAGGAATCCCCGCTGCGGGAGAAAATGGCGGAGGTATATAGAAAGCTTTACAACAGGGAGCCTGTGGTGGAGGCCATTCATGCGGGCCTGGAATGCGGTCTGCTGGCTCATAAGATACCGGGTCTTGACTGCGTATCCATAGGGCCGGATATGAAAAATATCCACACAGCGAAGGAGGAACTTAGTATTTCATCTGCCAGCCAGGTGTGGGAGTATCTTTTGAAGCTTCTAAAGGAGTTATGATCATCCGGCATTACAAAAGCATAAACAGGGTAGAAAACTCCGTACAGTATTCCTGCATTCTATATTACGCTGGATGCTGTACTGGCGGTATAAAAGGAGAAAACAGGAGAATATGAATTTAAATCGGAAGAACGTTAGAAAAATCAGAGGGCTGATACTTTTTACAGCGGCAGTGATTTTGGTCCTTATGAAGTTTGATTTGCTTTGGAATGCGGCTGTATTTGTGGTAAGCATCCTAAGACCCTTTATTCTGGGAGGAATGATTGCATTTGTCATCAATATTCCCATGCGTTTCTTTGAGACAAAACTTTTCAGAGGCGGAACAGGCAGAAAGGGAGCAGGGGGAATTCTTCAGAGAGGAAAAAGAGGGCTCAGCCTTGTGATGGCATTTTTGGCAGTGGCGCTTGTGATTATGCTGGTGGTGGTGACGGTTATACCACAACTCGTTGCGACTGTCAGGGAGCTTACCAACAAAATACCTGTGTTTTGGAATGATGCAATCAAACAACTGGAGGTTATTTTTGCAGAAAATCCAGAACTGATTAAGCAGCTTAGTAGTTTCGAGACACTGGAAATTGACTGGAAATCAGTAATTAATACCATAATCGGGTTTTTACAGAATGGAATGGGAAATGTGCTGAATTCCACTTTTACAGTGGCAAGCAGTATTATCAGCAGTACCGTGAACTTCTTTATTGCTGTTGTGTTCTCTATTTATATTCTGGTCCAGAAGGAAAAGCTGGGAGACCAGTGCAGAAGGATTTTAAAGGCATATACCAGTCCCGCGATTTGTGGCAGCGTCCTTAAAGTTGCAGGACTTCTTCATCATAATTTCAGTAATTTCATCACGGGACAGTGTACGGAAGCGGTGATTCTGGGACTGATGTTTGTTGTGTCCATGACTATATTCCGGTTTGACTATGCAGTGATGGTAGGCGTTCTTATTGCCTTTACGGCATTAATTCCCATTGTGGGCGCCTTTATCGGATGCTTTGTGGGCGCCTTTCTGATGATGGTGGACGATCCCGTCAAAGCATTGTGGTTTGTAATACTGTTCATTGTCTTGCAGCAGGTGGAAGGTAATCTGATTTATCCCCATGTGGTGGGAAATTCCGTAGGGCTTCCCTCTATCTGGGTACTGGCGGCTGTAACCATAGGCGGAAGCCTGATGGGAGTTTTCGGTATGCTGGTATTTATTCCCCTCTTATCAACCGTTTATGTGCTGCTAAGGGAGGATGTGAACAGACGTAACGGAGCGGCTGTTGCCGTGCCGGAGGAAAAGGGTAGTATATCTACAAAGAAGGAATAAAAAGTGGAATAAAAAGTCAAAAAAGGAGTTGACAAAACATCTCTGCGATGCTATGATATAGCTTGTGATTTGGATAGACAATGAATCGCTTCGGGGTGTGGCTCAGGTGGTAGAGCGCTACTTTAGGGAAGTAGAGGCCGCAAGTTCAAGTCTTGTCACTCCGATTAAGAAAACCCTTTAAACGCTATAACTACAGTGTTTAAAGGGTTTTTATTTATTTATATATTTATTATTTTTCGTTACTGTTCACACAGACCTGCGCATTTACTGCGCTGGTCGTAAGAAAGTGATTCGAATTTCCGCTGCACATACCTTTGGATAATAGAACGAAGACAACAGGCGTGATATTGACAGAACATATGAAATGCCTGGATGTTCAGACAAGTGAAACATAAGGTTAATTAAGTTGAGTCATACTAGAATCCAGTAATATTTTTATTATGAAATTAAGAAAGTCTTAAATCTTTTCATAAGTTACCCTTAACATTTTTATGTTTTACTTTAATTGGCTGATAATACTGGAAAAGGAATGAGAACATGACAAATATTTTAGTTTGCGACGATGATAAGGAAATAGTGGATGCCATTGAAATTTATTTAAAGCAGGAAGGGTATCAGATTTATAAAGCCTATAATGGTGAGCAGGCGGTAAGGATGCTGAAGGAGTTAAATATCCATCTTCTGATTATCGACATTATGATGCCGAAGATGGACGGAATCCATGCAACTATAAAAATCAGGGAGTACAGCAGTATTCCGATTATTTTTCTTTCCGCGAAATCAGAGGATACGGACAAGATTCTGGGGCTGAACATTGGGGCCGATGATTATGTGACAAAGCCCTTTAACCCTTTGGAACTGGTGGCGCGGGTGAAGTCTAATTTAAGAAGGTATACCCAGCTTGGAAACTTAAATGTCACAAATAATGCTCTTTTTACGGCAGGGGGGCTTTGTATTGACGATGATACCAAGGAAGTTACGGTGGACGGGGAGATTGTCAGGCTTACTCCCATTGAGTACAATATCCTGCTGCTTCTGGTAAAGAATCAGGGGAAAGTTTTTTCTATCGACCAGATTTATGAGAGCATATGGAATGAAGAAGCTATCGGAGCGGATAATACAGTTGCAGTGCACATCAGACACATCAGGGAAAAAATAGAAATTAATCCCAAAGAGCCAAGATATCTTAAGGTGGTATGGGGAGTCGGATATAAGATTGAAAAGCAGTAGGGGGCAGTTATGGAAAATCAAAAGAAAACAGAAGATGAGCAGGAAATAAGGAGCAGAAGAAAGCGCAGGAAAACAGGCCGGGGCATGGGACCGGTGTATGTACTTTTGCATATTCTGCTGGCTGGGGCGGCAGTTTTAATTGTGACGGTAATCTCCAGTTCCTATATTACGGTTGACACCAGGAAAGGCCCGACGGCGTATAGTCTGATTGGACAGGAAAAAAGCAGTTCTTTTGAGGATTCCAGTGTTTTTAATTCTCTTTTTGGGAATTGCGTGTCGGACATTATCTGTTACGGAACCATCAGGGGACAGATGGAAAAGGACGGAGAATTTTATCCCAAGAAGGAAGTGGATGTAACGGCTTTTGCCAACAGATACAATGGTATTTTGCCGGAATATATCACGGCGGATTATTATCTGGAGGATTTGATTAAGTGGGCGCAGGCTGGTTTTACTTATGAGGAAGCCTATCTGTCGGGTGAGGAAGCGGATAGGTTTTTGAGCCGGAACAAGACGGTGACAAAGGTGGATTTGAGTGATTACAGAGGCGGTACGGTCAGTTATCTGAATTCTGATATTGCCAAATCCACAAAAGTGGTGAATGTGTCAGGCAATTCCTTAGGCCCGGAAGGGACAGACAGGGATCCGGCAGAGGCAACGATTATGAACGCCAGATATTTTACCGTTGAGGGCAAAAGCATAGAGGACTATGTGTCCACCTGGGAAGAATATTACGACCTTTGCAGTAATGTGCGGAAAGCGGCGGAAGATTTGAATACCAATTATAATGAGTATCTGGGATACAGGGACTATTATGATTCCGGCCAGTCAAATATCGTGTATTTTGTCAGAAGAATGGTGGGAGATGAGGAGCAGATATTCACCAACATGGAGACGGCTGGAGCGGATTCCATGGAACTTAAGAAAAAACTGATGGATCAGTGCGGCAAGTATCTCTACTATTCTGCAAAGGATATGGAGTACGAAACCAACACCCAGATAGAAGAGGCCACTGTGCGTTATGTTTTAAACGGATATGATTATTCTTACCCGGAAGATACACAGATTTTGATTGGGGTGCGTTCCGAATATCTTGCCGGGGACTGTTTTTATCAGGCGGCGGAAGGGTTTGACGGTTATGCGCCTTATGTGTGGCAGTATCTGTTAGGGGCCTTTGTCTGTCTGGCTGTCTATGTATTCCTTCTGGTGGTTTTATCTGCAGGGGAAGGGGTATCCGGCAGACGGGATGAGGAAAGGGTAATAAAACTCCGTCCCAGGGATCGTATACCTACGGAAATAATGGTTTTGGCGGCCTGCGCTGTGGGAACTGGTCTGTATGTCGGGACATCGGCGGCGGTGAACCTGTTCTGGAGGACCATGCCGAGAAGTACTTTGATAATTCTGGCAGGGGCTGGAGCCTTTCTTTTCAGCCTTCTGTTTTCATATTTCTATTTTAGTTTTGTGCGGAGGATCAAGGCCAAGTCTCTTTGGCGGGGAAGCCTTTTAAGAAAAGCGGGAAAAGGGATAAAGGATTTTGCCGCATATGCATATGGGCATTCCAACATTATTTTAAGGGTTTTTGTTCCATTTTTCCTTTTCGTACTGCTGAATCTGGGAGGGGCTCTCCTTTTAGGTTCCCTTTTGAAGGAAAGTGCCATAAAGACGGCGGCTTTTGTTCTGTGTCTGTTGATTCTGCTGGCGGCAGATGGCGCAGTGGGTTATGGGCTGTATCGTTCCGCTATTGCAAGGCAGTTGATTTTAGAAGGAATTGCACTGATAAATGAAGGAAATCTTACGCATAAAGTGAATGAGAGCGGTATGCACGGAGACGAACTGATACTGGCCCGGGCGGTAAACAGTATTGGGGAAAGCGTGCGTACGGCAGTGGAAACCAGCATGAAGGATGAACGGCTGAAAGCGGATCTGATCACAAATGTTTCCCATGACATTAAAACGCCGCTTACTTCTATCATCAATTATGTGGATTTAATAAGGCGTGAGAATGTGCAGGATGCCAGGGTGAGAGAGTACATTGATGTGCTGGATGCCAAATCCCAGCGGCTGAAACAGCTTACGGACGATTTGGTGGAAGCCTCCAAAATTTCTTCCGGCAATATTGTGCTTCAATGGGAAAAGATAAATCTGGTAGAACTTTTGAACCAGACAATAGGTGAGTTCTCAGAGAAGTTTGAAGAAAAGGCCCTTTATCTTGTATTCAATGCGCCTAAGGGTGTTGTGTATATTGAAGCGGACAGCCGGAGAATCTGGCGGGTGATTGAAAACCTGTTTAATAATATTTTCAAATATGCGCTTTCCGGTACAAGGGTTTATGTGGATTTGGGATTTCTGGAAAATGAAGATGGATTTAAGCAGGTAATGCTTTCTGTCAAGAATATTTCAGCCCAGCCTTTGAAGGTGAATCCTGAAGAACTGACGGAACGTTTTATCAGAGGGGATGAATCCAGAACCACGGAAGGAAGCGGACTGGGATTGTCCATTGCAAAGAATCTGACCCAGGCCATGAAGGGAGAATTTGAAATCGTTATGGACGGCGATTTATTTAAAGTTAATCTGATTTTTCCGATGCTGAATGAATCATAAATTCAGACTGAAAATAAACGCTGCCAAGTTTCGCGGGCCGGCTTATTGTAATAAAAACAGCGTGCAGAACCCATAAGGGAAATGCACGCTGTTTTTATGCGGACAGCGGGTCAGGGTCTGGAAAGCCTGGCCCTGACGGCGGCTGCGCAGTTTATTCGCCAAGTGTAAAATTTTCTTCCCGGTTATTATATCTTGCCAGTATTTCACGAATCTTTTCCGTAGGAGTGTAGATATTGGCCATGGACGAATCATGGTTCATGAAATCGATGATGGAGGCCAGGAATTTGCTCATGTCGGCTTCCACATAGTAGGGGCGCAATTTTAGTTCCGGTATCTGGTAGGTAAGATTGGTGGTGACAAGCTTATCGAAATAGCAGTTTTCGTAGGCCTCGTCAAAACGCTCCAGTCCATCCGTGAACAGTCCGAAGGTACAGCATATGTACACCCGCTTGGCGTTCATGGTCTTTAACTGTCTGGCGGTATCAATCATGCTTCCGCCGGAAGAAATCATGTCGTCAATGATGATGACATCCTTTCCGTCAATATTGTCCCCTAAGAACTCATGGGCAACAATAGGGTTTTTGCCGTTAACGATGGTGGAGTAGTCCCGGCGCTTATAAAACATGCCTGTATCCACACCCAGCACATTGGCAAAGTAGACCGCCCGGTCTAAAGCACCTTCGTCAGGACTAATCACAATCAGGTGGTCTTTGTCTATCAGAAGGCTGTCCTCTGTGTGGAGCAGGGCGCGGATAAACTGATAGGGAGGCATGAAATTGTCAAAGCCGCATAAAGGCTCCGCGTTCTGTACTCTTGGGTCGTGGGCGTCAAAAGTAATGAAATTGCTGACACCCATGTGGTGAAGCTCTTCAATTGCATAGGCACAGTCAAGGGACTCGCGGCCGTTTCTTTTGTGCTGGCGCCCCTCATAAAGGAAAGGCATAATGACGCTGATCCGGTGTGCCTTGCCGTTGACAGCGGCGATAATGCGCTTTAAATCCTGGTAATGGTCGTCAGGGGATTTGTAATTGGTATAACCGTTCATGGTATATGATATACTGTGATTACAGACATCTACAAGAATAAAGAGATCTTTTCCTCTTATGGATTCAGAAAGAACTGCTTTGCCTTCTCCGGTTCCAAAACGGTAGCAGGCAGCGTCCAGAATATAATTGTCAGCCACATAACCCTCGAAGGCAGGATCGTTTTTGGCAATATTTTTAACATCCCTTCTGAAATTGATAAGATAATTGTTAACACTTTTTCCGAGACTGGCCGCGGAATCCATAACGACCAGTTTTAGAGGGGCAACAGGAATGGCTGCTTCAAGTTCACGTAAATTAGGCATGGTGTCCTCCAGAAAGTAAATATAAATGTAAATATAATAGAATATACTTTATTTTATATCATTATGATAGTGACACGTCAAGAAAATTCTAGTAAAATAAATGTAACTGTCCAGCCCATTGTTACTGTTCACACAGACCTGCGCATTCCGTGAGAATGTGATTCAGGTGTGAGGGGAGATATCGCCCCGAACGGTTACTATGAGCGGCCTTTAGGCCGTGAATGGTAACAGGTCCTGGGCAGAATAACGAAGAAATTTACAGGAAAAGTGGTTTATGCGTGATAAGGAAAAACAGGCAGGGCATTTGATCCAGGCGGTTTTACCGGGAAGTATCGGGGCGGAACTGGAAATTGGGCCAGGGGACAGACTTCTTGCCATTAATGATGAAAATATATACGACATATTTGATTATCAGTATTATGTGGAAAATGAGTACATTGAAATTCTAATAGAAAAGCCTGACGGGGAGCAGTGGCTTTTAGAGGTGGACAAGGAGGAAGACGAGGATTTAGGGCTGGTTTTTAAAAACGGCCTTATGGATGAATACCGTTCCTGCTGTAATAAGTGTATTTTCTGCTTTATTGACCAGATGCCGGAGGGCATGAGGGATACGCTGTACTTTAAGGATGATGACTCCCGGCTGTCTTTTCTTCAGGGGAATTATGTGACCCTTACCAATATGTCGGACAGGGATATTGACAGGATTATCCGGTATCATTTAGCTCCCATCAATATTTCTTTTCAGACTATGAACCCTGAACTGCGGTGCCGGATGCTGAATAACCGTTTTGCAGGGGAAGCCCTTGGCAAGGCTCAAAGGCTGTATGAGGCTGGTATTGCCATGAACGGGCAGATTGTGCTCTGTAAAGGGGTTAATGACGGGGAGGAGCTTGCTTTCAGCATAAGAAAGCTGATGGAGTATATTCCGGTTCTGGAGAGCGTATCTGTTGTCCCGGTAGGGCTTTCCAGACACAGGGAAGGACTGTATCCATTAGAACCTTTTACAGGGGAAGATGCAGGGAAAGTTCTCGATATGCTTCACAGTTTCCAGAAGGAGGCATATGAAAAGTATGGAACCCACTTTGTCCATGCCAGCGACGAGTGGTACATCCTTGCAGGACAGCCTCTGCCGCCAGGGGAAAGCTATGACGGGTACCTCCAGCTTGAAAATGGTGTGGGGATGCTGCGGCTTTTGCTGGACGAGTTTCAGGATGCCCTGAAGGGACTTAAGGAGAGACTGGAAAAGGAACCGGGGCATCTGCAGGAAATTTTAGAAAGAAGCGGAAAGGAGATTTCCTTAGCCACAGGTGTTCTTGCTTTTCCATATATCAGGGAGATGGCCCGGGAGATGGCGGACCTGCTGCCGGGGATGATTATACATGTATACGAAATTAAGAATTGTTTTTTTGGCGAAATGATAACTGTGGCAGGGCTTTTAACAGGGCGGGATATTATGGCGCAGCTTAAAGGAAAACCTCTTGGGCAGCGGCTGCTGCTTCCCCAAAATATCTTAAGGAGCGGTGGGGACGTGTTTTTGGATGACGTGACGGTGGGGGAGATGGAAAAAGCTTTACAAGTCAAAATAGATATTGTAAAATCAAGCGGATATGACTTTGTAGACGCCCTTTTGGGAGAAAATATCTGACAAAGGCTGCCGGAAGGCCGCATGGATTCAGGTTTTGGAAAGGACATGGTTGCGCACATGAGTAAGAGCAGAAAGCCGATTGTGGCAGTGGTAGGAAGGCCCAATGTAGGGAAATCCACCCTGTTTAACGCATTGGCAGGAAAGAGGATTTCTATAGTAAAAGATACACCGGGCATTACCAGGGACAGGATTTATGCGGATGTCACCTGGCTGGATAAAGCCTTTACGCTGATTGATACCGGCGGCATTGAGCCTGACAGCAGGGATATCATTTTATCCCAGATGCGGGAGCAGGCGCAGATTGCCATAGATACGGCGGATGTCATTCTTTTTATGGTGGATGTGAAACAGGGGCTGGTGGATGCGGACTCCAAGGTGGCCGATATGCTCCGCAGATCCCGTAAGCCTGTGGTTCTGGTTGTCAATAAGGTAGACAATTTTGAAAAATATATGGCGGATGTGTATGAATTCTACAATCTGGGAATTGGAGAGCCCCATCCGGTTTCCGCCTCTAACCAGCTCGGAATCGGTGATATGCTGGATGAGGTGGTGGGATATTTTGAGGAAGGCGAAGAAACTGACGGGGAGGACGACAGAATAAGGGTTGCCATTGTAGGAAAGCCCAATGTGGGAAAATCCTCCCTGATCAATAAGCTGATTGGAGAAAACAGGCTGATTGTCTCTGACATTGCAGGCACCACCAGAGACGCGGTGGACACCCCGGTGTCACACAACGGTAAAGAGTATATTTTTATTGACACGGCGGGGCTTAGGCGTAAGAATAAAGTAAAGGAAGAACTGGAGCGCTATATGATTCTGCGGACGGTAAGCGCAGTGGAGAGGGCGGATATTGTTGTCCTGTTAATAGATGCGACAGAAGGCGTTACAGAGCAGGATGCCAAGATTGCAGGCATTGCCCATGAGAGAGGGAAAGCCGTGATTATTGCAGTGAATAAGTGGGATGCCATTGAGAAAAATGACAAGACGGTGAACCAGTATACCGGAAGAATCCGGGAAGTTTTGTCCTATATGCCTTATGCGGAAATTACGTTTATTTCGGCAGTGACGGGACAGAGACTTTCCCGTCTGTACGACCTGATTGATATGGTAAGTGAAAATCATTCCATGCGGATTTCCACCGGCGTGCTGAATGAAATCATGAGCGAGGCAGTGGCTCTCCAGCAGCCCCCTTCCGACAAGGGCAAAAGGCTGCGGCTTTACTATATTACCCAGGCAGGGGTCAAGCCCCCTACCTTTGTAATTTTTGTAAATGACAAGGAACTGATGCATTTTTCCTATACCAGATATATAGAAAATAAAATCCGGGAAGCCTTTGGGTTTAAAGGCACGCCGCTGAAATTTATCATTAGGGAGAGAAAGGAAAGCAAATAAAGTGGAACGATTAATCTGTTTAGCAATTGGTTATGTGTTTGGCCTGTTCCAGACAGCATTTATTTACGGAAAGCTTCACGGAATCGATATCCGGGAGCATGGCAGCGGAAATGCGGGAACCACCAATACTTTGCGTGTCCTTGGAACGAAAGCGGGCCTGGTCGTGCTGGCCGGGGATATCATAAAATGCATTCTTGCCATTGTGATCTGCGGAAAAGTGTTCGGGGGAAGATACCCGGAGGAAATCTATCTGTTAAGGCTCTATGCGGCGGCAGGAGCGATTTTAGGACACAACTTTCCTTTTTACCTTCATTTCAGGGGCGGAAAAGGAATTGCGGCCACGGCAGGGCTGATTCTGTCATTTCATCCGATTTTTCTTCCCATGGGCGTGATTTTGTTTTTCGGAGCCTTTTTCCTGACCCATTATGTGTCCCTTGGCTCCCTGCTTGTTTACGCAGGGCTGATGATTGAGATGGTAGCGGCAGGGCAGATGGGGGTATTCGGACATGGACAGAGGGTTTTAAACGAAATGTATGTGCTCACAGCGCTGCTTACGATTATGGCTTATTATAAGCACCGTGAAAACATTATGCGCCTGATAAAAGGGGAAGAGAGGAAAACTTACCTTACAAAGAAAAACAAACAGTAGAGGGTTTGGGAAAGGCAGGAAAAACTATGGCAAAAGTTGGCATTATCGGAGCCGGCAGTTGGGGAACCGCGCTGTCATGGCTTCTTCATAACAATGGAAATGAAGTTACAATGTGGTCTGTCATGGAAGACGAAATCAATATGCTGAAAGAGTACCATGAGCAGAAGGACAAGCTGCCCGGGGTCATTCTCCCAAAGGACATGGTATTTACCACGGACCTGGAATTGGCAGCGGCTGATAAGGACGTGCTGGTGCTGGCAGTTCCATCCCCCTTTACAAGGAGCACAGCGGGGAAGCTGGCGCCTTATATAAAGGATGGGCAGAAAATCGTCAATGTGGCAAAGGGCATTGAGGAGCAGACACTGATGCCCCTTTCGGAAATCATAGAGCAGGAGATTCCAAACGCAAATGTGGCGGTGCTTTCAGGGCCTTCCCATGCGGAGGAAGTGGGGAAAGGGATTCCCACCACGATTGTAGTCGGTTCAAAGGACAAGGAGACGGCGGAATATCTGCAGAACCTGTTTATGAGCAATGTATTCAGGGTATACATCAGTTCCGATGTGCTGGGGATTGAACTGGGAGCGGCCCTTAAGAATGTGGTGGCTCTTGCAGCGGGCATGGCGGATGGCCTTGGGTACGGGGACAACACCAAGGCAGCCCTTATCACAAGAGGAATTGCAGAGATTGCAAGGCTGGGCATCCACATGGGAGGCCGGATAGAGACGTTTTACGGGTTGACCGGAATTGGCGATTTGATTGTCACCTGTGCCTCTGTCCATTCCAGAAACCGCCGGGCGGGCATGTTGATTGGCAAAGGGGCCACCATGGAGGAAGCCATGAGAGAGGTAAAGATGGTGGTGGAAGGGGTGTACTCCGCGAAAGCCGGATACGGTCTTGCCAGGAAATACCAGGTGCCTGTGCCCATCATCGAACAGGTAAATAAGATTTTGTTTGAAGGAAAACCTGCGGCGGAGGCGGTAACAGAACTGATGCTCCGGCGCAAAAAAGTAGAAAATATTGATTTAAGGCAACTATATCAGAACAGTGTGGAGATTCCCTGGTAAGGGAAAGAAAGCAATATCCGCGAGGGCGGGTGCAGAACCGGAATGGAGGGTAAAAATGCAGCAGGAGTTTATCAGTACAAATGAATATGTGGCATCAGAGCAGCTTATGGCAAGTGTGAACGTGGCTATAGCTCTTGAGAAGCCGCTGCTTATCAAGGGGGAACCGGGAACAGGCAAGACCATGCTTGCCCAGGCCGTAGCCAAATCCCTTGGAAAGAAGCTGATTATCTGGAACATCAAATCTACAACCAAAGCTCAGGACGGGCTTTATATGTATGATACCATCCAGAGGCTTTACGACGGGCAGTTTGGGGAAGAAGGAGTGGACGACATTGCCCACTATATCAAGCTGGGGAAGCTGGGAGAGGCTTTTGAGGATGAGGAGCAGGTGATTCTGCTTATTGACGAGATTGACAAGGCGGATTTGGAGTTCCCCAATGACCTTTTGTGGGAGCTGGACCAGATGGAGTTTTATATACATGAAACGAAGCGCACAGTGAAAGCAAAGCAGCGTCCCATCGTAATCATAACCTCCAATGCGGAGAAGGAACTGCCAGATGCATTCTTAAGGAGATGTATTTTTCATTACATTGATTTCCCCGATGAAACACTGATGGAGGAAATTGTGCGGACCCATTATCCTGATGTGGAGGAACATCTTTTAAAGAATGCAATGGAAGTGTTTTATAATATCCGGGGGCTTAGGGATATCCGTAAGAAGCCCAGCACATCGGAACTGATAGACTGGATCAACGCTCTGCAGATTGGAGGAATTTCTGCTGACGAAATCAGGGCAAAGCTTCCTTTCATAGGAGTGGTGGTAAAAAAAGACGAAGATTTGGAAACCGTAAGACAGAAACTGGATTAAAATGCCTTAAAGGCGGGGTGGCGCATGTTTTCAACTTTTTTTTATACCTGCAAAGCCAAGGGGCTGAATATCACTTTAAAAGAATGGCTTACTTTGCAGGAAGCACTGGATAAAGGGCTGTGTGGAAGCAGCCTGACGCAGTTTTATTATCTCGCCAGAATGATACTGGTGAAAAGTGAAACTGAATTTGATAAATTTGATATGGCTTTCGAGGAAACCTTTAAGGGCATCCAGTCAGAAAATGAAATATCCAAAAATATGATGAAGTGGCTGGACAAGTCGGAGTTAATTGATATGGTGGACGAGGAAGAACGGTACCGTATGAATGAACAGGACGGTATGCAGTTTATTGATAAGGACGAGGTGGAGGCCAAGTTTAAGGAGCGTCTCAGGGATCAGGACAGCGAACATAACGGCGGCAGTTTCTGGATTGGAAGCATGGGAAAAACTGCTTTTGGAAATATGGGCGGATTCATGGGCGGCATAAGGGTAGGCGGAACCACCGGATACCAGAGTGCTTTTCAGGTAATTGGTGCGCGCAAGTACCGGGATTTCAGGGATGACAGGATGCTGGATAACCGTCAGTTCCAGCTTGCTTTCCGGAAGCTGCGCCAGTTTTCCACCAAACTGGATATCCCTAAAACTGAACTGGATATAGACGGGACCATAGATAAGACCTGTAATAACGGCGGTTATCTGCAGATTGTCATGGACAAGCCCCGCAAGAATTCCGTAAAGCTGCTTCTGCTTATGGACTCCGGCGGCACCATGATTCCTTTCAGTTCCCTGCTTAACGAATTGTTCCAGGCAGTGCACAAGTCCAACCATTATAAGGATGTAAAAACTTATTATTTCCATAACTGTATCTACTCCAAACTTTACAAGACGCCGGAATGCGAGAACGGGGACTGGATTGACACAGAGTGGATGTTCCGCAACCTTGACAGCGATTATAAAGTAATTGTGGTGGGGGATGCGGCCATGGCACCGGAGGAACTTTATTCCACCAGCGGCAACTACAGGGGGCCTAACGGCGGCCTGTCGGGATGGGACTGGTTACTGCTCTTAAAGAGACATTACAAAAAGGTGGTATGGTTAAATCCCAAGATGGCTCCCGGACATGCACCCTGGCGGGAAGCCGAGACAGCAATCAAGGGATTATTCCCTATGTATAAGCTGACTGTGGACGGTCTGAACCAGGCAATGATAAAACTGATGCTCAATAAATAGTATTTATTAAATTTCTGTTAAAAATTTTTGTTGAACTTTATTGAAAAGTGTTATAAAGTAAAAAAGTAACTTTTAAGCAAAAATTAGGAGGATAAGTATGAAAAAGTTATTGAGTCTTTTGGTTGTAGGCGCCATGACGGTTTCTCTGTGCGCGTGCGGCGGCAGTGCAGGCGGCAGCGATGCTTCCAGTGCGCCGGCTGCAGAAGGAGAAAGTGCAGCAGAAGCAGAGGATACCGCAGGCAGTGACGATGCATCCGGGGAAAGCGGGCAGGATACTGCATCGGAGGGCGTTATGCCTGCTATTGCAAAGGAAGATATTAAAGTGGGCGTTATCCACATTACAGATCCGGCGGAAGGCAGCGGCTATACTTACACCCATGACCTTGGCATCCAGGGCATGCAGAAGAATATCGGTCTGGATGATTCCCAGATTGTCCGTAAGAACAACGTAAACGATACGGATGCCACTGCTATTGAAAATGCCATCAGAGAATGTATTGAAGAGGGGTGCAATATTATTTTTGCAACAAGCTGGGGCTTTATGGATACCTGCGAAGCCCTTGCAGACGAGTTCCCGGAGGTAATCTTTTCTCATGGGACAGGCTATAAGTCCAACGGCACCAACTTCAACAATTATTTTGGAAGAATTTACCAGGCAAGATATCTGGCGGGTATTGCTGCGGGACTTAAAACCGAAAGCAATAAGTTAGGTTATGTAGCTGCCATGGGACAGGATAATTCCGAAGTAACCGGAGGTGTGAATGCATTTGCCATGGGCGCATATTCTGTCAACCCTGACTGTGAAGTATATGTGAAAGTAACCAATAGCTGGTTTGACCCGGAAGGCGAGACACAGGCAGCGCAGGCGCTTGTAGATCTTGGATGTGATGTGATTGCACAGCACTGCGATACCCCCAATCCCCAGACTGTGGCAGAGCAGAACGGCGTTTGGGGCGTAGGTTATAATTCCGACATGTCCAAGGATGCGCCGGGGGCAGTCCTCACTTCTGTTATGTGGGACTGGTCCGTATACTATACACAGGCAGTACAGTCCGCAATTGACGGCACATGGTCAGGGGAAAATTATTTCGGCGGAATGGCTGATGGCCTTGTGAATATTGCAGACCTTTCAGATCTTTGCGCAGAGGGCACAAGTGAAGCAGTTGAAGCAGCCAGGGAGCAGATTACAAAGGAAGGTTTCAATGTGTTTGACGGCGTGATTGAAACCAACGATGGAAGCACCGTAGGGGAAGAAGGCGGAACTTTAAGCGATTCAGACATTACCGGAAATATGAACTGGTATTTCAAAAATGTAGTAGTTAAGTAAATCCAGCAAGTTAAACAAAGCTTCATAAGGGCGGCCATTTACAGGATGACCGCCCTTTTTTTTACAAACGCTGACTGGGGAAGCACTGCAGCGTTTGTTACAATAATTTGGAGAATATGGATGGCGAAGCAGACAGAAGAAAGATTTGCAATTGAATGTAAAAAGATAACCAAGACCTTTGGGCAGGTGGTAGCCAATGACGGGATTGATTTGAATGTGAAATATGGGGAGATCCTTGCCCTTCTGGGAGAAAACGGCTCCGGCAAGACCACCCTCATGAATATGCTTTCTGGTATTTATCATCCCGACAGCGGGCAGATTTTCATAGGAGGCAGGGAAGTGAAAATCAATTCCCCTGTGGACGCCATGAATCTGGGTATCGGAATGATTCATCAGCACTTTAAACTGGTAGAAGCATTTCAGGCTATGGACAATATTATTTTGGGAACAAAGGGCAGGAAAGAAAAGAATAAAGTAACCAGTGACAGAATAAAGGCAATCAGTCAGACTTATGGACTTGAAATCGAACCGGAGAAGTATGTCTGCAATATGAGTGTTTCAGAAAAGCAGACAGTGGAGATTCTTAAGGTATTATATAAAGGGGCGGAAATCCTTATTTTGGATGAACCTACCGCAGTGCTGACGCCCCAGGAGACGGAAAAACTCTTTCAAATCCTGCGGAAGATGAGGGAGAAGGGCTGCGCAATCATTATTATTACCCATAAGCTTCAGGAAGTGCTTTCCATCAGCGACAGGGTGACGATTCTGCGAAAAGGAAAGAGTATTGACACAGTGGAGACGGCCGGGTGCGATGCCCGGAAGCTTACGGAGTTGATGGTGGGAAGGCCGGTGAGTCTTGAAATTGACCACCCTGAAGTGGAAAAATGTGAGACAATACTGAAAGTAGTTGACCTTACGGTCATGAAGACAGACGGAAGCAAGGCCATTGACGATATCTCCTTTGACATCAGACGGGGGGAGATTCTGGGCGTGGCAGGCGTTGCAGGAAGCGGGCAGAAGGAGCTTTGCGAAACCATTGCAGGGCTGATGCATGCAAAGCAGGGGGCAATCCTGTTTAACAAGGAAAACCTTCTTGGAAAGACGCCTTCCGAAATTATCGAAAAGGGCGTCAGCATGAGTTTCGTCCCGGAGGACAGGCTTGGCATGGGGCTGGTGGCTTCCATGGGAATGACGGACAATATGCTGCTGAAAAGCTATCAGAAGGGGAAAGGCCCTTTCATCAACAGGAAGCCTGCAAGGGAACTGGCGGATAAACTGATTAAGAAGCTGGACATCGTAACCCCAGGCAGCGAGACGCCAGTCAGGCTCCTTAGCGGCGGAAATGTCCAGAAGGTGTTGCTGGGCAGGGAGATAGAGTCCTCCCCTACGGTGCTGATCACAGCCTATCCCGTGAGAGGGCTGGATATCAATTCTTCCTACACGGTTTATGACCTTTTGAATGAGCAGAAGCAGAAAAATGTTGCAGTCATGTACATTGGTGAAGATTTGGATGTACTTCTGGAATTATCCGACCGCATTATGGTTCTGTGTCATGGTCGTATTACGGGAATTGTGGAAGCATCCAAAACCACGAAGGAAGAAATTGGCATGATGATGACCGGGGAAAACGGTATGGATAAAGAGGGAAGGGAGGCGGCGCTATGAGTAAGGAAACGGAAAGCAGGCAGAGAGAGCCTTTTGCACGTGTCATAAAAAGGGCGGAGATGGCTGCAGGAAAAATCGCGCTGCTGCGTCTGATGGCGGTGTTTCTTTCCCTGATTGCAGGGGGGATTTTTATTGGCTGTGTAGGCCAGAACCCTTTTGTCATTTACGGAACCATTATTTCAGGCGCGTGCAGGAGCGTTATGGCCTTTCAGGGAACCGTTAAGATTATGATACCCCTTCTGATTTCCTCTTTGGGTATTACACTTGCGTTTAAGATGAAGTTCTGGAACATCGGAGCCGAAGGACAGATTATTTTCGGGGCCACCTGTGCCACCTTTTTTGCCCTGTTCTGTTCCGGGTGGAATCATGTGATACTGGTAATTGTCATGTTTCTGGCAGGTATCATAGGGGGAGGAATCTGGGGGCTGATTCCTGCGTTTTTTAAGGTGAAATATAACACCAATGAAACGCTGTTTACCCTGATGCTGAACTATATTGCCCTCCACATTGTCTCTTATCTCCGGGACGGCCCGTGGATGGATCCCGGCTCACAAGGGTTTCCAAAGATTGCCCGGTTTGATAAAAATGCTTCCCTGGACAAGCTTTTCGGCGTACAGTTTGGATGGCTGATAGCATTGATCCTTGTGGTGGTGGTTTATGTTTATATGAAATATACCAAGCAGGGATATGAAATCAGCGTGGTAGGGGAAAGCCAGGATACTGCCCGGTATGCAGGCATGAATGTCAGGAAAATCGTGCTGCGCACCATGTTCTTAAGCGGGGGGATCTGCGGTATGGCGGGGATGATTCAGGCCACAGGTTCGGATATCACGCTGACTTCATCTGTGGCAGGTGGCGTGGGCTTTACAGCGATCATCATTGCCTGGCTGGCACAACTCAATCCCTTTTCCATTCTGCTTGTATCTTTCCTGTTCAGTGTGCTGGAAAAAGGCAGCAGTGTGGTTCAGTCAAATTATGGGCTGTCCACAGACTGCGCCGATGTATTGCAGGGAATCATTTTATTTTTCATACTTGGATGTGAGTTTTTCGTCAGATACCAGTTCCAGTTCAGAAAAAACACTGACAGGACAGATAAGGAGGGCTGATGGATGGATATAGTAATTAAATTTCTTGTGGCGGCAGTAGGGGCAGGTACTCCTCTTTTGTTCGGTACCGTGGGAGAAATACTGACAGAAAAGACCGGACATCTGAATCTGGGGGTGGAAGGCATGATGTCCATCGGCGCCTGCATCGGGTTCATGGTGGGATATTATTCCGACAATTTTTTTCTTGCCATTTTGGCTTCGGCAGCGGCAGGAGCTTTCGGGGCGTTTATTTATGCGATGCTGACAGTTACATTTATGGCGAATCAGAATGTGACAGGGCTTACGCTGACTATTTTTGGCATTGGTTTTGCAAATTTTATCGGTATATTTGTTTTGAACCAAAGCCCGGAAGGGACGTTAAAGCTTCCTGCGAATATTACGGCGGCCATGCGAAGCGTGTCCATTCCGGGGCTTAGCAGCATTCCGGTAATCGGTCCTCTTTTGTTTTCCTACAGTCCTTTTGTCTATATTGGGATTTTGATTGCTGTGGGCTGTGCATGGTATATGAATCATACCAAAGCCGGGCTGAATTTAAAAGCGGTAGGTGAAAATCCGGGTGCGGCTGATGCAGCGGGCATTCAGGTGACAAGGATAAAGTATATTAATATTATATTAGGCGGCGCCATCTGCGGTATCGGCGGCGTATACTGTTCCATGATTATCAACGGCGGCGTCTGGATCAGCGATAATGTGGGCGGTCTTGGATGGATTGCAGTGGCATTGGTTATTTTTGCAAACTGGCAGCCGGCTTACGCTATTTTAGGCTCCTTTGTGTTCGGTGCGCTGCGGGTGCTAAAGTATTATATCCCCCAGAGCATACTGCCTTTTCCCATTGCCTTTTATGATATGCTGCCCTTCCTTATCACAGCGCTGGTGCTGGTAATCAGTTCCATGCGTAAATCAGGGCGCATAAATCTTCCGGCAGCCCTTGGGCAGAATTATTTCCGCGAAGAAAGATAAGGTTAAGAAACATTTGGAGATAAAAGAAGAGAGAGGTTAGAAAGATGACTATTTTTGACGAATTGAAAGCCAGAGGGCTTTTGGCCCAGCTTACCGATGAGGAAGAAATTAAAGAATTGATAAATGCAGGGAAAGCCACTTTTTATATTGGGTTCGACCCAACGGCGGATTCTCTGCATGTGGGACATTTTATGGCTCTTTGTCTGATGAAGCGGCTGCAGATGGCGGGGAATAAACCGATTGCGCTGATTGGCGGAGGAACCGGTATGGTGGGCGATCCTTCCGGGAGAAGCGATATGCGTACCATGATGACTAAGGAAATGATTGACCACAATTGTGAGTGTTTTAAGAAGCAGATGAGCCGCTTTATTGATTTTTCCGAAGGGAAGGCTCTTATGGTCAACAATGCTGAGTGGCTTCTTGACTTAAATTATATTGAATTCCTTCGGGAAATAGGCCCGCATTTTTCTGTGAACCGTATGCTGACGGCTGAATGTTACAGGCAGAGGATGGAAAAGGGACTGAGTTTCCTGGAGTTTAACTATATGCTGATGCAGAGTTATGATTTTTATGAACTGTTTTTAAGATATGGCTGCAATATGCAGTTCGGGGGAGACGACCAGTGGAGCAACATGTTGGGCGGTACGGAGCTTATCAGAAGAAAGCTGGGGAAGGATGCCTATGCAATGACCATTACCCTGCTGCTTAATTCCGAGGGAAAGAAGATGGGCAAAACCCAGAAAGGCGCTGTGTGGCTTGATCCCAACAAGACCAGTCCTTTTGAATTTTACCAGTACTGGAGAAATGTAGCGGACGCAGATGTGCTGAAGTGTATCCGTATGCTGACTTTCCTGCCTCTTGAGCAGATTGAAGAGATGGACGGCTGGGAAGGCAGCCAGTTAAATCAGGCCAAGGAAATTCTTGCCTATGAACTGACGAAACTTGTTCACGGGGAAGAGGAGGCACAGCGTGCAAAGGAAAGTGCAAGGGCACTGTTCAGTGCAGGGGTTGCGGCGGAAATGCCTACCACGGAGCTGACCGGGGAGGATTTCACGGAAGATGCCATTGATATGATTTCCGTCCTTTGCAAGGCCGGGCTGGTTCAGAGCCGGTCGGAAGGCAGACGGGCTATTGAGCAGGGAGGCGTTACCCTTGAAAACGAGAAAGTGACGGACGTCAGGGCTTCTTTCGGCAAAGAGATTTTTATGGGAGAAGGCGCCATTGTAAAGAGAGGCAAGAAGAACTTCCGCAGGGTTATTTTGAAATGAAAGTCCGGGTAAGCCCGGAGCGTCTAGCCCTTGAAAGCGGCGATACTTTGTATTATCTTGGGGAGAAGAGGGCGCTTACGGTTATACGGGAGGAGAGAACCCGGGCAAAGGTAAAGTGTATCATGGGACGCCTGATTATGTGGGTGCCCTATGATGCGGATTACTTCTATAAGAGAGAGCAGCTTGAAAAGTGGTACCGCAAAGAAGCCGCCGCGGTATTTGCCGGTAAGGCGCTGGAATATGCGGCAAGGCTCCGTGTGGATTTTAAGGATATACGGGTAAAAGACCAGAAAAGCCGCTGGGGGAGCTGCAGCAGCAACAGAAATTTAAATTTTAACTGGCGCATACTGATGGCGCCGGAACCCGTATGCGATTACGTGATTATCCATGAACTGTGCCATCTGGTACATATGAACCACTCCCCGGATTTCTGGAATCTGGTGGAGAACATATGCCCCGGATACAGGGAGTATAAGAAATGGCTGAAAGAACATGGGGAAGAACTGTATCTTTTTTGAAATAGTAATAAATTTTTACCCCTTCACATACATTTAACTAAGTATGGAAGGGGTAATTTTATGGATTTGAATACAAAGAAGGAATACGATTTATACAAAGATATCCAGCTAAGGTGCGGAGGAGAAATCTACATAGGCGTGGTGGGGCCGGTGAGAACCGGGAAATCCACTTTTATTAAGCGATTTATGGATCTGATGGTCCTGCCCAATATGACGGAATCCTATGAAAAGGAAAGGGTAGTGGATGAACTGCCCCAGAGCGCAGGAGGCAAGACAATAACCACTACGGAACCTAAATTTATCCCCAAGGAGGCGGCAAAACTTACTCTTGGGGACGGCGTGGAGGCCAGGATAAGGCTCATAGACTGTGTGGGATATATGGTGGACGGGGCCAGCGGCCATATGGAAAATGACACAGAGCGGATGGTGAAAACGCCCTGGTACCCGGAGGAGATCCCTTTTACCCAGGCGGCGGAAATTGGTACAAGGAAAGTCATTAATGACCATTCCACCATAGGCATTGTGATTACCTGTGACGGAAGCTTTGGGGATATTCCAAGGGAAAATTATATTGGGGCAGAGGAGCGCACCATCCGGGAACTTAAAAAATTGAAAAAGCCGTTTATCGTGCTGTTAAATACGGCGAAACCTTACGGAGAGGAAGCGGCAAGGCTGGCGGAGGATATTGGGAATAAATATGAAGTTTCTGTAATGCCTGTCAACTGCGAACAGCTCAAAAAGGATGACATCAACCAGATTCTTGAAAACATCCTGTATGAGTTTCCTCTTACCATGATAGAGTTTTATATGCCCAAGTGGGTGGAAATGCTCTCCGCCAGCCACAAGATGAAAGTGGATTTAATTGGCCGGGTAAAAGAAATCATGAACCAGTACACATGCATACGTGATGTAAAAAACAAGCCTGTGGCATTGGAAGGGCCTTTTATTAAAAAATGTAAAATGGACAGCATTGACATGGCAGACGGGTGTGTTAAGGTATGGCTGGACGTGGACGATGCGTACTATTACGAGATGCTTAGCGACATGGTGGGTGAAACCATAGACAATGAGTATCATTTATTGTCTGTACTGAAAGAAATGTCCAAGATGAAGAAAGAGTATGTGAAAGTTCTCCATGCCATAGACTCGGTGAGACAAAAAGGTTACGGTGTAGTGACGCCGGAGCGCAGTGAAATCAGACTGGATAAGCCGGAAGTTATTAAACATGGCAATAAGTTCGGCGTGAAAATACGGGCGGAAAGCCCCAGCATCCACATGATACGGGCCAACATTGAGACAGAAATATCGCCCATTGTGGGTTCGGAAGAGCAGGCACAGGATTTGATCCGCTTTATTTCCGATTCCAGCCAGAGTGAGGCCGGGATATGGGAAACAAATATTTTCGGAAAATCCGTGGAACAGATGGTGAACGACGGAATTACCAGCAAGATTACCATGATTGGAGACGAGAGCCAGTTGAAACTCCAGGAAACCATGCAGAAGATTGTCAATGATTCTAATGGCGGAATGGTCTGTATTATCATATAGCTTTATGGGGCAGGCATCCGGGCCACGCAAGGGCGGCACAACGCGGCCTATATACTTTACAAAATCAGCGCAGGAAATACCAGGAACAGAAAGCGCCATGGGATTTCCTGCGCTGTTAATGGAATCTTCATTTGCAGGAGCGGTAATTCTATGATACTATTATTAATAGTGACGCTATTGGCATTTATTTTAATTTATCGGGGAGGTTTCCATGAATCAGGTATATGAAAAAGTAGCAAAATGTTATGAAAGCATAAAGGACAGGCTTCCGTTTCAGCCTAAGGTGGCTCTGGTATTAGGCTCAGGGCTTGGCAATTATGCTGATACAATGGATGTGAAGGCACAGATTGATTACAGTGAGATTGATGGCTTTCCGGTTTCAACGGTTCCGGGGCATGAGGGCAGGTTTATTTTCGGTTATGTAAAAGATGTTCCGGTGGTGTGCATGAAGGGCCGTGTGCATTATTACGAAGGCTATCCCATTACCGATGTGGTGCTTCCCACGCGGCTTATGAAGATGATGGGGGCAGAAATTTTATTCCTTACCAATGCTTCAGGAGGGATTAATCCTTCTTTTGGGGCGGGAAGCTTTATGCTTATTAAAGATCATATTTCGTGCTTTGCACCTAATCCGCTGATTGGGGCAAATATAGAAGAACTGGGCTGCCGTTTTCCTGATATGAGTACGGTTTACGACCGGAAGTTGCAGGAAATCATCAGGCAAAAAGCCAGAGAGTGTAATATTCCTCTGCATGAGGGCGTTTATGTGCAGCTTACCGGGCCTTCCTTTGAGTCTCCGGCTGAAATCAAAATGCTTCGGGGACTTGGGGCGGATGCAGTGGGAATGAGTACGGTGGTGGAAGCCATTGCAGCCAACCATATGGGTATGAAAATCTGCGGTATTTCCTGCGTGGCCAATCTTGCCGCGGGCATGACAGACCAGCCCCTTACCCATGAGGAAGTACAGGAAGCTTCCAACAAAGCGGCGCCATTGTTCAGACAGCTTGTAACAGAAGCAATCGCCGGATTCTGAAAGGTAAAGCAGCCATGAATGTAAATACAATCATCGAAAAAGAAGACATTCCGGTGCAGGAACTGATACGTTCGGCGCTGGAGGCGAGAAAGAAAGCTTATGCGCCTTACTCCGGATACATGGTTGGGGCGGCAGTACTGACAAATGAATTGCGGATTTATACTGGCTGTAATATAGAAAACGCATCTTACAGCCCTTCCATCTGCGCAGAGAGAACGGCTGTAAGCAAGGCGGTCAGCGAAGGGAAACGTAAGTTCAAGGCCATTGCGGTAACGGGAGGTCTAAGAGGGGAGGAAGTTACCCAGTATGCCTATCCCTGCGGCGTGTGCAGGCAGGTTTTGCGTGAATTTGCAGACCCCGATGAATTTGTAGTGATTGTTGCCAGAAGCGGAGGGGACTTTAAGGTTCATCTTTTAAGCGAACTGCTTCCCGAAAGCTTCGGGCCTGATAATTTGAAAAGCTGAAAGGATATCCTATGAACATAAGATTGTATAATGCCAGAATCCTTACTATGGAGGAAAGCAGGGATATATTTGAGGGAGAAATCTGGATACAGGATGAAAAAATCCTGTATGTGGGAAGCGGCCAAAACCCTCATGAAATCTGCGATGACCTGCCGTATAAGTGTATAATATGGGACAGGGAAGTGGACTGCGGGGGAAATCTTCTGATGCCGGGTTTCAAAAACGCCCACACCCATTCAGGAATGACCCTCCTGCGTTCCTATGCAGATGACCTTCCTTTAGATGACTGGCTGAATCATAAGATTTTTCCCATAGAGGCAAAGATGACGCCGGAAGATATTTACCACCTGTCCAGGCTGGCAATTCTGGAATATCTTACCAGTGGGATAACAGCAGTTTTCGACATGTATCTTACGCCGGAAACCATTGCGGATGCTTTTGACCATATGGGAATGCGGTGTGTGCAGACGGGAGCAGTGAATAATTTCAGCCAGTCCCCGGAAATGGTGGAGGAGATGTATCTGAAACTGAATAAAAAGAGTCCTCTCCAGTCCTATATCATAGGGTTTCATGCGGAGTACACCTGTTCCAAGGAACTTCTTGAAAAGATAGCGGCCCTTGCCCATAAATACAAAGCGCCGGTCTTTACTCACCTTGCAGAGACGGAAAAGGAAGTAAAGGAATGTGTGGAACGTTATGGGATGACGCCCACGGCATTTCTGGATTCTCTGGGAATCTTTGATTACGGCGGCGGCGGTTATCACTGTGTGCACATGACCCAGGAAGACATTTCTGTCATGAAAAGAAGAGGCCTGACCGCTGTTACCAATCCAGGCTCGAACGTAAAGCTTGCCAGCGGGATTGCCCCCATATCCGATTATCTAAAGGCAGGGGTGAATGTGGCTATCGGCACAGACGGCCCTGCAAGTAATAACTGCCTTGATATGTTCAGGGAAATGTTTCTGGTGACAGGGCTTGCAAAGATAAGGGAGAAGGATGCCTCAGCAGTGGATGCCATGGAAGTGCTTAAAATGGCCACTGTCAACGGCGCACGGGCCATGGGGCTTGACAATGCAGATGTTCTGGCGGAAGGAAAGCTGGCGGACATTATCATGATTGATTTAAAACAGCCCAATATGCAGCCTGCCCACAATATCCCTAAGAATCTGGTTTACAGCGGAAGCAAACAGAATGTGGCAATGACCATGATTGCAGGGAAAATTCTTTATGAGAAGGGAATCTTTTATACCGGGGACAAGCCGGAGGATATTTACCGGAAAGCGGAGGATATCAAACGCTGCCACAATTTGTGAGCGGCTTATAAAAAGAACTTATCAGCCAGTGTGTGTTTATACATGCGCCGGGCAGCTTTGGCAGGGCTTATGATAAAAGACAGATGGAGCAGTCAGAATGGAATATGTAATTTTTGCGGTGGTAATGGCAGGGCTGGTTTTGATTTTCCTGCTGAAAGGATATTACGACTATCAGAAATCAGAAAAGCAGTTTGCACAGCAGTTATATACAGACTACGGTATTCTTCCGCAAAGGGAATACAACCCCAGGCAGTTTGAAAATATTTCCCATTATTTTTTGAAGCATAATGACGGATTCCATATCGATGATATTACATGGAACGATTTAAATATGGATGAAATCTTTAAAAAAATGAATTTTACTTACTCGGCGGCGGGAGAAGAGTATCTGTATTATATGCTTCGGTGTCCCTGTATGGATGAACAGGAACTGCGGCGCAGGGAAGAAATGATCCGGTATTTTCAGGAAAACCAGGACGACCGGGCTGCTTACCAGCTTATTTTTCACAAGCTGGGCAGAATGGGAAAATTTTCCATCTATGATTATCTGGATTATCTTGACAATTTGGGAAAGAGGAGCAATATTCCCCATTATATATCGCTCATTCTGCTGCTTGCCAGCGTGGGGCTTATGTTTATCCAGTTACCTTTAGGGCTGGTGGCGTTTTTTGGCATATTGGCCTATAATAATATAAATTACTTTAAAGAAAAGGGAGAAATTGACCCTTATATTACCAGTTTTTCCTATGTATTCAGGCTTCTTGACGCTGTGAGGGAAATCAAGGCCAATGATACGGCTGTGCTGAAAGAGGAACTTGATGCGCTGAAGAAGAGCAGCACATCCATGGGAAGCTTTAAACACGGATCATTCATTGTTATGTCAGGGAACAGAATGTCAGGTTCCGGGAATCCGCTGGACATGCTGCTGGATTATTTAAGGATGGGGTTCCATCTGGATCTGATTAAATTTAACCATATGCTGTCCGAGGTGAGGAAGCATATTCAGGATATTGACCGGATGATAACGATAGCCGGGAGAATTGAGGCTATGATTGCGGTGGGAGCTTACCGTGCATCCCTGCCGGGACACTGTGTCCCCGAATTTACGAAGGAGATTTCCATAGATGCAAAAGGCATGTACCATCCGTTGATTGAGAATCCGGTTGAAAATGACATGCATACCAGTGCCAGTGTGCTGATTACCGGGTCTAATGCGTCAGGTAAGTCCACCTTTTTGAAGACTATGGCTGTCAACAGTATTCTGGCGCAGACCATCCACACCTGCCTTGGGGATTATTATCAGGGCGCCCTGTTCCGCATTGCCTCTTCTATGAGCCTTAGGGATGATGTGCAGGGGGGTGACAGTTATTATATGGTGGAAATCAAAGCAATCAAACGGATACTGGACTTATGTGCGGAAGGCGGCCCTCCGGTACTGTGCTTTGTGGACGAGGTGCTGCGCGGCACCAATACGGTAGAGCGGATTGCGGCTTCCAGCCAGATATTAAAGAGCCTGTCCCAGAACAACTGCATGTGCTTTGCGGCCACCCATGATATTGAACTGACACATTTGCTTGTCAAAATATATAAAAATTATCATTTTACTGAAAAGATTGAAGAGAATGATATATCTTTCACTTATAAGATCATTGAGGGAAGGGCAGCATCCCGGAATGCCATTAAGCTTTTGGGTATTATGGGATATGATCCGTCCATTATCCGGAAAGCGGAAGAAATGGCGGCGGATTTTTTGTCCTCCGGCGTCTGGCACGGGCTTGACTGTGAAATGCCGCAATGATATTATAATATAGGATGGAATCCATGGATATACAATAAACAGGATTTGGAGAGTTCTTTGTTGTATGTTCTAATAATTATAAAGAAAGGTCTGGTGAGAGTATGAGTAGTTTCGTATTGTTTTTTAATTCCTTTTTATCCTATCTGCTGGTTATGGCAATTGTGGTCGTGGTTGCAGGGGTGGCAATCTTTCTTGGGATAAAGATGCGCAGGAATAAAGACAGTCAGGCAGGAAATGAAAAGACACAGGCAGGCGCCTGAAGCGTGCTTATTTTAGGAAGATAGATAATGTGAAAGAGCGCAAAGCTGGCTTTGCGCTTTTTGTATCAATAAGCTGCCCCGTAAAGGGTGACAGCGTTTGAGATGACATTCCGGATTTTCAGAAGCGGTTGACTTTCCTGTGGGCAGTATGCCGCGTTCAAAGTCCGGGTGTCAGTTAAGGATGGTTATATGGGCAGGTTTGAGATTATTTTGTGGGATGTTGACCAGACATTGCTGGATTTTAACAAATCCCAGGAGTATGCGCTGCGTTACAGCTTTGAGCAGTTTGGCCAAAAGGCGGATGAAACTGTCATATCCCTTTATTCAGATATCAACAATTCTTACTGGAAGCGGTATGAACTTGGGGAGATTACCAAGGAATATCTGTTGACAGGAAGGTTTGCCACACTTTTTGAACAAATGGGTATGAGGAACATGGATGCAAAAGAGTTTCAGCCTGTTTACCAGAAGGCGCTGGGTTCAGTCTTTTATTTCCGGGATGATTCAAAAGAATTATGCAGGAAACTAAAAGGGAGAGTACGCCAGTATGCGTTGACCAATGGAGTCACATCTACACAGAAGAATAAACTCCGCCTGTCAGGGCTTGACCAGATTCTGGACGGTATTTTCATATCGGAGGAAATCGGGTATCCCAAGCCTGAACGGAGATATTTTGAGAAGTGTTTCCAGCAAATTCCGGATTTCATTAAGGAAAAGGCTCTTATGGTAGGGGATTCCCTCTCCAGCGACATGCAGGGAGGAAATAATGCGGGGGTTTCGTGCTGCTGGTACAATCCCGAAGGCATGGAGAACCATACAGAACTTAAGATTGATTATGAAATAAGGAATTTGTGGGAAGTGGAGGAACTGCTCTAATGGCAAAGTCTGCCAATCAGAAAATGAAGCTATTATATCTTTTAAAAATTCTTACTGAAAAATCAGATGAGTCCCACTGCCTGTCCACACAGGAATTGATAGCCCAGCTTGCTTCTTACGGAATCAGAGCCGAGAGGAAGAGTATTTATGATGATATTGAATGTCTGATTCATTATGGTTATGACATTGTGAATGTGAAAGCCCGCAGCGGCGGAGGTTATTATCTTGCAGGCCGGGAATTTGAACTGCCGGAATTAAAGCTTCTGGTGGATGCCGTGCAGGCTTCCCGGTTTATCACCCAGAAGAAATCAAGGGAACTGATCGCCAAAATAGAAAAGCTGGCAGGCCCTTATGAAGGGAAGCAGCTACAGAGACAGGTTTTTGTGGCCGGACGGGTGAAGACGGAGAACGAAAGCATTTATTACAATGTGGACCGCATCCACAAGGCCATACAGGATAACGTGCCTGTAACTTTTACCTACCTTTCCTGGAATGTTAAAAAGGAACTGACGCCCAGGAGACAGGGAAAAAAGTACCGCATCAGCCCATGGGCTCTGGCCTGGCAGGATGAAAATTATTATCTGATTGCCTATGATGATGAGGAGGAACGCATCAAGCATTTCCGGGTGGACAAGATGAGTCATATAACAGAACTGCCCGGGGAATTCCGTAAGGGAGTGGAAGCTTTTGGGAAGTTTGATATTGCGGCTTACACCAACAGAACTTTCGGCATGTTCGGCGGTGAGGAGGAGACTGTCACCCTACAGCTTCCAGAGGCTATGATCGGGATTATCCTGGATCGTTTTGGCAAGGATATCGACATACGCAGGGCGGGGGAGGAGACAGTAAGCGTCAGGATAAAGGCGGCGGTCAGCCGCCAGTTTTATGGATGGCTTACGGGCCTTGGGGCGGAAATATCCGTCACAGGGCCTGAACAGGTGCGCAAAGGTTACATAGATTATCTGGAAGACATTATGAAAAATTACAGAAAAGCGAATGAATGATAAAAGAAATCTGGGAGGAAAATATGAAAATACAGGTTGCTGACAGAATGAAGGAATATGAGGAAGGTATTTTCCAGGTGCTCAATGAAAAGAAGGAAGAGGTGGAAAAGACGGGAAAAAAGGTTTACAACCTGTCCGTAGGGACGCCCGATTTTCCGACCGATCCCCATATTATGAAGGCGGTTGTGGAGGCGGCACAAAATTCTGCCAACTACAAATATGCCCTTAAAATGCTGCCGGAACTTACCCAGGCGGTGATACGCCGCTTTAAGGAGCGTTATCATGTTACCCTTACAGAATCGGAAATTGCGGATGTATATGGTTCACAGGAAGGGATCGCCCATATTGGTTTGTCTCTTATCAATCCGGGGGACGTGGTACTGGTGCCGGATCCCGGTTATCCTATTTTCACCATAGGGCCTTCCCTTGCCATGGCGGAGTTGCGGACCTATGAGTTGCTGCCGGAAAATGATTATTTGCCGGATCTTGACGCCATAGACAGGGAAACCTGCGAAAAAACAAAATTTATGATTGTATCTTACCCCTTAAATCCGGTCTGCAAAATAGCGCCGGACAGCTTTTACGAGAAGCTGATTCCCTGGGCACAGTCCCACGATATCATTATTGTCCATGACAATGCCTATTCCGACATTATTTACGACGGCCATGTGGGAAAATCTATTTTGCAGTTTGAAGGGGCAAAGGAGAACTGTATTGAATTTTATTCCTTATCTAAAAGCTACAATTATACAGGGGCAAGAGCAGGCTTTCTTGTAGGGAATGAGTTTCTGGTGCAGAATTTCAGGAAACTCCGCTCCCAGATTGACTATGGTACATTTCTCCCTGTCCAGTACGGGGCAATTGCAGCTTTAGAAGGGCCGGATGACGGCGTTAAGCAAAGATGCATCTGGTATCAGGAGAGAAGGGACGCCCTTTGTGGCGGACTTAGGGAAATCGGCTGGAATATTCCTGACAGCCAGGGCACTATGTTTGCCTGGGGAAAAATACCTGAAGGCTATACGGACGATGTGGCATTTGTCATGGAACTTCTTGAAAAGTCAGGGGTTTTGTGCACGCCGGGAAGCAGCTTCGGGAAACTGGGGAAAGGACATGTGCGCTTTGCGCTGACCATGCCGGTGGAGGAAATCCGGGAGGCAGTGGCAGCTATTGCAGCTTCCGGAATGATAAAGTAAGGATATATTTCATGGGTATATCTGCATGTCCTGCGCGGGCAGGCGGAACTGGCGGTGGCACAGTTTATTTAAATATTTGGTTGACATCCGTATAAGGTTTTATTATACTAGTGGATAGCACTATATATTGAGTGAGAATGTCGAATAAACACAATATTTAGTGTTTGAAACGCGTTTCAGATGATGGAACGGTTGCTGAAAATGGGGAATGGAGGATACAGGATGAGCGATATGCAGGAAAACACTGCGGAATTTGGAAATTTGTTTAAACCGGAAAAGAATGTCAAGGTCATAAAGAAGGATGGCAGTCTTGAGGAATTTAATGTACAGAAGGTCATTGACGCTGTAGGGAAAAGTGCATACAGGGCATTGACAAAGTTTACCGGGGAGGAAAAAAAGCATATCTGCCAGTATGTTGTGGATAAGGTAAACGAACTGGAGCAGGAACAGATTCCTATTCCTATCATGCATAATATCGTGGAGAGCGCTCTTGAGGATGTGAAGCCGATTGTCGCCAAAAGTTACCGGGATTACCGGAACTATAAGCAGGATTTTGTCCGTATGATGGATGATGTATACAAAAAGAGCCAGTCCATTATGTATGTGGGGGATAAAGAGAATGCCAATACGGACAGTGCCCTGGTATCCACCAAGAGAAGCCTTATTTTTAACCAGTTTAATAAAGAACTTTACCAGAAATTTTTCATGACCACGGAGGAAATCCAGGCGTGCAGGGACGGCTATATTTATGTCCACGATATGTCTGCCAGAAGGGATACCATGAACTGCTGTCTTTTTGATGTGGCAAGTGTGCTGACCGGAGGCTTTGAGATGGGCAACATCTGGTACAATGAGCCGAAAACGCTTGATGTGGCTTTTGACGTAATCGGTGATATTGTCTTAAGCGCCGCCAGCCAGCAGTATGGCGGGTTCACAGTGCCGGAAGTGGACAAAATATTAGAGCCTTATGCAGAAAAGACTTATCAGAGAGGTCTGAAAAGATATACCCGTATGGGGCTGGGGGAAGAAGCCGCCAGGGCGGAAGCCTATGCTGATGTAGAGCGGGAATTTGAACAGGGTTTCCAGGGATGGGAATATAAGTTTAATACGGTGGCATCCAGCCGGGGAGACTATCCTTTCATTACGGTGACGGCGGGAATTGGCACCGGGCGTTTTGCACGCCTTGCAACGATTTCCCTTTTGAATGTGAGAAGGGAAGGACAGGGGAAAGAAGGCTGTAAGAAGCCTGTCCTTTTCCCAAAGATTGTATTTTTATATGATGAAAACCTTCACGGCCCCGGGCGGGAACTGGAGGATGTGTTTGAAGCAGGGGTAAAATGCTCTGCAAAGACTATGTATCCGGACTGGCTTTCCCTGACAGGAAAAGGATATATTGCCAGTATGTACAGGCAGTATGGGAAAGTAATTTCCCCCATGGGGTGCCGGGCTTTCCTTTCTCCCTGGTATGAAAGGGGCGGGATGCATCCGGCGGATGAAAAGGATTCCCCTATATTTGTAGGCCGTTTCAATATCGGCGCTGTGTCCCTCCATCTGCCCATGATTCTTGCCAAATCCAAACAGGAAAGCCGGGATTTTTATGAAGTGCTGGACTATTATCTGAATCTGATACGCCAGCTCCACATCAGGACTTATGCATACCTGGGCGAAATGCGCGCGTCCACCAATCCCCTTGCCTACTGCGAAGGCGGATTCTTAGGCGGCCATTTAAAGCTGACAGACAAGATTAAGCCTATTTTAAAATCGGCAACGGCAAGCTTTGGGATTACGGCATTTAATGAATTACAGGAACTGTACAACGGAAAATCACTGGTGGAAGACGGCGCATTTGCACTGGAAGTACTGGAGCATATCAATCAAAAAGTAAATGAATTCAAAGAGGAAGACGGCAACCTTTATGCGATTTACGGAACCCCGGCAGAAAGCCTCTGTGGATTACAGGTGAAGCAGTTCCGGGCGAAATACGGGATTGTGGAGGGCGTTTCTGACAGGGAATATGTGTCCAACAGTTTCCACTGCCATGTAACCGAGGATATTACCCCTATCCAGAAGCAGGATCTGGAATACCGTTTCTGGGAACTTTCCAACGGCGGCAAAATCCAGTACGTGAAATATCCCATTGATTACAATATTGAAGCCATTAAGACGCTGATACGCAGGGCTATGGATATGGGCTTTTATGAGGGCGTCAATCTGTCCCTTGCTTACTGTGACGACTGCGGGCACCAGGAACTGGAAATGGATGTATGCCCGGCCTGCGGAAGTAAAAACCTTACCAAGATAGAGCGCATGAACGGCTATCTGTCTTACTCGAGAGTACACGGGGATACCCGGCTGAATGAGGCGAAAATGGCGGAAATTTCAGAAAGGAAGAGCATGTGAGCAGATGAGATACCACAATATAACAAAGGACGATATGCTGAATGGGGATGGGCTTCGTGTAGTGTTATGGGTTTCGGGATGTTCCCACTGCTGTAAGGAATGTCATAATCCTGTTACGTGGGATCCGGCCGGAGGGCTTTTCTTTGATGACGGGGCAAAACAGGAGATATATGACCAGCTCGACAAGCCTTATATTTCGGGAATTACCTTTTCCGGCGGCGATCCGCTTCATGCGGCAAACCGGATGGATGTGAGAAATTTTATGATGGAAATAAAAGATAAATATCCGGATAAGACCATATGGATGTACACAGGCGACTGCTGGGAAAATATTATGCTTGATTCCATTGTGAAGTACATAGACGTGCTGGTTGACGGGGAATTCCAGGCGGACAAAAAGGACAACAGGCTTCTCTGGAAGGGAAGCAGAAACCAGAGGGTAATCGATGTACAAAAAACCCTTGCGCAGGGTGATATACGGACACCTCTTCTGCACTGTGGGGATTATGCATAGAAAGGATGTTTCTTTAAATGACAGAAACCATAAAAATTAAATATTTTACTGACAAAATAGACAAACTGGCTTATATAGACGGAAAATCTGACTGGATTGACCTGCGGGCGTCGGAGGATGTGGATTTAAAGCAGGGAGAATTCCGGCTTATTCCTTTAGGGATTGCCATGGAACTTCCGAAGGGTTATGAAGCCCATATTGTGCCAAGAAGTTCGACCTTTAAAAATTTTGGTATTATCCAGACCAATCATCAGGGAGTGGTGGACTGTTCTTACTGCGGCGACAACGACCAGTGGTTCATGCCTGTATATGCCATGAGGGATACTCATATTTCATGTAATGACAGGGTATGCCAGTTCAGAATCGTGGAAAACCAGCCCAAAATTAATTTTCAGGAAGTATCCTCTTTGGAAGGGGCCGACAGGGGCGGCTTTGGAAGCACAGGAAAACAATAACAAACAGGAAATTTGTATAAAAATTCTCCTTTTGCCACATAATGCTAACAGAATGCATTGGTGTGCGGAAGGAGTTTTTTTATGGAAAAAAAGAAGATGAGCGCTTCACTTTCTGAAAATATGAATTATCTGAACAATTATTTGGCTGTGGATACGAGTTTTGATATTGTATACCGTGTGATACGAATAGGCGGAAAAGAAGCCTGCATGTATTTTATTGACGGGTTCTGCAAGGATGAACTGATGCAGAAGATGCTCCAGTATTTTATGGATATCAAAGAGGAGGAGATGCCTGCCGATGCCCATGAAATGTCCAAAACCAGCCTTCCTTATGTGGAGGTGGATTTACAGGATGAATGGAACCAGATTACCTATTTCATCATGTCCGGAGTGTTTGCCCTTTTTATTGACGGATATGATAAGTGTCTGCTGATTGACTCAAGAACTTATCCGGCAAGAAGCGTGGGAGAGCCGGAGAAAGACAAGGTGCTCAGAGGATCCAAAGACGGTTTTGTAGAGACTATCGTGTTCAACACGGCGCTCATACGAAGGAGAATCAGAAGCGCCAATCTGCGCATGGAGATGCTTCATGCGGGAAACAGTTCCCAGACGGATATCGTGCTCTGTTATATGGATGATCGGGTAGACCATCAGTTCCTGGATAAAATCAAAGAACGTATCAGCCAGATTCAGGTGGATGCCCTTACCATGAACCAGGAGAGCCTTGCGGAGTGTCTCTACAAGAAGAAGTGGTATAATCCCTTTCCCAAATTTAAGTTTACGGAAAGGCCGGACACTGCCTCAGCCCAGATTCTGGAGGGGGACATTGTTATTCTGGTGGACAATTCACCGTCAGCAATGATTACACCAACTTCCATATTTGATATTGTGGAAGAGGCGGACGACTATTATTTCCCGCCGATTACGGGAACTTACCTCAGGCTGTCACGATTTTTGATTGCCATTCTGACTTATTTTATGACGCCTACATTTCTGCTTCTTATGCAGAGACCGGAATGGATTCCGGCGGGATTTGAGTTTATTGCGGTCAAGGAGACGACAAATATTCCGCTGGTCTGGCAGTTTCTGCTGCTGGAACTTGCCATTGACGGGCTGCGGCTGGCGGCAGTCAATACACCCAATATGCTCAGCACTCCTTTAAGCGTCATGGCGGCCCTGGTACTTGGAGAGTTTTCTGTCAACAGCGGCTGGTTCAATTCTGAGGTAATGTTATATATGGCCTTTGTGGCAATCGCCAACTACACCCAGGCCAGCTATGAACTGAGTTACGCCATCAAGTTTATGCGTATCATTAACCTGATACTGACAGCCATTTTTGGCATATGGGGCTATATTGGGGCGGTTATCCTTTTGATACTGGCAATCGGCACAAACCGGACAGTATCGGGAAAAAGTTATGTTTATCCGCTGATTCCCTTTAATCTGAAACAACTTTCCAAGAGACTATTGCGGTACAGGCTGCCGGGGTCGAGAGAGTAATTTACCACAGGCTTTTGGTCTGGGATAATACACCAGACTGGTTTTCCTATAAATCGAAAATCCTCCGGATACACACGCTGCGGCGTGTGTATCCGGTTGTTTTGTTTGTAAAATTAAATAAATGATGTTAAAATAGAAAAAATGTGATTTGTAAAACAATAAAAGGAGAGCAGAGAATGGAATCATTTAAGATTATTACCAATACCACAGCGGATTTACCCATTGATTATATAGAGGAAAACCAGCTTGGGTTGATATATTTCAACTATATTATGGACGGCATATCTTACGGGAAGGATAAAGAACTGGACTGGAAGGAGTTTTACCGTCTGATGCGGGAGGAGGGGAAGATGCCAACCACTTCACAGGTAAATCCCCAGCAGTATAAAGAATATTTTACAGAATTCCTGAAAGAGGATAAGAATCTGCTTTATATTTCTTTTTCTTCAGGGTTAAGCGGTTCCTGCGGCAATGCAGTGCTGGCTGCGGACGAACTGATGGAGGAAAATGAGGGATGCCGTATCATGGTGGTGGATTCCAAATGCGCATCCATGGGAGAGGGGTTGTTTGTCCACAAGGCAGTACAGATGAAGAAGCAGGGAAAATCCATGGAGGAGACGGCGGATTATTTAAACCAGCTTGTACCGCATCTTACCCATGTATTTACCGTGGACGACCTGAATCACTTATACCGTGGAGGACGTGTCAGCAAGGCTGCTGCCGTGGTGGGTACGATTGCCGCAATCAAACCGATTCTTCATGTGGACGATGAAGGGCATCTGATTCCCATAAGTAAAATAAGGGGACGCAAAAAATCCTTAAATGCGCTGGTGGACTATATGGAAGAAAAAATAAAAGGGTATTCCGGCAAAAATGACATAATATTTATCAGCCATGGAGATGCCCTGGCGGATGCAGAGTATGTGAAGGCAGAGATAGAAAAGAGATTCGGAATGAAAGAATTTATGATTAACCATATAGGACCCACCATAGGCGCTCATTCCGGGCCGGGGACTATTGCATTGTTTTTCGAGGGCAGTTCCAGATAATATATAAGATTATAATATAAGATTATAAAGATAAAAAGGTTGCAAATGAGCAGAAAATTTCTTATTATAAAAGTAATGTATATTTTTAAATTAAGATAATACATTAAGCTGAGAAAAGAGGTGCATGATGGGTATTAGAAAGAGAAAAGCAGTTCTTATGAGGGCTGTTTCAGAATTGAAAGCAGATGATTATTCCAGGGTGCCGGAGTTAAATGGTATGTATCAGAGGCTGGTGAATTCGAGAAAGCAGTTTGCAGAGATTTTTGAAATGAATGTCAAAGCAGTTATGCAGATTAGTTCCCTTGATTTGACCATGCAGCATGAAACAGAAAGAATTGTCGATATTGCCAGCAATGTAACGAAGGCTACGGAAACTATATTCGGGGTATCTGACAACGGCCTGGATTTCAGCGGCAACAGCCAGCATGAAGAACTTGCCAATAAGATTATCCAGGTTTCTGAGAAAGCTGAGGAAGTTTATAATAAAATTGAAACCTCACAAAGCGATCTGACTAACATCAAGGATCTTTCGGATGAGACAATCGCCGGTTCCCGCCAGATGCAGAAGGATATGGATAACCTGCTTGAGGTGATGGAGCGCATGAATGAAGTGATTGCGGGGATTGACACCATATCACTGCAGACAAACCTGTTGGCTCTTAACGCTGCAATAGAAGCTGCCCGTGCAGGGGAAGCAGGAAAGGGATTTGCGGTTGTGGCAAATGAAATCCGTGAACTGGCAGTGGAAACCCAGAAAATGACAGCCAGTATGAGTGAGTTCGTGGAAGAAATCAAAAGCGCTTCCCAGCAAAGCGTCAGCAGTGCAAACGGAACCATAAGTAATCTGCAAAGCATGACCGAAAAAATAGGTAATGTATGGGAACTGAATGATGAGAATAAAATGCATGTCTTAGAGGTGAGCGGTTCCATCAGTACAATTGCCGCCTTAAGCGAGGAGATAAGCAGTTCCATGACCGAGATGGAAAACCAGTTAAGGGAAAGCGCTGACTTTATGAATACTGTCAGCCAGGAACTGAAAACGGCTACGGAGCCGGTAGTGGATATTGAAAAAACGCTGGATAGTACGGTAAAACAAATGGGAGCCATGACAAAAGACGCTTTCTTCCGTCTGGAAAATCCTGAATTTGCCAAGCAGGTGAACAATGCAGTGACTGCCCACCAGACATGGCTTAAAAATCTGGAAAAAATGGTGAGAAGCCGCAGTATCATGCCATTACAGCTTGATGCCTCTAAGTGTGGATTCGGGCATTTTTATTATGCAATAACGCCCCAGATACCGGAAGTGCTGCCTATATGGGATGGTCTTGGCGCAAAACACCAGAGATTCCATAAATTTGGCGGGGAAGTTATGGCTGCAATTAATCAGGAAGATTATGCAAAAGCAGAGCAGATATACTGGGAAGCAGAAGTGTATTCCCGGGAACTGATTTCAGATCTGCAGAGGATCATCCAGATACTGGAAGAATGACAGGTTATGACACCAGTATTTTAGGCCGGCTTGTAGGCGTGGATTTTATAGTGCAGGAATGTTGTGGCGGTTTTTCATAATAAGCGAGCCTTTCCTTCCTGCTTTTTACGGTATTCTTTTGGCAGGACATTAAAATGTGCTTTAAATGCCGCGGTAAATTTGCTCTGGCTGTCATCGTCGACAGCCCGTGCAATCTCCGCTATGCTTTTATCGGTTTCTTTTAACATTTTTGCGGCCTGGTCCATGCGGTGCTTTTTGATGTGTGCTACTTTGGATAAAAAAAGTGGAGCTTCCATCCAGGGGCAAAAGCCGGGCCGGAAAGCCAGCCGATCCTGCCTGGCTTTAGGTAGTCTCCCTCTGGATTAAAACAGGAGTGATGATTTTGTGTATGGGTTCCGTCAGGGGAGCAGGCTGTCTTTTTTTACGTTCATTCATCTGCTCTACCAGAAGGCTTACTGATTCGTGGGCGATTTTGTTAATCTGCTGTCCCACGGTGCTGATGGGAATGACAGCTTCTGAAGAAATCGGAGAGTTGTCAAAACCGATAATACAGAAATCACTGGGGAGTTTTCCGTATTTTTTCACCAGAAGATTCAGCAGAATGTTGGCATGGGTATCACCGGAAACAAAAATTCCTTTCTTTTGTCCGGCATAATTCTTTTCAATATCTTCCAAGGCTTCCCGTAATTCTTTCCGTATAAGTTCATAGCTGTTTCCAAAAGTTTTATAAATGATCCGATGAGGAAGGTGGTTTTCCGCGCAGAAATCAAGGAAACCCTGAATGCGTCCGTAGGCGGGGATATCCGGCAAAGTAGGAGAGTTAATATGCAGGAAAATGTCGCAGTTGCGCTTGGCCAGAAGGCTGACCGCCTGGATGCCTCCCATATAATTATCCGTATTGACGCTGCAGACATGCCGGTCCTCCCGTTCGATGGTGACAACGGGAATGGGCAGCCTGGCGAGTTCTTCGGAAGGAATTGTAAAACTTAAAATAATCAGTCCTTCTATTTTATAAGCCAGAAGTTCGTTAATATAGCGCTTTTCTGTTTCACTGTCTTCATTTCCGGTAAAGACCAGAAATTTATAACCGAATTCTTCATAAGTAAGGAGAATCTGATTCAGCATTTCTGAATAGTAATGATTGACCAGATTGGGAAGAATGAGTCCGATAAATTCTGTATTGCCGTTGGCGAGAATCCGTGCCACCTTGTTTTCTTTATAATTAAGTTCGACGAGGGCATTTGATATAATTTCCTGGTTTTCAAGAGTGAGGGAGTCCGGATTGTTAAAATACCTGGAAATTGTGGTTTTGGAAAAATTCGTATATTTTGCAATATCATCAAAAGTTACACTTTTTTTTCTACTCATAAGAATCCTCTTTAAGATATAAATTTACTGCTGACCTCTTTTATATTTCAATATTTTATAATGAAGCTTTGAACAGGTCAATGCCTTGTGGGAGAAAATTGCGGATTGGCAAAAGGAGCACAGGCGACTTGGAATGGGCAGATTCCGTAACAGGGAAGCCAAAGGCTGAACTGTTGTTATGTTCACTCCGTGACCAGTAACGAACTGTTACTGCTATTTTGGCAGGTAAGCAGAACCGTATTGACAGGTAGAAAAGTCTGTGCTAGTATAGCCATATAAGTAACCGGTTACTTTACCGGTTATTTATATAAAAATCAAGCGTAGCCATGCTTTGCGGGCCAGGCAGGTGCGTTTAAGCAAATATTTGGAACTGCCGTGAAGGGCACATACCCTGCAGTCTGCTGCAGGGGCCGACTGAAAATGAGAAAGGGAGTAAAAAGAGATGGCAAAAACAGATAGTATTTTCCAGAAAAGGATGAACAGACACCAGGATGAATTGAAGTGGCTTTATATGGAACTGTACCAGAATACGGATATGTTTTCTGAACTGTGCGATAAAATGTATGAATATTACAGCGGACGCGGTTCTGCCCTAAAGAAGCGTGACGCGGCAAGGGAAAAGAAGCCCGGATGGTACAAAAAAAATGATATGCTTGGCATGATGCTGTATATTGATAACTTTGCAGGGAATATAAAAGGTGTGGAGAAAAAGCTGGATTATCTGGAACAGTGTAATGTTAACTATATTCATCTTATGCCTTTTCTCGACACCATAGAGGGCCGTTCAGACGGCGGCTATGCTGTGGCGGATTTTCGCAGGGTAAAGAAGGAACTGGGCACAATGGAAGATTTGGAAAGCCTTACAGGCGCCTGCCATGAAAAAGGGCTGAATGTCTGCATGGATTTTGTGATGAACCATACTTCAGAGGAGCATGAGTGGGCAAAGCGCGCCAGAAAAGGCGAGGGAGAGTACATGAGCCGCTATTTCTTCTTTGACAATGACGCCATCCCTGCCGCTTACGAAAGGACGGTTCCACAGGTATTTCCGGTTACGGCCCCGGGAAACTTTACTTACCTGCCGGAAATTGGCCATTATGTAATGACTACATTTTATCCCTATCAGTGGGATCTGAATTACAGAAATCCCAGAGTATTTAACGAAATGATGTACAATTTCCTGTTTCTTGCCAATAAGGGGATTGACATTATGAGAATTGATGCGGTTCCCTATATCTGGAAGGAATTAAATACTTCATGCCGGAATCTGTCCCAGGTACATACCATTGTACGTATGATGCGTATGATAGGAGAGATTGTGTGCCCGAGTGTAATACTGCTCGGAGAAGTAGTAATGGAACCGGAAAAAGTAGTACCATATTTTGGGACAGTGGAAAAGCCGGAGTGCCATATGCTTTACAATGTAACCACAATGGCTACCACATGGAACAGTGTCGCCACAAGAGACATCCGCCTGTTAAAACAGCAGATGGATATTGTGAACAGCCTGCCTAAGGAGTATGTTTTCCTGAATTATTTAAGATGCCATGACGATATTGGCTGGGGACTTGATTACCGCTATCTGATGCAGTTCGGTATTGGTGAGGTAAGCCATAAAAAGTATCTGAATGATTTCCTTACAGGACAGTATTCCGGCTCCTTTGCAAAAGGAGAACTTTACAATTCCGACCCCGCATCCGGGGATGCCAGATTATGCGGCACGACGGCGTCTCTATGCGGCATTGAAAAGGCAAGGGAAGAAAAGGATAAGGAAGCGCTGGAAAAGGCGGTGCGCCTGGATTTGATGCTTCATGCCTATATGTTTATCCAGTCAGGGATTCCGGTGCTTTACAGCGGGGATGAAACAGGGCAGGAAAATGACTACTCTTATCATGCAGATCCGGCGAAGCAGGATGACAGCAGATACCTTCACAGGGGAAAATTCGACTGGAAACTGGCCGAAAAGAGGACAGAAAAAGGAAGCATACAGGAGAAAATTTTTACAGGGCTGGAAATGATGGAGAAAATAAGAAAAAAGGTATCTGTCTTTGGTTCTGATTCCGATGTATGGACTATAGATACCTGGGACGATTCCATCCTGGGACTTATCCGGGCCAACGGAAAGGAAAAACTTGTCGCTCTGTTTAATTTCAGCGGGCAGGATAAGACAGCCTGGATAAACGAGGACGACGGAGAATACACAGACCTGCTTTCAGGAAGAAAGATGCAGGCAAAAGGTGTGGATATACCGGGATACGGTGTATATTGGCTCATGAAAAAAATATAAAATTAAAAATATATTTGATAATAGGTCCGCAAGAGGGTATAATGCAATCAGTATAAATGGAAGAGGCTTAAAATGTAAGGAAGGATGAAGATTGTGTCGGATACAAAGGATTTTTGTGCAGGCGGATACCGCTTTCATTCAACTGGAGATGCAGAACGGGCGAGACTGGACCAAAAGCGGATAGAATACCTGGAGGAAAAAGTAGAAGGAAAAAATGCGCAGGATATGCTGGCCGCCTATGACCGTATTCTGGATGAAAAGGTTTTTGCAACCCCGGTGGGATGGGAATACTTAAGAGAACTGCAGGAAAGACTGCGGTCATTGGGTATAGAAGATAAAGATATAAGGCCCATCCCCTTATTTGTTGTTTTTGACCATGGCATTGACGGGGAAACGATTTTTAAACGGGCGGCAGGGCAGCCGGCGCACCCTCCAAGGAAAGGCGGCATAAAAATATCTGTATGCATCAATATTCTCCTTGCAGTACTGGTGGCAGCCATGTTCTGGATTGCCTTAAACAGTGAAAATCCTAATATTTTAAATTACAAGACCCAGATTGAAAATAAATATGCCATGTGGGATCAGGAGTTGACACGCCGTGAGAAAGAAATCCGCCAGAAGGAAGCGGAACTGGAAAATAATACGAAATGGCAGGAAGATTTCACAGAATAAACATATTTCTACATTAGAATAATGTAGAAATATAATGCAGCATACTATTATTGCATTATACCAAAAGCAGATAAATCTGCAGGCAGAGGTATCAATTTCAGGAGGATAGTATGGACAGATTGAAAATTCTTGTTGTAGATGATGAGTCCAGAATGAGAAAGCTTGTGAAAGATTTCCTCACAAGGAGCGGTTATGATGTGCTGGAAGCGGAAGACGGAGGGAAAGCCCTGGATATTTTTTATGCTGAAAAAGATATTGCCCTTGTCATTCTGGACATTATGATGCCGGTTATGGACGGATGGGAAGTATGCAGGGAAATAAGACAATATTCCAAAGTCCCGATTATCATGCTGACGGCCAAGTCCGGGGAGCAGGATGAGCTCCAGGGATTCCAGCTTGGCGTTGATGAATATATTTCCAAACCATTCAGTCCAAAAATCCTTGTGGCAAGGGTGGAGGCTATCCTGCGCAGGACCAGTTCCCTGGGAGAGGAAGAAAATCTGGAGGCCGGAGGCATTGTTATAAATAAATCGGCCCACAGCGTCAGCATTGACGGACAGCCCATTGATTTAAGTTATAAAGAATTTGAACTTCTCACCTATTTTCTTGAAAATAAGGGTATTGCCTTATCCCGCGAGAAGATACTGAATAATGTATGGAATTACGATTATTTCGGGGATGCCCGGACAATTGACACCCATGTGAAGAAACTCCGCAGTAAGATGGGAGAAAAGGGCGATTTGATTAAGACAATCTGGGGGATGGGCTATAAATTTGAGGCGGAAGAAAGAAAAGGCGTATGAAGTACTCGATCCGAAAACAGTTTGCGCTGATATTCTGTGCGCTGATGGCAGGCACTATTTTGCTCTGCTGGTTTATCAATAATACATTTCTGGAAAAATATTATCTGAACAACAAAAAGAAGGTTATGATGAGCGTTTATCATACCATCAATCAGGCGTCTAATGAAGGCACAATCAGGACAGATGATTTTGATATTGAATTTCAAAAAATTTGTGGAAAATATAATATCAATATTCTCCTTCTGGATGTGGAAACCAAAGCAATCAAAATTTCCATAAACGATTACGAGATTATGCGCAGGCTGCTTCTGGATTATCTGTTCAAGGAGGACAGGTCGGATAACTGCAAACTGCTGGCAATTGATGAGAATTATGAGATGTATATCAGGGCGGATGGAAGGACCGGCCTTGAATATGTAGATATGTGGGGGATACTGGATAATGGCAGCCTGTTTCTGTTTAGGACGCCTTTAGAGGGAATCCGTGACAGTGTGGCTCTGGCTAACCGATTCCTTGCATATGTGGGGGCCGGCTCTGCCCTGTCCAGCATTTTGGTTATCTGGCTGGTATCACGCAAGGTAACAGAGCCAATCATGGAACTTGCACGGATTTCAGAGAAAATGTGCCATTTGGATTTTGACGTGAAATATACAGGGAACAGCAGAACGGAAATTGCTTTGCTGGGAAATAACATAAACGAACTGTCAAAAACGCTGGAAACCACTATATCTGAGTTAAAAAGCGCCAACAATGAGTTGAAAAGGGATATCGAAAAAAAGAACAGGATTGACGAAATGCGTAAGGAATTTTTATCCAACGTATCCCATGAACTGAAAACGCCCATTGCCTTAATACAGGGATACGCGGAAGGGCTGAAGGAAGGAATCAATGACGGCCAGGAGAGCAGGGATTTTTACTGCGAGGTCATTATGGATGAAGCTTCCAAAATGAATAATATGGTAACAAAACTTCTTTCCCTAAACCAACTGGAATTCGGCAGCGACACAGTGACTATGGAACGTTTTGACATTACCATGCTCATCAAAAATTATTTACAGTCTGCGGAAATCCTGTGCAGGCAGAAGGAAATTAATCTGCGGATGGAGGATTATCCGCCGCTTTCTGTCTGGGCTGATGAGTTTAGGGTGGAGGAAGTTTTTAATAATTATTTTAGTAATGCAATAAATCATGTTGCAGGAAACAGAGTAATTGATGTAAAATTAACTATGAAAGAAAACAGTGTGCGCGTTTCAGTTTTTAATACAGGTATTCCCATACCGGAGGAAAGCATTCCCCATATCTGGGAAAAATTCTATAAGGTTGATAAGGCCAGAACAAGGGAGTATGGCGGCAGTGGGGTAGGGCTTTCCATTGTAAAGGCAATTATGGATGCCATGAACCAAAGCTACGGTGTTATCAATTATGATAACGGCGTGGAATTCTGGTTTGAACTGGAAACATCGGAGAAAAGGAATGAACATGCTTGAACAGACAGACAATCAGCACAGAAATGATATGGAACGGGTCAGGACTAAGTTAAGACAGCTTATGGAAATATCCCGGGATCCTGATTATGACCGGTATCTTGCGCAGATGATGAAAGACCTGGAGGAACAAAGAGCTACGCCTTTTCAGGTGGAAAGGGAAGCTGGCCGCAGTTACCGGCAGTACCAGGAGCGGATGAAACAACTGGCAAAGGACAGGGTGCGGTCGAGGGGCAATGTGGAATTTAAAATCGGCATGCATGTTTTTAGCCTGATAGGTGCCATTCTTGTGCTGACGGCCTTTGTGATTTTCAGTTTCAATTATTTAAGCGGGTTAGGCCAGGGGCTGTGTCTGTATGGGGCCGCCCTTATGCTTGTTCTCTTATCAGAATTATTCATCCGCAGAAAAGTAAAAGGATTTTCGTATATTACCACGGGAATCGGCATTGGCGGGCTGTATATAGCCAATATCACAAATTATCTGATACTGGATACCATTCACGAGATTGGAGCGATGGCGGTTACGCTGGCTATTGCGCTTGGGACAATTTTCTTAAGCAGGAAAAGAGGTTTCATGGCAGTCAGGAATATCAGTCTGATTGGCTGTTATATCTGCTTCTTTTTTATCCGGGGATTTGAAACGGAACTGAATTTTCTGACATTAGTCATAATGCTTTTTATTATAAATATAGCAAATATGGTTTTTCCTGACAGGAAAAACAGTGCGGCGGCACATGCGCTGCATCTGGCGGCCAGCCTGCTTCTGACAGCAGTTCTTACCGGCTGCGCATGGGGAGAGGATATTCATGCCGTTTACCTTGCCTTTTATGTGGTGACATCCTTTATTTTCGTCAGCTTTTTAGGCCTGAAAGAAGGGGTGAAGGATCAGACGCTGTTTGTCCTTTGCTGTATAGGGAACGGGGGCTGTATTTTCCTTTTATTTCTGATTGGAAATGCCGGGCCGGGCATTATGAATGCACCGGAAGCGGCACTGTTTGTGCATGCAGCATCAGAGGTACTGGTACTTGTGGCATGTAGTGTGGTGTTTCTTTTGTGGAATAAAGAGGATGGAAGAAGATGGGCGCAGCTATATTACTGGGCGGCAGCATCACTGCTTTTAGGCTGTTTTTCAGATAATCACTGGGAAATCATTGTGACCCTGGTTCTGGTTCTTTTTGCGGTAAAAATTTGTGCATCCCACAGGGAGGTTGCGGTACTTGACTGTATTGTTGTCACATGGGCTGGCATGATGGGCATATGGCTGGCGGACAACTGGTATTGCTGGATTCTTGCAGGAACGCTGTTTTTATCGGTATTCCGTATCAGATATTTGCATCTTTACCACCAGATAGTAGTCACAGTCAGTATATTGCTGATATGGTACAGCCAGAGCATCTATTATATACAAAGAGAACTTGGCTGGCCTAAAGGATGGTTTTATCCGGTCAGTGCAGGGATTCTGTTAATCCTGTTTTTGTTGTTTAACCATCTGCCTCATCTTAAAAATAAAACACAGTTGCCTTATAATATTGCAAATGTGATGCTTATGGCGTTATACTGTTTAGGAGTATGGACGTGCAGCAGCTATATTTTCAGTTCTGCCATGATGGTAATCGGCGCTTTAGCCATCATTATCATGTTCCGTGCCCGGTACGGAATGGGAATACAGGGTAAATCTCTGGTACTGGCCGGATTCCTGACTTACTTCACTCTGACAGGACATTATGAGTCGCCTGTGATTGTGAGCATACTTCTTATGACGATAGCTTTTGGCTGCGTAGGGGCAGGATTTAAATTAAATGATAAACTGGAAAGAATATGCGGCCTTGTACTGGCAGCTTTTGTGTGCCTTAAGCTGGCCATATATGATTTCAGTGAAGTGGAATCCTTATACAGGGTAATCGTATGTCTGATTGTGGGTGTTGCAGCCCTCATGATATCACTCATATATGTGCAGTTAGAAAAGAAAAATATGAATTATGCAGAAAAGAGGTAAGAACAAAATTTTTTACAAATCTTACACTCACAGGTTTGTGTCTGCGCTGCCACCACAAACTTAAAATTTAAAAAGCAGCGCAGAAATGAGGTAAAAATGAAAAAGAAAGTAACAGGAGCTGCTGTAGTGCTGCTATCTGCAGCAATTACAGCGGGATGTGGGAATGAAATACCGGAATTGAATGAACAGCAGCAGGAACTTGTGGTGGAATATGCGGCCTCCCAGTTATTGAAGCACGATGCAAACCATGAGGAAAAGCTGGTGGAGCTTACCCTGGAAGAGGAACCTGTACAGACAGAAGAAGAGGGGGAGGAAGCCATCCCGGAAGAAGAGGAAAATAAAGAGGAAGAAATCCAGGAAGAATCAGACGCAGAGCAGGTGCCTGTGATTGACAATACCCAGGGGCAACAGTATGAAAATGTCAGCATGGAGGAATTCCTGAATTTAAACTCGGTGAAAATAACTTATACAGGATATGAAACCAGCAGCGCCTATCCGGAGCATGGAGAAGAATTTCATTTTGTAATGAATGCCACGGAAGGAAATGAGCTTCTTATTTTAAAGTTTATGGCGGAGAATTTGTCAGGGGCGGAAATGCCGGTTGATATATCCCAGAGTGGAACCAGATTCAAGATAGCAGTAAACGGACAGGAGAAAAATGCCCTGACAACTATGTTGGTAAATGACCTGGTTTATTTTCAGGGAACCCTTTCCCCGGCAGAGGGAACGGAGCTGGTTCTTATATGTGAAATTCCCAGAGAAGAAGTAAGCGGGATCACATCCCTTGGAGTAACCATGAAAAACGGCGACCGCATTGCAGCAGTGCCTTTATTTTAACATAAGGATGGCTGGCGCCGCCTGACATCCGTTGATTCCCGCGAGCAACGAGCCAAGTGGGCATGCCTGCATGAACATTTGGCGACTGCCGCGAGGTATTTTCCATTGGCGGTCAGCCGGTGGAATTGCCCGGTCATTCAGCAGAATGTTACCTGGTAGCCAGGGGAAAATGCCAGGAGATTAATGGGTCAAAAAAAAACTACAAAATTTTTAAAAAAGTTGTTGACATTATGAAACAGGAGTGATATAGTAATATTCGTTGCGAGTGATAAAACAAAAACAAGCAATACATAAGCCTGTTAAAGGCAAAACAAAGCACCTTGACAAATAAACAGCAATGCAGCCCTGAAAATTCAACAAGAA
>CAMWUN010000024.1 GCA_947177425.1 uncultured bacterium
AGATAGAAGAAAAGAATTATCAGGCAGCTCTTGCGGCAAAGGGAATTCCTAAAGAACGCATACGCAAATATGGATTTGCTTTTTGCGGGAAAAAGGTTCTTATTGGAAATGAATTAAAAAATAACAACTGAGATAGCACTACAGCCAGTTCTTTTTCTTTTGTGCCTAACAAATGCTGTCGCGCTTCGCGAGCCAGCTTATTGTAACAAACGCTGCTGCTCTTCGCGGGCAGGCTTATTGTAAATTCATTCCCCCAATCTGCACGCCCCACTTTCTATAAAAGGCCAGACGATGCTAAACGGGAAAATAAGCGCCAGCACAAACACATACCGGAAGCTGAAAGCTATGGGGGATGCCGCCAGAAGGCTTAAAAACAGCATCCCCACCGGGCTCAGCACCACTGCCAGCCTGATTTTCCGCTGATAAAGCAAATATAGACACTCAGCAGACAGTATCCAGAAAGCCGTTCCCGCGCTTAAGTATCTATAGGTAAAACGGTTACAATAATAGGTATAAAAAAAGTTTCTGATGCCTTCTGGCAAAGGACTTTTCTGATACAAATTCAAATCATTGTCATAAATATCCTTGAAATAATACTGTTCCCCATTTCTGGTTTCAATTCCCCATACCCCATAGGTATTTAATATAAGTGCTTCCGCATATACCGCTGGATTCTTTATAAGCAGTTCTGCCCAAATCCTTATAAACTCTCCTTTGGTTTCGTTCAAAAATTCCCTATTGAATTCCTCGTGCCACTTTATTACATCCACACAGCACGGTGCATAAATATTCCATAATTCCTCCGGGAATAACTGGTATAAATAATCTTTCTGTTCAGATGTAAGTTCCCGGCCTTTATTCACTGTTGCCGCTGCCTGCTGTAACTGCATCCCAACGCTTTCCTGAAACAACCGCTCCACATCAGCAGGCTTTAATACCATTCCCATTCCTTCTGCAGTAACAATTGCCAGAAATACCAGCAGCAATATTTCTTTACGCCACTTCCTATACACCATAATAAGCAGTACTGCCATTCCGGCTACAATAACCAGACCGTTGCCCCGGAAGCTTATCATCCCCCACAGACAAATTCCAACTTTAATGCAGAACTTTTTACTCTCCCATTCCTCCCCCTGACTGTCGTATGCATAAAAAAGCAATATGAGTAAAGAAAAAAGGCAAATACTAAAAGGCGTATCCTTAATTGCACTCACCGCATAAGTGGGAAAAACCGGAGCCAGGGAAAAATATGCTGTAAATATCCAGCATAACCACTTTTTTACCCCACGCCGGCGCATCAGTACAATTGCTGTTGAAAGCACGTAACTCATAACCGTCATCTGAATAAGGGAAATCAATGCCAGTCCCAAATTTTCATTCCAAATGATACTTCCTAAACGGAACAGCCCATAAGTATACAAATTGTAAATAACAGGGTGCTGTGCGCTCAAAAGCCATGGCTCTTCCAAAATATAAATGGTATCATTCATCGCTGTTCCCGGATAAAATACGAGAAAAAAGAAAAACCAGACACCCCAGATGCATCCGAACACCTTCCATTTTTCATATTTACCTGCAACTGCCTGTTCCCTGTCTTCCTTCAGCAAGGCAGCATTTTTCACCAGCCAGGGCAGAACTTTTTTGCAGACCAAATATCCTCCTGCCCATAGGGCTCCGAATAACACAACAAATATCAAAACATCCCATATACAAAAGCCCCGAAGATAATTTTGTGTATAATCTGCTCTCAAGTCTCCGGTTACATGCAGTTTCATAAGCAGCAAAATGTTCACTGATGTATATAAGCTAAATAGCGCCAGATATATCTTCTTCCGCATGTTCATCAGAATACCCTTTCCCTTCCGCAGCCTGTAAATGTTCCGCCCCATACCAGACAGCGGCTGCCCCCATCAGCATAAAATCACGTGTCAGATAATTAGAAAAGTATAAGGATTCCGTAAATAAATATATACTGAATCCTGCCAATACCAGACACCCAAACTTGTCCTTTCTTGCCACACCGCGGCCAAAAGCATAGAATAGAAAAACAAAATAGCATATCGCCGGAATGATTCCATAGTAGTAAAATATCTGCACATACCCCATATCGTACATATTTTTATTAACATAAGAAGAGAAAAGTCTCCAATTACTTACATATGGCAATGCAGACTGCATATCGCCCATGTGGATGTCAAGCTGGCTTACCCTTCCTCCAATCATATCATCAACTATTTCTATCATTCTTATCCCACGTACTTCTGCTGCCACAGCAATAGAAAACACAAAAAACAGTGTGATCAATAAAACATAGGCAGTCAATAAGCCTCTGCTATACCGTTGTAAACCGCAAAACCGAAACAATACCGCCAGAACCAGTATAAGTCCCCCCACTATAAATCCGGTTCTCGAATATGTCACTCCAAAAAGCGCGGCATATCCTGTGCCTAAAATTACATATTGAAGCAAAGACATTCTTTCACCGTATAAAAGCAGGCAATAAGAGAGCATACTGAACATCAGAAACTGCAGCACATTGGGGTGGGCAAACCCAAGGCTGTACCGCGTCCCCAAAAATAAAAATCCTTCCCTGTAGTCCTCGACACTCCTTTTTCCAAAATCCCAGAACAGCGATGCGGCCATAATCCCGACTGTCACTGCTATCAGGGCCGCCAGCATCCATTGAAATAGCTTTTTGATATTAATTTCTTTTAACGCAAAAACATAAACCGGCGCCTTAATGCCTGTATTAATTCCGCTGGACATGTACAAAAGTACTCCCATCACCAGACAAAGAACTAAAGTCACCTTCTCTGTCCGCGAATAATGATTTGTACACGCCACTGCAAGATATACCACAAAAAATCCCCATAGAATAAATCTTCTTGGGGATATTTCATATTGACACATTTGTAATATTCCTAAGGCTAACTCCAGGCAGGATGCCGAAATAAAAAGAGTTTCTTTAATTATATTTTTCATTGCTATTCCAGACTTTTAAATTTATATTTTCCAGGATTCCGCTTTCCATACATATGATACATTATTCATACATTTTTGTACATAATAAGTCAAAGCACAGGGAACCACGAAAGGACTATTGTTACTATCCATGCAAATCTGCGCATTTATTGCACTGGTCATAAGAAAGTGGTCCAGAAGTACAAAAATCCCATTAAGGCAATTCTCAATGGACTTTAGCTGTTACTGGTCACGGAGTGAACAAGAACGTACTATTTAAGCCCTTCAAAAATTTCTCCCAGCAGCATTTTGATATGCGGAAATTCTCTTAAACAAATCTCTGTTTCGGCATTATAATGTTCATCTTCTTTATCGTCCTGCAACATATAGTTTTCTTTCATGACGTACTTGCCATCTTCCAAATAATATATTTCAACAGAACCTTGTGGGGATACTATCCAATATTCTTCTACCCCTGCCTTTTCGTATATATCCTTTTTTTCTGTCTTATCTCTCTTTGCCGTTGATGGGCTTAATGTTTCAACAATAAATTTAGGTATTCCGCTATATGACCCGCCTTTTAAATGCTTGCGGTCACATACAACCATAATATCAGGGCACAAGTAATCATCATTTATGTCCGGCTGATACCTAAAATCAAGATTTCCCATAAATACGAAACAAAGGTTATTTTTTCTAAGCAAAACTAATTACAATAAACCACAAATTTAGAAGAAGCGTTAATATACTGTACTTAAACAATGTCACAAAATATTTTTATTAAAAGTTTTCTTATAATTAATTTCCATAAAAAAGATGGTACACTTACCTTTTGCGGTGAACTATGGCATTATCACACACCTCCGAGAATCGCAGACTGCATTGTCAGAAACTGCAACAACCGGGACAGGGAATAAACCTATTTTATAACAGGAAATCACCGTTTACAGTATAATTATTTACTTAAGGAAACAGATGCGTTTTCTCTCTGTACAAATTTCTCTTTTAAAACGGTAATAAACAAATATCCTAATACACAGGAAGCCGCTAATTGATTAGCTTCAAGGGTAAATTTCCCCCAATCTCTAAATATCATTATATCTATGTGATGCAGCATAAGAATAAACATACTATTTATTCCTATGTATTCTAAAGCATTATCACATAACTTTAATTTTTCAATTATTTCAATTACTGACATCATCGTTATGCAACCTAAAAGTGACGAGATAATTGATATCATAAAATACTGATTTTCTCCCATATTCATCCATTGATATGGGAGTTTATTAATAGCTAAATAATACATGCCCCCCCCCCAAAGCAGAAATAAAAATATTAAAACAAATATTTAATCTTTTTAGGAAATCAAGCCCCTTAAAAATAGCTTTCCTAAAATAATCCCCTATTGCAAAAAACATGCATCCCACACATGCACATTGCAAATTAAATGGCAAAATAAATTTCTTCATTGAAATAGACGCAATCATTGCCAATATAACCGAAATATGCAATTTCCATTTACTTTTTGAAATATAAAAATATAGTATATACGTAAAAAACATGCAACTCCAAAACCATATAGGCCCAACCGATATAGAATCAACATGAAAAAATGACACTCCTTGAATCCATGCAGGAGAAGCCAATATAAGACTCACCAAACATCGATAAAATATTTCAGATAAACTATTTCCGACATAATTCCTATTAACTATTTCATAATATATAAAATAAATAATTGTTAATACTATGTATGGAATCAACAGCTTTCTTGCCATTTTTATAAAAAAAACACTAAAATTCTCTATACTTTTAAAAAACAACCCGGAATTTATAAAATAAAATATCAAAAAAAATACTGAAGTATACTTATTTATCGCCTGAAAGGAACCTGTCCATCCCGAAATATGTGTAAGTATCATACAAATCATACATAATCCTTTAGCAATATCAAGACTCCTATAGCGCATCTGTTCTCCTTCCATTTGTGCCCTCCCTATTGTTTATTTTTAGGCAATTGCTCAAATCTACATACCCTATAAATATTGTGTTTATGCCCTCCTTTTTGTCTTCTCTCTTCATCACAATTAGACTTTTGCACAAAAATTTCATTCTAATACAAGTAATTAATACTTATACACTTATTTTACTTTTTTATAAAACAGTCTCAAAAAGAACATTATATCTATTGATGTATTTGCTTTACTCCCCGGTAAACCGTATACTTCTGCTTAATAAAGCTGTGGAAGTTATTTACTGTATTTAGATTATAAAAGCAGGAATACTCCCTAGATTGAATACTAATCTTACACTTAATCCTTATGCATTTTCATAACCACACATAAAATAAAGATATAAACCGGTAACAGATAATATTCTGCAAGACCATATCTTTCCCAATATACGTAAGGCGTTGCAATAAATAATGTTGCTATCAACCCCAAAGATGGAGCTAATGCAATAACATAACTCCCCCCCCCTATTGATAATTACAGCAAATAAAAATAAGACAAGCCAATTTATGAGTGCAAGGGAAATCGTTGTTCCATGAAAATCAAATATTGCATTCCAATTTACATCTATACTTCCAAGTAGGTTTTTAGGCTCAATACCTTTATGATCCCATTCATAAAAATTAGCCAAACCACCCTTTTCAATATTTCCGTTATCTGCAAAAGACTCCCAATAATTAGGCGCCCAGTAACCAAATGTATTCAGCATCCATGCTTCAACATATAGTTTAGGATTTTTTATCAATAAAGAAATATATGTACTTATAAATTCATTTAAATGCTCATTCAGATATTCCTGATTAAAATCTTCATCCCATTTAAGGCGGTCTACAACACAGGGTCTATATGTACTTGGGTATTTTTCTAATGGAAGAATCCTATCCATAAACTGTCTGTCTTCTTCATCCATTTTCCCTTCATATGCTGCTACTCTTGCCATTTGGTTAAGAAATATTCCAAGACTCTCCACCGGTTCATCTACAATACCCATACGGGAATACACTGGCCCTGTAATAACATATACACACACAAGGATTATACCAGTACTTACGGACAGCTTTTTTATTCCAATTAGATACTCTTTATTCTTCTCAATGACTAAAAAGGCAATAAATATTATCTCACTAAAGAGAATCAAATAAAAACCATTGTTTCTTGAAAAACAAATTAACAAAATCAACAGACAAGACTTAAAAATATAAAACTTGTCATGAAAAACAGCAGTGCCTTTACTTATTACACAATCCAGCAAATGCAATGACCATAGTAATATAGTTGCAGAAAAAACAGGATCTTTCCACATAGCAATACTATTTTGCGCTATAAAAGGCAGAAACGCAAACCCAGCCATAATGAACATACAGCAACGGACTGAAAATCCTTTATTTTTCAGCCAGCATATCATATATCCCAGGCAAAACGCAATATACACCATTTGAATCAGTGTATACAAAGCACATCCCAATGTGATGTCTTTTACCATCATTCCCACACTAAGGCATCCCCTGATAAATAAGGTGTACATAATTGGGTGATGATTATTCAAAGGCTCCCCCAATGCCTGATATATAGATGATAAAGAATCCGGAAATATAAATCCGGGGTAATAAACAAGAAAATATGGAAGCCAAGAAATAAAGATAAACACTGCCACCACAATACAATATTCAAATCTAACTTTCTTATATTCTTCCTTTAAATCCATCTTATTACTTACAGAATTTATTAACACACAAATATGTCCAAATCCTTTGTAAAAAATATATGTTAATATAACAAATGCTACAAAATCAATTTCTGTATAATGTGCTATATAATTCTCTGTCATTAATCCAAAATAGAAATTACCATTGGTCGTAATGTGATATCCACCAATATTTGCAACACTCAATGCTGCAGAAAATAATAGGGCTAAAAATACATCTAATTTTTTATCTAATAATATCTTTTTACTAAATAAATAGTATAATAATGCTGCAATTAAAATCCATAAAAATCCATTATCCGGTAATCTCATATATTTCTGTACAAATAACGCAGAAAAAAAGGAAAAACTTATGCATACTAATTTTTTTATTAGTGAAACTGCTCTCTTATCTTTACAAAATACTTTAAAGCTTTTATGCAAAATCTTTATCAAAAGAATTGCTATGGTAGCAAAAATAGTAATCGCGATAAACCACATCGCTGTAAATCGGAGTATACCTCTCCATGAATTAATAATTATTCTATCTATCTGTATTGTTGCCCCTTCTACTTCAACTAAATCAAACCTAAAATTTTTAGTTTCCCAATTTCCTAAATATTTGTGAATATATATATAATTTTTTCCTACTTTTAATCTTTGTCGTATATATTTCCAAGTATCAGTATCAGATACCTGCCCCATCCCACCTAAATCATTAATGTCCGATACATCAATTTCTATGACTTTAACGGGAACTTTTTCTTCCAAGGTATAACTAATCCATGGATCATTTGTCGTTGCCATAAGTTCTGAATCAGATATTAAAAAATCTTTTAAATTCTCTTCGTGCTCTATATATAACTCATCATTTGTTAGCCTTTTTTGCGGATAGCTTTGTAAATAAAACAGCACACAAACTATATATATTATCAGCCCTAACAATAATGTTGTCCACTTTTTCATAATAAAACTTCCCCCAAACTCCTTATCGCAAAACTATAGAAATTCATATTTCTACTAAATACCATTTTGCAAATAAGCTAAAACTAAACTATGTATTAGAGTGTGTTTAAAATAGCTAAACTATAAAACCGTGTCTCCAAGCATTATAGGAAAATAAAGAAAGCCCAGTTAATTGGAAAATGTAATACCAAAATATTTCTAAACTGGTGCCACTTCCAACATATAAGTATATAGCTGTTGCAAATGAATTAAATTTGCACAAATCATAATAAATGCTATGCTCCCATACCCCAATAATTTTTGTATTGGTCTTTTTAAAATGTCTTTAAGTCCAATTATAAGTAAAGAAATAACAGCCCAAGCAAAGTACAGACTAAATAACGGACTACAGGAAGCTGCAAACCCAACAATTATAAACTGAACAATTCCCCATAAAATCCATGCAGCAAATATTTGAATAGCCTTTTCTTTTCTATGCCTTATAACTGTTATAAATATTGTTACAAAAATTACAACTCCCAAAATATTTATTTCATTCTTCACACCACTCCAGTAAAATATATTTGTGTATCCATCAAATATAACTCCATATGGTACAGGCATCAAACACGATGCGAGCAAGTTAAAAAAAGCACATATTTTTCCAATCAATTTCGGAACCGTTTCAACTAAATCCGTTAAAGAAATACTAGTATAATTAATAATTAATTGATTAGATGTCCCGACTGCCCCTATACCAAAAGTATTAAAAATACTTAAAATGCCAAGCAATATTTTTTTTCCATTAAACATCTCAAAATTATGATTAATCAAGTATGGAAAATTTATCAAATAAATAATTCGTCCTGCTCCTATTAATACAGCAAAAAAATTTTCGATGATCTCTACATACTCTCTTAATCGTGTTGCCAATCGCTTTCGTTTTCCATAAAAAAAACCTAGCCATGCTGAAGTAATCATTGTGCCACTTGCTGCAATTAATGAATAGCATTGAAGTGACTTCTCTTTCTTTTTAACAACTGTATATACAAACATTACAAGAAAAAATGTTGCCATTTGATATTTCTCTATAAAAATTGTAAAAAAAGTAAAAGGAAATGATAAATTAAATATTAAATATATCCAATTACTATTTATTATTCTTTTCAACATAATCACTGTTAAAATTAACATTATAGTTTGAACTATTGCATATAAAAGAGGCTGTATATTAGGTATTATGTATAACAAATTTGATATAAATTTAACAATTACGTAAATAGGATATGTATATAACGTAGTCAACGGATGTCGGATGCCTCCATTTCCTATATCCCAATCAAAATCATATCCCAAACTAAATACCGGATAATAATGATTATATACAAAATTAGAATCTGTTTGATAAACAATATCCAAGGTATTCCATTGTGCCCATGTTTTCGAGTAAAAAAAACAGATCAATGAAAGTCCTTCTAACAAAGATATTATAAAATACCTTTTTTCGCTTATATCTGCCGTCTTATACAAATGGCTTAAAAAACCTTTAATAAGGTCACATGTTTTCAATAAAAATATAAAAACAGAAAAAAAAGAGATTATACATACTATGGGCAAAACTATATTATAACTTATCTCTCTATACTTATCCCAATCAATCATTATAATTTTGCCCAATGCCAAAAAAATATGATCATAATTTCTTTGTGTGTCTAATAGTAGACGATAACAAACTACAATTGCAAACAAAAAGGCCGTCCACCCTGTTGTCATTGATATATTCTCTATTACTTTTTGAGGGAGTTGTTTTATATATGCCAGCTTCCAATAAATCAGTAACATAAGCACTGTTGCTAACAGTGCATAAGATATATTTACTTGATAAGAATCAGATGAATACAAATTATACTTAATAATAACACTATAGTTCAGACTTAATACAAATGTTAAAATCTCCCCTGAAACTATAAATGCAATTTTATAATATTTCTTTGTTTGATTATGTATTTCATTCCAAAATTCTTTCTGCCCCAACCTCTCCTCACTCCCTTCTGTATATTGTGCCAGTTTAAGCAATAGAAAACTGCCTGAAATTGCTACACAAAAAGTTATTATTAAATCAGAACAAACATTAGCAACAATATAAAAATGCTCATATTTTCCCTTATACCCAATGGCAAAAATAGTAACAAAAATCAAATAATGAATTAAAATTATTTTTTCAAGTACTAAATATTATTTTACTTAATATCTTGTCAGAATAAATACAGAATCTGTCATGCCTATTTGAATATTAAGCTGAAGCCATACATATCTTGAAGAAATATATCCTATTAAAATAACTACCACTTGCTGCATCCATTCTTTTGAATAATGGTTCAATGTCCATTGTACAATTAAATACTGTAAAAAACATTGCTTGCAAAAGGAATATTGTCCCTATGCGCGTCCCATCTCTATACCAGTAGAGTTGATAATTGCTCCTGATGTAAAGAATGCACGAATAATATTCGTCGCTAAAATGTTGGTAATTGTAAGTACCCTGCCACCTTTCACTATAACAATGATATTAAAAATATCCGTCAGCATAACAGCAACATATGTGTGAAAGTACGTCGCAATAAGACATTTAAATCATTTATTTACATATTCCGTACTAATCTTCTGAATTCTAAGCGTATATCCGCTAAGTATGAAAATGTAATTAAAAGGAATGCATATACAAAGCTTAAGTCAATTTGTCCATAAATCCTCCATATATGACCAATAAAAATACATAGCATTACTGTTACTGTTCCTTGAGCACTATTACCCACTTAATTCACATGTTCATATCTCCTGTTTGACAGTTTAATCAAAGAATATCTTACCCCTTATTTTTCCCCAATTCCCTCTTAATTTCTCTAAACATATGTACCGGCCCGTACATAAACAGACATCTAATTGTCCGGTACACCGGAGACATTGCTTCACGGTTCGCTCTTCTTCCAGCATCTACTCTCTCAATCTCCTTATTTCCTGCATAACAGGACATTCGATATAAAAGTACCTCATAATAAGGTGTCTTTTTTGCATAGTCCCAATATATACTTCCAAAATCACCTTCCGGGAACAGCCAAGGCTTTTCCGGCCCTGCATAGTGTATTATCTTTGGATGCTTTCTTGCTTCCACATATTCCAAATAAAGCCATTCAGGTGCAAGACGTATAATTTCCTTCAATCTGATTCCTGCCCAGTCAAACATCACGTTCCAGCTCATATCTAAAAATTTCACTTTGTGTTCACACAGCTTATTTAGGATATCCTGATCCAGCAGCCACCATTCTTTTGACGCCGCAACGTCCAGAATTTTCTTTGTCGTATAGGTTTTTCTGAATTCTTTCAAATTCATAACCAATGTTCCAGCCTGAAAATAGTAATACGGATTTTCCAGAGCCAGTTCCTTATCCATATACTCTTTTCTGTCTGGCTGCCATCCATTATACAATCCTGCTGTATCCGGATCATGTGCTGCCGCCAGCAGGTAGCCTTCAACATCTGTATGATATAGTTCTGCAAGGTCCGCTACTGCAACCATATCTACATCAATATATAAAACTTTATCATATTCTGAAAGCATCTCTGGCAACACAAGTCTATAATATGTTTCTACACTGAAATGCCCTCTGGTATATAAATCATATCCATCAAGAAAACTTCCCGGATCACTAAAACGTAACGAGAAATTTTCTACTTTACCCAATGTTGCCAGCAGGTTATCTTTATTTTCTTTCTTCATGTCATGAGACAGTATTAAAATATCATAATTATTTTTCTGTGAAGAATGTTCTCTGATAGACAATAATAATGTGCTTATATAAGGCGCATAATAATCATTAGCGGCTACAATTATCGGAACATTTTTTTCTGCAAATGCTGGTTTGATTTTTTCTGGTACATCCACATTTTTAAATAATGTTCTTTGCAGTTCACAGCATCTTACTTTTTTATATTTCTTTTGGTATGTGTAATAAATACCAAACATTCTTTCAGCAAGATATCCGCTTATCCGTTTTCCGTCTATCGTATATTCAGAATAATCACGCCTTTTTTCATGCTCTTCTAAAATGGTAAACAACCATTCACTATAATCATGAAACAGTTCCTTTGTCATTATGAACATATTACAGTAGTATCCATACTTTTCTTTATAAAAATATGAATACGCCGTATCATAATAAGCAGGATATTTTTCCTTTATTATATCTAATAAAACTTCAATGTCTTCCTTATACTGATAAGGGGTCAACACATATTGGTCATAGTTATTATGCAAATCTCTATGCAGCTTGGGCAAATTCACCGGAGGTGTTGTAATAATATCATATTGATTTATCTTTTTTATCATTGTATCTTTATCCAGATTCAATTTCTTCAATGCATTGTCTGTAAGATACTCCATTTCAACGTCCTGAAATTTATTTGCCTTAAACTGTTTTTCCGAAAAAGACATGTATCTGCGATAATGGAAAAATCCATAATAATCTGCTTCCTCATGTTTCCACGCCCAATACTGCGCTGTCAGTTCACAATAACTCTGGTTTTTTGCTGAAATATTTTCCCCTTCATCATCATGAAGCATATTGGGAAATCTTTTTTTGCTCTTAGCAGCACCTACCTGAATTGGATATAGTAAATCATGCTTTGGCAAATAACATTTTTTATGGCATGATATGTATATTTTTATATTTTCTTTCATAACTAACCTCCACATTTTTGATTATTCTTAATTATTTTATCTTGTTGTCATGAATTCCTGATACTTAGAAAGCACCTTCTGTGCCTGCCCAATATCCATTATTCTACCAGCATCCAACCACATAACCCTGTCACACAACTTTTCCAATGTCTCTATACTATGTGACACAATTATAACAGTTCTGTCCTTATCCTGTATCAGTGATTCCATCTTAGCCAGGCTCTTTCTCTGAAATCCTTCATCCCCAACGCTTAAAACCTCATCTACCAGAATAATATCGGTTTCCAGATTACAGGTAATGGAAAACGCAAGCTTTGAGTACATACCGCTGGAATAAGTTTTAACTGGCCTGTCTATAAATTCTCCTAACTCAGCGAATTCGATAATTTCTTCTTCCTTCTCCTTTATCTGCTTTTCTGTAAATCCCAGCAGCATACCTGATATAAATATATTTTTTCTTCCAGACAAGGTGCCTTTAAATCCCAGACCTAATGAAAGCAGAGAAATTGTATTTCCCTTTAAATCGACAGTTCCTGAATTTGGACAGAACACCCCTGCAATCGCCCGTAGCAAAGTTGATTTTCCACTTCCATTCTTTCCAATAATTCCCAGAATTTCTCCCTTTTCCACCTGAAAGGATACTCCCTTTACTGCTTCAAACTCCTCCGCGTCTTCTGCGTCTCTGCGCAGCAGATTTTTTTGTATGGAAAAATTCTTCAAAAGTTTATAAGTAATCTTCACATCCGAAACATCTATCGCTATTTCCTTCATAATCACTCCTTATCAGCCATCATACCTGCCACATTATATTATCTTGACATAATTATTTTCATTTTTATTAATCAGCCGGATACCGCCTGCCGCCAGCAAAAGTGAAATAATCAGCCATATACTGAGCATAATCCTTGACGGTGTTTCATTATAAAGAAGTGATTTCCGCATACAGAATATCAGATGCGCTATAGGATTCATTCTTTGAAGTAAATATCCAAATGGAGCTGGAAGTCCCTTTTGGATATTGAAGAAAATTCCTGTTAAATAAAACATCAGATTCAGTACAATCGCCACCAGCCTGGAAAGGTCACTGACATACACGCCAAAGTGAAGAAAATACAGACTGCATGCAAAACAAAAAACAAAAAATACAATCAAATTCGGAATCATATAAAGCAGATTAACACCTATTGGCACTTTGTAAGCAATCATCAGCAGCGCTACAAGTCCCCAGCTTATCAGCATCTTGAAGCACAAAACCAGCATTCTCTGGATAAGCAGAATATATTTAGGTATGTAGATTCTGGAAATAATGTGCTGGTTATTTCTGATTAAATCCACGCTGGAAGTAACACACCTGCTGAAATAATCCCATACGGTAATCCCAATAAACACAAATATGGGAAAGTATGCCTCGTCTGTCTTGAATACAACTCCAAATATCAGTACATATACCAGCATGGAACTCATAGGCTCTAATATCCACCAAAGCCAGTTCAAGTACGAGTTTGCCACTTCCTCCTGTAAATCAGCCTTTGCCGCATACACGGCAAAACTCCAATACCTTTTTAATGCCCTAAAAAAATTCATTTATCAGTCCTCTTATTCCAATTTAGAAGTTTCATTTTTGTATACCACCCCAAATTCCCTTTTCCTGTATACATCATAATGAGACACACACATCTCCAGTAACCCATATTCCTGTCAAGCTGCTGTCTGGCTCTTTTTATATATTCCTTTTTATATTTCTTCTCAATTTTTGATAATGCATACCCATGTGTCTGTATTTTGACTATCTGCAATAAATCCTGCAGCCGCTCATCCTTAAACTCATCCGTATACTTGTCCAGAAAATCAAATATAGGGAAATGTACAAACAGTCTTTCGTCCCTACAGCTTACATCCTGCCCTTTCCGCCCCAGCCTGTAATAGTACAAATGCTCCGGCACACATGCTGCACTTCCTGCCGCAAAAATATATTCTACCCGAAAAGGAAGATCGTCAAATCTTTTTAAGCTTTCATGAAACCTGATATGATTCTTTTTAAGAATGTCTTTCCTGTAGACAGCCCTCCATATCGCCACCCGGGTATTAACTGCAAGTAACTGCACCTTGTCCTTACGGTATGTTCCCGTCAGATATGGGTCTTTCAGACAGTCATTTAGTATATCTTTTGTACTGCCGTCTTCCTCATAATATTCCTTATACCCACAATAAGCCATTTCATAATTACCCATCAAAGCCCTTTGAAACAGCTTATAAAACATAGTTTCATCTATGAAATCATCCGGGTCTGCGAAGCCAATATACCTTCCCTTTGCCTCCTCAATCCCACGATTCCGGGCTGACGCACAGCCACCATTGTCCTTATCAATCAGGCGGATACGACTGTCATTCTGTGCACACCTTAAAATAATTTCTCTGGATTCATCGGTACTGCCGTCATTGACAAAAATATATTCCACATAAGGCGCTTTCCATTTCAACAGGGAATCCATGCACTTGGGCAGATACTTTGCCACATTATAGACCGGAAGGATGACGGATAGCTCAATCCCTCCAGCCTTTTTTTCCCATTCAAGAACTTCACAGGACGCAATATCCGCTGTGACCTGTTCCGGTTTTAATCCCCTGTCCTGTTCTATGTAAATATAATCAGCTTCTTCCCTGTAGCTTTCCCATACTTTGAAGTAATTTTCTGTTTTCCGCATCCTGCCAATCAAATATTTGGTTTGAATATAATTATGGGAAATGATATCCTGTTCACAGTCATAATCAAAAATAATGGCATCTATTTCCTTTATCTGCTTAGGTTCCAAGGATGGATGTATTACCTGAATTTCCTTCACATCCCGGAGCCATTTCTCCAATGTCTCATATTCCTGTGTCGCAGCAATCAGTAATGCTGTCTTAATATCATATTTATTTGATAAATAGTTCACTATCTGTTGCATACTTAAGCTACTCTTTCCCCAGCCCCCAAAAGCTTTTTAATCATTTTTTCACACATATCCTGCCACAGATAGTCATAAAAAATGAAATTAAATATCCTGAACCTGATTGCCGTCATAAACAGCAGATACTGTCTTGCGTCCGCCTTCGTACAGTTCTTTCTGGTTCCTTTTACTAATTCCATGTAATATCTGGAAGACAGCCCCTTAAACAAATAATGGATTTTATTTACCAGCAGCTTTCGATGTTCCGTATCTGCCATACGGATGCACCATATGGAAAATCTGACCAGAACACGCATTGCCGGAAAATATAAATCCCTTCTGCCTTCCCTGTTGATATACTGTAATAAGTCTTCAAATACAATTAATAAATCCAGCCTGTCGGCTCCCCTAGAAGCGGTGATCTGGCTGCTGCTTCCAATTCTGTAGTAAAATCCAATTTCACTAATACCCATACAGGCGGTACATTGGGAAAGCAGATAAAAGTGGGGATACACATCCTCCCATTTAATCTTTTCCCTAAAACTAAAGTTAACTCTTTTTACGAAATCCATATGCAGGACTTTTCTGCACTGATTCACTTCAAACCGGTATATATCTTCTTTTTCGCCCGGATTGATAATTTCCCCTTCAGAGGTAAAAATCTTGTCAAACAAGTCCTTGTCATACCAGTCCCTGACTGCCCTGCTTCCTTCATGGAATATCTGGGGCAGTGTCATAATCATTTCTATATTTTCCCCTTTATGCCTGTCCAGATGCCAGATAAGCTTCTCAACATACTGGGGCATTAGCCAGTCGTCGCTGTCAAGAAATGATACATAAGGCGTGTCCACAAAACGCAGTCCTGTGTTCCGGGCTCCGCCAAGTCCCCTGTTCTCCTGTGGGATATAGCGGATTTTATCATTCTTTTCCGCAAGATAGCTTTGACATATTTCATCTGTCCTGTCAGTTGAACCGTCATTTACAAGAATCAGCTTATATCTGTCGTCTGTCTGATGTAAAATACTTTCAATTGTCCTTGCCAGCGTCTTTTCGGCATTATATGCCGGAACCACAAAGGTAACTACTTCCCTAATCGCAACTCACCCGCCATCTTCTCTCAGCACATATTGTATATCTTTTGCTTTCTTTTTTTTTCCTCTGCAACCGCACTGTTATCCTGAACCACATGGGGTTCCCACCGAAGGGCAGTCTCTTCTTGCTGCTCTCTGGCAAGGGAATCGTATTCCATCCTGCGGATGTGGTACTGGGTGTCTGACAATATTCTGCGGTTTGCCGCCATCAGGTCAGACACAAGCCCAATCATAAATGTCAGAAAGCCGATAATAATCAGCGTACAGCCAAGTATCAGGGACTGAACATGCCCGTATCCTTTTCCTATGGCAATTAAGTATAAGAAACGCATACCGATACCCAGGCCGATAAAAAGAGGAATACTTGAAAGGTATGTAAAACATTTCAGCGGCTGATACATCATGTAGGCCCTCAGGATGATAACAATTGACTTTTTCACATAAGACCAGATTCCATGAAACAGCCGGGACGGCCGCAAATCCGGGTTTGTGTGCACCGGCACGCTTGTAACTGCAATCTTGTCCCTTCCAGCCTGAACAATCGTCTCTAAGGTGTATGTATAATCGTTAATTACATTAATATGCATTGCCGCTTCCCGGGACATTGCCCGGAAACCGCTGGGTGCATCCGGTATATCCGTATTGGACGCCTTCCTCACTGCCCAGCTTCCAAAGTGCTGAAGCTTCTTTTTTAAAAAAGAGAAATGTTCCGTCTCGTCAATGGGCCTTGCACCTATGACCATATCTGCTTCTCCGTCAAGAATTGGCTGGATAAGCCGCTGAATATCCTCCGCACAATATTGATTGTCCGCATCAGTGTTTACGATAATGTCCGCACCGTTTCTAAGACACCCGTCAAGTCCGGCCATAAATCCTCTGGCCAGTCCTTTGTTCTGATTAAAATTGACAATATGGTGCACCCCCCAGTTTTTGGCAACCTCCACCGTAGCGTCTTTACTTCCGTCATTGATAATCAGATACTCAATCTTATCCACGCCTTCCAGCTTTTTGGGAAGATCATTTAACGCCACTTCGAGAGTATTGGCCTCATTGTAACAGGGGATTTGAATAATCAGCTTCATAGGCTTTATTCCTCATCGTCTAAATCCAAATCAATTAAATCTGTATCCTTTTTCTGTGCAGCTTCGTCATCATCAAGATAAAAATCAAATTCGTCTGTATCATCTGCAGATCTGCTTTTTCTGCCACTGCCTTTTATACCATCGTCTTTTGATATATTACTTTTTTTACTGTCATCCTTTTTTACATCATTTTTCGCTCCACTGTCTTTTTCTTTCTTTACAGTGGAAATAATACCTGTCACGAAAATACCTATAATCAGAACCACAATGACAACGGTCCAGATACGGGAACGCTTTGTCTCCGTACGCTGTCTCTCAACCTCTTCCACGATCATTTTGCCTTCCGCCTCGACTGCCGCCAGTTCTCCATCCAGTCCGGCTTCCACCAGATCAACGGTTCCCTGTCCTTCTATTTCCACCTGCAGATCCGTTGTGCTCTCCTTAGGAATATAGCTTTCCTTCCCCTGATAGGATATCTTGTACCACCCATCCTGGGTTTCTCCAACCACCCACACAGATTCTCCTGCCGTATAACTCTGCACGACTGCGGCGCTATTGTCCGGAAGTTCCCTGGCATCGCAGTCATTCATGATAGTCATGACCTGATTCATTTCAGTTACAGCAACTTCACCTAAGTTTTCCTCCGCCTTTGCGGACAACCCAAAAGTTCCCAGAATAAAAACTGCCACAAAAAATGCCATCAAAATTTTTCCTGATTTTTTCATTTTCCTACTCCTTCATTTGTATATACTTATCTTCCCGTCTTAATCTGTTTCATTATAATATAGAATATTGAGATTGGAGACTATATACCTGTTATATATCTGCTCAAGTTCCTGCTGCCTTTGTGTGTCACGGCTGACAATAAGGAAATCTCCTTCTCCCGCCATTTCTTCCGTGATTTCTCCGCTGATTACATTTATTGATATATCCCGAAGCTGCATCTGCTGAAAATCCACATACGGAAGCATCCCTTCATCCAGATAAAACACGCTCACATCTTTACTGCCGCTTTCCATGATTTTTTCTGAAATTATCAAATCCTGATAGTCGAACCTGTTTGCCCTGTATGCATACTGTTCGCTGACCCGTATACCAATCCCGGTTTCCAGCATGATTACAATTCCCAGCAGCCAGGCCATATTTTCTCTCTTTTTTACAGTAAAAACGACTGCCGCCGTCAAAACCATTAATATAAATCCAACAATCCACACTTCTTTCAAATAAAAATCCGGATTGAAATCTTCTTCCCTATTTAACAAATAACTGATGCCTGCGACAAAATATCCACGTATTCCACTCATTTGTCCCTCTTCTATCACAGACCTTATGGGAAACACCATTACTCCTGAGAGCGTCCCCAATAATAAAGTAATTCTGATAATCCACTTGCTTTTAAGCATTGCCACAATTCCTGTCACCATCAATACCGGAACAAGGAATTCATTGTATCTTCCATATATCACACTGTCCACGGGCATGGAGCCATGCATAAAAATGCTGCATATAAGTATTTCCCCGATAATGGTAAGCAGCAGAAACATTGCCGTCCAATTAGCCGCTGTGCAGTTATAAACCTTTTTTCCAAAAATATTTTTAACTAAACCTGCCGTTTCTTTCAGGCACCACCCTACTGACCAGTAAAAAAGCCCATAAGTTGCCATACCCAGATAAAAAAACTTTCCAATTATTTCCTTTATAAATATCTTCACGCCTCCGGCCGCCAATATATTCCTGATTCTGTCTATCTGGCTCCCATAATCATTCACTGCCGTATCTGCGCTTGTAAAAACTGATAATATTACATTTCTTTTTATTATTACTACCGCCAGCCCTGCTGCTGCTGCCGCCGCCATCATAATCAGTAACGGCTTTCTCATTGCCGGGTTGGTCATTCCCCACAATGCCATTGTAAGCAGGCACGCAATCACAACAGCCACCGTACGCATATGTACACAATAAGAATATATCAGGCCAATTGCCAGAAGTACCGCTGTAACAGCTTTGGGCTTTTGAACAAAACTAATGAATAAACAGGTCAGACCTGTAAACAGGAACATAAGCAGCGCCTCTGCAAGCGTCATCTGCATATAAAAAATCCAGGAGGGGTAAAAAATTGCAATCCCACTGATAAACACTCTCTTTATTTTTCCAATTTCCGGGTTGTCCGTCTCCGGGAACAATCTGCATATCATCCGGTATACAATCGGCACACTTAAGCACATGAGTAGCATATTGACAGCTACTGCCGCCCTGTAAACCGTCACGCCGTCCTTAAGCAGTTTCAATAACGGTATCAGAAGCAGACTGTATCCAAAAGAATAATAGGATCCCAGGGAAGCCACTTCTGACCACTCATATCCCACTGCCTTTGCTGCACTGGCCCAATAGCCAAATTCATCAGGATATATTGTAAAACCGCAGATTTTGTGAATTCCGTACTGGAAAATGCAGATAATAATTGAAATAATGAAAATGAGATAAATATGTTCCCGCTTTAGTTTATTCATAATCTCCCAGATTTCCATAATATTTCCATAAGGAAAGCAGCCGTCTAAAGCTGCTCCCTTATGGCAACAGGAATACCTGCCTGTCAGTCGTTATTTCATTTGCTGTGCTGTGCAATTAGAATCTGATAATTGCATAAGCGCCTGCGCCACCTGTTGTAGCAAAGGTAATTGTGTTCGGGTTGTCATCGATATCCGGAAGGATGGAAACAACGCCGCCTGCCTGTACACGTACCATAGCATAGGTCTTGCCTGCCTGTACGAAGCTTCTGGGAATACCTATAGCGATCTGGATTGCAGGACCATCGCTGGAAAGAAGGCTGTATTTTCCGCCTGCCATCTTACCAAACTCAAGGTTAATCATAGGACCAACCTCGCCGCCCTGGGATGCTGCTGCTGCGTCAATTGCAGCTTTAGCCAGATAACTCTTTACAGGATCCATATTGGTCATTTTTGCGTAAGGTATCTCGTTGCTTGCAAGGCCATAGCCTGCTGCGATGGATGCCACGCTGCTTGTAACAGCTACACCGTCAACGCTTGTTGCAAGGTAAACGCCCTTTGTTGTAGTTACCACGCCGGCAACTGTGCTCTTTGCAGGAACTTCTGCAACTGATGTAGTAGTTGTCTCTTCAACAACCTGCTCTACAACAGTACTGCCTTTCGGTGCATCGCTACTGGCTGCTGCAACGCTCATTGCAGGAGCCATAACCAGTGAAGCGATTAATGCTCCGGTAAGCATTCTTTTGATGATACTTGCTTTCATCATTCTCTCCTCCATTTCAAAAAAATGTTTATTTTACTATCCGGAATTTCCCATATCAGGCGGTTTCCGGAATAACCGTCCATTTAAATCTTTATTTCGCCATATGTAATAAATGCTATTACTAATAGCTCTTTTTGTAGTATATGCTATTCTAAATATAATTTCAAGTATTTTTGAGTATACAATTGAAAAATGTAGAGAATCGTGACCGTTCAGCACATCTGAACTGCCGCAAAGCATCAAAACATACTTTCAAAATCCATGGAGCAATGAAATGACTATTGTTACTTTAGAGAAATATCTGAAAGATTTACGGAAATCCTGCAATTACTCCCAGGAATTTGTAGCCTCCCACCTTAATATCACACGACAGACTTATTCCCATTATGAAACCGGGCGGATCACGCCTCCTGTCAATTCTTTATATAATCTGGCAAAACTTTACAATGTCCCGGTGGAAAATTTCCTTGATTTGGTTGTTACCTATAACATTAATATGGATTTTGCATTGAAAGCCCAGAGGGGCAAGGTAGACATGACGGATGATTTATCTTTATTTATGGATTTTATGAATTCTCCCGAAAACAGCAAGAAATTTAAATTTTTAAACAGGAAAGAACGGCAGCTCCTTTTCTACTTTCTGTTATTGGATTCCCATGACCAGGATGATATCGTAACGTTCATGAAGGTTAAGTATCAGAACCGCAAGCAGGAAAACAATTTGTAGGTTTTTCTTCCTTATTATATATATAACTATATGCGGTAGTGCTTCAGGCAAAAATTGGATAAGTCCAAACGCAGTTACAGCGCCCTTGCGCTTCGTGGGGCATCATTTGAAAAAAGTCTTTGATGTGTTTTCCTCACCCCACATCAAAGACTTTCTCTTTTTACATGCTGATATGTTTACTTTTTTATCTATGTCCCTCTTTACCAATTATACGCACTATGTTAGTTATGCCTATTTTGCCAGCGGTTCTTACTTCCTTTCGTTATTGGCCAGCCCGCACAGTTCTTCCAGCATTTTGGGAAGTTCTGTGTCCATGTTTTCATCGGAAAACTGACAGGTACCTACTTTTTTGTGGCCGCCGCCACCATATTTTAACATAAGGCTTCCTACATTCACTTCACAGGTACGGTTTAAAATGCTGTAACCTACTGCTGCAGAACAGCCTGCACCGCCCCGTCCGCTGACTATCCATGCGGATATGTTCTGCTCCGGATACATGCTGTAAATCATAAAACGGTTTCCGGTGTAAATCGGACTCACTCCCCTTAAATCTGTAATGATGACTTTCCCCTCCACCCTGGTGTAGGCTGTGACCATCTCTTTGAACTTTTCGGTCTGCTCGTTGTACATTTCAATACGTTCTATCACGTCCGGCAGATTCAAAATTTCTTCGGTGGTCATGGTACGGCAGGCGTCAATGAGTTTCTCCATCAACTGGTAATTGGAAATGGTGAAATTACGGAAACGTCCCAGCCCGGTTCTGGGATCCATCAGAAAGCCTATCAGAATCCATCCTTTTGGGTTCTGGATTTCGTCAATCGTCAGATTCCCGGAATCCACCTTGTCAACCGCTTCCATCATATCGTCAAACTGCGGAAATCTCTCCCTGCCCCCATAATATTCATAGATAATTCTGGCGCAGGAAGGCGTGATACGGCTCTCTCCTTTATACTTCCCTTCCAACTGTAATCTCTCGTGCTCACTGGAATGATGGTCAAACCACAGCCCGCACCCTTCCACAAAGGGCACATTGGCAAGGCAGTCGTCTTCATTCACTTCCACCAGGCCGTCCTGTAAATCTTTCGGATGGGCAAACTTCCAGTGGTCGATAATTCCCGCTTCTTTCAGAAGCGCTCCGCACGCAAGCCCATCAAAATCTGAACGTGTAACTAACCTCATAATAAACTCCTTCTGCAATGAAATTATTTTCAGGCACTGCAGGCACTGCGCGCCTGTATTTTAATCTGTCTGCTTCTATTATAGGTAATTTCCGGAAAGTTTTCAATGAAAAGTCTTAAGTACTTCTATCCTGCAGCTATGTTCTTTTGTTTCCTTACTATAGCTAATGCCAACAGCCAGCACACGCCCGGTATACCCCGTTTTTTCCCCAAGCTTTCCTTCAAACCGGAGCCCGTAGTTCTTATCCTTAATCTGGGCAATTGCCTCTTCCGGCGTACTGTCCACTTTCAGTTCAAGGATAATGCAATCGCTGTTTTTTCGTTCCGGGTAAAAAATAAAATCCACATATCCCTTTCCCGCCTTTTCTTCCCGTTCAATCCGGTATTTATTGCGTGCGGAAAGATAACACAAATTCACCACGGCAGCCAGTTCCGTCTCACTGTTATATGAAAAAATAGGCGACTCCGTGTTATGGGCAAACTGAAGAATTTCCTCCATCACTTTGGTATCGCCTGCTATTGTCGCCTGAAGCATATGTTCTGATTTTTTAGCCAGATTATATACATATCCCAGAGATTCCCTGGATAACAGCAGTTCATTATATTTGTCCATCAGTTCTTTATTTGGTATCAGAACTTCTCCATCCTTATAGGTCAAAAGTCCATAGACCACCATTGCCGAATAAATCTGTTCCCGGGAGTCTATTTCCATGGAAGAGGCCGTATACTGTCCGATATCAGCCGGCACGCCGCCGCCGGATACCATAAAGGCCAGATCATCTCTCACTGCTTCAATATTGTGCCGGATATAATAAAATAACTCATCATAGGGCCCTGAACTGGTCCAGTAATTCCTAAGCTGGCCGTCAGTCAGCGCCAGAACAACGGAACGTGGATTATAAAGACGGACTCCTGTAGCCGTATAGTAACCGTCATACCAGATACGGAGTTCCTCGCGGCTGAATTTACATACACCTGCCCTTTTCTTATATATTCCATAAAGGACATCCACCTCTTTATCAGAAAACCCAAAATATTCACTGAATTTCTCTGATGAAGCCATATCATATTCCACAAACATATTCAGTTCAGAGCCGCTGGAATACTTGGCAATCGGCAGAACGCCTGTCATATATACAAACTCTGTATACGGCTGGTCTTTAAACAGCCATTTTAAAAATAAAAGATAGTCCCACTGATTTTCCCTGGAAATAAACGGCATATGAAAAACCGCGTCCCACTCATCCAGTACAAATACAAACTTATTATCTGTCTGCTCGTAAATCTTGCACAGAGCATCCCATACCGGGTCATCTGCCTCTATGCCGCAGTCCTCATATGCCGCCGTCAAATCTCTGATTATCCCTGTCTCGATGCGGTCTATATATTCCGCATAGCTTCTGCATCCCTTTGGCGCCCTGCTGAAATCTATATAAATAACATCATGGCTGTTTAAGTGGGCTTTATATTCCTCCTGCCCTGAAATGGCCAGATCATCAAATATTTTATCTGCGCTGTCTGTCCTTCCAAAAAACGCTCCTATCATATCTGCCATTATGGTTTTGCCAAAACGGCGGGGCCTTGTAATACAGCAGTAACAGTTTATACTGCCAAAGTAGGGCATCAATTCAGTTAACAATAGCGTTTTATCTACAAAATAAGGATTTTGTATTACTTTTTTATACGTTTCATATGGTGCTTTACTGTTCAAAAACATTCCCATACCCACAAACTCCTTCCTATTGCATTTTCTCTAAAAACAGCAGACTTATCCTGTAAGTTATCATAGCACCAAACCCAGATATCTTCAAGCCGCTGTGAACAACTGCTCACAGGCAGCGTCATTAAATCGTTACTGTTCACACAGACCTGCGCATTTACTGCGCTGGTCGTAAAAAAGTGATTCGAGAGTGCAAAAATCCCATTGCCGAAGGCAATTTTCGATGGATTTTTGCATAACCGGCAGTCAGATGAGGCGCGTTACGGATAACTGGCCAGGCATGAAGTCCATGCCGAAATAAATTGCTTCCCCTTCCTATATATGCTAAAATTCTTGTATAAAAATCCAGCCGCCATAAAGGGAATCAATTCATGGAAAAACAATTGGAAGTGCGTGAAAGCAGAGTTATTTTAATAATCAGCATAATCTGTACTGTGTTTTTTGCTCTCTGTCTCTTTTTTTCCGTCTGCTTTTGTATACGGAATCAGGATACGGAAACTCTTTTGATTTGTATTCCCATCTTTGGCGGGCTTGTAATTCTCGGCATATTTTTATTTCTTGATGGCTATAGGCGAAAACTGGTTTTGTACAGCAGCCGCTTTTCTTATACACCTGCTCTGGGCAGGACGAAAAGCTTTTTTTACTCTGAAATCCAGTCAGTCGTCCCCAGGGGCGAGAAGTATATTATCTACGGATATGACGGCTCCAAGCTGGCTGTATTTGAGATCAATATGCCTGCATACTCTGACGCTCTGGATTATCTTCGGGAAAAGCAGGTGAAAATTGTCCCAGGTAAGTCTCTTTCTGATTCTTCATTTTTTAGGAAAATCCGGGACTGGAACTTAAGTCTCCATCTTACGGATAAGGATGCCTATATCCGTTCCCGGTATTCGCCTGTTTCCATCCATAAGCAGAAAAAATTCACCCGCATCATGGGGACTGCAATGGCCGTTCTTTGTGTTGCGGCCATTCCTATGTCCGCTAAACGGACTATGTCTACTAAGTGGATGATGATTGTATATATTCTTGTTCTGCTGTTTACCTATTTCCTGTTTCTTTTATTCTATCCTAAAATGAGTCTGGAAAGGGGTAAAAACTGCGACGGGAACCACATCCCTCTCCCCGTGCTTCCCTGTCTCATAAGCATGGTTTTTCTGCTGTCTTTTGCAGACCTCTTCCAGGTGGAAGAAGGCGTATGGCTGCCCATGAGCGCTGTCATGGCTGTTATTTTGCTGATTCCCTATCTGGTTGTGCTCTTTGTCCGCAGGATAAAAGAACATCCTTTAATCATACTGTTTGTTGCCTGTACACTCTTTCTCATCTCCTTTATCCTTGTTCCCCCGGTCAACTATGTAACGGCAGGCAGACCAGTCCACGAAACTGTCACTGTGCTCTCAAAAGAACAGCACAGAAGTTCCCGGATGACCCACTATGAAGTTGTCCTTATCTGGCGGGATACTATGCAGAAAATGCGAACATCCAGAAATTTGTACGAATCTGTGGAGGCCGGCGATTCTGTCCGGGTCTGCGTCCGGAAGAGTGTATTCGGCGTGGAATTGTGGAATGTGCATAAATAGCGGACAGTGTGCTCAGTCAAACAACAGCTCGTCTACCGTAACGAATTCATATCCTTCCTCCGTCAGTTCGTCCACAATTTTGAGCGCCGCTGTCACTGTAGTTTTGTACTGGTCGTGCATCAGGATAATATCATTTTCTTCAGCCTTTGCGCAGACATTTTTCACAATGCAGGAGACATCATGACTGCACCAGTCAAGGGGGTCGATTGTCCACAGTACCGGAAACATGTTAAGTTCCTTTTCAAATTCCTTGTTCCAACTGCCATAGGGAGGCCGGACGTATATGACGTCCTCCCCTGTCACCTCTTTAATCACTTCGTTGGTCTTTATAATTTCCTCTTTGAAGCTTTCCCTGTTCTTTGACGTGAGCTGGGTATGGTTATAGGTATGATTTCCAATCAGATGTTCGTCCTCATGGATTTTTTTTACTATTTCGGGATAGCTTTCCGCATTTTTTCCCGTGATAAAAAAGGTCGCTTTGGCGTTCCGCTCCTTCAGTCCTTTAAGGAGCTGTTCCGTATAGTACGGATGGGGGCCGTCGTCAAAAGTGAGGGCAATCTTCTTACTGCCCTCATTCCCTATATTCCTTCCCATTGTCTGAATCTCCTGTCTCTGCCAAAGACCGATGATGCATATGACTGCAACCAATATAAATAAAATAATGCATGAAATTATTCTTTTTTTCAGATTCATGCTTCAAAGCCATTCTTTCTCCTGTACTTATCCTATTTATATGCTTTATGTCCTTCTGTCTATTCCACTTCTTTGATAATACTCTGCCTTATCCAGATACATTCTCTGTTCCGCTTCCGCCATCATCTTTTCTATATCCGGCAGGCACTCCTTTTTCCAGGCGGCCCCTATTGCCATCTCTATGGAATTTTCACGCAGATTCCTTTTCAGCCGCTCTACTTTTTCCCACAAGGCTTTTTCTTCAATTTGCGTACAGATTGCCAGCAGTTCATCGCCGCCTATGCGGAACAGCCCATATCCGCCGAATACCTGCCTTAAATTTTCGCAGGCATTGACAATCAGTCTGTCGCCTGCTTTATGGCCTTCCCTGTCATTGACCCGTTTCAGGCCCGTCACATCACAGTAGACCACTCCGATGCTCTGCCCCTGCTCTATGTGGTCAATATAATCATCCATTGCATATCTGTTTCCGATTTTCGTAAGTTGGTCACAATAACTCATTCTTTCAAGTTCCCGGAACAAATTGCGCCTTTTCAGTGATGCTACGATAAAATGAGCCATAATCTGAAGCATATTTGATGCGTAGTCCAAAAGCTTTTCAGGGGGATTGTCAACGCCGAAAAAGCCGATTACTTTCCCGCCGGCATAAAGGGGCAGCACCACAAGGGATCGGATATTCTGCCTTTTCAGATTTTCATACTGCAATGGGTCGCTTTCCCGGATGTCCTCCAGATTTTCAATGACAATATGCCTGCGCACATTAAAACTCCGGTACCAGTTGGCACAGACTTCCGGCGGGACATTCTGCAGAGTTTCCTTCTCAGATTTCACCCCGTCCGCCGCCCACTCGAAAGTGTTATCGTCGCCGCCTTTTTCATTTTTTTCAAAAATATAGGTTCTCTCCGCCCCCAGCGCCCTGCCCATGTATGCCAGCAGAACTTCAAGTGTCTGTGCAGGGGTTTCCTCCAGCAGGGCAATCCTGAGTCCCTCATTAATCATTGTCTCAAGATTCTGGCAGTTTTCCAGCATGTTTCCCCATGCTTCCTTGTTGCTGACATCCAGCGCAATCTCCATCCGGTATCTTTTCCCCTCTTCCTCAAGAACTGTGTCCTTCAGCATAAAATGCTTATCAAGGACAGGATTGTAATACCACCATTCTTTAAAGCATCCCGGCGTAAGTTCCTGGTTGTTGCAGATTAAACATGGGTTAAAGCAATTCTGCATAACCTCATGACACTTCTTCCCTTCAATTTCTTCCAGAGAATAAAAACCGTATGTCTCCAGCGCTTTTTTGTTCATATAAACCAGTTCATAAGTTTCCATATCAGAGACATACACCAGTTCCTCCATATTTTCAAAAAATTCCCATATCTTTTTCATAATAGTGTGTCCTCATAACTCCTGTACTGTTTAAATTTTTCCCTGTCAGTTGAATAAATCATAGCATAAAATTTCTAATTTTTAAATATCTGGGAATAATTTGCACATTTAAAGGTATTTTTCGGTTACTGTTCAGGAATGCACATGAACTTTTGGCAGCAGGCCATGTATATGATATATATGCAGAAAAGCCACCTGACACAACTTTTATCTTGTGCCAGGCGGCTTCTGCCATCCGGGAATAAAAAATTATTTCTGTTAAGTCAGGAAATGCTACAGGCATACCGCCTGAATTTCAAGTAAATCTGCCACCTTTTCATACAAAGAAGCGTTATGTCCAACGCTCATTGCAAAATGATGTGTCGGCGCTTCCGCAAACCAGATATCCATATAAGAATCTGGATCCTTTTCAAACTTAACAGGGGTCTGCGTATTTCCGATTGTCATAATCTGACCATCGGTAGATTCCGCTTCCGTAATTATAAACTTCAGCCTGCCGTCTACCGTCTGGGTGCAAGCCAGATTGGTTATATCCCCTGTACGAACCTTTGCTTCCACCGATACACCGGTTCCCTGCTTTCCATGGTAAAGCCCCATTCCACGCAGTATTGGCTTTCCTTTTGCTATTTCCAGATGGAAGGGGCCGTCATGGCCAAGCAAAATCGTTCCGTCAATATAATCAACTGTGACTATTTCACAAAAGCTTCCTCCCTTTCCAAGGATGTCGCAGATTTTCATGGCAAGGCAGGTCTTCAGATCGCCTTCGCCTGCACAGGGAATTCCTTCTGCCGTGAGCAGGGAATGTCCCACAATAAATCCCCCCTGTACCATTTCATAGTGATTGCCGGGCGCGCCATGGTAATAGTAGGTCAGTGCATCCAGATCAAATTCTTTTACCAGTTTTTCCTGTGCAACTGCAATCTTTGCAGACCAGTCAATCTGTTCATCTGTCGGCTTTTTTGCCAGCGGATCAGCCGCATTTTCCCCACTTATCACAAAGAACTCTTCAATTTCTTTTTTCTTTTCTGCCGTCTCTTTGTCTGTAACGGTTTTCAGATGTCTGTCAAGGTCACACATTTCCAAAACCTGAATGTGCGCTCCTGTCTGGCTCTGAAACATTGTGTAATCACTGTACATATCCAGCATACCGCTGTAAGTGTTCCCCAGAAATCCAAAACGGGCGCCTTTCAGGTTTCGCTTTACCTTTGCAGCCAGCACCCACTCTTCTATCTTTTTCCATGCCCGAAGCGCTTCCGGCCGGCCACTGGTCATCTCATCCGTCATGGATATTTCCGGAGTTTCTGTCAGTCCCAGAAGACCATTCACGATACGGCACCGAATACCTGCACGGTGAAAAGCATTAGAAATCTCCGGAACCGGACATGCCCCACAATGTGCAAGCCATTCACCAGTTGTCGTTTTTTCATAATTTATTCTTGCTGTCGGCTGTAAATTCAGTATCACTGCCGGGGCCTTGCAAATTTGGTGGACTGGTAAAACCGATGCGCTTGTTACATAGGTTGCCGAATGTAAAAAAATCAAATCCACATCCCTCTCATTAAAGTAAACGCCTGCTTTCTGCGCTTCCTGCTCACAGTCTACAAGCCCGTAAAAGCTGACTTCCCCACCCATTTCTTCTATTTTTTCTGCAATAAACTCCCCATACCCTATAAGCCGTTCTCTTAATTTCGGAAACTGCCCCCAGTAATGTTTCAATCCTGCAGAATAAACACCTATTTTAGGTTTTTTTACTTCTTTTCTGACCAGCAAAAGTATTACCTCCTTTTTTGTAATAAGCGTCAGTTATCTTTTCTAAACGCCCGCCGATTGTTGTTTACAAAAAGATTATATTCCTATAGTATAAAAATAGCATCGAAGAAATGTGGCCAAAAATAACACTATCTTGTGATGCATTTCGAAAGGAGAATCCATTCTATGAAAAAAGACAAAAAGCTTTTAGAGCGGGGAATACACAACTGGAGCGAAGATTCCATACGTATGATTCTCACGCCAAGTGAAACGGCAAAAAAACTCTTTTTTTACACCCAGGAAATTGGATATTTCAAGACAAAATATCCCTATTTTTCTGAACGTAAAAACCTGGATTCTTTTCTTATTATCTATACGCTCTCCGGAACTGGTTATTTAAAATATGAGGGAAAAGAATATTCCCTTACAAAGGGGCAGTGCTTTTTTATCCATTGTGAGAAGCACCATGTATACTACACTGGGCAAAATGAAGACTGGGAATTTCTGTGGATTCATTTTAACGGCGGCAATTCTTTAGGATACTACAATGAATTCACAAGAAACGGCTTCCGCGTTATTCAGTGCCAGGATACTTTTTTGATGGAACGTGTCATCTGGCGGATTATTGCATTGCACCAGAGAAAAGACTTAACAACAGAAACCGTCTCCTCCAACCTGATTAATTCATTATTGACTGAATTGCTGGTGGAAACTGCAACAAACAATGTTGACACCTTTTTAATACCGGATTACGTCAGGGAAATTGTAAAAGATATTGATAAAAACTACAGACAGGCTCTCTCCCTTTCCCATTTTGAACATCTCTGCCACCGCAGCCGCTATCACATCTCAAAAGAATTTAAAAAATATATAGGTATGTCCATTAACGAATACATTATTACTACACGTATTTCGCACGCAAAAGACTTATTGAAGTATTCTGATTTATCAATTAATGAGATTACTTTCGAGATTGGCCTGAATAATGTCTCCCACTTTATTAATTTATTCAAAGCAAGGGAAAAAACAACGCCACTTGCATACAGGAAAGCATGGCAGTAAAAACAACGGACAGTTCGCAAAGCGTACTGTCCGTTGTTCAATAAGCCGGCTCACGAAGCGTGGCAGCATTTGTTACAATAAGCTGGTCCGCGAAGCGTGGCAGCATTTGTTTTTAGTCTAAATGAAACACATTCTGCAAATCTACGGACACCGGGCTGTTATCCGGGTTCGTCTCCATAATATCCGCCATAAAGTCCCACCATTTCCGGTTGATTTCGGTGTCTGCGCCTTTAGCCCAGAGTTCTTCGTCCTCAATCTCAATATATCCGAACAATGTCAGCGTTTCCCTGTCTAAGAAAATCGTGTAATTCCGGCCGCCATGCTGGTGGATCATATCTTTCATTTCGGGCCAGAGAAGGTTATGGCGTCTTTCGTATTCTTCCTCCTGGCCTTCAAACAGCTTCATTTTAAATCCTTTTATCATTTTAATAGATATCCTTCCATTCTGCAATATTGCTGGGATCAAATTTAAAAGGAGGTCCAAGGATTACTTCTGTACCGCCGTCGGCTGCCTCTACAATTGTGTAGCTGCCCATATCGCCGGCTGTAAATGTCTCGCCGGCTGCTCCGGTGATATCGCCGTTTACAAGGGCCATGGAAATGTATGCGCTGAGCCGCCCTACATCAATAGGATTCCAGAGGAACATATAAGGACAGGAGAAGTCATCGCCGTCGCCAATATATGCTGCCATTTCGGAAGGAAGGCCAAGTCCTGTCAGTTTGCAGGAAGAGCCCTGATCCTGAAGAACCTTTGCTGCTGCTGCAATACCTACTGTAGTAGGAGCGCAGATTACTTTTAAGTCAGGATAATTTGTCAGCAGAGCCTGCGTTACAGTGGTAGATTTTTCAGGCACGTCATCGCCGTATTCTACGGATACCAGTTCAAGTTCTGCATATTTGCTGTCGCTTTCCATAATTTCTTTCATGGCTTCAATCCATGCATTCTGATTGGTTGCCTGGGAAGTAGCTGAAACGATTGCCCACTGTCCCGAACCGCCGGAAATATCATATACAGCGTCCATAAGGGCCTGTCCAATCTCCTGTGTTCCGGCCTGGTTTGCAAAAGTCATGCGGCTGGCCGGATTGGTGGATGAGTCAAAGGAACTTACCTTAATGCCTGCATCCATGGCTTCCTCAAGGGCTGCCTGAAGGGCATTTGTATCGTTTGCAGCCACGCAGATAGAATCCACGCCCTGGGAAATTAATGACTGGATAACAGATACCTGTGCGTCTGCCGTTGCAGCCTCGGGATGCTGGATAATAACAGTCCCGCCGTTTGCTTCAATTACTTCCTTAAATCCTTCCGCTTCTTTTTCATTATAAGGATTTCCTGCGGCCTTGGTAATCATTGCATAGGTCTTACCGCCGGAAGCTGCCTCCTCATTGCTTTCCGTCTCTGTCTTTGTTTCTGTTTCTGCAGCCGGTTCATTTGCAGACTGGCTTTCTGCGGGAGTATCTTTACTTCCGCCGCAGCCGGACAGCAGGGCTGCCGTCATTGCCGCGCACATTAATACGCTTACGAGTTTTTTCTTCATCATATTACCTCCACTTAAAATAAATTTATATCTAACGGTTTTCAGCCGTCTGATATCATAGATAGTAAATATCATAGATAGTTAATATCATAGATAATATATCATAGATGATATATCTACTAATTTGCTTTTTTCTTCAGCTTCATGTTTCCGGTGATGTTGGGCAGCAGTACAGCGCATATCAGCAGTATTCCGATAATAACCAGAATCAACTGGGAGTTCATATTAATCTGTCCAAGACCGATTCTTAAACAGATTATAATGAATGCTGAAATCACACCGCCCACCAGACGGCCCTTCCCGCCTGTAGTGGCAATCCCTCCGAATACAGCCATGGCAATGGCATCCATCTCAAATCCTTTTCCGGTGGTAGTGTTGGCGCCATACAGGGCCGAAGTCAGAAACAACGCCGCAATCCCTGCGAAAAGTCCCATTACCGTATAAGCTGTGAAGATGACCTTTTTTACCCTGATGCCAGAGTAAAAGGCTGTCTGCCGATTGCTCCCGATAGCGTACAGGCTTCTTCCAAACTTCATTTTAACTGATATTACCGTAAAAATAACGGCGGAAATAATTACCAGAAAAAATACATAGGGGAAGGGGCCTGCCTTTTTGGCAATCATACGGAATCCATCCGTATTGCTTAAGGACACGGAACCGCCGCTTCCCAGGACAATCTCCGCAATCCCCCGGAATACGATCTGCGTCCCCAGCGTCACAATCATGGAAGGCAGTTCGGGAAATTTTACCAGTATTGCCCCGTTGATGGCGCCGCAGATAGTTCCTGTCAGAAGAATGACAATGACCACCCCGCCGAAGGGGACGCCTGCATTGGATACCAGACATCCGGCCGTAGCCGAAAGGCATACAATGGAGCCTACCGATATGTCAATCTCTCCCAGCAACAGTATATATGCCATGGGGAAAAGAAGGAATATCTCGCTTAAGTATTTGGGCATCTCCCGAAGCACATTGGTAAATGTATAGTTAGGCGATAAAATCTTACACAGGATTATCACTGCAATAAAGATAATTACCAGAATTCCTTCCCAACTGAAAATTTGTTTTTTCCACACATTTTCCGGTGTGGCATTAATGGTTCTGCCAGATTTTCCTGCCATGATTACATCTCCCTCCTTTCCAGATTGCTCTTATCCATTGCTCTCTTGGTAATGACATTTAAGATAATTACCGCAACAATCAGCACGCCTTTCACGGTATTCTGTGCAAGGGAGTCAATTCCCACCAGCGGCAGGGCCTTTGCTATGACTGCCAGCATCAAAGCTCCCAGCAGTGCGCCAGCCACGCTTCCTTTTCCGCCGCTCATGCTGACACCGCCGATGACGCAGGCCGCAATAACATCCATTTCCTTTCCTGTCTGCATATCCGGCTGCGCGGATGCGTATACGGTAGTTGCCAGCGCGCCGCACAACCCGGACAGAAGTCCCATAATAGTGTACACTGCAATTTTCACCCGCGCCACATGGATACCGGATATTTCCGCCGCCTCCGGGTTGCTTCCCACAGCGTAGATATTACGGCCGAACTTGGTCCATTTCATAACGATAAAAAATATAACGTAACAGATAATTGTAATCATAATTACATTGTTAATCAGACCGAATCCCAGATAAGATTCCAGGGCAAAATTCTTAAAATCCCCCAGGGCGTCTGCGCCTGCCCACTGGCTGTTTCCAACCACATAAGCCATCCCCCGGTAGATATACATAAAGCCCATGGTGGCTATAATCGGCGTAACTTTTCCTTTTCCGATGACAAGCCCGATGATTAGTCCGCACAGGGCGCCAATTGCCATTGCCAGCACAAATCCAAGCAAAGTACTGCTCATATAGCCGTATTTAAACAACAGCCCCACCGACATTCCTGTAAAAGCCAGGGTGGACGCTATGGAAATATCAATGCCCCCAATCAGCAAAACACACAGCATTCCCAGCGCCAGAATCATTGTCACCGCATTGTTTTTTAAAATCTCTTCAATATTATTCAGTGATAAAAAGGCAGGGTTCTTAATGGAAACTGCCGCACATAACAGAATCAGGACGATTACCAGGCTGGCCTCCCTGGAATCTTTCATCCGCTTCCAAATGGATTTCTTTTCCATAATTATTACGCACCCTCCTTCTTCGTACTTTTCTCCATGGCATGTTCCAGAATAAGTTCCTGGGACAATACCGAGCGTTCCAGTTCCCCTGTGACTTTTCCTCCGCACATAACATACACCCGGTCACACATGCCGATAATCTCCGGCATTTCAGAGGATATCATGATAATGGCATATCCTTTTTGAGCCAGTTCACCCATAATCTGGTAGATTTCTGCCTTGGCGCCCACATCTACTCCCTTGGTAGGTTCATCCATGATGACCACCTTCATATTATCCTGTGCCAGCGCTTTGGCAACCACTACTTTCTGCTGGTTTCCGCCTGAAAGAGAGCTTGCCGGGTCAAACACCGTTACCGCTTTGGTATCCACACTTTCCAGCAGATCCTTCGCCAGATTCCTCTCTTCCTTTTCATTGATAAAGCCTTTATGGGTAAATTTATCCAAAATAGGGAGGGTGACATTACGTCCCAGCCCCCAGCTTAAAATAAGCCCTGTCTTCTGACGGTCCTCCGGAAGAAGGATAATTCCGTAATTCCCGGCGTCTGTGGGATTCTTAATATGTACTTCTTTTCCTTCCAGATATACTTTACCCTGATTAAATCCGGTAATACCACAGACCGCCTCCATCACTTCGGTACGTCCTGCTCCCACCAGCCCGGTCAGGCCCACGATTTCCCCTGCACGGACATTCAGCGACACATCTTTAAAGTATCCGGTTCTGGAAAAATTCTCAATGCGGAGCATCTCGCCCCCAAACTTCACTTCCGGCTTGGGATACAAATCGGAAATCTCACGTCCCACCATCTGTTTGATCAGTTCTGCATTGGTAATCTTATCCACATCGTAAGTCCCGATATACTGGGAATCCCGGAACACTGTGACTCTGGATGCCAGCCGGTACATATCCTCAAATCTGTGGGAAATGAAAATGATGGATACGCCGTCCTCTTTTAGTTTATCTACAATATGGTATAATTTTTCAGACTCATTGGCCGTCAGCGCCGCTGTAGGCTCATCCAGAATAACGATTCTGGCATGGGTGGAAACCGCTTTGGCTATCTCCACCATCTGCTGCTGGGCCACGCTTAAAGTCCCCATCTCCGCTGTAGACTTAAAATCCGCATCCAGTTCATCCAGATACTTCTGTGCCTCTTTATTCATCTCTTTCCACTGAATCATGCCATGCTTTTTCATTTCATGATTCATAAATATATTCTCCGTCACGGTCAGATCCGGATAGGATGTGGGATGCTGGTACACCGCCGCAATCCCTGCCGCCTGCGCATCCCGGGGGCCTTTAAACTCGACCTTTTTTCCATTAAGGAACATCTCTCCTTCTTCCGCCCTGTGAACACCTGTGATAACCTTGATAAAAGTGGACTTACCCGCTCCGTTCTCGCCCATCAGGGCATGAACTTCGCCGGGCCTAAGCTGAAACCGTACCTGATTCAGTGCCTTTACCCCTGGAAATATCTTGGTAATTCCTTTTAGTTCCAATACATACTCGGACACCACAATTCCTCCTCCCTGTTTTATATTCTTATCATATCATCCCATTTTTTTATCCAAAATGGTAATTTCTTTTTATGAAGGGTAAAATATTTTTCCCACATGGAGGTCCATTTTCAGACAGCTTCTATTGCTTTTTAAAATAATGGCGGTTATGATAAAAGGTATATTAAGTTAGAGAATTCAGGGAACAGAAAATGGAGTGTATATGAAATTACTGATTGTTGACGATGAAAAACTTACAAGAAACGGCCTGGTAAGTTCCATCAACTGGGAGAAACTTGGCATATCCGAAATCCGTCAGGCAAGCGACGGCATAAACGGTCTTGAAGCGGCAAGGGAATTCCTTCCCGATATCGTGCTCTGTGATGTGCGGATGCCCCGGATGAACGGCATTGCCATGTTAGAGCAGATCGAGGCTTTTCTGCCGGAGGTTGCAGCCATTTTTATGAGCGGTTATTCAGACAAAGATTATCTGAAAGCCGCCATCAAGCTGAAAGCCATCAACTATATCGAAAAGCCCATTGACCCCGCTGAAATTGAGGAAACTATCACAAAGGCCGTACAGCAGCGGAGCCGTCTGCACAGGAATCCGGGGGTTGACGCCAGATTTGGCAGTTCCGATGCCGCACAGCTTGCCTACTGCTTCACCATTCCCTATTCTTCCTGTAAAGATACGGTAGATGCCCTCTGCGCACGGTTCCGGGATTATCACGGGGCCGACAGGTTTAAATCTGTCACCACATTTATTGTCAGGCTGATGGACGCGCCGGAAGATCCCACCGAACTTGCCCGGATTTACACATCCCTGCAGAATTATCTGTCCCGGATGCATCTTCATATGATCTGCAGTGAAAAACGTATCCACCATCTTGTATTCCATATATATGGGGAACGTCCCGCTGCTGAAAGCACCCTTTTAATGATTGCCGGGGAGATAAACCGTATTCTTGCCTCCTGTGCGGATTGCTGCACCGCCATTGGCGATACTGTATCTTCCGTATCTTCTGTTTATCACTCCTACGAATCGGCAGTGATTGCCCTGCAGAGCAGTTTTTTCTTTGAGCCGGGCAGTATTCTTCCTGCGGGAAGTGTATCGTCCCTGCCCCAGGCGGATATCCCCGCCATCCAGCAGCAGGTGTCCCGGTATATTACCGCCCTGAACGAAAATAATGAAACCGCTGTCTCCGATACCCTGCTTACGCTGGAACAGTTAATGTACCACCGTACGGGAATTCTTCCCAACCAGCTAAAGGGGATCTACTATGATATGTTTTCCTGCCTGTACAAAATGCGCAGGCAGCACCAGCTCCACCCGGATTTCGTTCTGGAGAACCAGGACAATATCATGGATATTATGGACAGTTGTTTCTCCTTTTTCCATCTGCACCGGATCCTCACTGAAAAGACCATGGCATATTTTCAGGACTTCAAAAACAGCAGCCCGGAAAATTCCATCATATATTTAATCCGCGAATTTATTGCCCAGCATTATCAGGATACAGATTTGTCGGTGAAATCCATCAGCGGCCATATCAATATGTCCGCCTCCTATACCTGCACCTTCTTCAAAAACGAAACCGGCATGACACTGAATCAGTATATTACGGATTTCCGCATGAAGAAAGCAGCCCAGCTTCTGGCAGATCCCCGCAACCGCATCAATGATATTTCCGGTCAGGTGGGGTATAACGACGGCAATTATTTCAGCAAAAGTTTTCGGAAAATCACCGGAGTATCGCCCTCCGAATACCGGGAACAGGTGAACAAACGCTGACACGCTCCGCGTGCCGGCTTATTGTAATAAAAAATAAACAGGTGAAAAAAGATGAACTGGTGGAAAAAATTAAGGCTCTCTTATTACAAATTAAGCATCCGCGTAAAACTCATCATATGCGTGGTGCTGGCGGCAATGCTCCCTGTGTTCTCCATTGCGGTAATGTTCTCCGGGCGTCTGTATGACATGATAGCCGCTGATACTATCCGCGCCCAACAGGTGGCCTCCGACAACATCGCACCGCAGATTGAGGCTTCCCTCTCCTCCATTGTGGAGTGCTTTCAGGATATCCGTTCCCAGGAATACTATCGCCGGCTCTTTGAAACGCCCCTTAAGAAAATGCCTTCCTCTTTGGAAGATGCCAGGGAGGCAGCAGCCTTTGCCGCTTATGTGGAGACTCTTGTGGCAAAAAGCCCTTTGACTGCCGTCCGCTTCTATCTGGATCTGCCTGATTCGGAGAGTTCCTTTTTTAATAGGGAATCCTCCCATGATTTGTTTCTGCCCGAATCCGCCAGTCAGGGAACCTACTGGCATGGAATATTCCAGAGCGGCAATTACCCGTCCCTGCACTGCCCTCCCATGTACCTGGGGCCCCAGGAGGCCGCCCGGTACGGAGACTGTGCCTACATCTGCCGCAGCTACTTGAATTATGATAATGCACTTTACCCCTGTTATATCGCCCTCTACTACCCTTCTGACATTTATACGGAGGTGCTCTCTGCCAACCTTTCCCTGCCGGATTGTGTCTCCTATATTATCAATGAGCGGGATGCGGTCATAGCTTCCACCGATGATTCCCTGTCGGGCATCTACCGGCTAAGCTACTCGGATATACAGGAATCCCTGATGTCTTCCAACAGTTTCATTGAACGAAATGTGCTGGATAATCTCGTGTACGCCGCTTTTCACTCCATCCGGGATGCGGACTGGCTTATGGTTACGGTTATTCCAAGAGCGCCTTTGCTCCAGATTACCCACCGCACCGTCTATTCCTTCATTGCTGTCTGCGCGGTCTGCATTCTGGCTGCCATCTGCATCGGCCTGACCCTGACCCGCTCCCTGACTGTCCGGATTTCTTCCCTGATTGGGCAGATGACGAAAATCCGTACCGGAACCCCTGTTCCCATGCCGGAGCCTGAAATACAGGACGAAGTGGGGGAACTGATTTCCACCTACAACTATATGACAAGAACCATGGAACAATTAATGGAAGCCCAGAAGAAATACGACGAAGAATTGCGCATATCGGAATTTAATGCCCTGCAGGCCCAGATCAACCCCCATTTCCTCTACAATATGATGGATGTCATTAACTGGATGGTTCTTCAGGGGAAAGCCCAGCAGGCAAGTTCCGTGATACAGATTCTGGCCCGCTTTTACAAACTGACTTTAAGCGGAAACCGGCAAATGGTGACAATAAAAGAAGAACTTAACCATGTGGATATTTACATGCAGTTACAGAATATGCGCTACCCCAATTCCTTTGAATTCGTGGTGGACATGCCGGATGAACTGTCCAATTACCAGATTCCCAAGCTCACCCTCCAGCCCATAATAGAAAATTCCATTATACACGGCATTCTGGAAACAGCGGAAAAGACCGGAACCATTGTTGTCACCGGCTGGCAGGAAGAGGAAGACATCTGTATCCTGGTATCAGACGACGGAGCCGGCGTACCTGCCGATATCCTCCCCAAAATTCTATCTGCACAGGAAAATCACCATACAAAAGGAACCAACATTGCGGTCTACAATATCCACAACCGCCTGCGGCTTCTGTATGGTGAATCCTATGGTTTACATTATGAAAGCACACAGGGACAGGGATGCGAAGTCACCTTGCGCATCCCCATCCAGAAAGAGGGGCTGCAAAGTCATACAAACTGATTCCTCTCCCGGTCGTAGGAATATCCTATACTTTGCAGCTTTTCCTCTATCTCCGTCCTGCTGACATCCATGTCATCGCACATGGCATCCAAATCAGAATAAAAATCGCGGAGTTTTAAATTTACAAAACTTAAAAGCATAACGGGGTCTTTTGGTATCTGCATATCCCATCCTCCTGTTATTTTCTTACGTAAGCCTTAATCGTGGCTATTTCTTTCCCTTCGCTTTCCCCGAAGGGCCTTATGGTATACTCTTTTACCTGTTCCGGTATGATAAAGGTCTCCGCATAGTGCACCACAAAAGGCTCAAAGGATTCATCAGGGCTTTCCACAATGGCTTCTCTTCCTTCCACCAGATTCAGCACATTTACACTTCCCATGGTACTGTGATGGACTTTTTCCCTGAACCAGCAGCGCCTGGTTTCTATAAATTCCCTTTCGTGAAGCCCTGTCCGTTCCTGTCTGTAACCATCCCTTTCCTCAAGAACACTGACCTGCCCTATGAGATTTTCTCTGACCCATTTCGTATCCCTGTCCCACTGGATGACCTGCTTTCCGTGATGGATATGCACAGGTCTTGGCTTTCCGTCCAGTCCCAGCCTGTCCCAGTCCCACAGCTTAAAGGTAAAAATATAAGGGGTTGAACTGATTTCAAGAACCATACTGTTTTTGCCGGAGCAGTGTATGGTTCCTGCGGGAATCAAAAAATGGTCATGCTTTCTTGCCGGGAACTGGTTGATATATTTTTCATCCGGGAAAGAGATTTCCCCTCTGTCGGCCTTTTCCAGATCGGCAATCATCGCTTCCCTGTCAATCCCTTCTTTCACTCCAAGATAGACCACCGCATCTTCCCCAGCGTCCAGAATATAATAACTTTCATCCTGGGTATAATGCATCCCGAAGGTCTGCTGGATGTATTCCGTAAGGGGGTGTACCTGTAAGCTTAAATTCTGCCCTCCCATGGTGTCCAGGAAGTCGAACCGGATAGGAAACTCTTTTCCGAACCGGGCATGTACTCTATCCCCCAAAAGTTCAACCGGCTTTAAGAATACAGCGTCTATGGACGGCACTTCCACCCGCACTTTACCATATTTCAAGTATAAACTATTTTCCTCCGGTACGCCATCAAAACTCCAGGCAAAATTTTTTTGATTCCGGTCAAGGTCACATACTTCCTTCATCCACTGACCGCCCCAAACTCCGGGGTCAAAGTAGGGCACCACCCGGAAAGGCCCCGACACGGTTTTGTCAATGCCCGCCATAAATGCGGCTCTGGTAAGCATTCTGGGCATGTCTTTCCGGTTGGTGTCAAGCAGGTAATCCATAGACGGAAACAGCTTTTGTTTCAGCCTGTCCGCCACCCTCCACTCCACGAAAAATCCTCTTTTGTATTTGCGCAGGGTATCTTCTTCATAATTGTCCATTTTCCAGTTGGCCAGTTCCCCGCTCCGGTAGCGGAGCTGGATTTCCCATCTTGCAAGGTCGGCGTAAACCAGAATATCCCCTGTGGTAATCAGGGAAGCGCCTGTCCCGATTACCAGAATAATGCCTCCGGCCGCGTATTCCCCGGTGCTTTTCCCGGCATTTTTCTTCCTGCCTTTCAGCAGGCTTTCCTGTATGGTTTCCACCTTCCTTCTTCCCGCCGCAAGCTGCTCTGGAGCAAAGAATTCTTCCATGTTACGACAGGTAAGCACCCCGAATACCCGGTCGTCGGTCAATTCCCTCTGTATCATCCGGGTAATCTCTTCCCCGGAATAGCTGTAATCATCACTGTACACAACTTCCATTTGGGAAAACGCCTGCTCAAAATGGGAAACGATTTCCTTAATCCTTACACCGGGATAACATTCCAGGGTTATAACTGTACAATCCTGTTCTCCACATTTTTTCTTTATCTCACTTAAAATATCTGCATATCCTTCAAAGGCTTCCCCGTCAAACCCCTTTACTATGGTGCAGGGGCTTTTATCATAATTTGATTTATTCATTTTTCTCCTCGTTTCTGAACTTTTTACTGGCTCAGCAGGTTTGCAGCCCCGATAACTGCCGCGTCATTGGCAAGGACTGAACACACAATATCCGCTGTCTCCATTTCCTTAAAATAAATCTTCTGTTTCACCTTTTCCCGTACAGGGGCAAGGAGCAGTTCTCCCTGGGCGCTGACGCCGCCCCCTATCACGATTCTTTCCGGGTCAAAAATATTAATCAGGTCGGCAATTCCTTCCGCCACATAATCCGTATATTCCTCAAAGACACAAAGAGCCGCTTCTTTTTTTTCTTTCAGCGCTTCAAAAAACAGATGCCCGTTTATTTCTCCGTCATCCACCCCGGCAAAGACGCCTGCCTGCTTTGCGCTTAGAAGGAGCGCCCTGGTGGAGGCGTAACATTCCCAGCACCCCTTTCTTTTACAGGTACATTCCCTTCCGCCCTTTTCTATCTGGATGTGGCCGATAATGTTGGAATTCCCATGTCTCCCCAGATACAGCTTTCCGTCAAAAATAATGCCGCCGCCTATGCCTGTGCCAAATGTCACCATAATCATCTGACGGCTCCCTCGCCCTGCCCCTGCAAGATATTCCCCCATGGCAGCACAGTTGGCGTCGTTTTCCACATAAACCGGGACCTGTAACTGTTCCCTGAGCTTCTGGCACACAGGCACCTGCTGCCATTTGATGTTGTTAGAATAAATTACCGTCCCCATCTCCCGGTCCAAAACCCCGGGGCAGCCAAGGCCGATGTAGGATATAGGCGGATTCCCTGCTTTTTGCAAAAGTTCCCTCACCATCTTCCCCATCCTTACAATGACAGCCTCCGGGCCTTCCTCACAGCAGGTCAGCCCTTCTGCCTTTTCTATAATCTCATACCTGTCGTTTACCAGACCGATACTGATCGTGGTTCCTCCCAAGTCAATGCCTATTTTCAACTTACCCCTCTCCTTTCCTCCATTCCCGCAGGTACATCCATAGTCACCTGAAACTTGTAAGATAAATCCTTCTCCAGGCGTATCCTTCCAGTTCCAGCAATATTTTTCCTTCCTTTACGGGAATATGCTCTTTTATCTTTTCCTGTACATCTACCTCGTAAGCATCCATTTCACTGCACCCCGGCACATTGACTTCTACAGTCATCCCGCTGACTCCATGATTCCTGAGGACTGCTATAAAACCGCCCTTCTTAGCCGGATAGATATTGGTAATCACGCCCTCCCTGCTGCACACAATGAGCGACTTCATCCATCCGGTCTCCGTCCTTGTAAATCCACTTCTCTTTACCAAAGCCTCCAGATCTGCAACAGCGCCTATTATTCCCCTGTCTTCGGCTTCCGTAAAATCTCTGTACAACTGCAGGACATCCGCATGGCTGTTTATCTGCAGACGGTAACAGAACTCCGCCGTATCCCTCTGGCAGGGCGCAAAATTCGTGTCCCAGTAGTTATTCATGGGCCATGCTGCCAATAGGGGATTTGCCTCCCGTCTGATTTGCCTGTTTTCCCTGCCGAAATGGAAACCTCCTGCCTGCACCATAGGCGCATGAGGACAGGCCAGACTGTAGCAAATCTCATTATCATAAAGGGCAATTCCGTTCTCCACCGTAACATAATCCCTGCACGTATTTCCAAGCTGCTGTCCGTCCAGCCTCACAAACTGCCCTGCCGTATTATAGACACATTCCCATCCTTCTTTCAGGGCCAGTGGAAAGACCAGATAAATTCCCTCAGGTTCATAGACAGCTTCTTTATTGACTTTTATAGTCAAATCAATTTCCGCCCCATCTTCGTAAAAGGTAACTGTCTGTTCTGCATATGCCATGCCTTCCATTGAAATTTTCCCACGAAGAACCGCCTTTCGTCCCTGTACCTCCACATCCCACCGGGTGTTCTTTCCGCTTCCTGTCCGCTCTGCTTCCCACTGATGGTTCCACATACTGATATTCTGGTTGCACAAATCTACGTCTCTTGGAAAAATCGTCCGCCTTATCTTCTCCTGACATGTTCCGTCCACCGTTTCCCTTACCAGTTCAAAGAATCCCCATGTGCCGGAATCATCCAGCAGATTCCTTTGTTTTATTTTATCATAAATCTGTTTAATCCCGCCGCCCTTTTCACGAAAGCTTATCTTATAGAAAGGCGTTTCCAGCCCGCCCTCTGTCAGCACGAAGGGATTTTCCTCCTTTTCCTGTTTCAGGGACCGTATCTCGTCAAAAGAAAGAACCGCCACAGAATAGGGAGGAACCGGAATCTTTCCCCAGTCTTTTTCCGGCTGGCAGGCATAATATTCTTTCGGTGTTCCAGCTTCTATATAAGGAATGTAGCGTTTTTGGCGGACAGCTCCAAGCTGCCGTTCCTTTCTCATCCATCCTTCCGGGATGGTCAGCGGAATATTCTGGGTAACGGCTGTGGGATTAACTACTGTAATCCCTTCCAGGATGTCTGTCTGAAAAGGATTGCCTGCAAGCTTCTCTATCTGGGTTCCCAGCGCATACCCGGCTAAATCCGCCGCCCGGTATGCCATTTCCTGCTTATGGATAAGCTGGGATATGCTTTCATAGTCCCAGGGAGCAGATACCGACTGCGAGGCTCCCCATGTGTGTTCCTCATACATCAGGGCATTTAACTCCGCCTCTCTTCTGGCATCCGTATAACGCCTGCCCGAAAAGCCTGTCATGCATTCCAGCATATCCGCACTCTCCAGTGTCCGTACCGCAAGACGGTTTATTTTTGTTTCCCTTGCCGTGCTGGCGCATCCAAAATTCCAGTAATCTGTCCAGTCTCCTCCATAAGACAAAAAAGCATTCTCTCCCATGGAAAGCAGTTTATCCCTCAGCATTTCCGGTGTGGCAAACCGTACCTTATACTCATGATTTTCTTCATTATAGCGGCGGATTAAATCCGCCAGTCCGGCATCGGGACAGTTATTGTCAAACATAGGCGGATTGGTTGCTGTCAGAAATGCAAAATCCCAGTTATATCCCTGACTTTCCAGCCGTTGCACATAATCGCAGATACCCTCATGCATCAGCCCCGTGTCCCCTTCCCATGTTTTAAAAAACTGGCTGAACAGGGAATAATGCTCACCTACAAAGGTCAATAGTTTCCTTCCGTCAGGGCTTTCCCACCAGAACGCACAGGGACGCCTGAAGGGAATTCCTCCGAAATGGATATTGATGCCTGTCATATAAAAGGAAACGTTACTGTCAAGCAAAAGCTGGCACATGGGCCAGGGCTGGCCATTCACATCGTGATTAACTGCCGTATCCACAGGCACACCCAGAATATCTCTAAGACCGTCCAGATTTTTCATCATGGCAAGCATCTGTCCTCCTGTACACCCCGGCGTTGTGTGCATGGGCAGGGCTGCCACGCTGATTCGCCTTTCTCCCACTAAAGACACGAAACGTTCCGCCATATCCTCCGGCGCCCTTTCCAGCCACCGGGCTACCGGCCAGGCGGCTTCGCATGTCCACTTAAACTGCGCTTCCTCTGGATAATCCCTTGTCTTTTCACAGCAGACTATTGCCTGCTCTATGTAATCCCCCTGCAATTCCAGAAGCATAGGCTGGGGATGGGTATAGCCTATATCCAGATGACTGTGATGCATACACCATATCTCTTTAATTTTTCCCATAATTCACCTCATTCTTCATTAACCTTTCACGCCCCCTGCCGTGACGCCGTCCAGTATCTTCTGTGAAAAAATAATAAACAACAGCAGAATTGGAATCGTAGACAGGGTGGAAACTGCCATTGCCAAATCCATAGTATTAATCAGCTTTCCCGTGTATTTTACCACCAGAAGAGGCAGCGTCTTTGCCGCATCTTTCTGCAGGAAAATCAAAGGCAGGAAAAACTGGTTCCAAATCTGCACAGATACCGTGATGCATACAGAAAATACAATGGGACTTGCCATTGGAAACATGATTTTGCGGAATGTCGTCCATTCCCCCGCCCCGTCAATGATGGAAGCTTCATAAATTTCTCTGGGCAGACCGGCAAAAAAATCTGTCAGCATAAAAACCGGCATGGAAATATTGGCCGCCGAGACTAAAATAACCGAAAGGGGATTATTAATCAAATTCAGATTCTTCATAATCTGGAATACAGGCACAATACCAAGCTGTACCGGAAACATCAGACCAATCAGAAAATAAATTCTGAAAAATTTCCGGCCTTTAAACTGGTACCGCGCAATCCCGTAGGCAGTAATTGACGAAATAAACACCAGCAGGGCAAGGCTTGTTGCAAGTATCATGACGCTGTTCCCGAAATACCTGAAAAAATGGTCTTTAGCTATGAGCCTGACATAATTATCCAATGACAGCTTTTCGGGTTTTCCAAAAGTATTGCTGAGTATGTCCTGCCGCGGCCGCAGCGAATGATACAACATATAAACAAGTATCATAAATGTGGCGGTGGAGTAAATCCACAAAAAAGCTTTTACCGCTCCCGCGCTTTTACCGTGATGTCTGCTCATCATATCCCGTGATTTTTTCATTCAGTCCTCCTTTCTGTATACAAGCAAAAGCTGTATCAAAGCGATGACAAAAATCATCAAAAACAGTACACAGGCAACCGTCGTCCCCATTCCCATGGAGTTTGCGCTGATATTCCCTCCCAGAGGGTTGGTATCCCCGAAAGCCATCCGATAGAAGAATAGCGACATAACGTCCACATTCCTGTTAATGCCTCCCGATGTTCCTCCAAGAATATAGCTGTAATCAAAAATTGTCATACTGACAATATAAGAGACTAAAACCAGATTTAAAATGGTCATCTTGATCTGGGGCAGAATAATATACCACAGCCGCTTCCAAAAACCCGCGCCCTCCATGTAGGCACTCTCCAGACTGTCCCTTTCTATCATTTTCATGGCGCCTATAAAGTACATCATACCGACGCCGATTCCCGCCCAGGTAATCATCGCCCACACAATATAAATACCGTATTGGGGGATTCCGAGCCATGACCGGGTAAAGGCTCCCAGTCCCGCCATTTCCAGCAGCTTATTTACAATACCGATATTTCCGTCAAAAATCAGTGTAAATATAAACACAATAACTGGAGTGGAAATAAACTGGGGTGAAAAAACTGCTACCTGAAAATAGTTTCCGCCTCTTGCCTTACTATAGATTGTATAGGCCATGGTAATCTGTACCGGCATGGCAATACATACCGTCAGCACAAAAATCGTAATGCTGTTTTTTAAGGCATTCATCATCTGGGACATTAAGTCCTTGTTGGTAAATAAATCCACATAATTCTGAAATCCCACAAAGACCTTGTCGCCAATTCCGTTCCAGTGATAGAGACTTAACTGCCCTGCGGCAAAAATCGGATAGATAATAAAAATGGTATACAGGATAAATCCTGGTAAAAGGAACCACACATAAGGCTTCTTTCTTAAACGCTGTATCATCTGCACCTCTCCTTCTTTCGTCCGTCAGAGGACAAAAATGTCAGGAATATGTAAAAATCTTTCCCATATTTCCTGACATTTATTAAATAGGTTTCTGTAATTATATATTGCGGTCAGCTTTGGTGGTTATCTGACACTGCTCTTATTCATTTCTTCTTCTATCATCGCCACGGCTTCTTTTCCTGTAATTTCCGACATCATCAGCTTGGGCAGTACTTCCCCAAGAAATACGTCCTGGGGCTTTCCCGTCTCATCCGCCACACCGCTTAGCACATGGTAAATATTGGCTCCCACTACATCAAACTCAGAATGTTCTTTCACGCTGTCATCCCTGATATTCAAATCTTTCACACTGGGGATGCTTCCCACATAATTTTCCATAATTTGTTCCGCCTGCTGGCTGTTAAGGAATCGCAGGTATTCTACCGCTTCCTCCGGATGCTCTGTTTTGGCCGCAACAGCATACGTCGTGTAATTGCTCTCTCCGCTCTGGGCATAGCGGGTTCCGTTCTCATCAGGAAATGCAAAGCTGCCCACCTCAAAATTCAGTTCCCGGTACATCTGGTTATTCCATGTTCCATCCACAATCATGCCGGCTTCCCCGTTGGTAAAGGCAAGCTGTGCGCCCACAGCGTCAATGGATGTAAAGTCTTTGCCCATATAACCCTTCTCGGCCCATTCTCTGTAAGTGTCAAACATTTTTTCCATGGAAGTGAAGTCTACATCCCCATGGCCGCTGATTTGTTCCATGGTATCTGCACAGAGCGCAGGCGCCATAACCTGAATCAGCCAGTATCTGTCAAAATCTCCTTTTCCTCCCAGGGCAATAGGTGTGTAGCCGTTCTGCGCCAGCGTTTCAACTGCTGCAACCAGTTCCCCAAAGTCAGAAGGCTTTGAAATCTGCAAAGCGTCAAAAATTTCCTTATTATAATAAATCGTTGCGTAATCCAGAAATGCAGGGTAACTGCAATACACGGAGCCATCAACTGTCGCATAGTCAATTGCTGCCTGGCTGTACCTCGTACTATCCATATCGTAGGAATCCAGATTCAGAATATATCCGTTTCTGGCAAGTTCCGCCATCTTAGTGGACTTATTTCCCTGTACCCAGAAAAGATCCGGCAAAGAATCTGACTGCACTGCCACATTGATTGTGTCAAAAGTCCCTGAATACTGGTAATCCAGTTTAATGTCAGGATGTTCTTTTTCAAATGCCTCATTGATTTCCGTAAACGCCTGCTCCAATATCGCCTGATTGTCCGCATCGCCCCAAATGGTCAGAGTAACTGTATCTTTTTTAGCGCCGCACCCTGTCAGCATAGCCAGCATCATTGTAACCGAAATAACTAAACAAAATACCTTCTTCATATCTATTTCCTCCAGTCTGAAAAGCCAAAGCCTTCTTTTCCAGTTGCGCTTGTCCATAGTAATCGTGCAAATTACTGTGTGCGGGGCTTAAACCTCCGAATTATTTTCCAACACAAGGGCGACAGTCCCGATAAAGGAGGCGCTGCCTATAAAGGAGGATGACTCCACATGGATGTTTCTCTCCTGCCCCCATGAAAAACTTTTACTTCTTAATTTTTCCTCCAGTCTCTTCACTATCTTTTCCTGATAAATGTGCAAGTCCCCGCCTATGATAAAACACTGCGTGTCATAGGCGTTTGCCATATTTGCAAATGCCACTTCCAGATACCCTGTCATTCTTTCTACTGCTTTCATGCAGACTTCGTCTCCCGAAGACGCTCTCACCAGCAGCTCCATCCATGTCAAATCTTTTCCGGCGCCGTTTTCCCTGGCCCATTTCACAACAGCTCTGGTGCTGCTGTACATTTCCAGACATCCCCTCTGCCCACATTCGCAGAGAATACCATCCTTTTCCACTATGGTATGTCCCATAATGCCCGCAAGGCCGCTAAATCCGGTATAAAGCTTCCCGTTCATAATGACTCCGCCACCAATGCCGGCGGAAATTCCCACATAAATAAAATCATCATATTGATTCCGGTTGCCAAAATAGACTTCCGCCAGCGCCGCCACGCAGATGTCATTCTGCAGATAAGCAGGCAGATCATACCTTTCTTCCAGACAGCTTACAATAGGAAGGTTTCTTATATTGTTGAAATCCGGCGGGTTTAAAATCACGCCGTCCTTTACCAGCAGCGGCCCGGCACAGGAAATTCCTATGCCCCATACTTTCTCCCTGTATCTGGTCTGCATCAGCCTGTCGCATAACAGGAACAGCCCTTTCAGAAAGATATCATTATTTTCCATGGCGGACAGTTCCATGCTCTCTGACTGGATAATCTGGCCTTTCAGATTAATAATTCCTACGTTCAGATTGTCACGTCCCACATGAATTCCCAGCGTCAGAAGCGATTCCGGCGCCACCTGCAGATAGGTACGCCTGCGTCCTCCTGTAGAGTCCGCCATCCCACATTCCTGCACGATTCCAGCATCCATATATTCCTTAATCAGTCCCGTCACCGTCATTTTGCTAAGTCCTGTCAGGTGGCTCAGCTCTATACGGGATATGGGTTCATTGATGATAATATTTTTCAAAAGAATATACTTGTTGATGCCGTTCATATTCTGCTGGTTCATGCCAATCATTTTACTGTCCTCTCCCTATTAGTACAAATTATTTACTAACAGGTTTTTGTCTTTCATTTTGTTGGAATCTGTTTTACAGTAGCTTTGCACATTTTCATTATATCTGCTTATTGCACCAAAGTCAATAACTAAGTAAAAGAATTTTACCAACTATTCTATGGCAAATAATGGATATAAAAAACCTTGTTGCAGGAAATGATGTTAAGTGGTATTCTTGCAAAAGGCAGTGGTCAGGCCGTCGCACAGCGGCTTGGTGCAATCGGAATTTACCTATAACAATTTAATCAATTCCATATACCAGTTATCCATAATGCTTTCATAGGGAATCTGCACTATCCTGTCTTTTGAACCGCTTTCGTAAATACAGGCTTCCGCTGCGCCAGCCAAACCCGGAAGTTTGTAAAATCCGCCAAAAACAATCCATATTTCCCCATCTGCATTCTTTTCTCGCAGAAATTTATCAAAGGCTTCTCTCTCAACATAAACATATCTGTCATCATATGAGATCATCTGCGCCAGTTTCCCGGTATCATAAGAAACAATTTCAGGCTCACCGTCATAATTTCCGACCATAATGTCCCTGCTTTCATTGCACCGGCCATAGGAATGGGTATGTACTGCCAGCAGCATAACTGCAATCACCAGAACGGCTGCGGCTGCCATGCCCACACACACCCTTTTTTTATATGGACGGAAACCGGCAATCTCACCCATCCGCCTTTTCATGTCTGCAAATTCCCTTTCCCCTGCATAGGTAACGGCGGGCGACGTACCTTCCGTTCCAGAGCGCAGCAGTTTCAGGGTTTTAAGCAATACCAGACCATATTCATGCGCCGTCCCCCCGCTGCTTTGTATGCACACCCTGTCGCAAATGTCCTCCATATCCGCCCGGAACTGTTTCTGGAAGATCGTCAGGAACGGGTTTACCCATAAGAGACACCGCAGGATGTCCCATGCGAGCCCAAACCATAGATGGCCTAAACGGATGTGCGTCTGCTCATGCCGTATAATGGTCTTAAGTTCATCCCTTCCATAACTGCCCGCCATTACTTTAGGCAGGATAATTTGCGGTTTCAGCAGTCCGACTGTAAACGGCGTGACATTCATGTCCGTGACGCTGATCACGATATTATCCAGAGAAACCTTTTCCATCTCGGCAACAGACTTTTGGAGACGTAATCTTTTCCCGAATATGCACACAGCAGCTACAAAAATGCCCGCTATATAAATACGGTCAGCCCAAATCCATGACATGGTTGCCGCCGTCAGCCGCCACGTTACATTTAAGACAGATTCATTTTCATAAAACAGCTTCAGCTTTCCAAGAAACGGGACAAGCAGAAATGATGACCATAACAGCCCTCTTAAGAAAGTCCGTCCTGAAAAAAGCATCTTCCTAAGCAGCATCACAAACCCGGCAAGCAAAAAGGAAAAGGCCGCGCACCGCACAATCTGGGTGGTGTAATATACCGCACAGAAATCCATGAGGCTGCCAATATATGACCAGTCAGGCATGGGAGCCACCCTCTTTACCGGGAGCCTCTGTGCCACAGCCTCGGCTTTTCTCCAGAATCTCCTCCAGTTCCTTGATTTGTTCGTCCGTCAAAGCAAAACTCTGCAGCAGCGCCGCCATCGCATTTGACCCATTGCCGGAAAAGTAGCTGTCCACGAACTTCCTGCTTTTTTCCTTAACGCATTCCTCCTTTGACCTCTGCACATAATAATGGTAGACTCTCGAATCGTGCTCATCCACCGTATAGCCGAGGACACCCTTCTGGTTCAGGCGGTTCATCAGCACCCGCACCATCCTCATTGACATATCCACATTCCCCTGCATCCTTTTATAAACCTCGGAGGATGTCAGCGGCGTATTGCTCGCCCATAGGACTTCCATGATCTGCCACTCACTCAGCGTAATCTCTTCCTTTGCCATATCTCTGCCTTCCCTTCGTTTTATATTAACAATTTATATGTCGGTTAACTATCGTTAATTATTAAGAGTCATTGATTTTTGCACTCTCGAATCACTTTCTTACGACCAGCGCAGTAAATGCGCAGGTC
>CAMWUN010000025.1 GCA_947177425.1 uncultured bacterium
TCACTTTCTTACGACCAGCGCAGTAAATGCGCAGGTCTGTGTGAACAGTAACGGCACGATATCCTTGGAAAGCATTAGCCAGCGGCTGGACGCGTGCCCCGGAGGGAAGCTGAACGTCTACTCCCCATAAATTTTATCCAGACCATAGAAACGTGCCATCCAGGCATTCATCCAGTCGTCCGGGGATTCTTTTACATATCCGGTACCGTTATAAGGGTCATATTTACTGTCCGAAGGGTATACCATTGGAATGACTGCAAAGCTGCTGCCTTCCTCCACTGCCTGTTCAATCCGTCGGACACCTTCCGCTACCTGTCTGTAAGTGCCTGCAATTTTCTGGAATTCTGTCAGAAAAGACCACGCAAAGAACAGAATCAGCAGGACATTTAACACAGCCCTTCCCGTCCATGAAAAGTCCAGAACTTCCCCGTACACACAGGCCGCCGTGATAATAAGAAATACTGTTCCGATAAACCAGGCCCTCTCCGGCTGCATGGCGGAAAAGACCAGCACACATACAGAAGCGCAGCCTGCCAGAAAGTATATTAGGGGAAGCCGCCTAAATTCTTCCTCCGCCTGTTTTCCAAAGGCCGCAGAAAACAGGAACATGACACACAAAACCAGCAAAAGGACTGCCCACTGGTTTTTAGAAATCTGCACCACATATTTCCATCGTTCCATCAGTCCATAAATATCTGTTTTAGAAGAAATCCGGTAATTTCCCGGGGATGAAATAAGAAGAACTGCTCCCGCAATCCCCCCTGCAATCCCCCCATATGCCCATTTGGGCACCGGAATCTTCTTATATAAATACAATGCAACATACATTCCGCATAAAAAGACCAGGGCTCCCCCGCTGTTTTCATTTGTGCACCCTGCCAGCACTCCAAATAAGCCCATAAGCGCTGTACTTCTCCATCCATCCGTCCCTGTTTTCTGTTTTGTAAGATGCATACGGTAAGGCAGGGAAAAAGCCAGGATCAGCACTCCGCACCATAGATAGCTGGCTGCCCCCGATGCCCACAATATTGTCATTCCAAACTGGGGCAGGAAAAACCAGAGACAGATATATACAAAAAGCAGCAGGGAAACACTTTTTTTCCTGCCATGGGAGGCATGTGCATAAATCAGTGTCCCCAGAAAAATAAACATAAATGAATTCAAAATTTTAAATCCCGTTTTCCCAAATATCAGCGCCAGCTGCAGCATCCCGTGGGCAACAACCCTGCCGTTCCACATTTTCCAGTGGTTCACCATGGATCCAAAGACCTCCTGCGCTTTCATGGGATGGGAAGTCTCAAGGGGCGTGCCTATGGTGTCAAAAAAGAAACGGTACTTAAAATCATCGGCCGTATAATCCGTATGGAAATTTAAAACCAGAATAAGCGCAAATGCAATCCCTGTAATAATGAGATTCCCCGCCATAACCTTTTTATTTCTATTCCTTATCATAACCTTCCGCCACACTGCCTCCCATAACTTTCCCTCTTCCGGCAGATTTCATGATACCCGCCCCAATCAGCCACAGGACTGTAAGAATTGAAATAGTTTCTGCCGTTCTCCATCCGGCCGGCTCCCTGAACGCAATCGTCACTGTCCCCTCATATCCTGCCGGAAGGGATACCCTGATCCGGTTATTTTCCCCTCTTGTGACTTCAAAACTTTTGTCCTTATCGTATGCCGCATACCCCGGATAATAAAATAAAGGGGCTTCCAGATATCCTTCCCTCTCTCCGGTGCGACAGTTTATTTCTATGTGATTATATTCCTTGTTCTCCCCAAGCACATCCGCATAATATCCTGTGGTTTCCTGCACAATAGCCGTAAGCCCCACATCAGACCCCGGATACAGATATTCGTTTCCCATCAGATTCATTGTGTCCAGGGAAACGCTGTCATAATGCAGCTCATAATATCCATTATAAAGCGTGCGGTAAATATATCCCGCACCCTGGTCCGCTGCAGCCAGCACAATTACTGCAGCCAAAACAGCCGCCGCTGTTCTGTTCCCTTCCCTTTTCATACTTGCAAAAACTATCACCGCCAGTGAAGACAAAAGAATACAGGCTATGCCCAGATACCGGTAAGGCAGCCCCGGCTTCGCCAGAAAAGAAGCCAGTCCGGGCAGATAAATCCCCATTTTACGGTAAGGAAACAGATTGGAAGCCATCCAGACCGAAATAAAACCCAGCAGCAAAAGAACAGCCGCCGCCCCTTTTTCCTTTATCCTGTCCTTCCATAACAAAAGCAGTGCCGCCCCTGCGCACAACACAAGCCCGTTTCCCAGGGGAATGGAAAATTTATTGCCAAGGCTGGCCAGCTCCGACCAGCTATACCCATAATAACCGGATGGCTCCTGAGCCAGAAGTTCCGCAATACTTACCCCCAGCATCTGATAATCCAACGCCATTTCACGGAATTCCGTACATATTAAATCTTCCCTGAAATACCGCAAAAAAGGAACAATAAACCACAAATTGACGAGCACTGTCACGGCTCCTGTTTTCAGTACATAAAGGCACATCCTGCAGACAGCCGCCGCTCCTTTGGCAAATATCTTTTTTGCCATAAACACGCAAAAGAGCAGGATGAAAATTCCCACCATCTGGCAGGTCAGAACGTGAGTCTGCACAAGGCCGGAAAAACCTATCACCGGAACTGCCAGCTTTCCGCCATAATCCTTCTCTTCCGTCTCCCCATGAAAAACATACCATAGCCACAGAACCACCAGCGGCAGAAACATCATTGCCGTATATTCTCCGAAAGCTCCCCTTACATAAATACAGCAAAGCCTGTAGGGAGCCATTACGTACAAAAAGCTTCCCAGTAAAGCGACATGCCTGTCCCTGCCAATCCGGTAAAAACACAGCCACGCTGTAAGAGCTGTTGCCAGATTTACCGCAATCACAAAGGTCTTATAGGAAGTCTGGACTGTAAAGCCAATCATTCTCATAATGGCAGGCAAAAACAACAGGGTATCCCCATACATGACCGAAACCGCATAGCCCCACCCATTGCACCAGTTAGGCTGAATCCGTACCGGGAAAACTCCCGAAAAAAGCCCGTCCTTAAGCCCTTCTATTCTCAGCAGATGAAAAACCAGATCGTGCCCTGGCAGCATATACCGTACCAGCAGCCCCAGTGAAGCAAACAGCGTAATGCCTCCTATGGCAACAATCTCAAGGCAATATTTGCGCAGGCGCTTCCTGAAATACCAGACTGCCGCCACACTGCCTGGCAGTGCCAGTTTTAACAACAGGCATATGATTCTGTATCGTTTGGAATTGTCTGCTGTTTTTATCTGTATTTCTTTTATGTATAATTCCCCTGTCTCTGCTGATGCCTGCACATACAAGTTCCTGGAAGGGGCATTCACCCATACCTGAAAGGATTGAAAATCCCCATATTCCGCAAGCTTTGCAGAATCCGCCCACAGACTCCCCGGGCTTTTTTCGCTCTCAATCACTTCTGCCCGTCCCTGCCCGGAACTGCTATAAGAAACCGAAATATCATAAATCCCGCTTGTCAGGCAGAGTTCTTCCGTCCTGAACAGGAAAGCCCCGCCGTTCTCCTGCGCCGTCTCCCCATATTCCGCCCCGCCAGTCAGTTCCCCGGCATTAAAGTCCATATAAACCGGCTCTTCATTTCTAATGCGTATACTAAAAAAAATAAACAGTAAAACTTCTATTGTCCAAAAAAGCAGATAATAATTGCCGGTTCCCCTTTTCATCCCAGCCCCTTTATTCTGAATCCACATATAACTTTCCCTCATCCGCAGTATGCCTTATCCACATCAATCACGGCAAAATAGTTTCCTTCCATGGCTTTTATCTTTTCCTGTATATATGCAACCACTTCACTGTCAGACATTGGATAATCAAAGGGAACCACCACATCAAAAATTACATTGGTGTGGGTGGGACCGTGCACAATGCGGAAATCATGAAAACGGACTTCTCCCTCCATACCTGTGATAATTCCCGCTATCCTTTCCTTTATCCGGTTGGTCAGTTCATCCTCCACACATACAGGATCCATATGAATCACTGCACTGCAGTTAAGTTCGCCGGACAATCTGTGCTCAATCAGGTCAATCATGTCATGCAGTTCCAGAATATTTCCTGTGGAGGGCACCTCCACATGGACAGAAAGCATAACCCGCCCCGGCCCGTAATTATGCACTACCAGGTCATGGATTCCAAGCACTCCCTGTCCCTTATACTCCATGATGATATTCTCAATCCTTTTTACAAACTCCGGCTCCGGCGGCTGTCCCAGCAGAGGGCTGATGGTATCCCGCATGGCGCCTATTCCCGTCCACAGCACGAAAAGCGCCACCAGTATACCGCACCAGCCGTCTATTTGTATGCCGGTAAAGAAAGCAAGCAGCGTGGTAATCAGGACTGCCAGTGTGGAAATACTGTCGCTGATGCTGTCCCTGGCTGTCGCCATCATGGCCGCGCTGTCTATCCGTCTGCTAATCATACGGTTATACAAAAACATATAAAGTTTTACACAAATGGAAACTACCAGAATAAACAAGACAAGAGGGCCTGCCTCCACCGGTTCCGGATGAAGGATTTTCCCAACCGACGACCTAAACAGTTCAGTTCCCATAAATAATATGATAACCGATACCAGAAGCCCCGATATATACTCTATCCTTCCATGCCCGAAAGGATGATGGCTGTCCGGCTTCTGCCCCGCCATCTTGAACCCCGCCAGGGTAATAATAGAAGAACCTGCATCTGAAAGATTATTAAATGCATCGGCTGTTATGGCTATCGACCCGGAAAACTGCCCTGCAATAAATTTGAGCAGGAACAGGCAGGCATTTAAAACAATCCCCACTGCCCCGCAAAGCATCCCATAAGCTTGACGCACCTTCACATCCGACGTATTCTCATAGTCCTTAATGAATAACTTTGACAGAATTGAAATCATCTTTTACCTCACCACTTTGTAAGCATTAAAGACATTCTATTCTATTTATATAAAAAATACAATTAAAACTTTCCCTGATCTTTTGGCAGCACCAAAATTCGTCTATGCCAGTCAGCAACCTCGCGGCAGTCGCCAAATGTTCATGCAAGCATGCCCACTTGGCTCGTTGCCCGCGGGAATCAAATCTGCTATTTCTTCATCGACTATTAAAATATTCCCGTACATATTGCCATTCACTTTCATACCGCTTTTATAAAGATGCAATGTCATAAACGCAGCGGCAGGTAATTGTCTGTGCATCTCCTGCCAGTATTTCTACCGTATATTCCCCGGCCTCCATATCAAAGAAGTTATCGGACAGCCAAAGTTCCCCGCCGCTTCCGGTAATCTCCACATTTTTTGCATAACTTTTTGCATAGACTTTGATGCAGTTTCCTGCCCTTTCCCAGGTAAGGTGAGGATTTTCAAAGCAGTAATGCTTGGGCGGCGTAAAAAGGCAGGTGTTTTGCGATACCGTCTCTCCGTCCACCAAAAAACTGTATTCCAGATGCATCCTTTGCTCATCGAAAGCGGCAAAATCCATTTTGTCCAGCCACACCCCGGAAAGAGGCGGCACGGTTACTTCCCTGCTGTCCTCTATGAGCACGCTGCTGTCAGGATTCCTTAATGCCCAGCGGACTATGCCTGTAACTTCCTCCATGGTTTCATTAGCCACATGCAGCCTTGCACTCTTTTCAATGGGCTCAGGCTGGGCAATGCAGTAAGGCCGTCCGTCCAGCTCCCCTTTCTCTTCACAGGAAATCATAACCGGGGCAAACATTTTCTTTTCCGCATAGTGAAGGGCCTTCCATCTTCCATAGTAATCAATGCCTGACCAGGAAGCCGATGGCCAGATATCATTCAACTGCCACACAACGGTTCCCATACATCTTCCCCTAAAGCGTCTGAAATGCTCCACCCCATAACGGATAGCATCCGCCGCTAAAAGCTGGGATGCATAAAGGAGATGGTCAAAATCCCTGGGATAAAGGTATGTGGCCGACAGGTAATTTAATATCTTTCCATTAGCGGCGCAGTTGCGCTGATGCATTTCCATAATTCTTGAAAAAATATTCCGGTCCCGGGGCTCTGTAAAGCTTTCCACTGTTTTAAGGCAGGGAAACGACTGAAATCCAAATTCAGACAAATATCTGAAATAAAATTTCCTGTATTCCGTAAAAGGCTTATTTCCATGCCACACATCCCAATAATGGGTATCCCCCCGGTTTTCATCCCATGGATTGTCGTAGTTTCCCCCGGAAGAAGGAGAAGAAGGCCAGTAAAAGGATGCCGGATCCTCTTCCTTTAAAATCTTGGGGATAATATACTCAAAAAGCTTGATATAGTCATATTTCTGCTTTGCAGAAGGCTTCCAGGCCCCGTCAAGGGTCTGGGTTTCCATTTCATTATTGCCGCACCACAGCCCCAGACAGGCATGATGCCTGATTCTTCTCACATTATCTATTGTTTCCTGAATCACATTGGCTTCAAAGGCTTCATCCAGTTCATAGGAGGCACATGCATACATGAAATCCTGCCATACAATCAGTCCAAGTTCATCGCAGATATCAAAAAAGCAGTCATCAGGATAGTACCCGCCGCCCCAGACCCGGATACTGTTATGATTGGCCCAGGCCGCGCTTTTCAGCAGATTCTCCGTGCGCTTCCTGTCCACTCTTCCCAAAAGATTATCCTGCGGAATATAATCCGCCCCCATGGCGAAAATCTTAACGCCGTTCACCTCATGGGCAAAGCAGTTTCCCCACTGGTCTTTCTGCGTATTTACCGTCATCCTGCGAAGCCCTATCCTCCGCTCCCACACATCCAGAAGGTTTCCGTCCGGCGTATCCCCGTCCAGAAGTTCCACTCTCACCTGATAAAGGGCCTGCGCCCCATAACCTCTGGGCCACCAGAGCAGGGGGTTGTCTATGACCAGTCTGTAGTCCTGCCCTTCTCCAGATACCCCATCTTTGTCCCCTGTCTGAAACTGCCTTCCCTCAGGGTCTGTTACAGTAATCTTTATCCGGCCTGCCTCAAAGCCCTCCTTAGACATCCCCTCCCGGACAGGGCCGGGATTTTCCCCGAACTGTTCCAATACTATGTCAAAATCAAGCGTAACCCTTCCCTCTTCATGGATTTGTCTTATGTAAACCGAATCAAAACGGCTTTTTCTGATGCCAAGCAGTGTCACATCCCTGAAAATCCCTGCATCAGGCAGTCTCGGCCCCCAGTCCCACCCAAACATGCAGTGGGCCTTTCTGATATGGGGAAATCCCTCCATGGATTCCGCCGCACCGCCTGTATAGACCTTTTCATTTTCTTCCTTAATATATTGCGTGGGAGAATGGAGCACTACCTTAAGGCTGTTCTCCCCTTCATGGGTGCTGCCGCACTCTAAAAGGTCAAACTCCCAAATCCTGTGCATATTATAAGCGCAGCCAATCGGCTCCCCGTTCACGTAAATATCCGCCAGTGTATCAATTCCCTCAAAACGAAGCATCAGGCCGTCCATGGCAAGCATCTGCTTTGTCACAGTAAAGACTGTGGTATAGCAGAAATCATTGTCCATGAGAGGAAGGACTTTCAGTTCATTATCCCTATAATAAGGATCCGGAATCAGATCATGGTCAAGGAGTGCGCCGTAAACCGAACCAGGCACCTGCACCCCGATTCCTCCTGCCGGGAGAAGGTCTGCATCCTTCCCTTCTATCTGCATATTCCACTTTCCATTCAAATTAATTTTTAACATAATCTAAAACCTCTCTACAGATAATTATTTATTGAATTTTTATAAATTACCTCTACAGTCTGTGCTATAATTAATCTTATACTATACATTTATATAAGGAGCGCCCTATGAAGAAAAAGCCGAAACAAATTGCTGCCATTATCTGTATTATACTGCTGATACTTCTCTACATAGCTACTCTTGTGGTTTCCCTGCTGGACTTTCCCGGTTCTGACAGGCTCTTTGCTGCCTGCCTGATGGCAACTGTAGGGCTTCCTATCCTTTTATGGATTTATATCTGGCTTTACGGCAAATATACCAGCAGACCCACCATGACAGATTCCCCCTTTCCCAGTCAGGAAAAACCTTCTGATAAAGAAAAATAATTTATGTCTCTAGTATGGCGAGGATTGTTTCCAGTTCCTTCTTTGCCTGTTCAAGGGAATGGAATACAATGCCTTTCATGCCCTCTGCAACTGCCGCTTCCACATTTTTTTCCGTATCGTCAATAAATACGCACTCCTCCGGTTTAAGGCCGTATTTACTGCAGAGAAGCTGGTAAATTTCCGGAGCAGGCTTAATCATTTTTACCTGATAGGAAAGAATCCCCCCGTCCGTCTCTTCCAGAAAATCAAGGGCGTCTATGCACTGTTCATGGGCTCTGCGTGCAAAGTTGGAAATTATATATATGCCGCATCCCCTTTCTTTCAGTTCCCGAATCCAGGGAATGGCATAGTCATAACGCAAAATCATGCCCCGTATATCCGAAAATACTTCCCGTATTTCTTTTTCTATGGAAGGATCGTTGGCGATAAACCCTTCCAGAAGCTGCTCATCGGTCATTTTCCCCCTGTCCATTTCATTCCAGAAAGCACTTTTTACCGTGGCGTCCGCCAGCTTTTCAAAAATCTCCTCTGAAAAGCCAAAGCTTTTATAAAATTCCTGCCAGCAAAATCCTGCCAGCACATTCCCTATATCAAAGACAACGTTTTTAACCATCCTAAATCCTTTCCGCCGGTAACATTCCATCCGGCTGCCATTGTTTTATTTCCCTTTCTTCTCCATGCCGGGGCTGACCATTGCAAGAAATTCCTCCGCAGCCCTTGAAGTATAACCGCCCGCTTCCGTCACAATACAGATATTTCTTTTGGGGATAATCTTATTGAACCGGAGTTCAAACAGCCTGCCGTCTTCTAAATATTCCTCCGCAAAATCCCGCACCACACTGCCCACCCCCAAACTCCGCAGGGCAAACTGCACAATCATGTCGCTGGTGGCAAGCTCAAACTCTGGCTGAAGCTTTACCCCGTTCTGCCCGAGAAATTCATCCATATACTGTTTGGTGCTTGTCCTGCCTTCAAGAGATATAATAGGAAGCTTTTCCAGTTCCTGCAAATCCAGCATATGATTTTTGTACTGCATAAACTTCCGTCCCGCTACAAACACATCCTCGATTTCCTTTACCGGAATCATCTGGAATTCTCCCGCCTTTGCCAAAGGCGTACTAACCGCCCCAAAGTCTATTTTCCCCTGCCGCAAAAGGCTTAACGTCTCCGGCGTGGGCGCGTTCGTCACCGTCACCCTGATTTTCGGAAACCGTTCATGGTACTCCTCCAAAAAGGGAAGCAGATAGTACTTAAGCGTCATATCGCTTGCCCCGATTTTCAGTTCCCCGTACTCAAGGGAAATCATGGAAGAAAGTTTTTTCTCCCCCAGCGCAATCTGCTCATAACCATTCTTCACATATTCATACAGAACCTGCCCTTCAGGCGTCAGCCTGATTCCCCTTGAAGAACGCACAAAAAGCTTTGCCCCCAAAGCCCTCTCAAGCTGCTTCATTGCCTGGCTCACCGCAGGCTGGGAAATAGAAAGTTCCGCCGCTGCCAGCGTCAGGCTGCCGCTCTTAGCCGCATAATAAAATACTTTGTAATACTCCAGATTTTCCGTCATCCTACGCCCCCTGCCGCTCCATCCGCTGGACTGTTCAAAGGCATCCTATAGATACACCATAACATTGTAGTATAAACCTACTGTAAATTGCAACCCTCAATAAAAAATCGTCGCCCGGCTGCGCATTCTACCTAAGCGGTTTACGATGTCGGAATTTCCTATTATATAAAATAACCGCCAGACTTTTATCAGTCTGACGGTTCTGAATTTCTTTTTCTGTCTCCAGGGTGTTGCTATGTGGCGGAATCCGGTATGTTTTCCGCCACTGCAACGGGAGTACAGGTATTGTCTAATTGGATTTATCCAAATTAAACCACATTCAGCCTTTTACGGCGCCTGCCACAACACCTTCGATGATGTACTTCTGACAGGTCAGATAGAAAATGATAATAGGAATAATGGAAAGCACCAGCATAGCCATCAGCGCGCCCATATCCTTATTTCCGTTAGATCCTACCAGCATCTGTACCACCACAGGGATTGTCTTATACTTGGTGCTGATACCGATTACAAGGTAAGGAAGCAGGAAATCGTTCCAAATCCACATGGCATTTAAAATTGCCACTGTGATAGCTGTGGGTTTTAGAATCGGGAAAACTACCTTAAAGTAGTTCTGCAAAGGGGTACACCCGTCAATCATGGATGCCTCCTCAATGTCAATAGGTACCGACTTAATAAAGCCTGCAAACATAAATACGGAAAGACCAGCGCCGAATCCCAGATAAAGGACGCACATACCTATGGGATTTTTCAGATGGAATGTATCTGCCAGGGAAGACATTGTAAACATTACCATCTGGAAAGGCACGATCATTGAAAATACAAACATGTAGTAAAGAGCCTGTGTCACTTTCGTCTTTACTCTGGTGATATAGTATGCTGTCATGGAAGTAAAAAGTATAATGAGCAGCACAGACACAATCGTAATAAAGAATGACCAGCCGATTGCAGACAAAAGCCCTGTCTTAACCAGACCATTCACATAGTTGCTCAGGCCGGAAAAGGTTTCGCCTGTAGGCAGGGAAAAGGGATCTTTACTGATAAAAAATTTACCCTTAAAGGAGTTATTTAATATAAAGAACAAAGGATATAATACAACTACCGCAACCACAAACAGAATCACAAACAAAATGGAATTGGTGGTTCTTGTTTTCTTATTCTGTATCATTACTGCTCCACCTCCTTACTTCTTGTAAAGGCAAGCTGGGATATGCCGATAACAGCTACGATAATGAAAAACATTACCGCCTTTGCCTGGCCTACTCCTTCGTATCCTGTCTTGCCATAGAATGTATCATAAATATTCAGTGCGAGCATCTGTGTCTTATCCCTGGGTGCACCGTTTGTCAAAGCCTTATTCTGGTCGAACAGTTTAAAGCAGTTGGACAATGTCAGGAACATACAGATAGAAACAGATGACATTACCATGGGCAGTTTCACCTTGATCAGCGTCTGCCATGCAGTGGCGCCGTCTATCTTGGCTGCTTCTATTAAATCAGTAGGAACATTCTGAAGACCTGCAATATAGATAATCATCATGTACCCAATCATTTGCCAGTTCATCAGCACGACCAGTCCGATAAAACCGTATTTGGCATTGGAGACAATCGTCGTTTCAAATTGATATAAAATTGCATTGATCATCTGCTGCCATGTGTAACCAAGAACAATACCGCCAATTAAGTTAGGCATAAAGAAGATCGTCCTGAAAATATTGGTGCCCTTGATTTTCCTTGTAAGTAAAAGCGCCAGTGTAAAGGCCAGCAGATTGATTGTGATAATACATACGATGGTAAATCCTACCGTGAAAAGCAGCGCCCTTGTGAAACCCTGGCTGCTGCTGAATGCCAGTATGTAATTTTTTAAGCCTACCCACTTTGCATTGCTGACTGTCGTAAACTCACAGAAAGATAAGTATACGCCCTGTGCAAAGGGTATAATAAATGCAAACGCAAATGCGATAATTGTTGGAACGGTAAATACTACAAAATATTTTTTTAGTGTTTTCTCCATACCTGCAACTCCCTTTTTAAAAACCTCCTGCAGCCTTAGCTGCAAGAGGCCCTCATCATCATTTACTACTTATTTAGTTGCTGCTTTTTCTTCAGCCCATCTTGTCACTACTGTGTTTGCAACTTCATCCCATGTCATATTGCCGTTGCAGTATTCAAGAAGCGCTGCACCGAAATCGTCCTTGAAATCCTGGCTGGGGAATGTTGTGAAGTTCCAGCTTACGCTTGTCTTTCCATTCTCCATGTATCTGAACATTTCTTTTGCCAGAGGATCCTGAGGCTTCTCATTGTCGCCGAATGTTGAGAAAGGAGCGGCATTTCCTAATGAGTTAACCATGTAATCCTTGCCTTCTGCGGAGGAAACCATCCAGTTTACAAAATCAAGTGTAGCTTTCTGGTTTGCTTCAGATGTCTGGCTGTTTACACACCAGAAGTTCTCTGTACCTGTACATAAGCCCTGGCTTGCTTCGCCTGCAATGCCTGTGTAGATAGGCATAAACTTAACGTTTGCTTCTTCTACAGTGTTTCCGTCAACGCCTGCAATCTGGCCCCATCCCCAGTTACCATTCTGAACCATTGCACACTGTCCAAGTGCAAATTCACCCATGGAGTCTGTTACGGACTTGCTTCCTAATAATGTAGGAGCGCATGTGGAGTTGTTGATGTATAAGTCGAAGATGTTCTTGAAATTCTCGCTGTATGTAAAATCAATTTCATCCAGGTCGCTGACACCTTTATCCTTGTATTCATAGAATACAGGAATATTTGCAAGGTGTGTCTGCCATCTCCAGTCCTCGCCGGGAAGAAGGGATGTGCATGCAAATACGCCTTCAATTCCTAAATCATCCTTCTTAGCCTGCATATCTTCAACAACTGCTTTAAATTTATCAAAGCTGTCAATCTCGTCTACGCTTGCAACCACAGCGCCGTCCATTGCAAAGTATGCCTGCATAATTGCATCATTGTAAATAACACCGTAAGACTCAACTGTGTAAGGAATTCCGTAAACGCCGTCGCCGTCGGTAATTGCAAGGCTCTTATCAGATAAGTTGTTGTATAAATCAGAATCTTTCAGATCCATGCAGTAATCTTTCCATGAATTGTAACCGACCGGTCCGTTAATCTGGAATAATGTAGGCGCGTCAGATCCTGCAATTTCAGATTTAAGGACTTCCTCATAAGTACCGCTTGCTGCTGTAACAACCTTCACAGGCACGCCTGTTACTTCTGTGTAAGCTGCTGCAATCTGTTGCCACTGCTCATCTACTTCGGGCTTGAAGTTCAGATAGTATACAGAGCCGCCTTCTGCGCTGCCTTCCGTCTGTGCAGGCGCTTCTGCCTCTGCCGGAGCTTCCTCCTGTGCAGGCGCTTCTGCCTCTTCTGCCTTGGCAGGTGTTTCTGCTTTGTCACTGCTTCCGCCGCAGCCAATCAGCATGCTGGAAATCATTGTGACACAAAGTAATGCGCTAATTACTTTCTTTTTCATAATAATACCTTTCCTCCTTAATAGAAAATAAATTTGGGTTTTGGAAACATTCCGGTATTTCCGGTATCGGTTTCGGTAACGATATCGGTACCGTTGTCGGTAACGTTTCCGAGCACATATTAAAGATATCACCTATCACAAATAAATGCAATAGGTGATTTTGTTTTTTTAGTAATTTCGGCATTTTCGCAAATTTCCGAAATTATTTTTTGTCTATTCTGCACAAGGCTTTCTGTTGGATTTAAAGGGATGCCACGTCAATCAGTGTAAACTGGTCATTTGCATTTTCCAGGCTGGTAACAAGGGCTCTTGCCGTGTCCATGGCCGTGATACAGTTCACTCCTGTCTCAATAGAAGTCCTTCTGATTAAAAATCCATCCCTGGATTTGTCCCTCCCCTGGGTAGGGGTATCTATCACAAGGTCAATCCTGTGTCCCAGTATCAAATCCATCACTGTAGGCGACTCCTGGGAAATCTTGTTGACCTTGCGCGCCCTGACCCCGGCCTCATTTAAGGCGGCGGCCGTGCTTCTGGTAGCATAAATCTTATAGCCAAGCTTTTCAAACCTGCGCCCGATTTCCACTGCCTCCCCCTTATCCGCATCTTTTACGGTAATAATCATCTGTTTATGTTTAGGCAGATCCACTCCTGCCCCAAGAAACGCTTTGTATAAGGCTTCGTTGAAGGTTCTTGCAATTCCCAGACATTCCCCGGTAGATTTCATTTCAGGCCCCAGGCTTATCTCTGCCCCTCTGATTTTTTCAAAGGAAAATACAGGCATTTTAACTGCAAAGTAATCCGCCTCCTTCTGGAGCCCCGGCTCATACCCCAGTTCTTTAATGGTTTTACCCATGATCACTCCGGCGGCCAGATCCACAATGGGTATACCTGTCACTTTGCTGATATAGGGCACCGTACGGGACGAACGGGGATTTACCTCTATTACATAGACATCCTCGCCAATAGCGATAAACTGGATATTGATAAGCCCCTTTACATGGAGGGCCTTCGCAAGCCTTCTGGTGTACTCGGCAATCTTTTCCTTGACACTGCCGGAAATGGTAGGCGCCGGGTAAACCGAAATGCTGTCGCCGGAATGGACGCCGGTCCGCTCAATATGCTCCATAATGCCGGGTATCAGAATATCTGTGCCATCGCAGACCGCATCCACCTCGATTTCTTTTCCCTGCAGATATTTATCCACCAGAATAGGATGATCCTGGGCAATCCGGTTAATAATATCCATAAATTCCTCAATTTCTTCATCGGAAATGGCAATCTGCATCCCCTGTCCCCCTAAAACATAGGAGGGACGCACCAGCACCGGATACCCCAGCCTGCCAGCCACTTCTTTTGCCTCTTCTGCGGTATAGACAGTGCCCCCTGCCGCCCGGGGGATCCGGGTCTGTTCCAGAATTTTGTCAAAAAGCTCCCGATCTTCCGCTGCGTCCACATCTTCCGCCCTGGTTCCCAAAATAGGAACACCCATCTTTATAAGGCTCTGGGTCAGTTTAATGGCAGTCTGTCCGCCGAACTGCACCACTGCCCCGTCAGGCTTTTCTATATTGACAATACTCTCCACATCTTCCGGCGTGAGCGGTTCAAAATAAAGTTTGTCTGCAATATCAAAATCCGTGCTTACCGTCTCCGGGTTGTTGTTGATTATAACCGTTTCGTATCCTGCTTTGGCAAAGGCCCAGGTTGCATGGACGGAGCAGTAATCGAACTCAATGCCCTGCCCGATACGGATAGGGCCGGAGCCAAGCACCAGTACCTTTTTAGGCGGATTGGTTTTGACCGCTTCGTTTTCACTGCCGTACACGGAATAATAATAGGGTGTACTGGCCTCAAACTCTGCGGCGCATGTGTCTACCATTTTGTAAGCAGCCACAATGCCATTGTCATAACGCATCTGCTTAATCTCTTCTTCCTTCATACCTGCCAGTCTTGCAATAACACTGTCCGGGAATTCAATGCGCTTTGCTTCCTTTAATAACTCTATGGTGAGAGGCCCTTTTTCCAGCGCCTGCTCCATCTCCACCAAAATGGCAATTTTGTCAATGAACCAGTAATCAATCATGGTAAGTTCATGAATGGCTGCATAATCAACCCCTTTGCGAAGGGCCTGGGCAATCACATAAATCCGCTGATCGTCTACGACTTTCAGCCTTTCCATCAGCTCTTCCGTTGACAGAGCGCTGAAATCATAGTCCAGCAGGCACTCTACATGCTGCTCAAGGGAACGTATTGCCTTCATAAGCGCTCCTTCAAAGTTATCGCAGATGCTCATCACTTCCCCGGTGGCTTTCATCTGGGTAGTCAATGTCCTTTTTGCCGTAATAAATTTGTCAAAAGGCAGTCTTGGCAGCTTCACCACGCAATAGTCCAGAACCGGTTCAAAGCTTGCATAGGTCTTACCTGTAATGGCATTTTTAATCTCGTCCAGGGTATATCCTAAGGCTATCTTGGCTGCTACCTTGGCAATAGGGTATCCGGTAGCCTTGCTTGCCAGCGCGGAAGAACGGCTGACACGGGGATTTACCTCAATGACACAATACTCAAAGCTTGTAGGATGAAGGGCAAACTGCACATTACATCCCCCTGTAATCTGAAGTTCGTTGATAATATTTAAAGCCGAGGACCGGAGCATCTGGTATTCCTTATCCCCAAGCGTCTGGGAAGGGGCTACCACGATACTGTCCCCTGTGTGAACGCCCACCGGGTCAATATTTTCCATGTTGCAGACGGTGATGCAGTTGCCCGCCCCGTCCCGCATAACCTCATACTCAATTTCCTTCCATCCGGCAATACAGCGTTCTACAAGAACCTGTCCTACACGGGAAAGGCGCAGGCCGTTTTCAAGGATGCCCTCCAGTTCTTCCTGATTGTGGGCAATCCCGCCGCCGGAGCCGCCTAAGGTATAGGCAGGGCGCAGAACCACCGGATAGCCTATGGCGCTGGTAAAGGCCACGCCCTCTTCCACTGTCTCCACAACCTTTGAGGCGGCGCACGGCTCACCTATTTTTTCCATGGTGTCCTTAAACTCCTGCCTGTCCTCGGCTTTCTTTATGGTAGCCGCTGTGGTTCCAAGGAGTTTCACCTGATGTGATGCAAGAAAACCGGACTCTTCCAGTTCCATGCCCAGGTTCAGGCCGGCCTGTCCTCCCAGGGTAGGCAGGATACTGTCAGGCTTTTCTTTTTCTATAATCTGTTCCAGAACCCTTGCAGTCAAAGGTTCTATATAGACTTTATCCGCAATATTCTTGTCTGTCATAATGGTGGCCGGATTGGAGTTTACTAAAATTACCTCCACCCCTTCCTCCTTAAGGGAACGGCATGCCTGGGTTCCCGCATAATCAAATTCCGCCGCCTGCCCAATGACAATCGGGCCGGACCCTATCACCATGACTCTTTTAACTTCTGGATTCTTAGGCATTTTTCCCCACCTCCATCATTTCCAAAAATCTGTCAAATAAGTATCCTGTATCCTTGGGGCCGGGACAGGCTTCCGGGTGGAACTGCACCGTAAATATATTTTTGCCTGTGTAGGAAAGCCCCTCATTGGTTCCGTCGTTTACATTGACAAATGCCGGCACCGCAACCTTTTCATCCATTTTATCCGTATCAACCACATAGCCGTGATTCTGGGATGATATGTACACCCGCCCGGTCTGTAAGTCTTTCACCGGATGATTGCCGCCTCTGTGCCCGTATTTCATTCTGAAAGTATCCGCCCCCATGGCAAGGGCCATGAGCTGATGCCCCAGACAGATGGCAAAAACCGCAATATCCGAATCGTACAGCTTTCTAATTTCTTTTATAATAGACGTACATTCCTTTGGATCCCCAGGGCCGTTGCTTAACATGATTCCGTCCGGCTTGCCTGCAAGAATTTCTTCCGCTTTGGTAAAGGCAGGGTACACAGTCACGTCACATCCCCTCTCCGCCAGGGATAAGGCAATATTAGCCTTGGCGCCAAGGTCAAGAAGGGCTACTTTTTTTCCGGCACTGCCGCTTTTACATTCTATTTTATATTTATGGGAACAGGTTACTTTTTCCACTACTTTTCCGGTGGTATATTCTTTTAACTTGGGGAGAATTGATGTAAGATTATAATTGACATCGGTGGTGATCATACCATTCATGGTACCTTTTTCACGAAGAATTTTGGTAAGGGCACGGGTGTCGATGCCTGCAATGCCCGGAATATCATACTTTTCTAAAAATTCCTGAATCGTAATATCCTTTCGGAAATTACTTGCCATACGTGACAGTTCCCTCACAATAAAACCATCCGGCCACGCTCTTTTTGATTCCATATCTTCCAGACATACGCCATAATTGCCGATTAAAGGATACGTCATACATACTGCCTGCCCTGCATAAGAGGGATCCGTCAGTACTTCCGGATATCCGGTCATGGAAGTATTGAACACAATCTCGCTGATAATTTCCCTTGGAGCGCCTATATGCGTCCCAGCAAAAACAGTGCCGTCTTCCAGAATTAGAAATGCTCTCATATTATCCCAGCTCCCTTTCTTTACATTTTTTGCACAATCGCCTAATTATAGCACAAGAGCTTTTCATCTTCAATGTGGAATTTTCATAAAATTACGGAAGTAACATGCGCTACGTATCTTGTCACGGCCGGGTATTCCAATGCGTTTCTTTTCTTATGTCTGCCATAATACAGCAGGACACAGTGGAACCAGAGAAGTTACTATTTACGGCTCAGGAATGCGCATGAACTGCGCATTCCGTGAGACAGAGACAAATTTCTCTCCAGTTTCGGTGTGCCCTGCGCCACTGGCCAAGGTATAAAATTCTATGCCAAACTGTCATCCTTTTACGCCGCCTGCTGCGATTCCTTCTATGAACCACCGCTGGCAGAGCATGAATATAATCAGGATGGGAATCAGGGAACAGACGGAGGCTGCCATAATCAGGGCGTAGTCTGCGCCGTATTGGGAGATAAACATTCTGATACCCAACTGGATAGTCTTTAATTCCGTGCTGTTAATGTAAATCATAGGCCCCATAAAGTCATTCCATATATTTACAAAGGTAAAGATAATCAAAGTGGCAATTCCCGGCTTTACCAGAGGCAGGGCAATGCGGGCAAAAATCCCGTATTCGTTTAACCCGTCAATCCTGGCCGCCTCCAGAAGTTCCCCTGGGATTCCCAGCATAAACTGTCTCATAAGGAACACGCCGAACGCGGAAAACGCCTGCATCAGTATCAGCCCTAAGTGGGAGTTGGTAAGATGCATTTTTCCCATCAGTGCAAACTGGGGAACCATGTACACCTGCCAGGGTACGGCAATGGTGGTCACATAAATGACGAACAGAATATCCCGCCCCTTAAATTTTACCTTTGCGAACCCGTAAGCTGCAAAGCAGCTTGTAAGAACCTGAACCACTGTTGTAATAAATGTCAGCTTGGTTGTATTTACAAAAAAAGTAAGCAGGGGGATTTTTTTCCATATTTCCTGATAGTTTTCCCTATGCCAGACTTTTGGCAGCAGCTTCATGGGAATACTGAATACCTCATTGCTGGTCTTAAAGGAAGCCAGAAGCATCCACACAAAAGGGATTACCATGCCAACAGCAAGAATCGTCAGCACTCCATAAACAATCGCCCTGCTTTTTAATGTTTTCGTATTCATATGGCCTCCTTATCTACACAAAATCTGTAAACTTCTTTTCGCCCCAAAGCTGGATCAGGGTGATGACAAGCACCATGGCAAACAGCACCAGAGCGCTGGCGCTGGCATAGCCAAACTTAAAGTCCACAAAGGCTGCATTGTAAATATGGTTTACCAGCACATTGGTGGCTCTTCCCGGCCCGCCCCCTGTCATCACGTAAATCAGGTCAAATACTTTAAAACACTGGATCGTCAGCATAATTACCACAAAAAATGTAGTAGGGGTCAGCATGGGAATAGTGATATACCTTAACTTTTTCAGTCCTGTAGCTCCGTCAATCTCAGCCGCTTCATACAGGTCGTGGGAAATCCCCTGCAGTGCCGCCAGATATACGACCATATAATATCCCATATATTTCCAGACGCTTACAATTATGACAACCCACATTGCCCAGTCTGTGGAAGCGCACCATTTGGGCGGATTTGCTACCCCAAGGGCCCTTAAAATCTCATTGATAGGGCCGAATTCCGGCTGGAAGAGCATATTCCATACTGCTCCTACCGCCACAAGTGACGCCACATAAGGGAAAAAGAAAGCAGTTCTGTATGCCACGATTCCCTTAATCTTGGAGTTCAGCATCACTGCTATCAAAAGAGACGCCACCAGCGTCAGGGGAACTGTAAAAACAGCATACCAGATTGTATTTTTAAAGGAAATGATAAAGGTGCTGTCACTTGCCAGCTTCACAAAATTCTGAAATCCCACAAACTGCATGGGCGCATCCGAACCGTCCCATTTCATGACGCTAAGCACAAAGGAAAAACAAACCGGCACAAAAATAAATATAAAATAACCGATAAAATTAGGTATGACAAAAGAATAACCCACAAGATTGGTCTTTAGTTCCCTTTTTTGTCTGCTGGTCATTGGCAAACTCTCCTTTCTTTTTGACACAGAAAGGACGCCCGTCCATCCTCTGCGGACAACCGGACGTCCCCTTCCAAGATTTCTTTTTTACTTTATTCGGCCCTTGCTTCTGCCGCCCTCTCATTCATATTGGCAATTCCTGTGTCAATGTCTTCCTCGCCAATCATAATTAAATCATGTTCTTCCTCAATTACTTTACGTACCGGCGCCATCTTTGCATCCAGCGGACGGTCAAATGCAAAACTTGTTATCTCTAAAGCAGTCTTTCCGTCTTCCGGGAAATTCTCCATGGAGGAAAGCTTCTCTACAACAGAATCTGTGGAAACTGCAGGGAATACACTGTTGTCAGCCAGGATTCCTGCTCCCTCTTCGCTGGTAACAAATTTAACAAACTCCCATGCCTGTTCGGGTACGTCTGTCTTTGCATTGATTGCAATAGGGGTAACAGCGCCTACTGTTGCGCCTGCAGGAACGCCTTCCGGATGGGGAATCTTTGTCACGCCCCAGTTGAAATCAAACTTACCGTCTTTCTTATCCTGAATCAGTGTGGCAACAAACCAGCTTCCCATAGGCAGCATAGCGCACTGCTGCTGTTCAAATACGCTGGTATAATGGATACTTCCTGTCTTTAAGTTTGCATAACTCTGGACAGTTCCTTCATCCTGCATCCGCAGAGCCTGCTCATAATAGGGCTTTAAGAAGCTGTAGTCCTCATTCATCAGGGTATTTTGGCCGTCCTGTACTGCCCAGTTGGATATCAGGGCCATCCATGTATGATTGTGGGAACCGTATACCTTCTCGCTGCCTTCGCCGCTTGTCATCTTCTTTGCCAATTCCTCATACTCGTCCCATGTCATGTCATCGGAAGGATATTCCACCCCTGCTGCATCGAATAAATCCTTATTATAAAAGAGCATATACCAGTCCTGACGGAAAGGAAGGGTATACTGTTTACCATCCATCTGGAGCTGCTCTGCCGCCCCATTGTAAAGGCTTAAGTCAATGCCGTCTCTTGCTATGTAATCTGTCAGTTCAAGAAGCTGGTTCTTATCCTTCATCGTCACCTGTGTTTCTGCATTTTTTACCATAATCACATCAGGGTCAGAGTCACCGCCTGCAAGCATAACCGTCAGCTTGTTGTCATACTCGTCCGCCTGGGTGTCAATCAGTTCCACTTCCACCTCAGGGTGCTTCTCCATAAACGCATCCGCCATAGACTGGAACTGGGGAGAACTTGCATTGTCCCACACAGATACGGTCATTTTGATTTTCTCTCCCGAAGCATCTGCTGTTTCTGCCGCCTCTTCCTCCTTTACGCCGTCATCCGCCGCTTCCTGGGTTTTTGTTTCTTCTGCCGCCGGCTCTGTTGTTGCATTGCCGCTTCCAGAACCACATGCCGCAAGGCTTGCTGTCATGGCAGCCGCCATCAATAACGCTGTAATTTTTCTAAATCTCATAATGTGTCCTCCTTGGAATTGTCTTCCTGATTTCTGACATAATTATATCAAACCGGCGTGTGGAAACAAATGCATCCATTGACGGATTTTTATAATTTCCCAATGCACAGACAGATTCTTTTTTATAAAATTTCATGATTTTTATAAAAAAACAGGATTCCCTGTTTTTCAGAATGTCTGCTGTGCGGTTTCGTATTCCTTTGGCGTAAGTCCTGTTATTTTCTTAAACACAGTGCTGAAATAATACTGTGTATCGAACCCCAGCATATCGGAAATTTCGTACATCATATACTTATGCGTCCGTATCAGTTCCTTGGCCTTTTCAATCTTGACCTCAGTCACATAGTCGGAAAATTTCTGCCCTGTCTGTTTACGGAAAACGCTGCTAAGATGCCCGGCGCTTATATTCAGTTCCTGGGCCACCTGCCCTAAAGATATTTTCTCCTGATAGTGTTCCGCCACATATTTCCGCGCCATTTCCACATTCCTGTCAAGCTTTACCTCCCCACGCAGATCCAGCGCTTTCATTACCTCATCCCGGAAACCTTCCAGCCATCTCAGGATACTCTTTAAATTCTCCATCCTATTCAGATGTCCGACAATATCAACGGCATAGGGAAACGCCTGATCTTTTCTCCCTTCCATAAGAAACACGAAAAAATAGTACAGGTTGCTGCATGCGTTCACCGCCTGGGGTCTGGAGGGCCTGCATTCTTCAAAGAGGGAAATTACCTGATCCATAATCTCACCGAACCGCCTGCTGTCATTCTGCCCCACAGCCGCTGCCATATCTCTTTTCAGAAAATTAATGTTGAAATTGCTGCTGTGCCTGTCATCCTTTTCACACCGCTCTGAATAGAATACTGTCTCTTCGGAATTTTCATAGTAGGTCTGGTTCATGGCGCTCATCGCCTGATACAGTAAATCCTGGGCCTCTGCGCCGGGCTGGCTCACGGCAATGGATACCGGAACCTCAAAATAATCCTTCACCACCAGACGGAATTTCCGGCTCATCACCTGTATCTGCTCCTCAAAATCCTTCTGCCCTTCCAGGGACAAAACCAGTATAAACCCGTTCTGATCCCGCCTTAAGAGACAACTGTGCTCAAAAAATCCCTTCACCATGCCGCTGATGATATTTTCCGCAAAGTCCATTACTTTTTTCTGGTCTTCCCTTGTAAATGCCTGGGAAAACCCCTCAAAGCCATAGTTAAAATTGATAAGCATCAGCGCCATCTTTCTATAGCGCTCCCCTATGACATTCTCCACTGCCTCCTGTCCCTGGACCTGGGCGTCATAGATCAGAACCCGCCGGAAATAATTCTGGATTTTCTCTTCCAGTGTATCCTCCAGAACATCCCCCTGCCCTTCTTGTGCAATCCCCTTCTTCCGGTTGTAATCGCACCTTTCCATGGCTTTTTTCAGGGCGGCTACAAGGGATTCCTCCTCCAGTTCCAGCTTTACAAGATAGTCCACGGCTCCAAGACGCAAGGCTTCCTTTACCAGCGCAAATTCTTCCAGATTGGTCAGCAGGATAAAAGACGCACAACTTCCTGCCTCCCTCACTTCCTTCATAAATGCAATTCCGTCCATGGCCGGCATCTTGATATCCGTAATTACAATATCCGGCTTCAACTGCCAGAACATCTCCAGCGCCTGACGGCCGTTGGCCGCCCTTCCCACGATTCTGCAGTGGTATTCTTCCCATGAAAGCAGGGAGGAAATCCCAGCCAGAATCAGGGGCTCATCGTCCACAATCATAATTCTGTACATCTTCATCCTCCCTCATTATATTCCAAAGGTATCTTTACAGTCATTTTCGTAAAGCCCCGCTGCCATACCTGCTCCTCCACAAGGCTTCCCTGGCGGCTCTCCACCAAAAGCCCGTACTCATCCCCGTAAATCAGTTTCAGCCTTCGGTTTACATTAGGAATCCCAATGCTGCTCATTCTGTCCCCTTTAAGCTTTTCCGTATGCTCCAGAAGCGTGGGAAGTATCTCCGGGGCAATACCGATTCCGTCATCCTCCACCGACACATACAGACACCGGCCTTCCTCCCTGATATTTACTTTTATGGTTCCGCTTTTCCCGGAAGGCTCAATTCCACTGAAAATCGCATTTTCCACCAGCGGCTGTAAGGTCAGCTTCACAATTCTCGCCTCATACAGCTCTTCCCGCTGTGCCTCTACCTGGAAATCAAACATTTCTGCATACTTTAACTTCTCAATCGTCACATAATCATTGACTAAATCCAGTTCCTCCTTAAGGGTGATGCGCTGGTCCACTCCCTTTGCCATATTCTTCATAAGTTTTGACAGGGCAGTCACCGCCTTGACAATACCGCTGTTTTTCTGAATCAGGGCAATCCATTTTATGGAGTCCAGGGTATTATACAGGAAATGAGGGTTGATCTGGGCCTGAAGCATCTGGATTTCCAGCCTGCTTTTTTCCTTCTCATCCTCCAGCCGCCGCTCCATGAGCCGCTCGATTTCCCCGCCCATAGCGTTTATGGCCTTTCCAATGGTACCAATTTCATCCGGGCTTTCCAGTGCTGGATCCGGCGAAAAACTTCCCTCCCCCATACTCGCCACATGTTCCACCAGACGGGCAATGGGCTTTCGGACCTCGTTTCCAAACAGATATGAAAGGATAATCCCCAGACCTGCACATGCCAGAAAAATCAGTGTCACCGTCTGAAGAAGAAGCATGCTGTCACTTTTTAAAGACTTCATGTCCATTATTTCTGCCACCAGAATACCGCTCCGTTTATCCTGGCTGTAAGATACAAAGCATTTCCGCTGGCCGATCACCCGCTCAAACTGTCCCTCATCTGTCCCGTTCTCCAACAGTTCTTTGATAAGCTGTTCATACTCATCTCTCTGTTCCCCAATTTCTACAGAGGCAATCCACTTCCCCTCATGGGTAGACACAATCACGCCGTTCCCGTTACTGTCTCTTGTCAGCTTATCCTGATAAAGCTTTGGAGACAAAAAAAGCGCCGTCCAGTCCTGGGTTCTGTATCCCCCGTTCTTCATTACCACCGGTAAAAGCTGTTCCTCCTCACTGTAAAAGGGGGAATCCACCAAATCCAGTTTATATGCATACCTGTCCTTGCCCAGTTCCCGCTCAAACCATGGAGCCTGGCGGATTATACGTGCACCGTCCACGCTGCTGTAGGCATTTCCTGCTGAAATATAGATATCCGATTCCCCGAATATGCACAATTTGCTAATATAGCTGTCGTATCCTGTAATCGCGCAGAAATTATTCACAAGCTGGCTGTACTCCAGCCCTTTCTTCTTTTCCGCCGAAGTTTCCATATTCCCCAGCGCTTTCAGTTCCACCATATCCCGCTCCCCACAGTTGAGCACCAGATTTACCATTTTCTCATATACTTCCTTGTAGTAACTGGAAATGCTCCTTACATGGTAGTCCACGGAATTTTCCGCTATCAGAACCACCTTCTGGTAAGCCGTCACATAACTGGATATGCTGAAAATAACCCCGAGCAGACAAATCATGCAGATATTATATGTCAATATTTTAAACTGGATGGTTTTATTTCTCAATGGTTTCCTCCCCGCTTTTGTGTTTTACCATAACCATTCGGCCTTATGTAATCTACCAGTACAGTTCCCAATCCTTTACAAGTCTGGTCAAGGCTTCCATATAATAATAATCCCCCCAGGTATTGCACTCATCCACACCCCGGTTCTGGCAGGGATTATGAGGCGATGCATGGGCATATGTGCCATGAAGCAAAAGTCCGTCCGATTCTTCCGGGCTTTTCACCCCGCACTCTCTTGCCGCCGCCAGAAGAAGCCTTTTGGCCATGGCCGTATATTTATCCGCTTCCTCTTTTTCCAGATATTTTGCCATCTCCAGCATACCGCACACACCGATGACTGCCGCCGAAGAGTCCCGTGACTGTCCGCTTCCGTCCTGAAAGTCAAAATCCCAATAGGGAATCAGGCTGGCAGGAAGATGTTCCAGAAAGAAATCCGTTACCTTACGGAAAATGTCAATATATTCCTTATCTCTCACATACCGGTAGGCCATTGCACTTCCATAAATTCCCCATGCCTGTCCCCTTGACCATGCAGATCCGTCCCTGTTCCCCTGATGGGTCACACCTTTTACGGGACTGCCGTCTTTTGGGTCAAAAAAGTAGGTGTGATAAGTGGAACGATCCGGCCGGATAAGATGCTTCATTGCCGTGCGTATATGGGTCCGCGCTTTATCCTGATAGCTTTCATCCCCTGTAACCGAGGATGCCCAGAATAACAGGGGCATATTTAAAAGACAGTCAATTATCAGACGGTAATTGTCTTCTGCCCCCAGTTCTCCCCATGCCTGGAAAAAACCACCTTTTTCCTGAAAACGCCCCATCAGGTTGTCTGCCGCCAGTATAGCAGCCTTTTTTGCTTTCTCGTTTCCTGTAAGCTTATACGCAGCCACGCAGGAGGGCGAATACAAAAATCCCATATCATGGTGGTTTACATCCACCTTTTTTTCTATCCGCTCAAGGAAACTGTCCACCTGAACTTCTCCTGCCGCCCTGAATAATTCTGCTTTTTTATCCTGCTTTTCTTTGGCATATTCATAGGCCAGCCATATCTGCCCTGTCCAGAATCCCGTGGTCCATTCCCTGTTGTCACTTACAGGATATCTTCCGTCCACAGTATTGGAATCCGGAAAATCTCTGGTAAACCTTTCCAGACCTTTTTCTACCAGATTCACCGCCAGCTTTAAAAAATCTTCCGTCTCCTCGCTGGATATCTCTGGATATTCCAAGATCCTTCTTTCCCAATCCTGCTTTCCACAATTGTTTTCTTCAGACATCATACCATAAGTCTCCCTTCTATTTTTTCAAAATCTACCGTTACGATGCGGCCGTCTTTCATATGTAGCTCCACCGGTCCGTAAGCCCCGTATCCGTCTTTATCAGCATAGCAAATCTTTTCCACCGGAAACAGTTCCTCCTCCTTCCAGGGCTGGTCATCCGCCTTGCTGACAACTGCCGTCACCATCACATAAGGGGCATACTCATAGTCCCTGCTTCTTTCCAGCTTCCCATAGGCCAGATAGCTTGTCTGGCCCAGAGGGCTGACCCCTTCCCGGCGCTTTACTTCCAGCTTTTCCCATCCGCTATAGCTTACCAGCGCCATCTGACTGCCGGGTTTCTTCAAGACGACCGCGCGCGCATTCTTTATGTTAATTTCCTCCACACTGACTTCCCCTTCATTCCCGTCACTGGCAAACCCGTAGGCTCCCATAGTGAGTTCAAAATTTCCCCGGGGAATCTGAAGCTTGTCCACCCGTATCATGCCATGGGGCACAGCGAAGTCCGCAAGGGCAATGGACGCCGCTCCCTGAAAACAGTATTTAAAATCAAAGTATTCTTTCCGGTACATGACGCCGCCCTTCACCCCTGCATACAGCATAAGATTGGGTATCAAAGGCTTTTGCTCCTCTTTATAAAAGAGGCTGTACTGCATTGCCTCGGCTCCCCCATAATCAAAAGCTTCCCAGGGAAAATGGCTGTTAAATCCCAGACGCACATAGCAGGGAATATATCCGTCTTCCGGCTCAAACAGGCATTTGGCCGTACGGAACTCACAGGCGCCGTTCCCTCCAAGACGCACAGCGACGATTCCCGGCCCGTCCATGACCTGCTCAAGATAGGTATCCCTTCCGGTCTTTTCCCAATCCCCCCTGTTTTCCACCGCCGTCCAGAAAGGATGGTCTGCCGGAAGCGTCAGCGCCGTCATGGGATTGGCAATCCAGTAAGGGCTTTCCGCACAGCTATATCCCTGAACCATGGGCGGAAACTGTCCGTAAAATCCCAGACTTGGCACACCGTTTACAAACACCTCCTCTCTGCCGATAAACTGCAGCAGAGCGGCTGAATTGACCCATCTTGCATATCCCGCATCCGTTTTGGTATTCTGCAGCAAAAAGACCGATGCATAGGGAGATGCCGCCGCATTGCGGTAGATGCCGCTTCTGCCCCAGAGTGTCACATGCCCGTCCCGGTCAAACATGGAGGAAAAAACGCCAGTCATTTTATTGGCATACTGCTCAATCTTTGCCGCAATCCAGGGCTCCTTCTCATAACCGTACCATACATTCCACACAGGCCCATACACATGAAATGCCCAGGGCGTATAGTAGTCAAATCTGTGCCCGTCCCGGTACCATCCGTCTCCGGCGTAATAGGCCAGGATATTTTCCCCATGATCCCGCATCAGCCCTTCGTCAATTGTCCGGCCTTCCTTATACAAAAAACCCAGAATCAGCATGTTAAAAAGCCGCCAGTTATGGGCTTCCGTCTTCCCCCTGCCGAACCCTTCCAGATAGTCCAGAATCCTGTCTTTTTCTTCCTGTGCATACGTATCCCAGATTTCTTCCCTGCACTGGTCTAAACCGATTACCAGAGAAGCGCACTCGCAGGTATGCTGAAAAGTCTTTTCCCCATCCCGGGCCATTTGGGTAAGTTCCTCCCATCCCAGGAGATAGTTCTTATGTCCCTTCGTGACTGCCCCAAGAATCATCCTTTTATAATATTTTGCAAGGGGAATCCCCTTGATGACACACGCCGGCCTGTTCCTTAAAAGAGGCGCCGCAATCAGAAAACTTCTCGCCAGTCCCTCAAATTTCTCCGCATATGTCTTTGTAGGAGAGCTGTTTTCTTGTGGATAGCTGACATGAAACTCTGCCCGCCGGCTAAGGGGCAGTTCATCTTTGGAGGAAAGATTTGAAAAAATCCCTTCCAGCAGAAACTCACAGGCATCCAGCCAGTGTTCCCTGCCCATCCCCGTATAAGGACTTAAACAATAATCAGGGTTTTGTACTGTAAACCTCATATCTTCTCCTTTACACACAATTGTCTTTTCTTTCTTTTTCTCATATAATATCTTTATCATATAATAGAATTTGTGCAACTTCCTTGCCGAATCTTGTTATTTTATTGCGCAATCTGACTTTTTGCAGAAACGGAGATATCTTATGAGCAGACCACAGACCCCCCAATATGACCAGGTCAATTTTCCTGAAACCATCCGCAGTTACTATATGCTGTCGTCCCAGCCTTTCAACAGTTCCTACCACATGCATGATTCCTATGAACTTCTTTTGTTTTTAAATGGACATGGGGATTATTACATAGAACACCACCGTTATCATATGAAACGGGGAAATCTGCTACTTATCAACAGTAATGAGATTCACCGGGCAGAAATCTCCGGGAACACGCCCTATGAACGGGTGGCGACTCATTTTTCTCCTGACTGGCTCCGCAATTTTTCCACCCCGGATTCAGACCTGCTCTCCTGTTTCGAAAAACGCCCTGTGGGCGAGCGAAATCTTCTTTCTTTGGATAATGCCGCCCTGGAACAGTATCTTGCGCTGGCTGACCGGATGCAGACTGCACTGTCCGCAGACCATTTCGGTCATGATGTTCTGGCGGCTGCCTATCTTGTACAGATTCTGGTACTGGTAAATATCTGCTTCCATTCCCTGAAAGAACAGCCCGCAGCCTTCCTGCCGCCCCTCTCCAGCCAGATTATGGGGTATATCAACAAACACCTCATGGAATCCATTACGGTCTGCCAACTGGCAGATTATGTCCATTTAGATCCATCCTATCTCAGCAGGAAATTCAGAGAACAGGCAGGATGCTCTCTCCAGAAATATATTATCCTCAAGCGAATAGCCTTTGCAAAAGATCTGCTGCGCCAGGGAAAAAGCGTCACCGAAGCCTGTCAGGGCAGCGGCTTCAATGATTACGCCAATTTTATCCGCACATTCAAAAAACACGCAGGGATACCGCCTGGACAATATGGACGGAGAAATCAGACACAGTAACCCTTTGGAGGGGCTTACTGGATCAAACCCTGCCGCAATTTCCATTATATAAAAAAGCACACCTGGAATCTGTAATTCTGGTGTGCTTTCTTTTATGCAGTAAGCCGACCTGGAAACGTGGCTTAAGTTGATTCTTTCGTTTAACCGGAAAATTTACTTGTGAAATGTCTATTTTCTGACAAGATTGTCAATTTTGTTTAAGCTGTCCATCATTTCTTTAAGTTCCCCGGTCTTTTTGCCGCTTTCCCCGTTCAGTTCCTCTATGGCATAGCCGATGCCGTCCATAGAACCGTTGATATTGTCAAGACTGTTTACCGTGCTCTTCATCTCGCCCCCTGCCCTTAATATTACATTTGTAATGCTGCTGCTCACTTCTTTTACCTGGCTGGTGCAGTCCTTCACTCCTTCAAAAGATTTCTTTAAATCATCCACCTGTTCCACATTCTTCTGAATACGCCCAGACGTCTGGCCAATTTCATTCTGAAGATTTTCAAGGGTTTTTTGCAGCATTTTGATAGTAGCCTCAATTCCCGAGACCAGACTGGCGGTGGAAGACGATAACTCCCTGATCTGCTCCGCAACCACAGAAAATCCTCTTCCCGCTTCTCCTGCCCTTGCCGCCTCTATGGATGCATTTAAAGCAAGCAGGTTTGTCCTGGAAGAAATCCCCGTAATACCTGCAGTCTGTTCCGTGATATTCTTAAAATTTGATTCCAACTGGTCAAAGGCTGCAGTCATTGCTGATAACTGGTTTTTAGAGTCCTCAATATCGGCTGTAAGCAGCCTGACACATGTATCAGCCTCTCTGATTTTGCCATCAGAGGTATCCATGACCTTACGGATATCCGCCGTATAGCCTTCCAGTTCCTCACATGCCGCACTCACATCCTCCACCTTTTCCTGCATATGTACAAGCTGTTTTTTCGTGTCTGATGTGCTGTTCACAATAGATGCCAGACAATTGGCAAGTTCTTTTTCCCCTTCAGCATACTTTTCCACACTTTTTTTCAGACTGCCGATTTCCCGGCGCATATCCTCTTTCTCTTTCTGCTTCTTTGTCTCGGATTCATTATCCAAATTAATTACTGCCATTGTTTCTGTTTTTTTTGCCCCAAATATTCCCATCATTTCCTCCTGTCCCGACATGATTGTATATATCATGTATACATTTTATCACAAACAAAGTTTCCCTGCAATCCGCTATATCTTTTTTTATGGCAGGAAGTATGTCTTCGTTTACTGTTCACGCAGACCTGCGCCTTTTCCCTTTCCAGTCGTGGTTTCTGTAAAACAGGTAAAGACCGTACACAAATCTTACAGGGCAAAGCAGTATCCGGCCCAGAATCCCCGCTCTTCTTCCAGGGCTCACATGCCATTCCGCTTTTCCCCAGAACAGGTACAGCCCTCCCATGTATCCTTTATTCCAGGGTTTGCTTTTCCCCATATAATGGACGATTTTCCCCATTTTCCTGGCCTTCTGCGGCATAGGCATCTGCAGATACTCTTTCAGATATAGAATATTGGGGTTTAAATTGTAAGCGTCCGGCATCTGTCTGATATACCCTTCCCACATAATATTTATTATATCCTGGTCTGGGAAAATCATTTCTTTGCCTCTTTCCTCCAGAAGTCTCCGTACTTCTTCCACTGATTTCTTCTCCCGCATCTTCTTTAAATCCATGAGGATTACGCCGGAATTGACATAAACGGCATCTTCCCCAAGGCCCAGCCTTTTTCTATGGTCGATTTGGGCGTAGGGCCTGTCGCGCACTGCCGCCATCGCGTCTTTCCCCAGATTCATATGAAAGAAGCTGCCCAGGGAATCGTTGACAATAATATCCGGATCAAGGTACAGTACCCTGTCCTCCCCGGGCAGAAGCCAGGGCGTCAGGATACGGTAATACATTTCTTTAGAAAAATACCCCATAACGGGAGCTTTTTCAAAAACATCATTTTCCACCTGCACCTCCGAAAATTCCTGGCGATACCCTGTGCAGAACCTGCGCAGTTCCCCCACCTGACCGGATGATAAACCGGAATGTATCAGAAATACTTCCACAGGCTCCTTCTGGGTGGAAAAGAGACTGTGGAGCATCACTTTTAAAGGATATATATACGTTTCGTTTACGGTGACAACTACTTTCATGCCATTCACGCTTTTTTCCTGCCTTTCCTGATTCCATACCACCCAGCGCCTGCAGATGCCAGCAGCACTGCCGCCAGAATCAAAAGCCGCTTTACATTTACCACTTTCCTCACTGCGGCAAGGGCGGAAGCCTTTCCCACCGCCAGGGGACTGCCCGCCTGTACCCTTTCAATGCACGCTGTTCCTGCCATCTTTTCATTGACACAGATTTCCCATTCGCCGGAAAGGGGAACATATTCGACCATTTCCTCCGTAGGGTTGAACAGAAGGCAGATTTGGTTGTCGAAGAAAAGACTTTCCGGCTCTTTTACATAGTATCCCATAACATTCCCGGGAAGCCCTTCAATAAATACCAGATTGTCATTTAGCTTTTCCGCAGTCTCATAACGCAGTCCTTTATGGGCCTTGCGAAACGCAATAAGCCCCTGGTAATAGGCAAGCACATCAGCATTTTTACTCCTGTTCTCCCAGTCTATGGCATTGACATAATCCCCCGCTTCGAAAGAATTGCCATACTTCCGTTCCGGGTCTTTTTCTGACGTTTTTGTCCGCAGAAACTCTTCCCCGCTGTGCAGGAAGGGAGTCCCCTGGCACAGAAGCACACAGGCCGCCCCAAAGCAATCTCTCTGCTTCCACATCTCCACATCTTCATCAGGGCAGCTTAATCCGATTAAATCCCAAAGAGTATACCCGTCATGGCAGGATGCATAATTGATACACTGGAGAGGATTTTCCGTCCAGCTTCCCGCATCTTTGGTATTGGGATTCTTCACTGCCCCTGCAAAACCGAATTCCATCCCGATAAGGGTATCCCGCTTCTCTACAATGCCGCAGATATAGTTCTGCACCGCCCTTCGGAACACATTGTTGAAGGTGGCAATCCGGGGCGTAAACCGGGCATTTAAGGATTCCAGCCGTTCCCCTTCATAAATTGTCTCCCCGGCGTCCCAGCCTTCCCCGTAAAGCACGGCCTTAGGATTTATCCGGTATACTTCCTTTTCCACCTGCTTCATCGTCTCCAGATCCATAAGTCCCATCAGGTCAAAGCGGAAGCCGTCCACATGATATTCCTCCATCCAGTATTTCAAAGCGTCCAGTATGTACTTTCTGACCATGTCCCTTTCCGTAGCCAGTTCATTTCCGCAGGCAGAGCCGTTGGAATAGCTTCCGTCCTTTGTAATCCGGTGATAATAACCGGGCACAATCAGTTCAAAGTTAGAGTTCTCACCCTGATAGGTGTGGTTAAAAACCACATCCAGCACCACGCCGATTCCCTTTTTATGGAAACTCTGCACCATACGCCTGCATTCTTCCACCCGCACCAGCCCGTCATAAGGGTCTGTTGCATAGGAACCTTCGGGCACGAAATAATTCATGGGATTATATCCCCAATTATACCCGTCCTTTGGGGCGCTCTCGTCCACACCGCCGAAATCCTGGACAGGCAGAAGGTGCACATGGGTGATCCCCAGCTCCGACAGATAGGAAAGCCCGGTGCTCTCCCCAAAAGAGTTTACGGTCCCTTCCTCCGTAAGCCCTAAAAACTTCCCTTTTTCCGTCACGCCGGAAGCTTCCCCGGAGGTGTAATCCCTCACGCTCATCTCATACAGAATCACATCTTCCCTGGGAATATCCTTGATAAAAGAATCCTCCCCAAATCCTTCGGGGATTCCGTCCCCTTTTGCAAGAATCATGCCTCTTTCCCCATTCAGCCCCGTACTTTTGGCATAAGGATCTACTGCCTCCCTCTCGCTTCCCTGGACATTCACCAGATAAGTGTAATACATGTGCCTGTAATCCCCCTCCAGAGTAAGCGACCACACTCCCTTTATCCCTCTCTCCATGGGAAATCTGTTAACCGCCTCCCCTCCGTTTCCTTCCCTGTATAAAAGCAGCGTCACTTCCTCCGCCGCCGGGGACCATACCCGGAAAGTACATTCCTTCTCATTGCATTCCGCGCCTAAATCGCTGCCGTCATAGACAAAATTATCCCTAAAATAATCTGTATCATAAATTTCCCCCAGCCGGATACATGTCTTCGCATCCCCAATGGTCAGATAAAAGGTATTGGGCAGTTCCACAGGCTCTCTTAAAGTCATGGCCCCCGACGCAATCACCCCGTCCCTTCTAATTTTCGTTATGGCCAGGGCATATTCCCTGCCTTCTTTATCTTCCATACGAATGGAAACATCCTCCGGGCAATAAGCCCGGAACGTAACCTCCTTTTGGGACACAAGAGCGGCATCCATAATCCGCACGCCCATCTCTTTCTTTTCATAATAAATAGTCTTATCCCCCTGCCACAGCCACAGGGTAAGCCTGCCGTCCTTCACCCTTCCCAAATCCAGAAACCGGTCCGTGTCAACATCCTTTTCCTCCCAGTTCCCCTTTCTGACCAGAATCCCCACTTCCTCCTGCCCATCCAGTTTCAGGACACATTCCGCCGCCACATCGCTGCCCCTTTCCTCAAAAGGAACCGACTGTCCCGCATTCTGCCCGGTCCAAATCCAAAGATTCCAGTCCTCATAATCCTCATTATAACGGACATAATGCACCTCAACCGTCACACTCTCCTTCTCCTGCCCCAAAGCCTCCCCATAAAGTCCCATCCAGCACAAAACCAGCGCACCTATAAAAACACAAACCCGTTTCCACATTTCCTTTCATGGCCCTCCCAAAAACTCAGATTTCTCTTTTCAGCCGTTCCAGTTCTTCCTTCTGCCTCTCCATTACATCCACCTTGGGCTGTTCTTCCCTCCAGGCTCTTTCTATTCCCTCTGCAATGGCCTGGGGATTCAGCTTTGTAATCACACCTGTCCCGTAAAAGGCAAGCTGTTCCCGGTTGCTCCCACAGTCGGAAGCTACTACTTTCCTGCCCAGAATCACCGCCTCTGTGATAGAGGTGCAGAAACCCTCAAAACGTGTCTCCTGCAGATAAATATCGCAGGCCGCCATGTATGGGTAGGGATTTTCCTTTGCCCCCAACAGGAAAAAACTGTCCGCCACACCCTGCTTTCTGATTTCCCGCTCCAGCTCTCTCTGCAGGGAGCCGTCCCCCAGCACATACCAGCGGGCCTTTACGCCCTTTTGTTTCAGCAGGGCCATGGTCCGTATGGCCACGTCGAAAGCCTTTACATACTCCAGTCTTGCCGCTGTCAGGAGACAGATTGTCCCCGGCTCTTTTTTCATGTCTTTCGGGGTACCGTCTTCCCGCAGATTCCCTTCCTTTGCCTTGTCCTTCACCCATAACGCGTCTGCAAAATTATAGAAAGTTTCTATTTTATCCTTACAGGCCGGGAAAATCTCCTTAAGTCCTGCCCCGATAAAATCAGACACACAGTAAATTTTGTCCGCCTTTTCATAATAGGGCCTGTCCCACCTGGCACAATAACCGCTTGCCTCATAATCATTGTGGAGGAAGACTACTTTCTTCCGGGCTTTCACGTGATCCATCACGTAATAAGTGGCCGCCCCCTGCAGATATCCCACTGCCAGATCGAACTCCTCCCCTGTCACCGGCGCCGTATCCGACGCAGGCTTCCAGCACAGCTTTTTGACATCAACCTTCTTTTCCTTTATCTGCCAGAGCAAAAGCTTCAGCATGGGAACAAGTTCACAAAAGAAAATCTTCTTTTCCCACAGTCCCTTAAGAAGGTCTTTCATAATCCCTTTTCTCGCCCTGCTGTCAAAGACGGTGGAACTTTCCGGGGCCTGATTTAAAATCCGCACATGGGAAGGCACCTCCCTGAACAGCTCCCCCCTGCCCAGCACGGAAAAAAGTGATAGTTCATAAGCATCATCCTTCCATGCATTCAGCAGATGAATCAGACACCGCTCGGCTCCTGCCCGGCCCATGGTATTTATCACAAACAATACCTTCTTTTTCATAGTTTCCTCATTTCTGTGCTGCATTTTATCCATGTGAAAGTTTATGGATGCAGTACAGACATTATCCTTCTTTGTCCTGTTTACTGTAAATCCCCTGTTTTTCTTCCAGCATCCTGTCATATTCCTCGTCGGAAATCACATTGTATCCATAATCCACCGCCAGATTATTCCAGGCATATTCATTTTGTTTAAGCCGGTAAACCACACAGTCCTCCGATTCCATATAGACACTCATCTGTTCCGGGAACAATCTGGAATATGCCTCAATCCATGCCTCCAGCTTGGCCTCCAAAGCCCTTCTGTTTTCATAGATATTATAATATTTCATGGAACCGTTTCTGGATATGCCCAGCATCTCCTTCGTCACCACAGTTTCCGCTTCCTCCCGTCTTATGGGCATATCATGATACTGCTGTCCCATGACTCTGGTGACATTATAGGGAATGGGCTTTTTTTCCAGGATAAAAAACACATTCTTTGTGGGGATTTCCAGATATCTGGTCTCATCGTAGCGTTCCATATTTGAAATGAATTCCCACAGTTCATAGTGGAATCCCAGCCCCCTTACCTGAGACAGTTCCTCTACCGGGGAGACTACCGTCCATGTATTTTTCTCATATTCCCCTGCTATTTTTACACAGGCTTTTGCCGCCGTGGAGGTTTCCAGATAGAAGTACGTCTGGAAAGGGATATTACCCAGCCCGTAGGTAACATAAAAGCATAGCGCCGCTGCCGCAATCCCCAGACATTCTGCGATTCTTTTTCCCCACTTTCCAAAGTATGCCGCCAGACATTCCGCCGGAAGGGCAAAAAGCACAGGGCCAAAATAGCCTACAAACATACTGACCCTCTCCTCCTTCATCAACTGGGGAATCCCTAGTATCCAGTAGCCTATCAGCACCGTACAGAAAAGCAGTGTCAGCCATACCGCAAAGAACTGCTTATTCTTCCAGTCCTTCCAGCTTCTGCGCCTAAGCACAAAACAGGCTGCGGCAAAGCACATGCCAGCCCAGAATACATATCCCCAGAAAGCATACATCTTTTCCACCATCATGTCCAAAAACATGCGGGGCATACTTTTCTTTTCCATCTCTGCCCGGGCCTGGGCAGCAATATCCTCTTCTTCCTCCCCGCGTACCTCCTCAAGCTGTAGTTCTTCTTCCTTGTCCTGGCTGTTTTGTATGACGCCTAAAGCCCATGACATGGAGCCCTGCCAGTATTTTCCTTCCAGCTTCCCGGCCAGAAAAGGGAGCATACTGATGCAGGCTGTCAGAAGCAGACACCGCAGCAGAGGCAGTATCAGTTTTTCCCTCCATATCTTCCCAAGATAAACAAGGCCCAGACTGCCGCAGAGGGCAACTGCAAAAATTGCTGTAAAGAAATGGGTGGACATAATCAGGGATGCGGCAAGCGCAAAATACACACCGTCCTCTTTCTTCTTATCCTCAAGGAACCTCCCCAGATATAAAAGACAGATGAACAAAAAAGGCATGGCACATTCCTGGGGCAGGGTAAAAGCCATCCGGTAGGCAAAATGATTGCCTGCGAAATCCGTCACCCCGTATATCACAAGATAAATCAACACCGCCGCTTTTGTACTCCCGATACGGCGCAGGAAATAGACGGCGGAAGCCGCTGTAAGTATACAGTTGACAGCCCCGAAATACCGGAAAATATAGTTCATATGAAGCCCTGTGAGAAGATGCAGGGCAGAGAGCATATTGTGCATGCCGAAGGGATAAATACCGTCATAGAAAATATCCCCCATCTCCATATAGTTAATCCATTCATGATGGACATACATATCGGAAGTCATATAAGCATAGCTGCCCAGAAAAGGCATGAGCCTTCTTTCCATCAGTATCAGAAAAGCGGCAAGGCACAGCACAAAATACACGGCTTTTCCAAAGGTAATCTCCCGTAACGATTCCTTTACCCCGTCCTTCAAGTTTTGCCAGCGCTTTCTCATCCAGTTCTTTACAAAGATTTCCGTCCGGTACTGGCCGCCCCCCAGGAGAGCCAGCACCCGGAAACCCCGCATGATTTTTTCCCTGTACTTTACCTTCTTAACCAGCCCGTATACAATCAGTGTGAGAATAAGCCCTGCTGCCAGTGTAAATCTGTTATATATATGAAGAAGGCCCAGACCGTACACCAGACTGATGCACACGGTATAACTTACCATGACTGCCTTCCATAAACTGTCCGCTGTCTGCCCCTTTCCAATGGGCAGTCGTAAAATCTTAACCGGCGCCAGCACCAGCAGCACAACATAAAAAACAAGAAAATATATGATACTGCCTATGTCCTGCATTGCTCCTCCTCCTTTATTTTTTCAGCCAGAACCGTATAATATCAAGACCTTTTCTGGAAAGGGCTATCCCTGAGTCTGCCAGTTCTTTCAGGCATTTGTAAAAGTCTTCTTCTTTCCCAAGATAATATTTGATGTACAGAATATTCATATATGGCTGTTCGTCGTCGGGCCACTTCTCCAACGACATTTCCGCCCACTTTTCCGCCTCCGCGCTTTTTCCTTCTTTGCACAGCGCCTTTACCATCATTGCCGCATGCTCGCTGGTAACTGCCCTGGGATGATACCCCATCAGGTTTTCCACCAGTCCCGTGTAAATGTAAAGATAAGTCAGCTCCTCCACACCGAACAGCGCGCCGCTGCCTAAAATACGCATTACCACATCGATATACTCTTCATTGATCTCCCGGTTTGACCTGTCCTTGTCATAGGCAGCCTGAAGCTGGTTCACCTCCGCAGTGAATTTGCCGAATATATCCGTCAGTGCAGAAGCCGCATAGTGGGCCGTCTCCGGGTCCTCGTTTTCCACTGCCTTGCGGATCAAGCTGAGTCTGTCGCTTACGTCCGTCTTAAGCAGGTTAATCATGGCTTCCCTTCTGTCTCTGGTGGTGGAAACCGTAAGCACCTCCTCCAAAGGGAGCATTTTCATTTCCGTCTCTTTATCCACCGCCTGCTCAAACTGCTTTTTGGTCTTATCCATACTTAAGTTCATATAATCCACTTCTTTTTCCGAAATAAACAAATCCTGAAGATAACTGAAAAAATAGCAGCAAAGAGCCGTGACGGGGCAACAGACTATGACAAATCCCCTGATAAACACGTAATTTCTTTTTGTCTTCCGGTACATAATAATCATATAGGCCAGGGCAGTCAGAAAATTAACTGCCAGTACAAGATAAATCGCCACATTCCCGTTATAGTTCATCCAGCATAACCACCTTATTCGTAAATCCTTCCCTTGCAAGTTTCCGTACCACAAATTCCGCATCATCATAATTAGTATGGGCAAGTATGTAAATGAAGGAATCTCCTTCCTTCATATAGCCGATTCTGTCGCTGTCCCTAAGCAGCGCGCCAAATTCCCCGTTGAGCTGGACAAGGCTCCGCCCCTGTGCCTGTACCTGAATCAGGGTGTACTCTGCCTCTTCCCTTGTTTTTCCCTCCAGATGCTCTAATACTCTGCGTTCAAAAGCTTCTGGCAGCATAATATTGGTTTCCTCGTAATATTCCTGGTTACGTCCCACCTTTTCATACTGGTAGCCCTTTTCCAGACTGGAGGTAATCAGCTTAACAAGTACCAGGAACAGGTTTTTCTTGTACAAATTCAGTTCTTCAAATTCAATGTTCCAGAGCATAACAATATATACCAGCTTATTACCCGAAAAAATCGGGGCTGCCATACGGGGCAGTTCCCCTCCAATACTGTGGTTCATGAACACATCCCCTGCTAAAAGGGCCGTTTCCATCTCCTGGTATTCCCTAAGCAGGATAGTCTTCTGGCTCCCGGTTTCCCTGGTAGTGGCGCCCACAAAGTGGAAGTAGTCATCGGTTCCCGAATAGTAAATGGAAACATCCTTCACCCCCATAATCCTGCTGACCACCCGCAGGGCCGCCGTCATAATCTTGTCCACTTCCAGTACATCCAGTTCCGAAACCACATTATAAATCTTGCCAATACTGTCACCATAATTGATCAGCCTGTCCTCAAAGGTGCGCTTAATCTCCACATTGGTCTTATTAATGTCAATGATTCTTATGTACTCTTCCTCCAGCTCACGGAGCTGTTCTATCCGCTCTTTCAGCCTGAGACGGTTATTTAAGAAGGAATAGGCTATTCCAATTGCAACTACAAAATAGAACAAAAACTGCATAACGAAGTCATACTGGGATAAAATCTGGCTTAACATGCCGCCCTCATTAAGTCTCAGCCAGAGATTGCCTCCGGCTGACAGAAGCACAGCCAGAATACTTTCCCCCACGCCGCGGGTAACGGCAATCAGTATAATATACAAAAGCAGGAAATCCACGCCCGAAAAAGCCTGTACTTCTTCCCTGATAAAATACTGTGCGGCAAAGGCTGCGGCAAACAGCACTACATTTTCCACGATATGCAGAATCTTTGTAAGTCCCTGCCGTACCTGGTTCTTAACCGCCTGCTGCCTTTCCAGCTTCTGCTGCTGCTGTCTTTTCTTCCTGACTTCATCAATTTTCCTGTAATTCTTGCTTAAAAAAACTTCAACCCGCTCTAGCCCGGTCTTAATATCAATCTTGGGATAGTATCCGAAATCCCTGATAAAGTCTATACCGGGATCTTCATCTGTATCTGAAATCCGCAGTTTCCCTGCCGGACTGGCCTTGCCGTCGGGATACATATGCCTGATGCATGCCCGGAAGCTGTCGCCGTCCATCTTCTCCCTTCCCTTTACCGCATAACAGCCATAGGCCCTGTCCTTTATTTCCTCCCTGCCTACCCGGTAAATGGCTTCCGCCAGATCCGATACATAAAGGGGCGCCGTCTGGACGGAAGGAAGCAGAAAGTCGTTTCCTCCTTTTGCCAGAAAACACTGTTCTGACAATAAATCCAAAGTATCTTCCACGCATCTGGAACTGCCGTACACATAAGGAAGGCGGAGGGCCGCCACGAAAAACCCCGGCTCCGCATAAGTCTCGCATATCCGCTCGCCGTTCCGCACCAGCCTGCCCCTGCTCCCCTTCTCCTTCGCCGCATCCATACAGGACAGATAGCAGACTCTCGGCACCTGATACGCTTTCGCCCAGCTTAACACATTAACCAGAGCGCTGTTAAAGGCTGACGCACAGTCCTCATCCCCCCACTGGTAGTTCTCGTCCCAGGCTCCCGTAAATATCACGTAATCCGGCATGATTCCCTGTATGACATACTTCACATCCGCCGAGGATGCCTGAAAGGAAAAAGAAATATGTTTCGGCAGACCGCTTCTTTTATCTGCTGTTTTTTTCCCTGTTAAAACATATACATCGCATTTTTCCCTATGAAGCCTGGCTATCAGATTTCCAGTCACCAGCCCATAACTTCCCACAATCAGTACTTTCAAAGTTTTTTCCTTTCTTTTACTTATTTAAAAGAATAAACCACGACTTTTTTCTGTTCTTCTTTTTTCTCCTTTGCCACACGTCTCTTCACCTGGATGCCTGCCACATTCCCACGACAGAAAATGTGTTCGTCCAGATGCATCAGTTTATACCGGATGCGGAAAAAAATAAAGCTGAAGCTTATAAAAGCGCCAAAGACAACCCCACAGCCGGCAAAAACCGGGGCAAGTCTGACAGAGACAAGGCTTCCGGCCCCAGTCCCTGCCATAAAGAGAAAGCCGCCAAATGCCGCGCCCCCTGCATCGTCCAGATAATACTGAAAAATCATCATACTCTGTACCAGATACAGAATCATGTATCCTACTGACATGACCGGATACATCATAAGGATTCTTCCGGTAATGCCCAGATTTGCGGCAAATGCAAGAATCCCGACGAATACACAAATGTTGATAATCATCTGCACCTGTATGATGTACAAAAGTTCCCTGCGCAGCACTTCTGTCATCCGTTCCCTGGCCTGCAGAATATCCTTGCCCGAAGCCCCGATAATGGATTCGCAGTATGCCTTATAGGCCGTGTGGAATTTCGTCTCGGCATTGATGACAAAAATAACCAGCACCGAAATATTGCTCAGCATTGCCAGATACGTCACCACATCATAAACCGGGGCGGACCGGAACACCCTGGCCACCACCACCTGATAGGGGGAAAGAAACCAGAACACAAAATTATGGCTGTACAGCCCCAGCGTATAGAACATGTTGGCGGTAAATAAAAGACGGAATTTCTTAAAATATTTCAGCACATTCCTGCTGCTGTTGTCATGATTCCTGAAATTCCGCCTCAGCCTCGACAAAAGCAGCATGGCAATCAGGTTAAAACTCACTGCAAGGCCGTCCAGTATCCCGCTTGTCACAGGAAAATCCAGCCAGTATACCACCGCCCATGCAAACAGAATCCCTATTGCCAGCCCAAACAAAAAGCTGTAAGTAATCCTCCGGTATTCCTTAAGCAGGGTAATGAAAGTCATACAGTAAAAGGTAAACACCAGCCCCGAATAAAACAGGTAGGTAACGAAAACATAATCCAGCGGAAGATTCCCGGTAAAATACATGGCCAGTCCAAAAGGGACGCCTGTCAGCACCGTCAGGCCAGCCAGTATCATATTTCCCATATCCATGGCCGGGAGAATACTGTCATAGTCCTCCATATAAATCCTGTCCGCCGTGTACCTGGACAAAACAATATTTATGGGAGAAGATATAATCAGTGCAAAAATAAATACATAAAGAATCGTAGACGAGAGCACTTCTCTTTCGTACAGGGAAATCTCTATATAAGGCAGCAGAAAGTACATGAGATTCAGGGCGGCAATCACCATGATGGTAGGCCCTATGGTCACAATGGTCGCGTAAAGCCCTGCAAATACCGAACTGATGATTCCTTCTTTATTGAATAACTTCTTTAACTCGAACCCGATGCCAGCCATTCCTGCAGATCCTCCCCCACCCAGTAATTATACATTTTCCTATATTTGCGCACGACCTCTTCGTTCTGGTAAAATTCTGCCACCCGTGCTTTCCCTGCCTGCCCCATCTGTTCACGCATCTTTTCATTTCTGGCAAGAATTACCATTGCTTCCGCCGCCTTGTCCACATTCATGGTGGGAATAACCAGGCCGCTGCGCCCATAGTAGTCATTCTCCGACCCGTAAAGCAGTTCCTTACAGCCTCCCACATCCGTTGCAATGCAGGGCTTGCCCGCCGCCATGGCCTCCAGCAGGCATAAAGGCTGTCCCTCTGAAATGCTGGTCAGTATGACCATGTCCATCTTTCCCAGATATTCCTTCACCTGAATCCTTCCGGTGAAAATCACATCGGGTATCTGGAAGTTTGCAACCAAATCCAGACATTCCTGATAATATTTTTCATTTTCCTCGGTAGGCCCCATAAGATAAAGACGAAGAGAGGGCACCTGCTGTTTCGCCAGACGGTAGGCGTTAATCATGGTCTTTACGTCCTTGATGGGCACAATGCGCAATACCGCCCCGATATTCATCATGCTATCGCTTCTGTCCGAGGGCAGGTTTTCCATATCCTTTGCAAACACACCGTTGGATATAACTCTGGTCTTCTCCGGCGGACAGCCAATTTCCATCTGTATCTCCCTTGCGGTCTGGAACAGGGAAATTACCTGGTCAGCCGCGTCATAGATACACTGTGACAGGGTATAAAAGTATCTTATCCAGAGATTTTTATAGACACCCTGGGTCCAGTCCGCCTTGATGATTTCCTCTTCCCTTTCTCTGGTATAGATTCCATGCTCTGTAAGAATCAACGGTTTATCATACATATATTTAGCTTTACAGGCGGTAATCCCTGCATAACCTGTGGAAATGGCATGATAGCAGTCCGCTTCTTCCACAGACGTCATCAATACCCGGAACAGCGGAAGGTAAAGGGAGCGGAGACTCCACAGGAAATCCGTAAATACGCAGTTTGGATACCGTTCTATATAAAGCTGTCTGGTTAAATCCAGAAAATCCAGGCTCATCAGCAAATCGTTGGCGGAATACTCTGTACTGTCAAAAAATGAAAACAACTGTTTCCACCTGACATTTTCCCCAAACAGCAGAGAGCGCAGGCTTTCCTTTTCATCTTCCGAAATCTTCACCTTCTTTTTCTTATAAACATACTCATTCTCCGTCAGATAAGTTTCCCTGATTTCACATATATTAGAAGGAAGTTCATACTTGAATTTGCCGCCGTCTTCCCTTGCAGGCACCAGTGTGTATATGACAAAGTTCTTTTCAGGAAGAGCCTTGATCAGCATCTGCATCCATCCTGAGACGCCTCCCGCCACATACGGGTAACTCCCCTCCGCAAACATTGCGATTTTCATTTACATCCACCTCCGATTGTCCGGCTCTTCTTCCTGCCGCCCGGATATTTCCACTGTTACCTCTCTGCTTCTGATTTCCAGCAGATAAGCGTCCTCCCCTATCCGATGCACCTTATAATCCGGCCCTTCGTGAAGTTCTTTGTCTGTCCTCACCATACAGTACCACACATCCACAAAGCCTTCCGCATTTATATGAATCTGTTCCTGGCCCAGAGTGAACGCAGGCTGTATTTTCTCATACCGTTTAAACCGCTCCTGTGCTTCCTGCCAGTTTACCGCATCCAGAAACTGGTTGTTTCTATATATATCATGGATATTTTTGGACAGTTCGCGGGAATAGGCCGCCCATTCATACTCCGGATCCTCCCCCTTACTTCCCATGATTTCCCGCATGTCATAGCAGGAAGTGGCAAGCCCCATCCCGGACGCAAAGCTTTCCATCCGCCACCGCTTTTCATCTCCCGGCATATGGCCTTCACACACTATGGGCAGAATACTGCCCTCATTATTTTCCAGGATAATTCCCCGGCTGCGCTTCATCTGGGTTTCTATGTCATAAAAATCGTCATTCTTGTCTTCCACATAACTCCTGCCGGAAATGATGACGCCCTCCATATAGCCAATCTTGTCCATGGCAGGCCAGATAATATCCCTCACGAACATGACCGGATCCCTGCTGTAAAGTTTCTGTATCAATTCCCGGTCAGAATTTTCATAATCCGGATAATAATCCAGAAGCACTGCGCCTGCGTTTACCACCGGATGCAGGAACACTTCCTCCATATCCGCCAGCGCGCCTGCAAAGATGCCGGTTCCTCCATCCTGGGAAAAGAAAGGGCCGTTACAGCAGTAAATCCTGCCGCTGCCATATTGCTTTTTCCATAACAGAGGGATGAGCAGCCTCTGTTCCTTATCCCTTTTACTCTTTTCCTGAATCATTTTTGTGCAGGCAGCATCAAGGGCAATATCCCTTACCTCCATGGGAAGACTGTCGTAATAAACCATTCCCTGGACCATCAGACCTTCAAAAATCATCATGCCGTCTATCTGAGCTACTCCCCTGCTCTCTAATACGCCCAGTTCCTTTTCATACGCTGCATCCTCCCCTGCCAGGCAGGTATAAAACAGATATTTCCCTTCTTCCTGCGCAAGACGCAGAAGCTCCTGCCCCTGGTCTGCCTGCCCCGGCTCTTTTGCCGTTATGATAAACACTCTGGCTGCATCCAACTGCTCCCGGCTTATTCCGCTGATATCCGCCTTCGCAATATAAGCCTTTTTCATCTCATCAAGCATCTGCATAACCTGAATGGATATCCCGCTTTCTATTTCATTCCCATACAAAACCACATATTCAGCAGCCTGCACTTCCTGTCTTTCCGTTATTGCCGCCCGTTCAATCTCCGGAAGGCTGTTGTCTGTCCCATAATCCAGCGCCAAGTTCCCTGAAAAAATAAGATAGAACACAAAAATACCAAAAAAACCAGCCGTAACCGCTATATAATCTGATATTTTTAACATTTTCTCTCTCCCGTCACTAAAACGTGTCTGAAAAAACATTCCCCCAACCTGCACGCTCTAGTTGGGATATATGTATCTCTTTTCATCTTCCTGCTTCCGCATCTTACTTATCTGGTCCGACAGGATGCCGAAGCAGATAAGCTGGAAACCAAAAATAATCAGAATGGACGCTAAAATCGGTACCCCGTTTGACCACTGTAATGCCCGGATCACGCCATAGGCTGCCCCGAAAGCACACATGGCAAGGCCGCCCTTCCCAAAGACCCGCATGGGCTGGAAAAGAATAATAATCTGGAAAATCAGGGCAATCGTGCGGCAGCCGTCTCTCACCTGTCTGACGGAGCTTTTGCCCTCTCTCTTCCGCACGGTAATGTCCACTTCCCCTCCCCTGTATTCCTGCTCCAGCATCAGCAGGGTAGTGACGGTGGAAGCGCCGAAGGTGTCCGGCAAAAGGGACAGATGCGACATAATAATTTCTCTTTTGAACCCTCTCATACCGGAATTGAAATCCCTCAGTTCTTCCTTGGTTATGAAATTCAATATTCCTTTTAAAACTTTTTTACCAAAACTTCTGCTCTTATCCACATAGGAATTGCCATCCCTGATTCCAATACAGTAATCCAGTTCTTCCTCCTGCATTTTGTTGATAATCTTCAGCACATCTTCGGGCCTGTGCTGGCCGTCCGCGTCATACCAGATAATGATATTTCCAGAGGATTCCCGTATCCCCGTTTTAACAGCCGAGCCATACCCTTTGTTTTTACGGTGGTTAATCAGACGGACTTGTGAAAAGCCGCTTACAATCTGGGCTGTCTGGTCTGTGCTTCCATCATTGATCACTACGATTTCCACATCTTCCATATCCCATTTTCCGATATGTTCCTGCAGTTCTGCCAGCACTGCCCCGATTGCCGCTTCCTCGTTGTATGCAGGTATGATTATGGATACACTGTTTTCACTCATCGTCTCTTCCTCCCAATTTTCGCTTTACGACCGCCAGCAAATGCTTCCCGATTGTAATATAACGCCTGTTCCACTGTCTTGCTTTTTCCGGATCTGTCTCCGGAAATATCTTCAAATATCTGTGATACTCCACTGCAAATTTACCGCAGTATTGAGGGTGCCAGGGTTTCACTGCCCCCATGTAATGCACCACTTTCGGATAATTCTTCTCCAGCAGGAATCCTCCTAAAATATAGAACAGCATCCCCATCTCGCTTCCGTATCCGGTATTATAGTTGTATTTTCGCTCCAGCAGTTTGATTCTTCCCCTGAAGATAAGATTAATAATGTCCTGGTCAGGATATTCCAGCCGCTCTCTCCATTCCTCCACTGCATGGCTGATATACCCGGCCTGGAAATTTTCCCGCATCTTGTCCAAATCCATCAGCAGAACGCCTGAATTAATGTATTGTTCTTCCTCCTTAAACCCGATTGCCACTTTATGTGCCGAAAGCATCCTGTTTATAGCATAGTCCGGAATTCCCGCCAGTATGTTCCCTTCCAGGTCTGTCTCATACATGGATATGAGGGATCCTCTTATCATAATATCCGGGTCTAAATACAGAATTCTTTTTTCCGAAGGAAACATCACCCCTGCAAAAAGCCTGTAGTACATCTCCTTCGTGAAATACCGGAACACAGGCACCTCTGCAAGCTGTCCTTCGTCCATCCGCACCGGAAGGAACCTGCTGTTGTTCTTCTCGACCAGCTCTTTCAGTTCCGCCAGTTCCCCGTCCCTTACATTGCTGTACAGCAGATAAATCCTGTTCTCATTCCTGTGATAAACAAAAAACGAAGTCAGCATCACCTTCAAGGGCCGTATGTAGTTACTGTCCACTGTCACCAGAATATTCATCTGTCCTCTCCCGCCGCATTGTCATCATGCTCCCCAGCACGCCTTCCCAATCATCAAGTATCTGTTCCCTGTCAAACCGCTTTGTGGATTCCTTTGCGTTCCTTCCCATCCTTCTGCGCAGTTCTTCGTCCTTCATAAGCAGTTCCAGTTTCTGTGCAAACATTTCCACATTCCCCGGTTCCACCAGATAACCGTTCTCCCCGTCTATGACGATTTCCCCCGGCCCTGCCTTGCAGGAATAACTTACCGCCGGGAGGGAAAAATCCATTGCCTCCAGCAGGACCATTCCAAACCCCTCATCCCGGGATGAAAGTACGAAAATTTCGGAAATATTATAATAATGCCCTATATCGGAAACGTTACCAATGAAATGAAAATTTTTAAGCCCTGCGGCTTTTTTTTGTTCTTCCAGTATGTATCTGTCTTCCCCTTCGCCTGCCACCAGAACTTTCCACTCAGGATATTTGTCCTCCAGCATCTTCCAGCTTTTCATCAGCAGGTCAAACCCCTTCACTCCTGTCAGCCTTCCTGCGGCAAAGATAACCGGCTCTTTTGCCTCCTCCGGCTCTCCGTCCCCGTATGGATTGGGATTATAAATTCTCGTTATCCGGCATTTCAGATTTAAATTCTGCTGGTAATATCCCTTGTCCTCCTCCGACAATACAATCAACTGGTCTGAAAACCTGCTTACCAGCCTTCTTGCAACGGCCCTTAAGGAATGATTCCTTTTGAAATGATAATGGTAATTAAAATGCTCCCATGATATCCAGTGTACCTTTGGATTCAGTCTCTTTAGAAAAAAGGAGTAGAACACCAGTATAATATCTACATCTACCAGAAAATCCGGTTTTTTCTTCCCAAGGAATGCGTTCAACTGCTTCAGCTTCCTGATAATGCCCGCCTTCGGCGCTTCCTCTTCCGCCCAGAAAACTTTCACTTCCTCATCCAGTGAAAAAAACGTTTTCCCTGTTCCCCATAAACTCATAATGGAAACCCGGTATCCCCGCTCTGACAACCCATTTGCTATGACGGAAAGCACTCTCTCCGTCCCTCCGGAGTGGCTCATGTTTCCAATAAAGAAAACGATTTCCATATTTCTCCTATCCATAACGCTACTTTTCTTATACTCTAATAATACATAAATATGCATGTTGCTGTCAACTCGGCGTAATTGCTAATATTCGACTTATTTTTTTGTATATTTTGTCTAAATATTCCCTCTTTATAATATTTTTCATTATTGTTATTATATATGATATGTGATTTTAAGTGTTACTGTTCACACAGACCTGCGCATTTACTGCGCTGGTCGTAAGAAAGTGAT
>CAMWUN010000026.1 GCA_947177425.1 uncultured bacterium
TTCGATGGATTTTTGCATGTTACTGGTCACGGAGTGAACAGTGACTTATTAAATGAGTATTTTCCAATTATTCTTTAATTATGTATTGACATATATACTTTTTACGTCTAAAATAATATGAGCGTGTTTACATTAAAACGTTTCGTGTCTCCGGCTTTAATGAAACATTCCAAGTAACTGATGATTTTAATAGGAGGAATACATCGTGGCTAACATTAAATCTGCAAAGAAGAGAATTTTAGTAAACAGAACAAAGGCTGAGAGAAATAAAGCTATCAGATCTGGTGTTAAAACATCCATCAAGAAGGTAACTGCCGCTATCGAAGCAAATGATAAAGATGCTGCTGTTAAGGCTCTGGCTGCTGCTTCATCTACCATCGGCAAGGCTGCTTCCAAAGGTGTTTATCACAAGAACACAGCTTCCAGAAAAATATCCCGTTTAGCACATGCTGTTAACAAGATGGCTTAAATAGATAAGAGCATAAACATTAAAGCAATTAAGTTGAATCATACTGGCAGTGTTATACAGATAATAGATGATTATTTAAAGCAGCGTTACAGAAGACGCTGCTTTTTTAATAATAGGAAGTTGCGACAGCCAGATAAAAGAGAGCCGGAAAGGATGTGAAATGCATATGCAGTTTATTCGAGGTAAATACTCGGTGCAGTTATAAAATCTGATAACAGATTGCGCCGAGGTTAATGTAATTGTCAAAATAGTTATAATGTTATCAGGATAACTGCACCCTCTCGTAGTGAATATCAAATACGAAAAGGAGTAGTTAAAGCATGAATAAAAATTTATCCACAGATAAAGAATCATTATTGAAGTTATGGTTACACGAAGAGGAGATCGCTCATATCCATGGATGGGATTTTTCCCATATCCATGGGAAATTCGATGAAGAACATGACCTGCCATGGAATTATGAGAAGATTGTAAGACATTATTTACGGCCCGAGATGAAGCTGCTTGATATCGATACAGGAGGCGGGGAATTTTTACTATCCCTTAACCATCCTCATCGCAATCTGGCAGCCACAGAAAACTATCAGCCTAACGTCGAATTATGTAAAGGGAAACTGCTTCCCTTAGGTATTGATTTTCAGAAAGCAGACGGCCGTGACAGATTCCCTTTCGCGGACCAGCGCTTTGATATTATTATAAACAGGCATGGAAATTTTAACCCCGATGAAATATGGAGAATGTTAAAAAACGGCGGTATTTTCATTACCGAACAGGTGGGAGCGGAAAATGACAGAAAACTTGTTGAATTACTATTAAATGATGTACCGGACATCCCCTTTCCCAACCAGTATCTGAAGATAGCGAAGGCGGCCTTTGAAGCCGCAGGTTTCTCAATACTTGAAGCCGATGAAGTATTCCGCCCGATAAAGTTTTGGGATGTAGGCGCTTTAGTCTGGTTTGCCCGGATTATTGAATGGGAATTTCCAAATTTCCATGTAAAAGACTGCCTGGAAAATCTCTATCATGCCCAGGAAATATTAGAGCGGAAAGGTGTTATAGAAGGAAAAATCCATCGTTTTCTTCTGGCAGCAAAAAAGCCGGAGGAAAAACCTGACAAAAAGGACTGCTGTTAAAAGTACCAGCAGAGCAAAATCTTCACAAGGTACTTTGGGAAATATTAAAGCTGTAAGTCCCCGTAGCAATACGGGGACTTTTGTTACAAATAAGCCGGCTTGCAAAGCGTGACGGACATCTCAGGGAAAGCAATTTTCAAACACGCGCTAATTTCCCAGGCGGTCATATTCCGCCAGAATATCCCGCCCCGGCACTGCCGCTATTTCTCCAAGCATATTCCCGCCAGTCACCATTCCAAGATAATTTCCATAATGGTCAAACACACCGCTTCCCGACATACCCGGCACAGCATTTCCCTTTCCGTAAAGCATTTCCTTCTGAAAGCCATCCAGCAAAATATAAGGAGATATGACTTCCCCTTCCATCATCTTCGGATGATACAAATCTGACGCCATATCCACCATAAAAAACCCGGTTCCTTCTTCCGGCCCCATATCCTGTCTGTCTGTTTTCAAGTCATCAGAAATGCCTCCGGCTTCTCCCTGTATTCTCACGCTATGGAAAGAAAGCAGTTCCTCATAAGAAAATCCATCCACAGGCACCTGCACAAACCCCACATCCCTTTCTTTGGAAGTCCCAATCAGGCTTGCGGACGCGGCAGCCCCATTAAAAAAAGTCACGTAGCTGTCCTCATCCCAATACGCCAGCACGTGCCTGTTGGTAACAATAATTATTTCATTTTCATTCATCCGGAAAATACTTCCGCTTCCAAAATGTCCCTTCGTACTGATACGCACGCAGCTACTTAAGATACTGTCAAAAGCCTGCCAGGCGTCCCCCTCTTTTAAAAGAGGAGTTCCTGTAAGCCCCAGACTGGCCGCTGCCTTATAATCCTCCTCCAGGGTAGTTGCCTGAATCAGCCGCGGCAGTTTTGCGCTTTCCTCTTCCCCAGCCGCAAAGGCCTGTGTACCTGCTGCCAGAACCGCTATACAGACCCACACGGCTTTCCCCGGACAGAATCTGATTTTACCCATGATTTTTATTCCTTACACTAAATAATCCAGCCATACACATTCACAAGCCGCCAGAACATACCTTTTGGCTGACATGATAATTTTCTGACTGGATCATTACCTTCAAATACAAGCAGGACGATAAGCCGGGTTATGTCGTTGAATGATCATCTATCTAGGACTGCTGTCGCCAGCAGCCTCAAGCGGCCTACCTGAAAACTCGCCGGGCCGGCTGTTAACGCTTTCTGTTTGGCCTTGCTTCGGATGGGGTTTACATGTGCCCTGCCCGTTACCGTGCAGGCGGTAGTCTCTTACACTGCCTTTCCACCCTCACCGCGGATCCATCCGGCAAAACCGGATTGGGGGAAATCCGCAAATGCGCATCCCCTGCGCGGCAGTTTATTTCTGTTGCACTATCCTTGGAGTCGCCTCCACCGGACGTTATCCGGCATCCTGCCCTGTGAAGCCCGGACTTTCCTCACCTGCATTACCTGCAGCCGCGATCATTTGTCCTACTTGTATTTTGTCCGCCTGTACGGGCGCGCCCTTTGTCCCATAAACCAGACAGGACGGGAAACGCAGCCGCGCAGGCAAAAAAAGTTGAAAGATTACACGTTAAAACAGCTTCCCCCAATAAACTCCCTGCATATGGAGTTGGCGGGAACATTTTCACTGTCAATCCCCAGGAAATACTCAAGGAATTTTAAAAGCCTCTTTGCCTCATGATATTCAGGCTCTCCCTTCTTTATGCTGAACAGGAGCGGTTCCGCATACTGTTTCAGCACCGCCAGTTCATAAATCAGCGCGGAGTTAAACATTGCGTCGGCACTCTCCTGGAAGGGGAATATGTATTTTTCCTCCCCTCTTCTCACAGAAGGCCACATGCCGATTGTCCGTTTGGCGCTGGCCCCTCTTGTCCTTGCATCCCGCACGATTCTGCGCAGGAGCCGGCCGTCTGTGGTGGGAATACGGTTATGTTCATCCACATTTAAGCTGGTAAGGGCGCTGATATAAATTTTAAACTTGCTCTCATTGGGAAGAGAAAATGTGGTTGCCGGATTAAGGCCGTGAATCCCTTCTATGACCAGCACATCTTCCGGGCCTAAAGTCTTAAAATTCCCATGATATTCCCTTCTGCCCGCTTTAAAGTTAAACTGGGGCAGTTCTACCCGCTCTCCTGCAAGCAGCCTGTTCATATCCTCATTAAAGGTCTTAATATCGATTGCCTCGAGACATTCAAAATCATAATCCCCGTTTTCATCCCGGGGGGTATTTTCCCTGTCCACAAAATAATCATCCATTGCAATGGGATGGGGTATCAGTCCATATGTCCTAAGCTGGATGGACAGTCTGTGGGAAAAAGTCGTCTTCCCGGAAGAAGAAGGCCCTGCAATCAGTATAAACTTGACATTGCCCCGGGCCACAATTTCCCTTGCAATCTCACCCATGCGCCTCTCCTGCAGAGCTTCCTGCACGAGAATCATATCTCCCATCTGGCCGCCGCAGATGCAGTCATTCAAATCCCCAACCGTGTCAATTCCCAGCATCTCGCCCCAGCGGGAGGATGTCATTAAAGTCTCAAAGAATTTTTCTTTGGGCTCAAAGTAGTCAATCTTGGTAGGATCCTCATTTCCCGGTATCAGCAGTAAAATACCACTTTCATAGAGCATCAGGTCATAGTATTTCAAATAGCCCGTGCTGGGAAGCATGTAACCATAGTAATAGTCGTAGTACCCGTCCAGGCAGTAAATATTTACAAAAGAACTTCTGCGGTAACGGAATAGTTTTTCCTTATCATACATCTTATGCCGGTGAAAAATCTCCCTGGCTTCCTCTATGGGATAAGACTTTTTGGTGATAGGCAGGTTGCTCTCTATCAGTTCATTCATCCGCGCGTTTATCTGCTTTACATGGTTTCCTGTCAGCTTTTCATCCATCTTGATATTACAATAATACCCCTGGCCGATGGCGAATTCCACTTTGACCCTGCTGACATTTTCAGCGCCCAGCACATCATAGACAGCTTTCACAAGTATCATCATGGCTGTACGCACGTAAGTTTTATGGCCGCTGTTGTCCCGGATGGTCAGAAAAGAAAGTTCACAGTCCTTCTCCGCCGTCTTGCATAACTCCCTGATTTTGCCGTCCTTAATTACCAGCGCAATCATCTCTTTGTACCGGGGCTGGTATTCCCCTGCAATCTCCTCAAAGGAAATCCCTTTCCGGTACTGTCTTGGAACGCCGTCAATGGTAATTGTTATCATGGACTCCATCCCGGATTCTTCCATAGAATTTGTCATAAAAATCATGTCCTCCGCTAAAATAATTTACATCCGCATATCTGCGCCGCTTTCTCTATATAATCCATCTTTTCCCCCAGCTCTTTCAGACGCTTCTGCGCCCGCTGGGTGTTGCCCGCCTTTGCAAGGCTCTCCTTAATCTTTATGCAGTTCTCCCACTCTTTTTGCAGATAAAGTATCAGAACAGGATGCCTTGTCTCCAGCAGCTTTGGGCCAAAATAATCTTCCACATCCATAAAGTCCTGGCCCTGTGTCTCTTTCTCCAATTGTCCAAAAGGGCTGACTGGAACAGCCTTTATGACAGGATAAAATTTTCCATCTTCCAATATCATATCTTCACGGACAATGGAATATCCTGTATTCCTTAAAAATTTCCGAAACATATAAACTTCTGACTGGGGCTGGAGGACCAGCTCCTGAAAGTCTGCCGTCTTATGAGGGTGCCGGGTAAGTATCCTCTGCATCAGGCGTCCTCCCATGCCGGCGCATATAAGGGTCTCAGCCTCCCCCGGCACATACCCGTCAAGTCCATCCGAAAGACGCAGCCTTATGTACTCCTTAAGCCCTGCCCTCATCACATGCTCCCGGGCCTTCAAAAGAGGCCCCTTATTGATATCCATGGCAAGCACGGCGGGAGAAATTCCCTGCCGGACTAAATAAATAGGCACATACCCGTGGTCACATCCCACATCGCAGACCCTGCTGCCTTTCGTCACCATATCTGCCACTGCCTGCATTCTGGCAGACAAAGTACCCCTGCCAGTCATCAGTCCAGATAATCCTTTAATTTTCTGCTCCTGCTTGGATGGCGCAGTTTACGGAGCGCTTTCGCCTCAATCTGGCGGATACGCTCTCTGGTGACATTGAATTCCTTGCCTACCTCCTCTAAGGTTCTGGCGCGCCCGTCATCAAGGCCGAACCGTAAACGGAGCACTTTCTGCTCTCTTTCCGTAAGGGTTCCAAGAACCTCCACCAACTGTTCTTTCAGCAGGGTAAAAGCCGCCGCATCCGCCGGAACCGGAACATTGTCATCCTGTATGAAATCTCCAAGATGGGAATCTTCCTCCTCGCCAATAGGCGTCTCAAGGGACACAGGCTCCTGGGAAATTTTCAGGATTTCCCTCACCCTTTCCACAGGAAGATTCATCTCCTCGGCAATTTCTTCCGGGGTAGGTTCCCTTCCAAGTTCCTGTAAAAGCTGTCTGCTGACGCGGATTAATTTATTAATTGTTTCCACCATATGCACAGGAATCCTGATGGTTCTTGCCTGGTCGGCAATGGCCCTTGTGATTGCCTGGCGTATCCACCATGTGGCGTAGGTGGAAAACTTATATCCCTTACGGTAATCGAATTTTTCCACTGCCTTAATAAGCCCTAGGTTCCCTTCCTGAATCAAATCAAGGAAAAGCATCCCCCGGCCTACATATCTTTTTGCGATGCTTACCACCAGACGTAAATTTGCTTCTGCAAGACGCTTTTTGGCCTCGTCCCCGGCGTCTAAATCTTTCTGTAAGGATTTAATTTCATCCCGCAGTTCCTGCGCTTCCATTTCGTCCACGTTGGGAATTCTCTTCTCCAGTATGACAATTTTTTCCTTTGCCACGACACCTGCTTCCATCTTCTGGGCAAGTTCAATTTCCTCCTCAGCGTTAAGAAGGGGCACTTTACCGATTTCCTTTAAATACATTCTGACAGGGTCCTCAATACTGATACCGTCGGGAACCGTAAGATCGATGTTCTCAACATCCACCTCGTCTTCCTCAGTCAGCATGATTTCCTCATCATCCGTCTCGTCCTCTTCGGTAATCCGCAGAACATCCACATTATTCTGCTCAAGAATTTCCATGATCTTATCAAATTGTTCCTCGCCTAATGAAACATCAGCAAAATAATCAATGATTTCCTGATATTCCAAAACGTTCTTTTTCTTCTTGGCAACTGCCAGAAGCCCTGCCAGCTTCTCGTCAAACTTTGCCTGTGTGTTTTCATCCATTTTCGGTTTTCCGTCCTTCCTAACTTTATAAACATTACCATTATTGGCCTTAATCCAGCGAAATATGCGTTTTGCTAAGTTCTTCCAGCGCCTTTTTGCCCTCAATCACCTGATTTAACGCCAATACGTCGGCGGCTGGCTGGCTTGAAAAGTATTCAAAGCTGTTCCGCTTAACCGAAACCACAATATCGTGAATTGCTTTTTCCTGTTCCGTCCTGTTGCTTAAGGGGGCAAGTTTCGTGTTAAACACGCTGGCTGCCTCCCTCTGCTGTTCCTCATCGGCAAACAGGCTGATGATAGCCGCCGGACTGACCGTCCCGCTTTCCAAATCCGCAAAAAGCTTTTCGGCTATTTTTTTATATAAATCCTCCGTAAAATCCCTGGGGGAAATATATTTCTTAATCTTCTGATAAATGTATGGCTCCTCCACCAGCCAGGTGAGAAGCAGCTTCTGGGGTTTCTTTTTGTTTTCTTCCGGATCCTTTTTCTTCCGGATTCCTGATTTTGGCTTCGCCGCCGGAGATGCCGCCCCGTTTCTGGCCGCGCAGGAAAGCACCAGCTTTCGCAGGTTATCAAAGCCTATGTGATACTTCTGTGCCACCGCTTCAATATAGTTTTCCCGCTCCACCTCTTCCCCGAAACCGCAGAGTTTACGGGCAATTTCCCGGTGGAATCTTGTTTTTGACTCCGGGTCATTTAAATCAAAATCCCGCTCCAGCATCCGCAGTTCAAAGAAAAAACTGTTCTCCGCCTTTGCAATACGTTCCTGAAAAGCTTCCTGCCCCTTATTTTTGATAAACTCGTCAGGGTCTTTGTAAGGTTCCAGGCTTAAGACCTTTCCGGTAAGTCCCGCTTCCTTTAATATCCCGATAGCCCTAAGGGCCGCCGCAACCCCCGCCCCGTCGCTGTCGTAAGCAAGAATCACCTCCTGGGTATAACGCTTTAAAAGGCTGGCCTGCCCGGAAGTAAAGGCCGTTCCCAGCGATGCCGCCGCCTGGGAAAATCCCGCCTGGTGCATGGCAATCACATCCATATAGCCTTCGCATAAAATAATATTGTCTGCACGGGAAGTCCGTGCAAAATTCAGCCCGTAGAGATTCCGGCTCTTGTCAAAAATCATGGTTTCCGGAGAATTCAGGTACTTTGGCTTTGCCTCCCCCATTACCCGGCCCCCAAAGCCGATAACCCTGTGGTTGATATCCTGAATGGGAAACATGACGCGGTTCCAGAATTTGTCATGCATCCCGTATTTTTCGTCAAAACTGGCAAGCCCTGCTTCAATAATCAGCTTGTCCTCATATCCTTTGCTTTTCAGATATCTGGTAAGGTCGTCGCTGGAAACATTGGAAAATCCAAGCCCGAATTTCCTGATTGTCTCCCTGGAAAGTTCCCTGCCTGAAAGATAAGCAAGGCCCCCCTTTCCGCTCTCCCCCCGAAGCTGGTAAAAAAAGTATTTGGCGGCTTCCTTGTTCACCTCTAAAAGCCTTGCACGCCTGCCTTCTCTTTTTCTGGTTTCCTCATTATACTCTGCCTCCGGCAGGTTCACCCCTGCCCGGTCAGCCAGAAATTTTACGGCCTCCTGAAAAGAATAATTTTCATATTCCATGATAAATGTAAAGACATTCCCGCCTGCCCCGCACCCGAAGCAGTAGTACATCTGCTTGCTCTGTGAGACGGAAAAAGACGGGGACTTTTCATTATGGAAAGGGCACAGGCCGAAATGGTTGCTCCCTTTTTTCTGTATTTTCACATATCCTGAAATGACATCCACGATGTCGCTTTTCATCCGCACTTCTTCTATCAATTCGTCAGGATAATACATCTTCATCCTCCATGCGCATCCCCGGCGCAGATATGTCCGCCAGCCCTATCTGCAGTCTTTAACCGTGCCAGGACTTTGGAATATAGATTTCCTCATATTTGGCTATGGCAAAACGGTCTGTCATAGCGCCTATGTAGTCACATACAATTTTCTCCTCCGGCTCTCCTTTATCCATTAGTTTAATATAATCCTCCGGCAAAAGTTCCAGATGACGTCTGTAATAGGCATACAGGGTCTGCACCAGCATGACGGCCTTGCCCTCTTCGCTTTTCGCCTCTTTATTCTGATAGACTCTCTCGAACATAAACCTGCGCAGATCCTGCATGGCTTTTGCCACCGGCTCCGACATCTGTATATCGTCTTTCCCGTAACTGGTGCTGACCAGATCATGGATAAAATGATCCAGCCGCTCCCCCGTTGTATACCCTATCACATCCCCGATTTCCTTCGGCACATCCGATTCCTTTAAAATCCCCGCCCTGATGGCATCGTCCATATCATGGTGGATGTATGCAATTTTGTCGGAGAAACGGACTATCCTTCCCTCCAGCGTGGCAGGCATCCCTTTCGTCTGATGATTCTTGATGCCATCCCTCACTTCCAGTGTCAGATTCAGCCCCATGCCGCCCTTTTCCAGCACATCTATGGTGCGGACACTCTGGTCGCTGTGACAGAATCCATAAGGGCACACCTCGTTTAAGGCTCTCTCACCTGCATGGCCGAAAGGCGTATGCCCAAGATCGTGGCCAAGAGCAATGGCCTCCACCAGATCCTCGTTCATCCTAAGGGCCTTGGCAATGGTTCTGGCATTCTGGGAAACTTCCAGCGTATGGGTCAGCCTTGTCCTGTAGTGGTCCCCCTCCGGGGACAAAAACACCTGGGTCTTATCCTTAAGACGCCGGAATGATTTGGCATGCAGAATCCTGTCCCGGTCCCGCTGGTAGACCGGACGGATGTCACACTGCTCCTCCTTGCGCAGACGCCCTTTGGAATCCCTGCTGTGGGCTGCGTAAGGACTTAAATACTCCATTTCAAGCTGTTCCAGATTTTCTCGTATGTTCATTGACGGCTCCTGTTTATATATAGGAAACGTCATAAATCTTTTCCTTATGGCGCTTACTATACTCCCTACTATCATTATTCGGTGCAAAGCGGCAGAATCCTTTTTATTTAACGACAAATCTCATAAATAAATTCTGCATTCTTTTCCATGGCATCATAGGCCGTCTTTAAGGGCGACATCTGGAATACATGCCACATCCCTTTAAAGATGTCCAGCTTTACGGACACATTGGCCTGTACCATTTTTTTGTGCAGCATGGTTGCATCGGCAAGAAGGATTTCATTATTCCCCACCTGTATATAGGTAGGGGGAAATGCTGTGAAATCCCCAAAAAGCGGGGAAATAAAGGGATCTTCCAGATTCTGGCCCTCCACATAATTTTGAATCATCCGCTCCAGATACGCCGCGTCCAGAACAGGATCCAGTTCCGCTCTGGTCTGATGGGTCTTTCCCGAAGAGGTCAGGTCCGTCCATGGAGACATAAGCAGCACCCCTCTCGGGAGAATCCTTTCCTCCTCCTTCAGTTTAAGAACCAGCGACAGGGCAAGATTTCCTCCTGCGGAATCCCCGGCAATAATCACATCCCGCGCTCCATAGCCTAAAAGCATCAGATAATTCCATGCTTTCATGGCGTCCTCCGTGGCCGCCGGATAGGGATTCTCCGGCGCAAGCCTGTAGTCAAAGCAGAGCACATCCATAGATGTGCTTGCAGAAAGCTTGGTGGTCAGTGTCCTTGCATACAGACTGCTTCCAGTGGAATATCCCCCACCATGGCAGTACAAAATCACATACTTCTTCATATGGGCACGGTTTACCGATACCCACTCCCCGTCCATATCCTGTATTTTCACACTGCGTATCAGCATATCCCTGGAATTTCCCAAAAGCGCCCCTACATGATCCTGGGAAAGCCGGTGCTTTTCAATATCCGCATTGTCAATCATACCGTGAACCTTCCGAATCAGCCCCATCATATTCTGATTCCTTACTTCCTCGGAAGGTTTCTTAGCCAGTTTCTTTTTCAGTGCCATAAATTCTCCTTATTCTATAAGATTTGCGTCTATTTTAACACATTTATAGATTTATGTGGTATACTAATTACTAATTTAAGAATTTTATATTTTTCAGGAAGCAGGATGGAAATTTGACTTGAGGAATCGAAACAGAAATTCAGAAGAATCAAAAGTACAATCAAATAAAGTTCCGGTACCGGGGAAAGGCAGGAACCGTTCCACCCCCAAAGTCTGGTACAAACTGGATTTATCCGCCATCGTGTATCCCACTTTGCAGCGCAGGGATTTTTCTTCAGTGTACCGTTTATCAGTGGTGCTGAAAGAAGCGGTTGATCCTGAAATACTCCAGCAGGCGGCGGATATTGCCCTGACCCGTTTTCCCACCTACAAAACGGCTATCCGCAAAGGACTTTTCTGGCGCTATTTAGAGCCTAACAACCGGCCCGGCCCTTTTGTGCAGAGGGATATACGCAATTTCTGTATGCCTATGCCTTTTAAGGCCGGAAACCGCTATCTGCTCCGCATTTATTATTATGGCCGCCGCATTTCTCTGGAAGCCCACCATTGTCTTGGGGACGGTACTGGAGGAATGTGCGTGCTTATGACCATCACCGCCGTATATCTGCGCCTTCTGGGACATCAGATATCCAACGGCTATTTTGTCATGGATGTAAACGAGCCTCCTGACCCGGAGGAACTGGAAGACGCCTATATGCGTTATGCCAATGCCAAAGTATGCCCCCCGCGGCCCGGCGAAAAAACCTACCGCGTCCGGGGCGCCCGGGAGCCTTTTTATACTTTTAACATTATTGACGGAATCATGTCCGTAAAAGAAGTCATGGAAGTAGCCCGGAACTATAACGCCACCATCACGGAATATTTAAACTCTGTGCTCCTTTACGCCCTGCTGCAGAAACAGCAGTCTGAATGGCATCTGAAACTGCGCCCTGTGAAAATCGCCATGCCGGTTAACCTGCGGCGCTTTTTTCCCTCCAAAACCCTTCGCAATTTCATTACTATGGTATATCCTGCCATTGATCCAAGGCTGGGGGATTATACCTTTGAGGAAATTGTGCATCAGGTGCATAATTACATGCAATATTATATCAATGAAAAATTTTTAAAAGGGGATATCACCACCAATGCCAGCACACAGCGAAACCCCTTTATCCGGGTAGTGCCTCTTTTCATCAAAGACTTTGTGGTCAGACAGTTTTACACACGGGTGCAGGATAAGAACTCTTCCGCAGGGCTTACGAATATGGGCGCCCTGAAAGTGCCCGAAGACATGAAACCTTATATCGAACGGTTCGACATCTATATGGGGCAGCCCTTTTCCTGCCGCACCAACTGCGCTGTCATAAGCTTTGAAGACACACTGACCATCAATTTTGCCAGCAACATTATGGAAACGGATGTGGAACGGTATTTTTTCAGGAAACTGGTTGCTGACGGCATTCATGTGACCATTGAAAGCAACCGGCAGAACCTTCAGGAATATATGGAAAGGTAGCGTATCTGTCAAATTATATTTAATAGAAAGAAAGGAATCCGCCATGTCATATTGCGTAAACTGCGGTGTGGAGTTAGAGCCTTCCCTCACGGAATGCCCCCTATGCAATACACCTGTAATCAATCCTAAAGAACTTTACAACCTAAAAAAAACTTCTCCCTATCCAAAGGAGCGGGGGCAGGTAGACGTGGTAAAAAGAAAGGATTTGACAATCCTCACCTGTATTGTGCTGGGCGCCACATCCTTAAGCTGTCTCCTGCTCAACCTTTTTGTATTCTCCCAGGGGCCCTGGTCCCTTTTTATTATCGGCGCCTGCCTGATTTTATTCGTACTTTCTATTCCGGCCCTTATCTACACAAAACTGCCTATCTATATTTCCCTGTTGTTTGACGGCGTTGCTGTGGGGCTGTATCTGTATATGATTACCTTTAATACCGCCTCAAGCCAGTGGTTTACCGGGCTTGCCCTTCCCATCGTTGCCCTGACTACAATTTTAGTGGAAATATTCGCCCTGCTGCTCCGCTCTTTTCCGGTTTCTTTTATCACCACGGCTCTGTACTTTTTCGCTGAAGCGGCTTTTTTATGCGTAGGAATTGAACTGTTAATTGATCATTACACAGAAAGCCCCGTAAGGCTGGTCTGGTCTGCGGTGGTTCTCACTGTATGCAGTGTTATCGTGGTGCTGCTCATCACAGTGCTGTCCAGAAGAAGGCTGCGGGATGCATTAAGAAGGCGCCTGCATTTTTGATGATACAGCCGCCCATAATATTTATTCAATATTTTCCTTCATAATCCGTTCCAGTTTCCTCCGACATCCTGACAATGTATTTGTCAGGATTTTTCTTCATGTTAAGCAGCGTATCAAATGCCAGCAGCACCATCCGCTCCCTGTTTTCCCTGGTCCCTGTGTTGTCCCGGTCCAGCCTTGCCTTAAAATGATCCATCTGCCATATCAGCACATCCACCACACTGATGCCCTCCACCTTTACCGTACAGGCAAAATTCTCATGAACCATATAATAGCAGAATTCCTCATAAATCTCTTCATCGTCTTTAAGCTTCTCAAAAAATGCAGCGGCAAACGCCTCGTCTTCCCCTGCGCCCGCGCACAGCGTCCCTATATAATCCATGACCGTTTTATCTTCCATATATTTATCCTTTCAACCAGTGCCTTGGCTGATACCCAATGCTTTTTTAAGTTTCTATTTATTATATCCCGCCGTGTTTTATAAGTCAATTGCCAAAGGTTTAGTTGGGCCCTTTTATGCAAATAAAAATTCATTTTTGATGTAAAAAAAAGAAATATCTGTTATAATGAAATGTCAGGAACATGTACCAGGAGGAGAACTTATGAGTGAAAAAATACTAATTGTCGATGATGAAAAGGAAATTACCGACCTTATTTCTCTTTATCTGCAAAATGAAAATTATACTGTTTTTCCTTTTTATGATCCCATAGAAGCCTGTAAATTAGCCGAAACCGAAGATCTGGATTTAGCAATTTTAGATGTAATGATGCCAAAAATGGATGGTTTCAAGCTGTGCCAGAAAATCCGCGAGCAGCACAACTATCCAATTATTATGTTAACTGCAAGAGAGGAGGAAGTGGACAAAATTACGGGGCTCACTCTGGGCGCCGATGATTATATGACCAAACCTTTCCGTCCTTTAGAGCTGATTGCCCGCGTAAAAGCACAACTCAGAAGGTACAAAAAGTACAATATGCCCACACTTGCAGAGGATTCCCATATTATAACCCATGGCGGCCTTATGCTCAACAGTCTCACCCATGAGTGTACCCTGGATGAAAAGCCCCTCTCCCTCACCCCTACTGAATTCACCATTCTCTATGTATTGTGCCAGAAAAGGGGACAGGTCATCAGCGCCGAAGAGTTATTCCATGCAGTCTGGGGCGAGGAATATTTCAGTAAAAGTAATAACACCATTACGGTACACATCCGGCATTTACGTGAAAAGATGAACGATTCTTTTGAAGATCCAAAGTACATCAAAACGGTCTGGGGGTGTGGATACAAAATTGAAAATTAAAGATAAAACCAGATTTATTATATTTCTGATTGCCTGTATCTGTCTCACTTTAGGGCTGGGGTTCGGCATCTACTATCTGGCGGATGTGGTTTTCAATGGTTCCTTTCTTGACTGGCTGGCAGAGCATTATTTTTATATTGAATCCCGTTATGATCCAGAAAAGGGAACCGGCTATTTTTACCGTCCCAACTGGCTGAAAATCAAAGGGCTTGTGCTCACTATATTCTTTATCATACTTACGCTCTGGGCCCTTTCCATTTATCTGGCCGCCCATTTCCACGCCCAAAAACAGGTGCGCAGGTCTATTTCACGCACCAGCCGTATGCTCCATGCCTATATGCACCACGACCTTGATTCCAACGATGTGTTCCCTCCTGCCTATGCAGAGGTCGCCACCCAGATTGTACAGATTAAATCCACCATGCAGCGTCATGAACAGGCCATGAAAGATGAAACTGACCGCAAAAATGACCTGATTACTTATCTGGCCCACGATTTGAAGACACCCCTTACTTCCGTCATCGGCCATCTGGATTTGCTTGAGGAGGCTGCAGATATGCCGGAAGCCCAGCGCAGGAAATATATACATATCACCCTGGAAAAGGCCCTTCGCCTTGAAAAGCTGATCAACGAATTTTTTGAAATCACAAGATACAATCTCCAGCAGATTATCCTTGAGAAGGAAGTCATTGACCTCTCCTTCATGCTGATGCAGCTTACCGATGAATTTTATCCGCTGCTGTCAAACCATGGCAACACCATTGAACTTCAGACTGAAGAAGACCTTACCGTCTACGGGGACTCCATGAAGCTTGCCAGAGTCTTCAACAATATTTTAAAAAATGCCATTTCATACAGCTATCCCAACACGCCAATCAAGGTTTATGCGGGAAAACGGGAAAAGGATATTTTCATCTGCTTTATCAATCAGGGAAAAACCATTCCTGCCGAAAAGCTGAATGCCATCTTTGAGAAATTCTTCCGCATGGACGAAGCCCGCAATACCAACACCGGAGGCGCCGGACTGGGGCTTGCCATCGCCAAAGAAATTGTCATCCTCCACGGAGGGCTTATCAATGCTTCCAGTGAAAATGAAATGACCACTTTCAGCGTGTCCCTGCCTCTCTATTAGAATAATATAATGCAAACAAGCGGTTCTGGAGTAAAATTCATTTTCCGCTCCAAAACCGCTCTGCGCTTCATTATTTTGTATAAAAACCGATTCCAGTCCGCCTTTAGAATCAGACTGATATCTTACAAATTCAACATATCATTATCTGAAATATTCCACCCCGGATTCAAATATCTTCAAATCCTGCTGTCCGTAAATATTTACAGCCACGCCGTCCCCACGGCGTTCCGCGTGGGCCATCTTCCCATAGCATCTTCCATCCGGGGATGTAATTCCCTCAATAGCCCCATAAGAGCCATTAATGTTCCACTCCTCATCCATGGAAACATTCCCCTCCGGGTCTGCGTACTGGGTTGCCACCTGCCCGTTTGCAAAGAGTTTTCCAATCCACTCTTTAGACGCAACAAACCGGCCTTCCCCGTGGGATGCAGGCGTTACATAGACAGCCCCCGGTTCTGCCCCCATAAGCCAGGGGGATTTATTGGAGACCACTTTTGTATAAACCATTTTGGAAATATGGCGGTTTATGGTATTAAATGTCAGGGTCGGTGACTCCTGGGTCTGCCCTGTAATCTCACCATAAGGCACCAGCCCCAATTTAATCAGTGCCTGGAAACCGTTGCAGATGCCAAGTGCAAGGCCATCCCTCTCATTTAACAACTTCATAACCGCTTCTTTTATATGTGCATTCTGGAATGCGGTAGCAAAAAACTTGGCGCTGCCATCGGGTTCGTCGCCTGCGGAAAATCCTCCGGGGAACATGATAATCTGTGCCCCTGCTATATCTTTTTCAAAGACCGCCACCGACTGCCTGATTTCTTCCGCCGACTGGTTTCTGAATACCCTTGTGACCACATCAGCCCCGGCCCGCCGGAATGCCTTTGCACTGTCATACTCACAGTTGGTTCCCGGAAATACCGGAATAAATACCACAGGCTTTGCCACTTTATTTTTACAGATATAAATCTTATCTGTGTTGTAAACATCAGATTTTACAGGTTCGGTACCCTTATCCGCCTTAGTGGGGAATACCTTTTCCAGTCTGGACTTCCACGCATCCAGCGCCTCTTCCATGGTGACAGTAATATCCTGCCAGGTAAAAAGGCCGTCATTTCTCACAACAGCAGCTTTTCTGAACTTAAGGCCGTCCGTCTGGGGATATTTCTCATCCAGAAGTTCCTGCGCATCCCAGGCGCTCATCTCCAGTACAATGTCACCCAGACAGTTTTCAAACAAATCCGCCTTTTTCAGTTCAGAGTCAAATTCCACACCCAGCATATTTCCAAAGGCCATCTTGGAAACCCCTGCCACAAGTCCGGCTGAATCCAGCGCATAAGCGGATTTCACCTTGCCGGCACGCATCAGTTCTGTAATAAAGCGGTAAGTCTGCATAACATGTTCGTAGACAGGGATATCGTACTCGTCCTTGTCAAACCAGAACTGAACCAGCACATTGCCCGCCTCTTTCAGTTCCGGTGTTATCACATCCTTCTTTCCTGCCACATCCACTGCAAAAGATACCAGGGTGGGCGGCACATCAATTTCATTAAAGGAGCCTGACATGCTGTCCTTTCCTCCTATGGAAGGAAGGCCGTATCCAATCTGGGCATCATAAGCCCCAAGGAGGGCTGCAAAAGGCTGGCTCCATCTTTCCGCATCGGATGTCATACGTTTGAAATATTCCTGGAAGGTGAAACGGATTTTACTGAAATCGCCGCCTCCCGCCACAATTTTAGCCATGGATTCCGTCACCGCATAAACAGCTCCATGATAAGGACTCCAAGACGAAAGGTACGGGTCAAATCCATAACTCATCATTGTCACCGTATCGGTCTTCCCCTTGAGCACCGGAAGCTTTGCAATCATGGTCTGGGTTTCCGTAAGCTGGTATTTACCCCCATAAGGCATGACCACGCTTCCTGCGCCGATGGAAGAATCAAACATCTCTACCAGACCTTTTTGGGAACATACGTTAAGGCCGTTTAATTCCTTCAGCCATGCCCCTTTTATATCGTTATCGTCCAGCAGCTTTTTCACTTCCGGATCTGCAATCTGCTTCAAATAATTTTCTTCTGGAACAGGCACATCCACCATCACATTCGTCTCCTGGTGTGCGCCGTTGGTATCCAGAAAGGCTCTGGAAATATTTACAATTTCCTCTCCCCGCCACTTAAGTACCAGTCTGGGGCTCTCAGTCACCACAGCCACCGGAACGGCTTCCAGATTTTCCTCTGCGGCATAGCCTAAGAACTCCTCTACCTTCCCGGGGTCAACCACCACCGCCATTCTCTCCTGTGATTCCGAGATTGCCAGTTCCGTGCCGTCCAGCCCGGCATACTTTTTGGGCACCTTATCCAAATCCACTACAAGGCCGGGCGCCAGTTCCCCTATGGCTACGGAAACGCCGCCTGCGCCGAAATCGTTACACTTCTTTATGATCCTGCTGACTTCCCCTCTGCGGAAAAGTCTCTGTATTTTACGCTCTGTGGGTGCGTTGCCCTTCTGTACCTCCGCCCCGCATTTTTCAATGGAACTTTCTGTATGTACCTTGGAAGATCCGGTTGCTCCGCCGCAGCCGTCCCGCCCTGTCCTTCCTCCAAGAAGTATAATAATGTCATCCGGGTCGGAATTTTCCCTGATTACATTCCCTCTGGGAGCTGCCCCCATGACAGCGCCGATTTCCATACGCTTTGCCACATAACTGGGATGGTAAATCTCCTTCACATAGCCAGTGGCAAGGCCAATCTGGTTGCCGTAAGAAGAATAACCGCCAGCCGCGCCTCTTACCAGCTTTTTCTGGGGAAGCTTGCCTTTAAGGGTCTGGGATGCGGGAAGGGTGGGATCTGCTGCCCCGGTCACACGCATCGCCTGATAGACATAACCCCTTCCCGACAGGGGATCCCTGATGGCTCCCCCAAGGCAGGTGGCAGCCCCGCCGAAAGGCTCTATTTCCGTAGGGTGGTTATGGGTTTCATTTTTGAAGAATACAAGCCACTCCTCCGTCACTGGGCCGTCCCCGTAGTCCATCTCAACGGGTACCACAACGGAACAGGCATTAATCTCGTCGGATTCCTCCATATCCTGTAGTTTCCCGTCTTTCTTCAATTTGCGCATAGCCATCAGAGCCAAATCCATCAGACATACAAATTTATCACTCCGCCCTGCAAAGATTTCGCTTCTGGTATCTAAATAACTCTGGTAAGTAGTCTCAAGAGGCGCCCTGTAATAGCCCTCCTTAAACTCAATATTCTTAAGTTCCGTGGAAAAAGTAGTGTGACGGCAGTGGTCAGACCAGTAGGTATCCAGTACCCGGATTTCCGTCATCGTCGGATCCCTGTGCTCCTCCCCTGCAAAATACTTCTGAATATGCAGAAAATCCTTAAATGTCATTGCCAGTTCCAGACTGTCATATAATTCATGAAGCTTTTCCGGCGGCATATCCTTAAAACCGTTAAATATAATTACATCCTCCGGCTCCTCATAAACCGTAACCAGCGTATCCGGCTTCCCGTCACCGGTCTGTCTGGAATCCACCGGATTAATACAGTATGCTTTTATTTTTTCAAATTCATCATCAGAAACTTCGCCGGTAATCAGATAAACCACCGCCGTTTTAATAATCGGTTCTTCATCTTCCTTAAGGAATTTCACGCACTGCATAGCAGAATCCGCACGCTGGTCAAACTGGCCCGGAAGGAATTCCACGCCGAACACATGTCCGTCCGCCGGAATTTCAATGCTTTCCCTGTAAAGAATATCTACCGGCGGTTCAGAAAACACACTGTTTACCGCACGTTCAAAGGTCTCATCGGAAATATTTTCCACATCATAGCGGATAAATACCCGCACATCCTTAACGCCTGTAATTCCCAGATAGCTGCTGATTTCTTCTTTCAGTTCTCTTGCCTTTACTGCAAAAGGGGCTTTCTTTTCTACATAGATACGTTTTACGTTTCCCATGGTGAATTCAATCATCCTCCGTTTTTGTACTGTTTTATGTGCTGCAATACTTTCATTATACAGAATCCAGCGTATTTTGCAACACGGAAATCTCTACTGGTGAAGCCTGTGTATCATCCGGTATGCAATATCCCCCTGGGATATCAATGCTTCCGTGTGGGTGAAAAATACAATGCCGGAAGTAGGCGCAAGGATTGCTTCCTTAATATACCCCTCATAAGGGTCGAGGATTTCCGCTATGGGGTAGCCGTACCTTACATACTCCCCCAGCTTCGCCATCCCCTTAAAAATCCCTCCTTTTTCCACGTGCACATCCATCAGTTCTTCTTCCTTGATTACATGGCTGATATAGCCGCTGTGGCTTTCATAACGGATAATTCCCATGCGGGTAAGGAAACGGAGCACCGCCGCAACCGCCTGGTCCGCGCTGGCCTCGTCAATACTGTCATCCTTACCTGTGTACAGGGAAAAAGCAGCCGTAGTGTCATTCTGCCAGTTATAATTTAAGGTTTTCGTGTCGATAGGGCTTGGCTTTCTGACCACCACATAGGGCAGGCCGAACAAATCCGCAAGGGAAACATTCTGGTATCCCGTCTCCATCATCCTTACATGAGGGACAAATTCCCCTGTCATGTAAAAACTGGTCAGTTGGATTCCATAAGTATACTCCCTTATCCGGTCAAACACCTGATAGGCAATCCGGTCAGTGGTATCTCCGTCCTCCTTTCCCGGAAAGGTTCTGTTGATGTCGATATCCTCCACCCCGAAAAACCTTTCGTCCACATTTAATCCCAGCCCGTTGACCACCGGAATCACAAGTATCTTCTTATTTACATTAATCCATCCGTGGGCCTCTAATTCTTTCAACTCCCGGATAAGCTGTGAGCAGATATACATCTGCTGCACCTCGTTTCCACGGATCGCTCCCAGAATACAGGCCGCCGCGTTCCCTTTTCCAAACCGGTACCCCTGTACCACCATATCTTCCCTGTAAGGTGACGGCACCCTGCAGATTTCCTCCTTATACATACCAACCTCCATACCGCCCCAATGCGGCAACTCAAACCCCAATAAGGTATACCTGTCTTTCAAGGTATTATTGCTATCCTTCAATTCCCATAAGTACTCTTGCCAACAGGGATCCTTCCCTCACAAAAGGGTATTCTCTTAAGGTAAACACCAGGCCGCTTCGCTGCACTCTGATTTCGTCCAGTACCTTCCCCTCCAGGGGACTTACAATTTCTCCCAGCTTGTCCCCTTTTCTCACATAGTGGTTATGGGCGATTGCCGGCAGGAATACCCCTGTAATCTTAGAGCGGATGAAATCAACCTCGCCGTCTGTGGATATAACCGGATACTGGATTTCCCCCACTTCCCCTTCCCACATGCCCAACTCTCTCATGAGATGAAAAATGCCTTCCACCACCTGGTTCCCATACATCCTGTCTATCCGGTTTCCCACTCCCATTTCCACCACCATGGAAGGTACCCCCAGCATATTCATGGAATGCACAAGGGTAGACTCATGTACCGTGGCTGTTGCATTGGTCCACACCATATCTGTATTGAGCAGCTTTGCAAAAGGAATCATTTTTTCTGCAAAATCCTCATTCAGCCGCACCTGCGGTATCTCCTTGACAAAGCTGTTGCTGGCATGCATATCCAGACACATATCAGCCCCCGATATGTCTTCCACAATAGCCGCCGCCACACGCTCCATGGCAGTTCCGCCTCTATCTCCCGGAAACATCCTGTTTAGGTCCATTTCAAGTTTTGGCACCTTGTGACTGGCCACATCCAGCCCGAGAGGGTTCAGCGCCGGATATATATCCACGGTTCCCGTCAGTTCATCCTGATGTTCCGTAAGCCTGCGCACCATTTCGTAACAGATATACTGCCCCTCAAACTCGTCCCCGTGAATTCCTGTCACAATTACCAGGCGCTTATCCTTAGGTTTTCTTCCCGTGATCCTGTTTTTATTGATGATAAGCCTTTCTCCTACCGGAAGTTCTATTGAAAATACTTCCTCTATCATATCTCTGCCCCCACTGTTATCAAAAAAGCCCCAAGTTTCCTTGAAGCTTTTCATTCTTTTCCACATTTCTGCGCTGCTTTTACGGCTTTGCTTATACAGGATTCGCAGATGCAACGCAGGCATCCGGCTATTCTTCTGCAATAAGCCCCTGCATCACATACATAATCTCCCTGTCAACAGCCGACTCCGGGATTCCTCTTGTAAAGGAAGCAACCTTAAGCCCTTCCAGCACATACATAATATTTCTGGCCGCTCCTCTTGCATCCTCACAATAGAATTCGCCGCTTTCTGTCCCCTGCTCAATCAGATTTTCAATTATGTAAACTGCAGCGTCAAACTGTTTCTTTAAAAGATTTTCTTTCGGCATCTTCTTGTTTTCGAAAAAATATTCATAAACCGCAATGCTGAGGGAAGGTTTTTTGGAAAGGATTTCCTTCTTCTGCTCCTTTAAAAACAGTGCCAGAATATCCGAAGGTGCGGCATCTTCCGGGATACCTTTTTCAAACCCATCGTCTGCATCCTCCTGTTCAAATTTAAGCACTTCCTCAAACACTTCCCTGGTATTCTGGAAATACAGGTAAAGCCCTCCCCGGCTGATACCGCACTCCTCCACAATATCTTTCATGGTGACTTCCTTGTATCCCTTTTCCATAAACACCCTGCGCGCGCGTTCCACAATCAATTTTTTCTTTTGTGCCGATTTATCACCCATGAATCCCTGCTCCCAAGCCTGATGCGAAAGCGTGTCTGAAAGCCCGCTCTGGCCGCACGCACGCCCTAAATTTCATTTTTTACTTCCAATAACTCCTTTATACGTCTGAGGGCATGGAGGAAAACATCATTTTCCACCGCCTGGGACCATAATATACCTCTGGTCATACCGCCAAGGACATACTTCGACATAATGGCAAAAATCACCTCTATATCCTTAAATTCAATTTTCTCAATAACTCTGAGTTCGTCACCCACATTTCTTATCTTGTAACGGGAATAAACATAAACATAATTGCGGTCCATAAGCCCTGTCTTCTGCATTTCCTTTACAAAAGCAAGCAACATGCTGTCATATACCGGAATCGGAACAGAATGGCTTGGACTGTTATCTCCCGAATAAGTCTGTACGGTTCTTGTGCCTGACTTTTCCTCAAACCATGGAATATAACGGAACAGAGCTCCCATGGCCTCACGATATTTGTTTATCATTTCCTGCCTGTATACGTTTTCGCTGTACATTGTAATATATTCCTTCCTTCTTAAGATAACTGATTTCTTTTATCGCAAAATTTGCCCTTATTTTTATCATATCATAAATGAAGTTTAATTACAATATGCCGGAAATGCTGAATTTTCACCCGGACAAAATGAGGGGTACTGTTCACTCCGTGACCGGTAAGATGCAAAAATCCATCCAAAATCGCCTTCGGCAATGGGATTTTTGCACTCTTGAATCACTTTCTTACGACCAGCGCAGTAAATGCGCAGGTCTGTGTGAATAGTAACGAAAGATCTCCTTATTTGAGAAATACAATCCCGTACCCCGGTATGGTAAGGGTACCCTCCACAAGGGCAGGCTGATTTTCGTCCACGCACAGTTCTTCCACAATTCCTTCTATTTCTCCCTCAAGTCCATCAAGGACAATCACCCTTTCCTCCGGCGACAGATTACAGAACAGATATATTTTCTCATCCTCACAGGATTTTGTGAAAGCCGTCAGGGTATCGTCTGAAAACTGTTCCATATTCTCCACATTCCCTTTCCGTACAGAAGGATACATGCCCCGGAGTCTGATTGCCTTCTTATAGTAATTGTAAACAGAATAGGGATCTTTTTCCTGACTTTCATAACTGCCATATTTCATTTTTATGCTGTCCATATCTGCCGGACCTTTGCACATACCTTCCGCATCCTTGTCCTCATAAAAATACATAGGGGCACGCTTGTTTTCGTCTTTCCCAGAACCTTTCATGCCCAGTTCTTCCCCATAATAAACAAAGGCGCTGCCGCTCATAAAAAGGTTTAAGGCCCCTGCAATCTTGGTCTGGGAGGATGAATTCTCCCCGGAATAGTATCCGGCGCTCCTTCCCATATCGTGGTTGGTGTAAAAAGGCGCGTCAATATAATCGGAATTATATCCCTTAAATCTCTCTTCTATATTCTGTAAGGCTTTTCCATAGCCGGAGGCAGGACTGCTCCCCTTTACCACCTTGGCTATGATGCCCTCGCTGTCCGCAAATGCAAAGTTAAAAAGACTGTCGATTCCGCTTTCATAATATTTCTCATAGGTGGAAATATCTGTCCAGGCTTCCCCCACCAGATAGGCATCTTCTTTCTTTGCCTTTACCATATCCGCAAACCAGCTTAAGATTTCTATATTGGCAGAGTCCGCCCCCGTTTCATACTCTTTTACCGCATCCAGACGGAATCCTCCCACGCCCTTGGCAAGCCAGAAATCCACAATTTGGGCAATTTCCTCCCGGAGGGATTCGTTGTAAAGGTTCAAGTCCGGCATGGTATAAGAAAACTGTGACTCATAATACCAGACATCGCTTCCAGGGACCTGGCTGTAGCCGGCGCTCTCCTCTTTGCTGAAATGATAATAGTCCACATACGGACATTCCTCCAGGGAAGGCTCCCCGTCCCCCAGTTCCGCCAGATAAGCGGCGGCCTCTTTAAACCATGGGTGCTCCGAAGAACTGTGATTGATAACCAGATCCAGAATAACCTTAATTCCTCTTTTATCACACTCCGCCATAAAGTTTTCGAAATCCTCCATAGTTCCATATTCAGGATCTATGGCATAATAGTCCGTCACATCATATTTATGGTAGGAAGAAGCGGACATCACAGGCATAAGCCAGATGCCGTCACAGCCTAAGTCCTCTGTGGTGGCAGGGTTTCCGTCATTGATATAGTCCAGTTTTTCCACCAGCCCTTTCAGGTCCCCGATTCCGTCTCCGTTGCCGTCAAAAAAAGAATACACAAACACCTCATAGTAGGTTCTGTAATTATCCTCCATAGATAGCGCCTGGGGAAGTCTCTGTTCTTTTACTTCCTGTTCTTCTTCCCTGCTGCTGCCCTGACATCCTGCAAGCATAAGTAACGCCAGAAACAGGCACATATACAGTTTTTTTCCTTTTAAATGCGCCAGCATAATTATCCTCCAAAAAGCCCAGGGAACACTTCTCCATATCCGAAGCATGCCCCCTGGGTTCCTTTACCAATACTCTTTCTATTGTCACAAAAAGTTAACTGCTAATATTTAGCTGTTAACGCTTAACCCTTAACCGCACCTGTCATACCTTCCACATAGTACCTCTGGAGGTAAACAAACAAAATTGCAATGGGTATGGAAATACATACGCTGCCTGCGGCAAAAGCTGTATACCAGTTGTCGATATATTCTTTTTCAAGCATTCTCCAAAGGCCGATAGCCACTGTATAATATTCCGCATTTGCACGGCAGATAACCTTTGCAAAGATGAAATCCACCCAGGGGGCGATGAACGATGTAAGCACTGTATAAACGATAATCGGTTTACTCAGCGGTATTGTCACCTTGTAAAATACCTGGAATTTGGTTGCACCGTCCAGAAAAGCCGCCTCGTCAAGAGCTTTGGGAATAGTATCAAAGAATCCCTTTGCAATCTGGAAAGTAAGCCCGGCGCCTCCGGAGTACACCAGTACAAGAGCCACACGGATCATGGAGCCTTCTGAAAGCCCTATGGACTTCAAAATATAATACACTGCCACCATGGACATGAAGCCGGGGAACAGTCCCAGAATCATTGCCATATTCATGTAAGGCTTTCTCATGCGGAAGCGGAGCCTTGATGTACAATAGGATACTGCCAGCACAAATACTGTGGACACGATACAGGAAAAAATTGCAATAATAAGCGTATTCATGAACATCTTAGGGAAGTTCAGGATTGCCGTGTCGTTAAACAGTTTTGCATAATTGGCCAGGGTATATGTCTTGGGGAAAAAGCTTGATACATAAGAGCCTTTCTCTCCCCTGAAACTGGTAAGCACTACCCAGAGGATAGGAAATACCCAGACAAATGCCAGAATTGCAAGTACTACATGGACAATGATATTTGTAATCAAACGTTTTGTTCTGTATGAAGTGGTTCCCTGTTCTTTCATCATTGAAATCCCTCCTCATTCTTATAAGATCCGGTATTACGGTAAGTCACCAGTGCCACTATTGCAAGCACTACGAATGTCAGAATACCGATAACTGCACCTAAGTTGAAGTACTGCTGCTCAATGGTCAGCTTATACAGCCAGGTAATCAAAAGGTCTGTCTTTCCTGCCGTGGAACCCACCGGTATGGGTGCGCCTCCTGACAGCAGGTAAATTACGTTAAAGTTATTAATATTTCCCGTAAACTGTGTAATCATGTAAGGAGTGGTAACGAACAGCATGTAAGGCAGGGTAATTTTAAAGAAGGTCACTACTGCATTTGCCCCGTCCACCTTTGCAGATTCATACAGTTCCGCAGGAATGTTCTTCAAAATACCAGTTACCTGAAGCAGAGTGTAGGGAATACCTACCCACAGGTTGATTACAATAACGCTCACCCTTGCCCAGGTCACATTTGTGAAGAAAGGAAGGGAAGACTTGATGATTCCCGTGTTACGCAGCAGCACATTGACTGCGCCTTCCGGCTGGAGCATTGTCCTCATGATAAGCAGGGATACGAACTGGGGCACTGCAATGGAAAGAACAAAGCAGAAACGCCAGAAATTCTTAAATTTCGTTTCTTTCCTGTTGATAACGATTGCAAGAATCATACCCAGAACATAGTTTAAGAAAGTTGCAAAGATAGCCCAGATTAACGTCCATCCAAGTACGCCCCAGAAAGTCTGGCCGATGGAATCGCTGAAGCTTAACACTTTCTTGAAGTTTTCAAATCCTACCCAGTCGAACAATACCAGATGGTCGTCTACCTTGGAATAATTGGTAAAGGCCATACTGATCATGAAAATCAGCGGCAGGATCGTAAACACTGTAATGCCTGCCATGGGAGGCAGCATCAGCAATTTATGTAAATTTTGATCAAACAAACTCTTAAAGTCTTCTACAAATGTGTTTAAATGTTTCCCGGAAGCTGCCAGAGTCTGCGTCTTAAACGCGCTGCATACGGCAGATCTCCATACAATAATAAACAGTGCTGTCACAAACAGAGTGACAACTCCGTACAGCAGGATAAGCAGAGAGTTATCGCCTGCTACATATTCATATATTCCTTTTGCTTCATTCCATATTTCTTCCTGCGCCGTATCTCCCAAAGAAGGCAGCATGGACAGGTTATGGATACCTGTGTTAATCATCCAGTAAATATACGCAAGTTCTACAAAAAAATATAAAATTCCCTTTACTACCTGGCCTTTAGCCACATTTCCTGCGCCCATGACCAGCACACTGAGTCTGGTAGCCCAGTCGCCTTTGGCAAGCGCATTTTTCAATGTATAAGGATTGTCAAACTCTTTTCTGCTCTTCCTCTTTTCTCCTTTCATACCCACACCTCCATTAAGATTTCAGAACAAACGCTGCCACCACGCTTCGCGGGCCAGCTTACTATAACAAACACTGTCGCGCTTCGCGAGCCAGCGTTTGTATAGAAATAAGCGGCATGCTTAAGGCTGTGCCGCTTATTTCTGCATCATGCCTGTTTATTATATGGCATTTTTCTTATCTTATTCATGCATTAGTCAACTACAGAAGTATTCATGCTCTCGTTTAACGCTTCTGTCTTTTCTGCTGCATTGTCATGGGTAATTTCTCCGTTCACAAAAGCTTTACCCATGTTCTCGGCAGGTGTCCAGTAGTTGCTCATTGCTGCCACGAATGGCTGGATAATAGCTGTCTTGTCGAAGGTTTCGTTCTGTGCAACAACCAGGGCATCAGACTGAATTTCAGGCTGGGCAAGCAGCTCTGTGTTACAGGGAACAACGCTTCTCATATCGTAATGTGCTTTCTGTGCGTCTGCACTTCCAAGATATGCTGCAAGAGCTACAGCAACCTGCATGTTTTCACAGTTAGGGTTCACACCAATTGCTTTAGAACCAGCAAAGGACATCATCTGTTTCTCTTCGCCGTTAATTGTGATGGTAGGAAGAGAAGAAATTCCCAGGTTGTCGCCAAGAGCTTCCTTTGCAGAAGCATAATCCCATGAACCGGAGAAGATTGCTCCAATACTTCCGTCACGCAGACCAGCCATACCTGCACCGTCCCTGTCATCAACGAAGTTAGGATTTGCAACCAAGTCTACAAGGTAATCAGTCACTGCAACTGCCTTGTCGCCGGAGAAGTCGATTCCTGCAGCTTCGTCTGTACCATCGCCGAAGAATGTACATCCGTTTGCCACATAGAATGCCTGGATATACCAGCTATTGGTAATCGGGAAAGAAATCTTGGTCTTTGCAATCATAGTATCCAGATTCTTTGCTTCATCCTCTGTGAACTTGCTCTTGTCATAGTACATGAACCATGTGTTGGTTGTAAAAGGAACTCCGTATAATGCGCCGTCAATGGATACGGAATCAACGATAGCCTGGGAGTTGGTGCTCTTAACAGCGTTTTCTGTCTCGCCGCCAAGTCTTGCAATTGCATTTGCCTTTACAAGGTCTGTCACGTTATCGTTTGCAAACATATATACGTCTGCTGCTGCTTCAACGTCCTGTGTTACGTTAGTCTTTGCATCGCCTTCGGGACATACACCATATTCAAAAGTAATATCCCAGTTGGGATGCTCTGCTGCGAACTGTTCGCACATGGTGGGAAGCCAGTTCCCGCTTTCCGCAGACTGGTCTTCTGCGGGGCCCCATACCAATAATTTTGCTGTCACTGCTTCTTCTTCCCCTGCTGCCGGAGCTGCCTCGCCCTCTGCAGGAGCTTCTGCCGGCGCTTCCGCCTCTGTGCCGCCTTCGCTGGGGGCAGGCGCTGCTTCTTCTTTTCCTCCGCATCCGGCTAAAGATGCTACCATTGCTGAAGCTAAAAGTACTGATAAGATTTTCTTTTTCATAACTCTTTTCCTCTCCTTTTTTTGGATTTTGTTAGTATTTATATAAAATGTGTTTCCACACTTCATATATTTGTTTGAACTGTTACCAATTGTTCCCAGACTTGCCCAAAATCATTCTTTCCTGTCCATTTCATTTCGGGAACGTTTGCGGGAACGTTTTCATTTTAAAATGCCGATATCCAGTAATTCTTTCCTGCCTGCTGCTTTACCTTCTATGCAGCAGCGCCATGGTTCTAATCCAGGTACGTCTTTCTTCGCTTAAACTATCTTTGGGGACTCTCCACTTCCAGTTGCATCCCACTGTTGAAGGGAAATTCATCCTGGCCTCATTTCCAAGCTTAAGCAAATCCTGCATCTGCATAATAACTACATCCGCCACGCTTGCATATGCCAGACGCATGACCGCGTCCGGTATGTCTTTCTTTTTCTGAATGTTCAGATATTCATACAGAAAAGCAAGTTCATAGGCCGTTTTGTCTCTGAAATATCCCACAATGGTTTCATTGTCATGTGTCCCTGCATAGACCACCAGGTTGCCGTCATAATAATTGTGGGGAAGATGCTCATTAGCTGTATTTCCGTCAAAGGCAAACAACATGATTTTCATTCCCGGCCAGCCTGTTTTTGCCAGAAGCTTTTTAACAGCCGGCACTGCCACCCCCAGATCCTCTGCAATAATGCGGTTGCTGCCAAGAACCTTTTCTATCATATCCGTCAGTTTCCTGCCCGGGCCCTTGTTCCATTTCCCATTCCTTGCATTGCTGTCGGCTGCCGGTATGCTGTAATATCTCGCCACCCCTATAAAATGGTCGATTCTGATGATATCAAACAGCCTGCCGTTAGCTTTCATCCTCCGGCCCCACCATGCGAAGCCGTCTGTCTCCATCTTTTCCCAGTCGTAAAGGGGGTTTCCCCACTTCTGACCGTCATCTGAAAATGCATCCGGCGGGCATCCCGCAACTTCCACTGGCTCTCCCTGCCCATTAAGCCTGAACAAATCCCTGCCGGCCCATACATCCGCACTGTCTAAGGCTACATAAAGGGGAATATCCCCGATAATCTGAATTCCGTGTTCATTGGCATAGCTTTTCAGTTCGTTCCACTGTTCAAAAAATTTATACTGAAGAAATTTCCAGAAAAGAATTTCTTCTTTAAGGAGTTCCCTGTATTTACCAAGCGTCTTTTCATCCCGGTTTTTTAATCCTTCTTCCCATAAAAGCCATTCCCGGCCGCCTGCTTCATCCTTAAGGGCCATATACATGCTGTAGTCTTCCAGCCACTCTGCTTCCATTTCGCAAAAATCTTTAAAGTCTTCACTGCCCTTGTCAAACCGTTCGAAAGCGCTTTTAAGAACCTTGAACCTGCTGTTGTAAATCAGTTCGTAATCAACTTCATCTTCCCTGCTTCCCCAGTTATAACTGTCCACTTCTTCCTGTAAAAGCAATCCCTCTTCAATCAATATGTCCAAATCAATCAGATATGGATTGCCCGCAAATGCGGAGAAAGACTGATATGGACTGTCCCCAAAGCTGGTAGGCCCTATGGGAAGTACCTGCCAGTACTTCTGGCGCAGGTCGGCAAGCATATCCACGAATCTGAAAGCTTCCTTCCCCATAGTACCTATACCATATGGCGACGGAAGACTGGTCACTGCCAATAAGATCCCGGCGCCTCTCGTCATTCTGCTTCCCTTCACTCTCTGCTTCCCTCCCTCTCCGAAAATTTCGTAAACTTTCGTTTTGTAATTTTAATTTAGCACTTTGACTCTTTTTTGTCAACCATTTCAAGCAAAAGGATTTATTTTTGCCATTTTCAACTGTTTTATACATTACTTTTTGTGAAAAATCACGATTTTGCTTTGATTACTATAATTTAAATGCTGTTTTAGCAGAATAAAATGTAATTATTGGCATTTTTTATCGAAAATATTGCATTTATATATTAAAATGAAGTATACTGACATTAGTTACCGCAGACAGGGGCCGGAAAAGCATTTATATATCTTTCATGCAGCAGATGCGGGAATTAATTTTATGACACGGAAGAGACATTTATATGGTGACAATCAAAGACATTGCCAATAAACTTGGCATTTCCATCAGCACTGTTTCCAAAGGGCTGAACGGGGCAAGCGATATCAGTGAAGAACTGCGCCAGCTTGTTCTGGACACAGCCGTGGAAATGGGATACACTACCAAAAAAATGAAAAAAAATGACTACAAGAAGCTTTGTATTTTCATAGAAAATATGAACTACGAACATCCAGACCATTTCGGATATGATATTGTTCTGGGCTTTAAGCAGTCTGCCTACCGGGATAACTGGGATGTCACTATCCTCCCCATCACCCCGGCTTTCCAGCAGAAGGAAAAATATGACACATACATGTTGAAAAACGGATATTCCGGCGCTTTTATGCTGGGATTTGCCCTGCAGGACGAATGGATGTCACAATTTGAGCACACGAACATTGCCACGGTTCTTTTCGACAACATTGTCAAAAAAAATCCCAATATTACATATATTGGGACAGACAGCTTTGAGGGCATAGACACTGCCATAGATCATCTGGTGAATCTGAACCACAAAAGGATTGCTTTTTTGAACGGTTCTCTCCATTCCATGATTACTGAGCACAGGCAGCAGGCATTTTATGACAGCATGGCCGCCCACAATCTGTCAATTGATGAAAATCTGGTAGCCAATGGATATTATGTGTCGGAATCTGCGAAGGACTTTGTGCCCTCTTTCTTAAAGCACGGCGCTACCGCCATCGTGTGCGGCAATGACCTGCTGGCCTACGGCGTTATGGAAGAATGTATGCAGCGGGGCTTTCATGTTCCCGGAGATATCAGCGTCATCGGTTTTGACGACCTTCCCCAGTCCTCACAGACACAGCCTGCCCTCACCACCATACGGCAGGAGCGGATTGAACTTGGCAAGTGTGGGTATTTCGCTCTCAACAGCCTTATGAACCACGTTTCCGTCAGCAAAACCCTTCTTCGGCCTAAATTTATTGTCCGTGAATCTACTGCCATTTTGCGCACCAGTTAACCCTGTCTTTACTACTGGGCAGCCTTTGGATCAAATATTCCAAATGAGACTCGCAAAGCATGCTGTCCCGTGAACAATGGGCAACATGCTTCGCGAGCCAGCGTTTGTAAAAAAAGTGCCAGAAAATCTTGTAAATCAAGTTTTCTGGCACTTTATGCTTTCTAATTGTCCAAAACAGGGGCAGTAGGAATCGAACCCACATCGACGGTTTTGGAGACCGCTGTTCTACCTTTGAACTATGCCCCTAAACACGGTGGTAAAACCACCGAATGTTATTATATCCTATTGTCATATTTTCTGTCAACTGTTTTTTTAATATTGCAGATAATCTTTTGTATCTTCTTCGATAATCCGGTTGAATTCCTTCACATTTGCGGAGGGCTCATAATCTTCCTCCTCGTAAAGCATCTCATGGAGGCGGATGACATTCTCCTCTAGGGATGTAGGCACCACGCAGATACCGTTAGAACGGATGGAACCGCCGTTGCGCATCCCCTCAAAGGGGAATCCATCACTTACCGTTATCTTGTAATCGCCAACCATCCCAAGCACAGGGATAATGTCCTCCACGTCAAGAGATGTCCTGACATGGGGCAGTACGGCATTCATGGTTTCCGTAAGTGCGCTTATAGAAGATTTCTTCCCCTTTTCCAACATGGCCACAAGCACCTCTCTCTGTCTCTGGGCTCTCCGGAAATCATCCCCTCCCCCGTAACGGATACGGCAGTAAGCGGTGGCCTGCAGGCCGTTCAGATTGTGCAGTCCCGGTTCTTTAATTGGCGTATAGTCCATGCCAAGTTCTTCCGCCATGGTGCTCTGATAGTTGTTTAAATGAATAATTTCCGTTTCTGTAAGTTCCATCTCAATACCCCCAAGGGCATCCACCGCTTTTACAAGTCCCTCAAAACCCACGGTAATATAATCTGTCACGTACATGTCCGTGTTCATGTTTATCATGCCGATGGCCTGTTCCGGCCCTCCCTGGGCATAGGCTTTGTTGCATTTGCCGTATTTGTCATTGCCAAGATTCAAATAGGTGTCCCGGTAAATGGAGATAAGACGTATCTCATGGGTGTCCAGATTAATGGAGCAAATCATAATCGTATCACTCCGGTTTCCTTTCCCAAGACTGCCATCCCTGGCATCCACACCAAAAAACGCTACATTTAAGATTCCTGTATAGCTGCTTGTCTCCTCTTTCTTTTCGGTTCCCTCTATCTTTTCCTTAACTTCCTGGTTCACAGCAATATTTTCTTCTTTCAGGTTGTCCTTCTGGGCGCCGGTTTTGCTGTCAGTGGCTTTCAGGGTGACATACAGGACACATACAGCGGCGATCAGAACGATAACCTCCAAAATATATAATGGGATATGCCTGACCCATTTCTTTTTATCCATTGTTTACTCCTTTAAAAGTTTCTTGCGGACAAAGTCCTCTTTTATTTTATCACAATTGTACCTGTTTGAATACATATTTTTAGAAAATTGTTAAATTTTGTTAAATATGTAATATTTGTGTCACATTTTTCATGCTACAGATATGCTATGGCGTCTGCCACTGTTTTTACCCCGATTATCTTAATCCCTTTAATTTCTTTTACGCTTTCCATGCACACATAAGGAATGACACAGGCTGTAAATCCCAGCTTTTTCGCCTCCTGCACCCGGGCCTGTATCATGCTCACGCCTCTGACTTCGCCGCTTAATCCCACTTCTCCTATGGCAATCAGCTTACTGTCAATAATCCGGTTTTTGAAGCTGGAGGCCAGGGCCATGGCGATTCCCAAATCAACGGCAGGCTCCTGTATTTTAATTCCCCCGGCGATATTTACATAGGCGTCGCAGTTGCCCAGGGACATACCAAGCCTCTTTTCCAACACTGCGATCAGCAGATTCACCCTGTTAAAATCTGTCCCTATGGTCTGTCTTCTTGGTATGCCAAAATTGGAATGACACACCAGCGCCTGAATTTCAATAAGCATGGGCCGGGTGCCTTCTATGGAGCAGACTACGATAGAACCGCTTGTCTCTTCAGGCTTTCCGCTTAACATAAATTCAGAAGGATTCATTACTTCCCTAAGTCCTGACGCTTCCATCTCAAATACCCCGATTTCATTGGTTGAACCGAACCTGTTCTTGACCCCCCGCAGGATACGGTAAGAAGCATGTCTGTCCCCTTCAAAATAAAGAACTGTATCCACCATATGCTCCAGCACCCTTGGGCCTGCCACAGTTCCTTCCTTGGTCACATGGCCTACAATAAAAATAGAGATGTTAAGCCCCTTTGCCAACTGCAGAAATGTACCGGTGGATTCCCTGACCTGGGATACGCTTCCCGGAGCCGATGAAATGCCCTCATGATACATGGTCTGGATAGAATCAATCACCACAATATCCGGTTTCACATTCCGTATAGTTTCTTCAACGGCCGGAAGACTTGTTTCGCACAAAAGCTTTAAATGTTCATTAAACTCCCCAATGCGGTTGGCCCGGATTTTAATCTGTTTCAGTGATTCCTCCCCCGAAACATACAGCACTTCCCGCCCGTCCCCCGCCAGGTTCCTGCATACCTGGAGCAGGAGGGTAGACTTGCCGATGCCCGGATCGCCCCCTACCAGTATCAGGGAGCCCTTTACAAGGCCCCCGCCCAAAACCCTGTCAAGTTCCTGCATACGGGTAGTGATTCTGTCCTCTTCCTCCAGCGAAATCTCAGAAAGGGCCGATGGACGGCTCTTTAATCCGCCGGTCTTTTTTCCCCCCGTCTCTTTGCTTTTTGTAAGGACGCTTTCCTCTACAAAGGTATTCCACTGCCTGCATCCCGGACACTGGCCCATCCATTTGACGGACTCGTATCCGCAGCTCTGACAGAAAAATACGGTAGTACTTTTTCCTTTTGCCATAATCATCCCCTATTCTTGCAAAATCCCTCAAAAAACTGCTGCAAAAAGAAAAATTTACTTTTTGCAGCAGTTTTTCATCAGTGCGTATCAGTGTTGATTCTGTTATTTGGTTATCCTGACGTTTACTCCGGCTTCTCCGGCCAGTTCCACGCTTAAGTTCAGTTTACCGCTCAAATTGGTTTTCATCTTGCCGATACTTGCATCATCTACAAATACCTCATATTCCGTATCCTCGTTAAGCCCTACCGTAACCTGCGCGTCTGTATCGCCCTCCAGCGAAAAGCTGACCTCCTGAGCCGTCTCATTAAAATGCAGAACACTCGTTCCCGGCACTGATTCGTAAACGAACAGTCCGTTTTTTTCAAGCTTGGTCATGGTCTTATAAGTCTTAACCTTATAAAGATCCCCACAGTGTTCGAAATCTTCCAGTTTCGCCTTTTCCTTAAGTTCATGGTTTCCAAAACTAATCGTTCCGTCCGCCTCTGTGCGGAGCAATTCCTCTACAACAGCCATTGTCTTATGTCCTCCTGCTACATGTCTTTGGTCTTCACCTGTAGTTAATGTCAGTATAATATATTTTGTGATTTATATCTACCGAAAAAATTTTAATTTTAATTATTTTTTGTGCGGATGTCAAAAACAACCTGCTCTTTGCGGAAGCCGGCCGTAACCGTATCGCCCGCTTTCACCCGTCCTTCCAGAATTTCCTCCGCAAGCTTATCCTCCACCACATTCTGCAAAGCCCTCTTCAAGGGCCGCGCCCCCATCTTGTCATCCGCATATTTGCTCACAATATGGTCTTTCAAAGCGCTGCTCACCTGAAGCTTAATCTGCATCTGCTTTAAACATCTCTTTGCCAGATTGTCGCACAACAGCCTGATTATTTCATGCATTTCCACACTGCCTAAAGGCTGGAACACCATAATTTCATCAATACGGTTAATGAATTCCGGTTTAAAGAGTTTTTTGACCTCCTCCATCACACCGTCCTTCATTTTTTCATAATCCTGCTCTTTGGTAGTCTCTGTAAAAAATCCCAGATTCTTGGGGGCGATAATCCTCTGGGCGCCGGCATTGGAGGTCATAATCAGAATGGTATTCTTAAAACTTACCTTTCTGCCTTTGGAATCGGTGATATGACCATCGTCGAGAACCTGCAAAAGTACATTAAATACATCCGGGTGGGCCTTTTCTATTTCGTCAAAAAGCACCACGGAATAAGGATTTTTCCTGATTTTCTCGCTGAGCTGCCCGCCTTCCTCAAACCCTACATACCCTGGAGGGGAGCCGATCATCTTTGACACCGAGTGTCCTTCCATATATTCAGACATATCTACACGTATCAGGGCATTTTCCGATCCAAACATGGCTTCCGCCAGTGCTTTGCTCAGCTCCGTCTTTCCTACCCCTGTCGGGCCTAAAAACAGGAAAGATCCAATGGGCCTGTTGGGATCCTGAAGGCCCACCCGTCCCCTGCGGATAGCCTTTGAGACAGCCGTAACCGCCGCTTCCTGCCCTATCACCCGTTTGTGCAGGATTTTTTCCAGCTTTAACAGCCGCTCGCTTTCTTTTTCCGTCAGTTTCTTTACAGGCACCTTGGTCCAGGAAGCCACCACCTCGGCAATCTCGTTTTCCCCTACTGTGATACTGCTTTCCGCCTGTTTCTTTCTGTTTCTTTCTCTTGCCTGTTCGTATTTTTTAATCAGCTTTTCCTGTTCCTTACGGCATTGGGCTGCCTTTTCCAGATTCTGCTCTTTCAGGCACTGCTCCACTTCCTCATCAAATTTGCGGATTTGTTCCAGCATTTCCTTTAAATTTTCCGGCATATGCATACTTTTCAGCCGCACTGCCGCCGCTGCCTCGTCGATTAAGTCAATTGCCTTATCTGGCAGGTTCCTGTCGTTGATATACCGCTCTGACAACTGTACCGCCGCCTGGATTGCCTCCGCAGAAATCGTCACCTTGTGGTGTTCCTCATATTTAGGCGCAACCCCTCTTAAAATTTCCACCGCTTCTTCTATGGACGGCTCTTCCACATGAACAGACTGGAAACGCCTCTCTAAAGCCGCATCCCTTTCCACGTATTTATGATACTCCGCCACCGTTGTAGCGCCAATCAACTGCAGTTCTCCCCTGGCAAGGGAGGGCTTTAAGATATTGGAAGCGTCAATGGCTCCCTCCGCTCCTCCTGCCCCGATAATGGTATGCATTTCGTCCAGAAACAGAATAACATTGCCCGCCTCCTGCACTTCCCGGATAACCTTCTTAATCCGCTCTTCAAACTCGCCCCGGTATTTGGATCCGGCCACCATTCCCGACAAATCCAGCGTAAGGAGCCTTTTATTCTGTACTGTAAAGGGTACCTCGCCGGCTACGATACGCATGGCAAGTCCCTCTACCACAGCAGTTTTCCCGACTCCCGGCTCCCCTATCAGACAAGGGTTATTTTTGGTTCTCCGGCTCAGTATCTCTATCACGCGCTTAATTTCATTTTCCCTTCCAATGACGGGGTCAAGTTTTCCCGCCCCTGCAAGGGCCGTCAAATCCCTGCTGTACTGTTCTAACGTAGAGGCCTTACCGTTTTTGCGGTTCTGCTTCTTTCCCAAATCTTCCTTATAAAGGTTTCCATCCTGCCCCATGGCAATCAGCGTGTCCGCATAAAGCCTCTGGATGGATATGCCAAGGGTATTGAGAAGCCTCACTGCCACATTTTCCCCTTCCTTTAACAGGGCCAGGAGAATATGCTCTGTTCCCGTCTCTTTCGCCCCGAAACGGTCCGCCTGCTTATGGGCCTCCTCCAGCACTATGCGCGCCCTGGGGGAATACCCTTCCTTCTCTTTCACCACCACTGACGGTTCCGGCATAATCAGATCCTGTATCATTTCTATAATCTTTTCTTCGTCTGCGCCGTTCCCTTTCAGAACCTTAGAGGCTACTCCCGTGTTTTCTTTCAGCAGACCTACCAGCATATGTTCCGTTCCCACATATCCAGTCCGCATTCTGGATGCTGTTTTTTCTGCAAGGGACAGTGCTGCTTTTGCTTTATTGGTAAAACCACCTGACTGCATGTCAACTTCCTCCAAACTCTTCATATACTTCATCTATCATCTGGTACACTTCTTCTTTGGAGATACCTTTGCAGATTCCCTTTGCCAGTATCACCCGCATATTCTCTTCCATTTCCCCAAGTGCCCGTAATTTATCTGCATCCAGCGCTATCACAGCGCCCTTCCTTCTGTCCACTTTTACAAAGCCTTCCTGCTTTAGTACCGTATAGGCTTTATTCACCGTATGCATATTTATGCCGATGTCTTCTGCAAGCTGCCGCACAGAAGGAAGGGCGTCCCCTTCCCTGAATTTTGCTGCCGCAATCCCTAAAATAATCTGATTTCTAAGCTGCAGATAAAGCGCTTCCTCACTGCCAAAATCTATTTCTATGACCATATGCATATCCTTCCCGTATGTCCGCGGGACATATCCTCTCATCCCACCCTGCCGCCTGTATGCAAATTTACTGTATTGGCACGTAAGAGGAATAGCATCTGCTATTCCTCTTATGTGTTTTATAAATCTTTATCGTCCATGTTCAAAAATTCAAATTCAAATTCGTCGTCATCCACCAGGAAGTTCTGAGGCTTTCTGGGTGCAGGACGTCTCTCCGGTTCCTTCTTCTGGGCCGGGTTCGGCTCCCGCTCTGCCCTTGGCCTGCTCTGTCCGGCTCTTGGCGCCCCTTCCCTGCTCTGCCCTTTTACCGGACGTTCCTGGCCGGAAGGCTGTGCCGGTCTCTTCTTCTTTACCGGAGGCTGTTCTTCCTCTTCCTCCTCTTCCACCGGACGCTTTCTTATCTTTTTCTTTACCGGAGCGGGCTCCGGTTCTTCTTCCTCTTCCTCTTCTTCCTCCTCATCCTCGTCTTCATAATCTTCATAATAAAGTTCGCGGATCTTAAAGAGAAGAATCGTAAGCACAATAAACAAAATAACAATAACTACTGCCAGAATAATAATGATGATTTTTTCCTTGTCAAGCTGATCCTGTAATTTCTGGTTGCTTTCATTGGCAGCCCCAGCCACATTTAAAACCTCGCTCAGCTTCATCCGGGTTCCGTTAATATTGTCATAAAGATAGTATGCATATTCCCCTGCATCATCCTGCGTATAAACGATTTCGTAATCATTATTTTCCGACGCAGGTTCCGGCTCTGGTTCCGGCTCCGCAGCTTCGCCGCCTTCAGGGTTTTCTCCCCCTTCCGGATTTTCGCCTTCACCGCCCTCCGGGGTTTCTCCCCCTTCGGATGCCTCTGAACCGCCTCCTCCCGGGTTCTCAACAGCGCCGCCTATCTCAACCAGGTCAGCACGCACATAGCCCTCCACAGCCTTGTTATTGTAGGTACAGGTTATCTGATACCATTTATTTCCGCCGCTGTCATTGGCCTCTCCAATCAGTGTGACTGCTGTCCCGTTAGGCAGGGATGCCAGAGTGTCATGCTGTGTGGACGCCCCTGCACGGACTCTCACGTTGGTAGGCGACTTCACCACTGCCTGCTGTTCCCCTATAGCTGTGGGTACAGTATCCGCCGGTTTTGACCCTCCGCTGCTGCTTGCTGCTGTCTCAGTAACAGCTTTCACCTCAATGTTCGCACTGGTTTCCACCAGATCGCTCCTGATATATCCAAATCCGCCATTAGCCACGGAAACTTTATACCAGACCGTTCCCGAACCATCTTTCACCGCTTCTAAAATATCAATCGTTTTTCCCTTTACTGTACTGCCAACCACTTCACTGTCCGTACTGGCCTGTGAACGTATCTTTGCAGTTTCCGCTTTCACCTTTCCTTCTGCTGCAAAGCAGGAAAAAGAACTGGCGAAGATTACCATTACAGCGGCCGCTATGCCCGCCAGTCCTTTCACCCAACTGCTTTTCTGAATCAGCGTATCAAATTTTTTCACTTTTCTTCTCCTTACCTCTCCCTTGTATACCGTTTACTTCCTTCTTCTCCGGTCGTGCCATCTGCGTATCCTTTTCCTTTCTTGCGCTCGGCGCGGGTCTGCTCTTCCACCTGTTTGTGATAAATTTCCTCGCACTTGTGGCACAGACGGCCGCTCTTAATGTCCACACCGCACATTTCACAAACAATATATCCGGCTCTGCTTTCAATTACTTCAAATCGGTTTTCTTTAATCATTTCACGGATAGCCTTATGGGAAACACCTGTCTCATCAGAGATTTCACCTACATTAGCTCCTCTGTGCTTTTCCAGGTAATTCCGCACTTTTCCATAGTTGTCGTAAGATATTCCCCCACATTCTTCACACTTATATTCCCCAAGTCCCTTGTATACCATAACTCCTTCACACTCTGGACACAAGATAGGCCGGTCTAATTCATTTTCTAATGATACTGATTTCATCATTTTCATAGCCATATTGTCACCACCCCTTTACGCCTCGTCAATTGCCCTTCCAATATCGCGGCGCATATATTTGTTTTCAAAGTTCACCCATCCGGCGGCTTCATAAGCATTTGCCCTTGCTTCCTTTAAGTCCTTCCCCTTTGCTGTAATTCCCAATACTCTCCCGCCATTTGTTACAATTCCCTGGTCTGTCTTTTTCGTGCCTGCATGGAAGCAGAAATAAGAATCCTGCCCCTCAAACTTCTCCAGACCATCTATGACAAAACCTTTTTCATAGGAAACCGGATACCCTTCCGATGCCAGAACCACGCAGACCGCCGCATTGTCCTCAAAAGAAAGATCTATGGCGTCCAGTTTTCCGTCAATACATGCCTCCATTACCTCAATAATGTCGTTTTTCATCCTTGGCAGCACCACCTGCGCCTCCGGATCTCCAAATCTGGCATTATATTCCAGAACGCGGGGGCCTTCCTTGGTCAGCATAAGCCCAAAGAAGATGATACCCTTAAATTCCCTGCCTTCCGCCGCCATAGCATCCACCGTGGCCTGGTAAATATGTTTCTGGCAGAAAGCGTCCACCTCTTTTGTATAAAAAGGACTTGGGGAAAAGGTACCCATACCTCCCGTATTAAGTCCTGTATCCCCGTCCCCTGCACGCTTATGATCCTGTGCAGAGGTCATGGTCTTTATGGTTTTCCCATCCACATAGGAAAGCACTGAGACTTCCCTTCCTGTCATAAATTCTTCTATTACAAGGCGGCTGCCTGCGCTGCCAAACTGCTTATCCTGCATAATGGTCTTTACACCCTGCTTCGCCTCCTCCAAATCATTGCAAATCAGCACACCTTTCCCAAGAGCAAGGCCGTCCGCCTTGAGAACAATGGGAAACCGGGCCGTTTCCAGATATGCCAGCGCCCCCTCCGGGCTGTCAAAAGTTTCGTAGGCTGCCGTAGGGATATTGTACTTTTTCATAAGATCCTTGGAAAATGCCTTGCTTCCCTCCAGAATTGCCGCATTTTTCCGGGGTCCGAAAGCCCGCAGCCCTTCCTTTTCCAACTCATCCACAAGTCCCCCTACTAACGGGTCGTCCATGGCCACAATGGTAAGATCAATTTCATTTTCCTTTGCAAAAGCCACGATCTTATCAAATTCCATGGCGCCGATGGGTACACACTGGGCAATCATCCCTATTCCTGCATTTCCCGGTGCACAATAGATTTTATCCACCTTTTTGCTTTTAGATACACTGGCCGCAATGGCATGTTCCCTGCCCCCGCTTCCTACAATCAATACTTTCACTGTTTACACCCCTCTCTTTTATGTATCAAGTACTCTATATTCTGCGGCAATCCGGTCTATGGCCTCAGGCAGTATTACCCATTCCGCCTGTTCCATGACCCTGCGCTGAAGAATTTCCGGTGTATCGTCCTCTAAGACTTCCACTGCTTTCTGGGCGATAATCCTTCCCGTGTCCGTCCCTTCATCCACGTAATGTACCGTGGCCCCGGTCACTTTCACCCCTCTTTCAAGAGCTGCCTCATGAACTTTAAGCCCATAAAACCCTGTACCGCAAAAAGACGGAATGAGGGATGGATGGATATTGATAATGCGGTCCTTATAAGCCTGCGTCATTTTCTCCGGCAGAATTACAAGAAACCCCGCAAGAACGATCAGATCCGGGCCAAGGCTGTTTACCTTTTTAAGGAAAGCATCATTAAACTCCTGCCTGTTCCCATAGTCCTTCGGTGAAATGCAGTAAGCTGGTATCCCCGCCTTCCTGGCTCTCTCTAGTGCATAGGCTCCGGCATTGTTGCTGATAACTCCGCCTATCTGCGTGTTTCTGATGGTTCCCCTTTCCACTCCGTCTATAATAGCCTGCAGGTTGGTTCCGCCGCCGGAAACGCATACAATGATTTTCAGCATATGTCCACTCCCTTTTCACCTGCAGTCACATTCCCCACAATATAAGCTTTTTCCCCTGCTTCTTCAATGGCTGCAACTGCTTTCGCGGCATCTCTTTCGTCTAAAGCAAGAACCATGCCAAGGCCCATATTGTAAGTATTGTACATCATCTTTTCTTCCAGATTCCCTTTGCGCTGCATCAGCGTAAAGATGGCAGGTATGGGATAGCTTTCCTTTTTAATAACCGCCCGGATCCCTTCCGGAAGCATCCTTGGAATATTTTCATAAAAGCCGCCTCCCGTGATATGGCTGCATCCCTTGATGACAAGGCCCGCATCTTTCACGGCCTTTAGCGCTTTCACATAAATCTTTGTGGGGGTAATCAGTGTTTCTCCTAATGTGCCCTGCAGTTCATCGTAATAAGTATCAAGGCTCTCCTTCGTCATATCAAAAATCTTTCTTACCAGAGAGAATCCATTGCTGTGGACCCCCGATGAGGCAATCCCCACCAGCACATCTCCGGGTCTGATATTTTCCCCTGTAATCAAATCTTTTTCATCTACCACGCCCACGGCAAAGCCGGCCAGATCATATTCATCCTCCGGCATCAGCCCCGGATGTTCTGCAGTCTCGCCGCCAATCAGCGCCGCGCCGGCCATCTTACAACCCTGGGCCACGCCTTTTACAATGGAGGCAATCTTTTCAGGATAGTTCTTCCCGCAGGCAATGTAATCAAGGAAAAATAAGGGTTCTCCGCCTGCGCACACAATATCGTTGACGCACATGGCAACGCAGTCAATTCCCACTGTATCGTGCTTATCCATAAGAAAAGCCAGCTTTATTTTGGTGCCCACGCCATCGGTTCCCGATACCAGCGTAGGGTTTTCCATGTCCTTAATGGCCCTCAGGGAAAAGGCTCCTGAAAAACCTCCAATTCCTCCAAGAACCTCCGGTCTCATGGTTCCCTTTACATATTCCTTCATCAGTTCCACACTGCGGTAGCCAGCCTCAATGTCAACTCCGGCATTTTTATAATCCATCTTTTTCCTCATTTCTGCGCTGCTTTTGCGCATATTCATCTTAATAATTCTGATAACCTGTCTGGGAAAGCCGTTCATCCTTTTTCTGGACGCTCTCCTTTAAATTTTCGCTGTATGCTTTCAGTTTCTTTAAAAGTTCCCCGTCGGAAGTTGCAAGGATCTTAGCCGCCAGAAGCCCTGCATTGGCTCCCCCGTTAATGGCAACCGTCGCAACCGGTATGCCGGAAGGCATCTGGACAATAGAATAAAGGGAATCTCTTCCTCCCAAAGACGTGGTGTGCATGGGAATACCAATAACCGGCATGGGGAAAATCGCCGCACACATACCCGGCAGATGGGCCGCCATGCCTGCTCCCGCAATAATCACCTTAAATCCCTTCTCCTCTGCAGTCTTTGCATATTCAAAAAATACATCCGGCTCCCTGTGCGCGGATATGATTCGCATTTCAAAAGAAATCCCAAGTTCTGTAAGGATATCGGCAGCTTTCGCCATCACCGGCATATCCGAGTCGCTGCCCATTACAATTCCAACCTGTGCCATAATTTTCCTCCCTCTTTGTATATATATGCGAGCGCAGTCTGCATGGCAGACCTGGTACTTCTTAGCGAAATGCTTTTTGCCCAAACTTTGGAAGTACTTCTCACGTTAATATCATACTAAAAATACTTTTTTTACGCAACTATATTCTTTCTTATACATTTCTTTATTTAATTAATATTTATTAAGGTATCGGCATGTGCATTTTACCCAAAGCGTGTTTGAAAATTGCCTTCCCTCCTGCACCGGCTTTCGTGGATACCCCCTGGGACATGCACATTACACGTCTTCCAGATCTGCAAGGGGAATATTCAGTTCCTCACATCCGGCCAGCACAAATTTCCCTTCTTCTATTATGGGAATCATCTCTTCCTCACAGGTAACAACACTGACCTCCCCCAGTTCATCATAGGGTATCGTGATATCCGTATGGCAGTTAAAGTATGCCTGGCCGCTCTTTTCTTTCCGTTTTATGGAGCATTCATTATCCCTTGCAATAATCTCTTTTCCGTCAGGGTTATACACCGCCACATCCTCTGCATGGGAGTAGCAGGTATCTCCCAATGCAAAATGAGGCCCGGTCTTTTCTGCAATCAGTATGGGAAGCTTATCCTCTATCCCGTATTTTCTTGCCGCCGCAAAGGCTGTGGTATTGGTACCGATTGCAAATTCCCCAAGGGGCAGGGTATCATGATGATACAGGACGTTGTCCTTTATATACTTCCGGTTCTGCTCCGGGCTGTCAAAATTGCTGCAGATATAATCCTTCACCATACCGCCTTCCATGGTCAGCATAATATTTTTGTACTCCAGCCCGTTTAAATACACCCGGCTCACATGGAGAACCCCTTCTGTCCCTGCAAGCACAGGGGATGTAAAGACTTCCCCCACCGGGATATTCACATCCGCCACACAATTTTCAAAGTTTGTCTCCCTGGCGGCGTCCGTGAGGGTGTGGAGCATGACTTTCATGTTGGTCTTATTTCCCTTCATGCCCTTAACCAGCACATATTTTCCCTTATCCAGGGTGTCGATGATTTTCTGCTGCATCCGCTGGTAAAGTTTATAATCAAGGGTGTTAATCTTAACCACCTGGTCAAAGATTCCCTTAAAGTCTTTTCCGATTTCCGGCACCGGGAAAGCAATGATCGTAAAACTTCTCTCCTCGCCTTTGATATATTTATTCTGCAGTTCCATGGCCGCCGACATATATTCCACGGTAAGTTTCTGCTGGACGGCGGACAGATGCAGGGCCCTGGGATTTTCCTTTAAATCCGCCGGGGTTTCCCCGAAAGTCTCCACCACCGCCGGGCCGCCGAAGCCGGCCGCCTGTTTCTTATATTTTTCATACCCTTCCTGCCAGGCTTCCATGCGCACCTGCACCAGCCTTTTGTCCAGCACAAGGGCCTGGTCGTCTTTATGGTCAAAATCATACTGCCTGTTGGGGACAGCGCCGTAATATCCGATACGGTTCATGCCTTTTCCCTGCAGAATACTTACGGCCGCCCGGTAAACCGTGGCTTCCAGCCCCATCCTGCGGAAATTCTGCACGGCTTCCTTTATCATTGGTTCAAATCCCAGACAGTACCGGATGTTTACTGTTTTCTTTTTGGAAATATCCTTATTTCCCACTTCAAAGCCAATCCGGTATCCTTCCGTGTAGGTATCCGCCATTTTCTTTAAAGTTTCCCATGGAAGGGAATTTAAATGCTCCCATGTCTCAATCTCATTTTCGGTGACATATTCTCCGTAGTAGTAAAGATATCTGGGATCCGATAAATCCCCTTCTATGATATGCATTGCAAAATCCGATGCCGGATCCAGCATATCCTCCAGTTTCTGCAAAGTGGCCTGCCGGGTATAATCGCTGACAAACCAGTAAACAATTTCCCGCAGTGTCTCATACTCCGGCAGCCTGCCATTTTCCGCCTGTTCACAACAAAAGGAGCTGTAAATCTCCAGAAGCAGTTCCATGCGTATGACCACATCTTCCTGCCTTTTTTCGTATACAAAGGGAATCATCCCCCGAAGTTCTGCGTACAAAAATGAAAGAAGCTGTCCATACCCTTCTCCCAGCTTCCGGACGCTGCAGGCCGGATTTCCATAACTGTCCTGATAATTTTCGGGCAGAATGTCCTCGTACAGCCTGTAATTCCTTTCTTTCAGCTCTGTTATGGAACTTCGGGCAGGACCGTCTGCGGAAACAAACGTCCATGTATCGCAGATAAGTCCCACAAACTCCGCCATTTTCTTAAAGTACTCCTGGAATTCGGACTGTAACAGATTCTCGTCTTTTATCTCCTGTATCCGGTTTTTTGCCAGTAAAAATCTTTCCTTTTCCATCAATCCACATACGCTCCTGCAAATAAAATAAGACTTAACATACCAAAGGCCAGAAAATTGGCTATTATTCCCAGCACTGTAAACAACCGGAACTTGTCTTTCTCGGTAGTAGACCAGATTCCAAGACAAATCCCCGCCGTCATAAAAATAATGGCTATCAGCGCCGCTGTCCCATGCCTGGCAGTGGCGCTTCCCCCTGCCATATAAGCCTGATAAACGGCTGTCCCCAGGGCAATGTTTGCAAGGACGCCGAGAATCGTTGACATGATTCCTCTTTCTGTATGCACCTTATTTGTAAAAATATATCCTTTTGGCCGTAACATTTTGACTTTCTCTCTTTTTTCATAAAAAGTTTTATCATAAAAGGCATCCCCTTTTACAGAAATGCCCCATACCCTAAAACAAAATTTTTGACTTACCTGCAAGCAGTTTTGCACCGCCTATTATCATCAAAATTCCGCAGACAATCCCCGTTACCAGGGTGACAACTCCTACCGCAATGCTCATTGCCCCTGCCCCGTTCATAATTTTGTAAGTTTTCTCCTCCATATTGATGCTCCTTTCCGGTTATTTGCCAGTTACTCCTGATTAATGGGCAGCCCCATACTGCTTATAGTATGCGTCAATTGCCTCTTTTATAGTATCATCAATATAAATCCTGTCTTTATAAGGCTTATTATAAAGATATTCCACTACTTCTTCCATATTCACGATTGCGTGGGCGTCAAATCCGTACTTCTCTTTAATTTCCTCCAGTGCGCTCTTTTCACCCTGTCCCTTTTCCATCCGGTTTAAGGAAACCATAAGCCCTTTTACCTCCACATGGGCCTGGGCTTTTATGATGGGATAGGTTTCTTCAATGGACTTGCCGGAAGTGGTCACATCTTCAATAATCACTACCCGGTCCCCATCCTTAAGTTTACTGCCCAGCAAGATCCCGGTATCACCGTGATCCTTTACCTCCTTGCGGTTTGAACAGTACCTGACATCCTTCCCGTATAATTCACTGATAGCCATTGCCGCAGATACGGAAAGAGGAATTCCTTTATAAGCAGGTCCGAAAAGCACATCAAAATCAAGGCCATAATTGTCATGGATGGCCTTTGCGTAATACTCCCCAAGCCTGCGGAGCTGGGTACCGGTCACATACCCGCCTGCATTCATAAAAAAGGGGGATTTACGTCCGCTCTTTAATGTGAACTCGCCAAACTTAAGCACCTGGCTGTCCACCATGAATTCAATAAATTCTTTTTTATAACTCTCCATACGTCTCTAATCCTCCGTATTTATGAGCCGCCCAGACAGACTCACCTGAAATATTTCCACAATTTTACCACATTTTTCATTTATATTCAACCCGTTTTGTCCGCCAGTCACGGAATCCCGGTTACTGTTCACACAGACCTGCGCATTTACTGCGCTGGTCGTAAGAAAATGATTCGAGAGTGCAAAAATCCCATTGCCAAAGGCAATTTTCGATGGATTTTTGCATGTTACTGGTCACGGAGTGAACCAATGTCATTAAGTTTAGCAGGGTCTGTCAGAGGACTCCTGCCATA
>CAMWUN010000027.1 GCA_947177425.1 uncultured bacterium
CGAATCACTTTCTTACGACCAGCGCAGTAAATGCGCAGGTCTGTGTGAACAGTAATTCTCAGAATACAGCCCCATCAGTATACCATAGGCAGAATCTAAAGTCTATTTTATAACTTAATGTTTTAAATACCCTCTTGATTTCCCCCCTTGACATCCATCCTGTTCCATGCAATAATTAAACCGTAAGTTTAATTAATACCCAGCGAGGTAATCACATGGCACGAAGAAAAAAGGAACCGGGAAGCGTACACCGTTCCAACATCGCTTCCGCTGCACAGGAATTATTTCAGCAAAAAGGCATTGCATCCGCTTCCATGGATGAAATTGCCCAAAAGGCCGGCTACAGCAAGGCTACTCTATATGTTTATTTTAAAAATAAGGAAGAAATTGTAGGCTTCCTTGTGCTGGAAAGCATGGAAAAATTATATGGGCATATTCTTAAGGCACTGGAATCGGACGGGAATACCAAAACCCGCTACGACAATATCTGTAAGTCCCTGCTGAAATACCAGCAGGAGTTTCCCTTCTATTTCCAGCTTGCCCTAAGCGAAATCAATATCGATTTTTCCCATACGGATTTTCTGCCCGAAGAGCAGGAAACCTTCCGCATAGGTGAGAAAATTAATGAAAAAGTCAAGCAGTTTATACAGGATGGAATCGCCGCAGGAGATTTACGGAGAGATATACAGATAATGCCCGCCATATTCTCTTTCTGGGGTATGCTGTCGGGTCTGATTCTGACCGCGGAAAATAAAAAAGCTTATATTGCACAGGAGATGGAACTGTCCAGAGAAGAATTCCTGACTTATGGATTTGACACACTCTACCGCGCCATCGCCGGTGCACCTGAAAATCTTCTCTGATGGGAGTGTGAGAATTATGGGAATTATTACCGGATTTCTGTGTCTGTTCTGCTTTGCCGCCCTGACAGCAAAGGCACTGACACGGAAGCTGAATTTATATAATGCAGACCTTATTTTCATGAAACTTCACAAACCTGCCAGCGGTCTTTTACTGGCAGGCTGTATCGTCCATATTCTGTCCGTCTGGACAGTTTTTAAAATGCGGAACATATTTGTGATGATAACAGGGCTTTTCATCTTTGCAGCTTATATCCTGCTCATCATTTTCTGCCACCGCAAAAGGCAGACTGCCGAATACAGACTGCGCTGGCATAGAATTCTGACAGTTGTCATGCTGCTTTTTATCTCAGCCCATATAATCTTTTATTCTCTGGATTATCTGGACTACAAAAACAGGATTGCATCCATACGCCTTACCGGAATTGACTGTTCCAGAATAGCAGACGGAAATTATACAGGAGAATGTGATGCCGGATATATTTATGCCCGGGTGGAAGTCGTAGTTGCAAATGGCTCCATAGCAGGCATACGGATTCTGGATCACCGCCATGAAAGGGGAACTGCGGCGGAACAGATTGTACATCATATCACCGCCACCGGGCGCACAGACATAGACGCTGTGTCCGGCGCGACAAATTCCAGCCTTGTAATACAAAAAGCTGTTGAGAATGCTCTAAAATAACTTAATACCATCGCAAAAGGGAGGAACATATGACAGGAATCTATTTCAGCGGCACCGGTAACACCAGACACTGCATTGAAAAATTTATTCAGGAATTTTCAATCTTAAGCCAGCCCCGGGCATTTTCCGGGAAGCAGTCTGCTTCCTCCAAAAGGACGGCACAGACGCCCGTTGTGTCCATAGAAGAATCATCTCCTGCTGCCAAAGCCCTGCAGGATGCACAGGACATTATCGTTCTGGCATACCCTGTCTACTACAGCAATCTCCCCAAAATCATGAGAGATTTTATTGTGGAAAATAAAGATGCATGGAAAGGAAAAAAGGTCTACATACTCTGCACCATGGGACTTTTCAGCGGCGACGGGACAGGGGTATCTGCAAGGCTCCTAAGAAAATACGGTGCATCGGTTATTGGCGGACTTCATCTTATAATGCCCGACAGCATCTGCGATGTTAAAATCTTAAAGTACCCGCCGGAAAAAAACAGGCAGATAATTGCAAAAGCCGACCGGAAACTGGAAAAAGCCGCCCGCAAGATGGCCGTAGGCTCCCCAACCCGGGAGGGGCTGGGATTCTTCAGCCATCTTGCAGGCTTCTTCGGACAGCGGCTTTGGTTTTACCGAAAGACACTGCACTATTCCGACAAATTAAAAATCAATCCAGACGCCTGCATCCGGTGCGGCAGATGCGTGGGCCTGTGTCCCATGCATAATCTTTCCTTATCCGGCAATAAAATAACCGCCGGCGGTTCCTGCACTATGTGTTACCGCTGTATCAGCCAGTGTCCGGTCAAAGCCATCACACTTATTGGGAAAAAGGTGATTTAAAAGTTAATCTACAGGCTTCGTCTCGTCGGCAATATACTCAAAGAAATCAAAGTCCGCATAATGCTGGTGTTTTACCCTGTCAGCACAGGTAATTCCCACCATAGTGCCTGTAAACTCCCCGTATTTACAATACTCATCGGAGAATTTCGTGGTATCGAAAACCCGCCCGATTTTTTCATAGATTTCATTGTCATAACTCCACGCAAACCACGACTTTCTCCCCTCAATTGTAAGGCGCAGGTAAATGGGCTTATCTTCCACGGGGATTCTGGTGTTTAAAAACTCCGTCTTTTCCCCATTTTCCAGATGGATAATGGAAATAGCGCTCTGCCCTAATGTTTCACTGTAATATTTCCGCAGATTAATGTAATTCATATTGTCATAATACAGAATCAGCCCTGCACTGTGCTGATGGACCTGCGGCTGAAACTCCATCTTTGTTGTCACCCTTGCGTATACGCTGGTCAGCTTCCGCGCAAGGATACTCACTTTATTTAAAGATGTTCTGGACTCCTGTCCCCGGATTCTCACATACCCCGGTCTTGCCTTCACATCGGCAAAACGGTCCGGCATGATACGGGGCGCATAGTAATAATTCCCCAACTCTTCCCCGTCAAAATCATCAAAATCAGGTATTTTCGGCATAGGCGCTTCGGGAAGGGAGCTTTCCGGCACTTCCATTTTGGCAAGATTACTGCCATCCGCCATGCGCAGCCAGCCGTCCTTTGTCCACATCATTTTCTGGATGGCTGTTTCCCTTCCAAGGGTACACCGCAGTTCCGGCGCAAAGGGTCTTGCGCAAAGATGCACCAGATATACCTCTCCCGAAGGAAGCTCCACATAGCTTCCATGCCCGGACTTCTGCAAAGCAGACGCCGGATTATAATATTTCGGTTTCAAATGGTCAGGGTCATGCCGCTCATTGGATTCTCCCGGCACGCTGGTGACAATGGGGTTTCTGGGATCTTTTTTATAGGGTCCCCACACATTTTCGGAACGTCCCATAGTAATACAATGGTTATAGCCCGTGCCTCCTTCTGCACACATAATATAGTAGAAGCCGTCTTTTTTCGTCAGATGGGGGGCTTCAATGCATCCCCGGTCCGTACCTCCCCGCCACATCCTTTTGGGGAATCCGATAATTTCTTTTTTCTCCGGGGAATACTCCACCATGCAGATTGCCCCCGGCTTTTCGTATCCCTCCCTGGTTTCCCATTCCAGGGAAACCACATACTTCTTTCCGTCATCATCATGGAAAATGGATGCATCAAACCCGGAAGAATGGAGATACACGGGACTGCTCCATGGGCCTTTGATATCTTTTGCCGTAATCAGATAATTATCCACATCAAAATACCTGGCATTCATGGAATTCATAATCCCATATACCACATAAAACAAGTCTTCCTGCTCACAATATGTCAGGCAGGGCGCCCAGATTCCCTTTGCGCTTGGAAGTTTTTTTAAATCCACTTCCTCATCATCGGTCAGCACATGGGTATACAGTTCCCAGTTTTTCATATCCCTTGAATGGTACACGGGAATTCCCGGAAACCACTCAAAAGTTGATACGGCTGCGTAATAATCATCCCCTTTTCTGCAGATACAGGGGTCAGGATTAAATCCCGGAAAAATTGGATTCTTAATCATGGCCTGTTCCTCCTTCCATTTTGCCTGTAGCAGGGAACCAGTCAAAGTCCACACACCTTCCCAGATCCCAGCTATCCCAGCCAATCCAGCCTTTATCATTTACCGTATCTGTAAGCAGCTTGTAGCTCCAGTAAAAGTATCCGCTTCCTTTATCCCATGCTTCCATCTGGGCCTTTGCCAGTGTACGGTAGATTTTCCTCTTTTCTTTTGCAGAAAGCTGTTCCTCTTCGCTTCCCTCCACACCGTTTAATACACTCTGTCCGCCTTTAGTGTCACAGCCGCAGGCAAGGGAATTAAACAGACACCATTCCCCACAGATTACCGGGAAATATTTCTGCATCTCTTCTATATCCTTTTCATAATTTTCCTTAATATAGGCCAGATAAGACGCCAGATTCTGCTGACAGCCGTCAGACTCAGCCATCATCAGGTACTGATGGGTATCAAGCACCACATTCACATATTTTTCCTCCCGCATAAAGTCTTTCCATGCCAGAAGCTCAAACCCGTCATGAATCACCACATACTTATCCCCTGGCAGGAACTTTCGCAGCCTGTCGTATGCCCTGCAGTAAAAATCCCTCAAAAATTCCATCGTATTGGGGCCGGATCCTTCCGCCATATCCTTATCTGCCGCGGGATAACGGCTGGGAACATTCATCAGTTTCCACGTCCGCTCCGTAATAGGCTCATTTAACACCTCGATTCCCCAAAGTCCCTTTCTGCTTCCATATCGCTCCGCCAGTCTTTCCAGAACAGAAAGAACAAATGCAACTTCCTCCGGGCACTTCGACCATTTACACACGCCGCATATTCCCCCATTGTCAAAACCATTCTGTCCCATAGGCGCCGTGTGAAGGTCAATCAGAATTTCCAGACCGTACTTTTCCGCCCAGTTAAATGCCTTATCCAGTTCTTTCACACAGCCTATAAAAGGTTCCCTGTCGCCAAAGATAAAGTAAGGAACAGGAATCCTGACCGCTTCCATCCCCATGGCTTTAATTGCCGCAAAATCTCTCTCCGAAATATACTCTGAGCGGTGAATCTGTATTCTGGCCTCATAAACTTCCCGGGAAAGCTGGCGGGGAAGATAATATTCATCTTCCGCCGTTGTCCCCTCAAATAAAGCCGGACTCATCCACTTTTCCAAAACCAGCCAGTTTCCTAAATTTACGCCTTTTACCTTCATATTACTCTGCCTCCTTTACTTTTCCGCGCTTCTTCAAATCATCAATAATTCCTGCAAATTCTTCGTCAAGATGATAAAACCTCATAATTCCCAGACCGATAATATAAACTGCAACCGGAATCCAGACAAAGCATATACGGATGGACGCAAGGGCAGATGCCGTCTGCTGTGCCGCTTCACCTACATATCCGCCGATTTCCAGAATCAGTCCCAGAAGCGCTGATCCGATTCCATTGCCAATCTTATATCCAAAGCTGCATGCGCTGTTTACCAGTCCTTCTGTGCGCACGCCAGTCTTCCACTCTCCGTAATCAATAGTGTCCGAAACCATCGCCCACATAGTAGCGCCGCCGCAGGCATTTCCGATTCCTCTTATGATACTGGATACCACGATAAGCCACATGGCGCCGCCGGAGAAGTTCAATACCATCATGCCCACTGTATTCAGTACCAGGCCAATAGCAAATACATTGCGTTTCCCGTACTTTTTCACCAGCATGGCAATAAAGAACATACCTGCAATCTGCACCACATTGAAAATGCCGTTGATGGTTCCCACCAGATTCCTGTCCCCAAGAATATCCTTTGCATAATAAACGGTTGCTCCCCCGTTTACAGAATACATCAGGAAAAACAATGCCAGCATCCCGGTCATCATAATCCAGTACTTATTTTTAAACAGCGCTTTGATTCCAACTGTAAAGGGAATATCCTCCGTTTTTCCAGCCTCTGCCCCGGCGGATTTCACCCTTTCCTTTGTGCCAAAGAAATTGATTAGAAATGCCGCAACTGCCAGAACCCCAAGGACACAGAATGTTTTTGTCCATGCAGGCGCATTATCTCCAAAATACTCTACCAGCGGAAGGGTACACATATTGATGGTCAGGGTCCCTGCTGTAGCCAGAAGATTCCTGAAAATACTCAGCACTGACCTTTCATAAGGATCCTGTGTCATCAACGCATTCAATGCGGAATAGGGTACATTGATAGCTGTATAAATCACTGTAGACACAAGGTTGTATGTAATAAAAACATATACCAGCTTCGGCGTGGCCGCCCAGGATGTAGGAACCGAAAACAAAAGCACGCCTGAGACGGCAAAGGGAATGCACATACGCAGAAGCCACGGCCTTGCTTTTCCAAATCTGGACTTCGTCCTGTCCACAATAACTCCCATGATAATATCGCTTACCCCGTCAAAAACACGGGAAAACATCATAATCGTTCCCACCGCAAGGGCGCTGACCCCTGCATAATCCGTGTAATACAGCATCAGAAAAGCCGACATTGCCGTGTAAATAATGTTACACCCAAAATCACCGCATCCGTAGGAAAATCTCTCTATGACTTTTGATAAGGTTAATTTGCTCTTATTTTCCATGATATATCCCTCTCTTTTTTCTCTTATTCATCTTCCATGCGCGCCGGATATTCTCTGTTTACAATGATATAGTACCATACACTTAAAATATCCAATAGATTTTATATTGTCTTAATTATAGGTCGATATTCTCTTTTTTATTGACCTTACCAATCAAATGAGATACTATTTCCTTAGAAAATTATTGGCTCCTGGGTGTCTGAATCCCAGAGCTGCTCACAGAAAGGAAATACCCATGGCAGAACATCACTCAGGCCACACCTACGAAATCATACAGGTTCCCAAAACCACCGGCGTCCGCTTTTTTACAGAACATGATACCGGAAGCTACCATCCCAATCACTGGCATGACGCAATCGAAATTATCTATATGTTCAGTGGGGAGTTGGATGTCACCGTGGAATCTTCCAGCTTCCACCTAAAGGAAGGACAAATCTTCCTGATCAACTCCTGTGTCATCCACTCTACCAAATGCACATCCCCCAATACAGGGATTGTCTTTCAGATACCTTTTGACTTCATCAGACTTTACGTCCCCGATGTAGCACAATTGCAGTTCGTTCTGGAGGACCCGGGAAGCAGCCCTGTTTACCAGACCAAACTCCGTATTTTTAAGGAAACACTTCTACAGATGCAGATTGCGGACGAGATCCGTCCGGAAGGATATATTCTGCGCTTTAACAGCCTTCTTTTCGAAATACTGTTCCAGCTTTACCACAATTTCAGTGTAAAAGTCTTTCACGCTGACTTAAGCCATAAGGAAAAAGATTTGAACCGCCTGACCCATGTGCTGGACTATACAAACCAGAATTACAACCGCCCTATATCCATAGAAGAAATCTCCGGGATAGCCTTTCTGGAGGCCGGGTACTTCTGCCGCTTTTTTAAGAAACATATGGGACTTACCTTTTTAGAATATCAGAATGAAGTCCGTCTGTCCCATATTTACCATGACTTGATCACAACCAAAGACACCTTACAGCATATCCTGGAACGGCATGGGTTTACCAATTACAAACTTTTCCGCAGAATGTTTCAGGAACACTTCCATGCAACGCCGTCCCAGATCCGGAACTTTTAAGAAATAATTGTATTTTCAACATTAGTGCGGTTTTCTATCCTTGCGGCGCAGAGCAGAATCATATATGTTAAAAGAAACTCTGCGGAAAAAGGAGGCAGTACAAAGAAATGAAGAATCAGACAATATGGTTCACCTCACCCGCCATAAGCTGGGAGGAGGCCCTGCCCATAGGAAACGGACGTCTGGGGGGTATGGTTTATGGAGACGTTGTCCGGGAACGGATTGACTTAAATCTGGATACTCTCTGGTCCGGTACCGGCAGAAACAAAATAAGAAAAGGAAGTGCCGGTTCTCTGCTCAAAGCGCGGGCAGCGGTTCTGGAAGGAAACTTTAAGGAGGGGGAGCAGATTCTGGCAAAAGAATTTCTGAATGAGTGGAACGAATCCTATCTGCCTCTGGGAAGCCTGTATATTGAAACAGGGGACGGAAACGAAATCCGGGAATATGAAAGAAGCCTTAATCTGGAAGAAGGCATCTGCCATGTCTCCTACTCTGACTGGAAAGGCTGGAGAGAAAGGGAAATATACTGTTCCCATCCCCATCAGGCAATGATTGTGCAACTGCGGGCACAGGAATGCGGCATGACTGTCCGTATCTGGATGGACAGCCCCATGCCCCACCGTCTGGAAAAGCCAGAAAAAAACAGGCTGATTCTTTCCGGCCATGCTCCCTGTCTTGTATATCCCAACTATTATGAATGTGAAAAAGCAGTCTTTTATGATGAAAAGGAACCGGGCATGTCCTTTCTGGCAGCCCTTGCGCTGGAAACGGACGGCATAATTATAAGGGACGGTCAAAAAGCCTATACTATAAGGGAAGCTCACTATGTCACTATCTGTCTGACAGGAGAAACCGGATATGACGCCAGTACCAACCGCCCCCTTAATAATAGTGCCCTGCTTTCCGGCATCTGCCTGCAAAGGCTTGAAAAATGTCTGAAAGACGGAACCGGAGCCATCAAAGAAATGCATAAAAAAGATTTTTGTTCCCTGACCAGGCGGACACAGCTTTCTCTTGGGGAAGAGAAAAACCTCCCCACCGATATCCGGCTGGAAGAATTCCATAACGGAAGCCCCGACTTAGGTCTTCTGGAACTATGGTTTTATTTGGGCAGATACCTGCTCATCAGTTCCTCCCGGGAAGACTCTATGGCGGCTAATCTTCAGGGAATATGGAACGGCGATATGCGCCCTGCATGGAGCGGGAATTATACCACTAATATCAACGTTCAGATGAATTACTGGCTGGCGGAACCAGGGAATCTCTCCCAGTGCCATATGCCTTTGCTGGAACTGATAAAAGGATGTGTAGAAAGCGGACGGGAAACGGCAAAGGAACAGTTTGGATGCCGGGGCTGGGTAACGAACCATAATATTGATTTGTGGAAGCAGACCTCCCCTGTAGGAATGTACGCCCAAAGGCCCCCTGTAAAATACGCTTATTTTCCGGCTGCTTCCGGCTGGCTATGCAGACATATCTGGGAGCATTACCGCTTTACCCTGGATAAAAGCTTCCTGAAAGACTGGTATCCGGTGATGCGTGAAGCTGCCCTTTTCTATCTTGACTATCTGATAGAGAAGGACGGCTATTACCTGACTGCCCCCTCCACCTCCCCTGAAAATCTTTTCTATGACGAAGCAGGCAGGGAGTGTGCGGTATCTGCCGGGACAACCATAGATACTGCCATTATCCGCACTTTATTCAAAGATTGTATAGAAGCGGCCGGAGTATTGGATATGGATAAAGATCTGGCAGAGAAACTTGCATACGTCTCAGGTAAGATGCTTCCATACCAGACAGGAAAAAATGGCGCCTTAAGAGAGTGGTGTACAGACTTTCCAGAGGTATATAAAGATCACCGCCACATATCTCATCTATATGGACTTTACCCTGCTGAGGAGATAGATGCCGAAAAGGATCCTGATTTGGCGGCTGCATGCAAAAAAACATTGGATCGAAGAACCGACGAAGGCCCCGGATGGAGCAAGGCATGGAAAGCATGCCTGTGGGCAAGACTGAAAGACGGAGAACGGGCTTTCCGGCTGCTACGGGGACTTCTCACCCCAATTGCGGGCACCCGCATGAGCTATACCTGCGGCGGAAGCTATAAAAATTTGCTTTGCGCTCATCCCCCATTCCAGATAGATGGAAATTTCGGGGCCTCCTCCGCCATCTGCGAAATGCTGATCCAAAGCCACCGGGGATATGTGGAGCTGCTGCCAGCTCTCCCGGAAGAATGGCAGAAGGGCTCTGTAAAGGGACTGTGTGCCCGCGGTGGATTTGTGTTTGATTTTGCGTGGGAGCATGGAAAAGTATACGAAATATGGATTTATTCAAAGTGTAAAAATATATGTGAAGTCCACTTTCCAAACGGCTCCCACAAGTTCCATTGTATAAAAAATGAAAACATAAAGGTCTATGAAAGAGAAATTTGTGTTGAATTTTAAACAAATGTGCGGATTTACCGCGTTGTTTTTGGAGCATTTTTATAGTAATCTTGGGTTAACAGAAACAAAGTATTGTGAAAACAATACAATCTACTGGTAATGAGGACTAAGGAGGTATTTGTAATGAAAAAATTACTGGCAATGTTACTAATTACGGGAATATCTGCTGCCAGTCTGGCAGGGTGTGGAAAAACCGGCACATCCAAAGATGCAGGTTCAGACAGTCAGGCCCAAAACGAGACGTCCGTGGAGGAGCAGGCGACAGCATCGGATAATCAGGAGGACGCCCCTGCCGGTTCAGACGAACTGGTATTGTACTCTCCGGCGCCAGAAGGACTGCTCAACATGATCATTCAGGAATTCCAAGATGAAACCGGCATCAAAGTGGAACTGGTACAGGCTGGATCAGGAGAACTGTTAACAAGAATTCAGTCCGAAAGTGCAAATCCGCTGGCAGATGTCATGTTCGGCGGCGGCGCGGAATCTATGGAAGCTTATAAGGAATATCTGGAAGCCTATGAATCGCCGGAAGCCGCAAACGTAAATGCGGAATACCGCAGTAGTGAGAACCTGTGGACAGGCGTATTCGTCTCCCCTACTGTTATCATGTACAATAAGAATCTTGTCCCGGAAGAGGATGTGCCTGCCGGCTGGGCTGCTTTCGCCGATGAAAAATGGAAAGGCAAACTGGCATTTGCCGACCCCACATCTTCGGGAAGCGCATATACCACCCTTTCTATCCTGCTGGCTTCCATGGACAACGGAGACGGCGGCTGGGACTACATCAGAAGCTATGTAAATGCCCTGGACGGCAACATCCTTTCCAGTTCTTCCGCACCTCATAAAGGGGTTTCGGACGGCGAATATTATATGTGCATCACCCCTGAGGAATCTGTGCTTCAGTATATTGAAGCAGGAGCGGAAAATATCGGCATCGTATATCCCGAAGAAGGAACCGGTGCAGTTCCTTCAGCCGTAGGAATCGTGAAAAACGGCCCAAATACCGAAAACGCCAAGCTGTTTGTGGATTTTGTTTTAAGCAGGGAAGTGCAGGGTAAAATTCCCGAATATTTATACCGCCATGTGCGAAGCGATATAGAAGCTTCCGGCGATTTCAAGCCACTAAATGATATCCTCATGGAAAACTATGATTTCCTTGCTGCATCTGAAAATAAGGAAACAAACATAAAACAGTGGAATGATATTGTAATCGGTAAGTAAAAAAAATAACATGCTTTGCAAACTGTCCTTATGATTAAAGCGGGCTGCAGATGCAGCCCGTTTCATTGACAGCATGTAAAAAGCACTGGCGGCCCGGAAAAACGCCGGCCTGGACAAATATTCAGAAGAACTGCCGGCTGATAAGCAAAAAAGGGGGCTTCTGCCGGATATAGGTACTTGTCAGGGCGGAAGCAGAACATAATACAGGAGGATTTAATATGAGCCGTGATGTACATATTGTAGACGCCGTAAAGACTTACGGGGATTTCAATGCGGTAGACCATGTGGATATTGATATACAGGCAGGGGAACTATTTACGCTATTGGGCCCTTCCGGATGTGGAAAGACAACACTGTTACGGATGATTGCCGGATTTAATTCCATCGAAGGAGGCACAATCTCCTTTGGGGAAAATGTCATAAATAATATTCCTGCACACAAAAGAAATATCGGCATGGTATTTCAGAATTATGCTATTTTTCCCCATATGTCCGTATATGACAATGTGGCCTATGGATTAAAAGCCCGGAAATTAAAAAAAGCAGAAATTGAGGAAAGAGTGACAGAGGCCCTTGCCATGGTACAGATTGAAAACCTGCGTGACAGACAGCCTGCCAACATGTCAGGCGGACAACAGCAGCGTGTGGCTCTGGCAAGGGCAATCGTCATACACCCCGATATTCTTCTTATGGACGAACCTTTATCCAATCTGGACGCAAAACTGCGTGTACAGATGAGGACAACCATTAAGAAAGTACAGAAAAAACTTGGCATAACCACCATATACGTTACCCACGATCAGGAAGAGGCTCTTGCCATTTCCGACCGTATTGCCGTAATGAAAAGCGGAAGGATTCAGCAGATAGGAAAGCCTAAAGAAATCTATACCCGTCCTTCCAACGAATTTGTAGCAAATTTCATCGGAATTTCCAATATCCTGCAGGGAGAAATCAAAGAAAATAATGAAGGGAATGCACGAATTTCCCTTATGAATGATGTAAACATCCATATGAAATTAAAGGAAAAGGAGGAGGAAAAGCCAGTAAAGGTTTCCGTACGTCCCGAAGAATTCCGCATGGATGACAGTACAAAGCCTGGTATACATGGAAAAATTATACTGAAAACCTTTCTTGGGGATTATATCAGCTATGAAATAGAACTGACAAACGGACAGTCTGTGGAAGTAAACCAGTATCTAAAGGAGACAGCCCGGGAGTATGATGCCGGGGATACAGTTTCACTAAATCCCATGGAAAACAAAATTAACATTTATGATTTATCAGGAGAGGAGGCGCTTGTGGATGAAAAGAAACAGTATTCATAAAGGCATCCAACTGGATTTCTGGAAAGTGGTTTCCCTGATACTTATGATAATACTGACAATATTCCTGCTGTATCCTCTGATTACCATTGGATATAAGAGCCTCTTAAATACAGAAGGACAGTTTACATTAAGCAATTATAAAGACTTTTTTACACTGAAATATTATACCTCTGCCTTAGGACACAGCTTTCTTGTATGCAGTATCGCAACAGTTTTTGCAACACTTGTAAGCGTCCCCATTGCCTATCTTTCATCCAGATACAATGTGGCATGGAAAAAAGCGCTGAATATGATAATTATTTTATCTATGATATCCCCGCCTTTTATCGGCGCATATTCCTGGATACTGCTCTTTGGCAGAAGCGGCGTAGTCACGTCTTTTCTACAGAAAATTGGCATCAACATGCCCTCCATTTACGGATTTGGCGGAATTATACTTGTGTTTACCGTGAAATTTTTCCCCATGATTTACCTTTATGTCAGCGGCGCATTAGGTTCCATGGATGCTTCTTTAGAAGAAGCCGCCGAGAATCTGGGTATGTCAAAAATCAGGCGAATTATGACTGTGACATTTCCCCTGATACTGCCTACCATATCAGCAGCCATGCTGATGGCTTTCATGGCGGCTTTAGCAGATTTCGGTACCCCAATGCTGATTGGGGAAGGCTATAAGGTTCTGCCAGTGCTCATCTACCAGCAATATTTAAGTGAGACAGGGGGCGATGCTACTATGGCAAGTACTTTAAGCGTTATCATCATTCTGTGCGCGCTGCTGGTGCTGATACTGCAGAAATTCATCGTCAACCGCAGGAATTATACTATGAGTATGCTGCGCCCTCCGGCAGTAGTATGTCTGAAAGGATGGAAAAGATTTTTGGTAACTGCAGTCTGCTATCTGGTAGCTTTTATTGGGATCCTGCCTCAGCTTACCGTCCTGTTTACCTCTTTCCTTAAGACCAGCGGCCCCCTGTTCGTTAAAGAATTCAGCCTGGACAGCTACAGAAGTATAATCAGCAAACTTGGAAGTTCCATCACCCATACCTTTGTCTATTCAACCGTGGCGATTATCATTATGATTGCGGCCGGCCTGCTGATTGCCTATTTATCCGTCCGCAAAAAGAACAAGATCAATACCGTGCTGGATGTCCTTGTTATGTTCCCTTATGTTATTCCGGGTGCTGTTCTTGGTATTGCCCTGCTGCTTACTTTTAACCAAAAACCAATCTATCTGACAGGAACATGGTTTATCCTTGTTTTGGCTTATGTTATCCGAAAGCTGCCCTATACAGTGCGTTCTTCTTCGGCTATCCTGTACCAGATTGACCCGGCCATTGAGGAAGCTTCCATCAATTTAGGCGTTTCCCCGGCCAAAACCTTCTTTAAGACAACGGCAATTTTAATGATCCCCGGCGTATTTTCCGGGGCAATTATGAGCTGGATAACCACCATTAATGAGTTGAGTTCCAGTGTCATGCTATACACCTCCAAAACCGCCACTATTTCCGTTTCGGTTTATACTGAAGTCATCCGCGGCCACTTTGGAACAGCGGCTGCACTGGCAGTTATCCTGTCCATCACCAGCGCCTTGTCCGTACTGCTGTTCACGAAGCTTTCCGGCGGGCGCAGCATCACATTGTAAAAGCAAAAACCGCTATCGACTCTGAAGAAACAGCAGGAGCCTTATCCATAGCCAGAAGACAAACTATCTTTGGCACGGATAAGGCTTCTGCATATCTGCCTTGTGCGATATTTGGTTAAATTCGGTCAATGCAGTCCGCTACATTGAGTTTTATTGACCTGTGCTATCGGGAAAACAGACCAGAATATTTGCACAAGAAATTTGAGTACAGAGGAAAGCGGGGCGTGCAGATTGGGGGAATGAATTTTCAAACACGCTCTAGGAGGACTGTCTCTCCCTGAACTGTCTGGGCGTCAATCCCACGAATTTCTTGAACAGTACGCTGAAATACCGTTGATCCTTATATCCGACCTGTTCTGCCACCGCGTATATTTTCATGTTTTCATCTTTTAAGAGTTCACAGGCTTTTTTCATACGGCAGTTGGTCAGGTAATCTACAAAAGAATATCCGGTACATTCCCGGAAAAGCTTCGTCAGGTAACTCTCACTGATAAGAAGATTTTTACATACATCTCCAACGGTAATATCTTTCTGATAATTCTTCTCAATAAAGGAAACCGCATTAGAAATATATTTGTCTTTTGGCGTGTCGTGATTAGAAAGGTATTCCTTAAACAACATAAGATTGCTGTTATTCACAATGTCCACCTTGGGATTTAAGGCAAAATGTTCCTTCTTTTGCAGGATTTTCTTACCTGCGTTTACAATGGCAAGATTAAACTCATCTTCATCTATGGGCTTGCAGAGATAATCAGTAACACCCAAATGAATCGCCCGCTTGGCATATGCAAAATCATTATACCCTGACATAATAATAAACTCCGGATTACAGATGGAAATCGCCTCCTGAATCAGAGTCAGCCCGTCCAGCGCAGGCATCCGTATATCCGTTATTACAAGATCTGGTTTCAGATGCCGGATAAGTTCCAGTGCTTCACCACCGTCCTGGGCTTCACCTATAATTTCACATCCTAAAGCTTTCCAGTCTGTAGCTATGACAAGCCCTCTGCGAAGGATTTGTTCATCTTCTGCAATTATACATCTAATCATTCTTCCAGGTCCTCCATAAAGGGAAACGTTAGAGTAACAGTACTGCCCCTGCCAGGCATGCTCTCCACTTTAACGCCATATGCATCCCCATAATACAGCTTAATCCTCTGACTCACATTTTTAAGTCCTATATGCTCTGTCCCGTCCCTGTCGCTTAAAGAATCAGTCAAAGCCATAAGTTCTGTCTCTTCCATCCCTATACCGTCATCCTGTATCTGAAAGATAAGCCTGCCCTGCTCCACAAAGCCCCTTATCATAAGCGTACCCTTTCCAGGTTTGGGCTCAAGGCCGTGTATCATGGCATTTTCCACCAACGGCTGCAGAATAAGGGTTGGTATCATATAGTCCATAATATTTTCTGCAATCTCCGTACGAATAACAAATTTATCCGCAAACCGTATCTGCTGGATTGCGATATATGCTTCCAGACTGCTTAAGCTTTCCCTTATTGTAACAAATTCACGGGAAACATGTATACTGTTTTTCAGCATATAGCTGAGATTTTTTACCATCGTATAAATTTCCTGCTCATGGTTTATCTTTGCCAGCCATTTAATGGAATCCAACGTGTTATACAAAAAATGGGGATTAATCTGTGAGTGAAGGTTTTTCACTTCCGCTATCCGTAAAAGTTCCTGCTTTTCATGATCCTTTTGAAACAATTCTTTAATTTTTCCGCACATGTCGTTGAACTGACTGGCAAGGTAGCCAAACTCATCATTATCGATAATTTCCGCCCGCTGGTCAAAATCACCAGATTCCATAAGCTGCATGGCGTGGACAATTTTTTGCAGCGGAAGATTGATATGTCTGGATACAATAAAAGAAACCATAATACAGATTACTATGGCAATTAACGCTGTAGCCGCCAGCAAATAGGAGACAATAGACAGATTCCCGGCAATCAAATCAATATTCAGTCCGCCAATCAGAATAAATTTATAACCTGAAGAAGGCTGGAAAGTATAAAGCATATTTCTCTGCCCTTCCTTTTCAATCAGATACCCTCTCTCCTGCGTTTCAGAGCGATGCATCCAATTGATAAACTGAGTCTGGGCAGGCAGGCCGATATCATTAAAAAGCAAATAATAATTATCAGTCATCAGGGTAAAATTAATGGGAAGTAAATCATTGGTTCCGATAACCTGGCTTCGAACAGCCTCCAAAGGAACGTCAAAGGCCACATAGCCTATACAGTCTTCTCCGTCGCGGATCGTTTTGATAACAGAAGCAATCATCTCTGTCTGCCCCGAAGATGTAAAAAGCGTTGGGTAGACAATAGCCCCGGAAGAACTATTTGCCAAGCGGAAACTTCCCCAATTCTGGTTCCGTTTCAAATCATAAATATCAGGCAAATCACGAAGAGACAGATTAAAATCAGAGTCTGCCCCAATAATGTGAATATCGCCGGAAGGATGCAGAAGGGAAAGTGTGGAATACATCTTCTCATACACCTTCTGGGAAAGAGACTTGTCCCCCTCTCCTGACAAAAGCACCTGCCTGATCAATTCATCCCGGCAAAACTCTTCCAACGTGTCTCCATACTTCTCCATCAGCAAATCAATGGACATCATTGCGCTGTCCGTCGTTTTGGCAGATTCACTGATAAGACGGTCCTTCAATATTTTCTCCATCAATATGCTGGAAATCACACCGATAAACAACGAGGGAATAATGCTTATGACCAGAAAGGTAGAGAGAAGTTTTTTATAAAATTTTCTGCTTTGCTGTGCCTGCATGGCGAAAGGCTCCTTGTTCCTTAATACGCTGATTTTTCTTATATATTTTACCATAAAAGAGCGAGATGGAGTAGCACTTTTCCACTCTGATACATGAATGCAAAAGTTATGGTTACCATTCACGGTCTAAAGACCGCTCATAGCAACGATTCGGGGCGATAATACCCCTCACACCTGAATCATGTTCTCACGGAATGCGCAGCCCGTGCGCATTCCTAAGCCATAAATAGTAACAAGTTATGTGCTGTTACTGGTTTATTTTCAACCAAACCTTTTATGCCCCAAACTGCTGTCGCACAATTTGTATGATACGCTTCATATCTTCCTCCGTATTCTTGATATCGCTTGGCAGGCAAAGTCCCCGGTTAAAAATATCCTCACTTACGCTCAATCCTTCTTCCACCTGGATAAAATCATGATCCTTAAATACAGGCTGCAGATGCATCGGTTTCCATATTGGCCTTGTTTCTATATCTGCCTCAGCCAAAGCATCCATGATCTGCACCGGGTTCACACGGCTGTCTGGGGAAACAGTTATACAGGAAAGCCAGTTATTGTCTACTCCGTTCACGTTCAATGGATTCATCTCTATTTCGGCTATATCAGAAAAAGCCTCTTTATATTGATGGTAGATCCTTTGCTTTCTTTCAATATGGTCGTTGATATGCAGCATCTGTCCGCGCCCTATCCCTGCCACAATATTAGACATCCTGTAATTGTATCCAATCGTGGAATGCTGGTAATGCCTTGCCGGGTCACGGGCCTGTCTGGACAAGAAGCGCGCTCTCTCCACATCCTCTTCCTTTTTGGCGACAAGAATCCCTCCTCCTGAAGTTGTAATAATCTTATTCCCATTGAAGGAATAAATCCCATAGTCCCCGAAGGTTCCCGTCATTTTTCCCTTGTATGTGGTCCCAAGTGATTCTGCTGCATCTTCAATTAATGGAACCTGATGTTCCTTACAGATACGGCATATCTCATCCATTTCAGCCGATATCCCATACAGATGCACAGCCATGACAGCCGCCGGATTCGGATATTTTTCAAAGGCCTTCCGAAGCGCTGCCGGATTCATATTCCAGGTATCACGCTCAGAATCAATAAAAACCGGTACAGCCTTTTCATATCTCACCGGGTTCACGCTGGCCGCAAAAGTCAGGGATGGAATAAACACAATATCATTTTCTTTTACGCCCGCTAAAATGGTGGCCAGATGCAGCGCCGCCGTTCCGGATGAAAGGGCTGCTGCTGCAGATACCCCCGCATAAGACGCAATCTCATTCTCAAACATATCCACATTCGGTCCCAATGGCGCAATCCAGTTTGTGTCAAACGCCTCCTGGATATACTGCTGTTCTTCTCCGTGCATGGTAGGTGTTGCCAACAGAATCTTTTTCATAACACAACCTCCTCTGTGCCGCTTTCCTGTCCCGGCGCGAATGTGTTGATTTTAAAACAAACAAAAAAATTACCTGTCACATAGCCCGGCATGATAGCGTCTCCTTCCATCTGCAATTATACAGTGGAATGTCATGTGACAGGTAATACCAATCATTTATGCTAAAACATAGGATGAACCTATGTTTTAATCATCCTGATACTGCTTTAATGCTTCAATAAAAATCTCTCCTAATTCCGAAAGTTCTCTGTCCCTGTTCAGTATGTAACCTATCCGCATAATTTCGTCCTCACCCAGAGGAATAGAAATGATGGAATCACCATGTAAATATTTAGGGAAAATACCGCTTGAAATAGTATAACCGTCTAATCCAATCATAAAATTCACAATAGCGGCACGGTCACTGATTTTAATGCTTTTTTCTGCTGCTTCGTTACTGAACAATTCTTCTGCGAAGTTGGAGGATTCATACCTCCCCTGTACAAAACTCAGCCTTGGATATGGTTTTAAGTCCTCTAACCTGATCTGTTCTCTGTCTGCCAGGGGATGTTCTCTTCTCAAAAATACATGAGGCGGCGCTGAAAATAATTCATGAAATTCCAGATTATTCTCTTCAAAAATTTTTCTTAACACACTTTCATTACTTTTACTCAGATACAGAATACCAAGATCACTAAAACGATTTCGCACATCCTCAATGATTTGATGTGTTTGTGTCTCATTTAAAATGAATTCATACCTCTCCTGTCCGAAACGCCTTACCAATTCAACAAAAGCATTCGCACCAAATGTATAATGCTGTGTAGATACACAAAACCTTTGTTTTACAGGTTCATTGTTAATATATTTTGACTCCAGTAATTCCATTTGCTGCACAACCTGTCTTGCATATCCCAAAAATTCCATCCCCTCCGTGGTCAGGGCAACGCCAGCCCGACAGCGGTTGAAAATTGTAATTTTCGCTTCCCTTTCCACTTCCTTAATTGCACCGGAAAGACTGGGCTGCGAAATATACAGCTCTCTCGCAGCTTCCGTAATTGAACCTTTTTCAGCAACTATTATCATATATTTTAACTGTTGTAAAGTCATGCGTTACCCCGTTCCATTCCTGCCAATAATAAAGTTACTATTTACGGTCTAAAGACCGCTCATAGATCCCGTTTCATCAGTTCTTGTTTCATCATATTATCGCAGCAACGCCATACTTCCCGTTAATTTATTGACCTTCTTTTTCGCACCACATATAGCAACCCCGAAATAATTCAGTTCTGCTTCTGAAACGCCCTTCATCTTTTCCATAAACTCATCATAGGTCTTGCATCCCTGTGCCAGATCAGAAAAATCTACCACCGCCAAATCTGAAAATTCCGGCTCATACAGCTTTTCGCGGATAGACTTAATCATCTCCATGTTTCCCTTTAAAATCGGCACTGGAAATTCAATAATCCCCAAATGCCCGTTACCTGTCCTGTCATATACATCCGCACCTACAACCTCCGGCATCTGTTTTCCGAGCGTGATGCCCATGATGGCCGCTGTGTTTGCAATAATGCCAAGCGGCAGGTTCTCGTCAATCACCATGACACATTTCTCATTCTGTAAATCCATTTTCCGTATCCTCCATTATAAAATTTTTTCGTTTGATAACATTGGTTAATATATTCTCCTGTGAAATCCTGTGGCAGATTCACACATTTTTCTGCTTCTCCTTTCCGCTGTATTCAGAAAGGAAAAGCCCTGCGACTGCCATAACCGTCCCCAGAATAGAAATCCATGTCACCGGCTCTTTCAGCACCAGAACAGACGTCACCACTGTTATGACGGGAACCATATAAATATATACGCTGGTCTTAAATGCCCCAAGCGCCTTTACCGCAAGATTCCATGTGACGAAGCAGAGCGCGGACGCTCCTAATCCCAGATACAGGATATTGAGCAGATACATCACGTCAGTAAACCGCTCCAGACCGATTTCAAAATCAAAAAAGAATAATGCCGGAACCATAAAAAGAATACCATAAAAAAATGTCCTCCGTGTGGTAAGGATGACCGGATACCCAAAGCTGCTGATTTTCCTTGTCAGTATGGAATAGCATGCCCAAACAAAAGCCGCAAGGACTGCCAGCACGTCCCCCGCCGGATTTAATTCCATTCTGGAACCGTTAAAGCTGACCAGCAGGACACCGGACATTGCCACCACGAATCCCGTGAAAAAATTGGCCCGCAGTTTCTCTTCCGATTTCAGGAATAAACGTGACAGTATTGCTGTAAAAAATGGTGCAACTGATATGATAACTCCCACATTGGAAGCCATCGTGTATGTAAGGGCGATATTTTCCAGCAGATAATACAGGCATATCCCACACAGTCCCGCCAGCACAAAAGTCATTTCCTGTCTGCGTTCCACACCTTTCATAGGGTGCGGGCAGACCAGGCACAATGCCGCAAAGCCCATAACAAAACGGAAAAACAGGATTTCCATGGGCCTGAAATCCGTAAGCAGGACTTTGGTGGATATGAATGTCGTCCCCCATATAATGATTGTGAACAGCGCCGCCAGATGCCCGGCTGATTTCCTACTCCCCATTCAAACCCTTACCCCTTTCTTTCGCCTGCAGACCACCATCCTCCTTTTTTTCTGAAAATATTTCACGGTAAGACCCCGGCGCAAGCCCTATGAACTGATTGAAATAATTTGTAAAATGACTCTGGTCTGAAAAACCCGTCCTTATTGCCGCCTCCACAGGGGGAATCCCTTCAGATAACAGTTTTTTTGCTTCATTGATACGGATTGTCTCAAGATAGCGGTACGGCGTGACTCCTTTTTCTTTCGTAAAGGCCCGCAGCAGTGTTGACTTGCTAAGCCCGGAACAGCGGCAGATCTGATCTAAATAAATGCGCTCCGTGAAATGTTCCCCCATGTATTCACAGGCCTTTTCAATTTCTTTCCTGCATTCCGGGATACAGCTTTCAAAGGGCTTCCCATAATTCTGAATGAGATGTGAAAGCAGGAACAGCAGGGATTCCTCCTTCCCAAATTCTCCCGTTCCTTTCATGACCATATCATGCAGCGTGTGCAGATGGCAGGCTGCCTCATCATCATAAACAACATTTTCAGAAAATCCCGGAAGCTTTCGTCTCCCTGTAACTTCCTGCGCCAGATTCAGCATAATCTCCCTTGAAATATTAAACCCCCGGTAATCAAACGTTCCCTCATCACTCTGTACACAGGCATGGCTGTCACCCGGATTAAAAAGCAATATACTGCCTTCCTCTATGGTATATTCCCTGTCCCTGCAGGAGAGCACACGTTCCCCTTTCTCCACAAATCCTATGACATAATGCTCATGGAAATGGCTCGGAAACGGCTGTATAATCCCCTCAAAGCGGTATGCTTCAATCCTCAGTTCATCATCATATACCACTGTCCTTGTTTCTTTTTTCATGTGGATTACCTCCTTGTCAAGAGCCATTTTACCTCTTATTTTTTCCTGCGTCTTGTAAAATATCTTCATTTTTAAGATTATTCAGCCCTGTTTCCTGCTGACATCATCTTATGAGATCCTGCTTTATGTATATTGGAGAAAGGCCGCATTTAAAAAAAATACCCCGTGGCAGGCAGGCGGGGTATCTCTTTAACAACGGACAGTTTGCAAAGCGTGCTGCCCGTTCTTTCTGTATAGGTGGAATACTTCATGAAGCAACCGGATTTTGTGGACATCCAACCAGTTGACATACTTTTTCTACATACATTTCAGGGTGATTTATGCTTAATTCCCCATGGTGATATCCTTGCATGATTTCCAATGAGGAGCCGGAAATGCTCTGATGGATAATCCGGGCAGATTTTTTCATTATTGTCTAAATAAAATAATATCCGATTGACGCCAGAAAAAAAGAAAACAGTGCCAATAAGTTAGCGACAAAAATACACGAAGGAGTATGACCCTGGTGGAGATGCTGTACTATCTTACCGTCGTTTTGAAGGACTACTCTTTAGCTTAAACCTTCCTATAAGACTCTTCATAAGCTGTGACTGGCTGGACAGCTCTTCGCTTGCAGCCGCACTTTCTTCCGCAGTTGCCGAGTTTGTCTGTACAACACTGGAAATCTGGTCAATTCCCATCATGATCTGAGAGATGGAATAGGCCTGATTGCTGCTGGCCTCTGAAATCTGCCCGATAATGCCTGTCATTTCGTTTACGTCATTTACTGCCTGAAGCAGAGACTTAGCGGTCTCGTCTGCAATCTGAGTTCCGTTTTCTACTGCCTTTAATGAATTTTCAATTAAAGCAGCGGTATTCTGAGATGCCTCCGCGCTTTTGCCTGCCAGGCTGCGGACTTCATCAGCTACTACGGCAAACCCTTTTCCAGCAGTGCCTGCACGGGCGGCTTCTACGGCAGCGTTAAGCGCAAGAATGTTGGTCTGGAAAGCAATATCTTCAATTGTCTTAATAATCTTGCCAATTTCACTGGAGCAGTTACTGATGTCCCCCATTGCCTGCATCATCTGCTGCATTTTTTCATTGCTCACATTCATTTTCGTGCTGACAGAACATGCCGTTTCATTAGCCTGCTGTGCATTATCTGCATTCTGGTTCACCTTGTTGGAGATTTCATTAATGGTGGCAGCCAGTTCCTGAACTGAACTGGCCTGCTCGGTTGCTCCCTGGGCAAGAGCCTGTGCGCCATTCGATACCTGCTGCGCTTCACTTGCAACCCGGGAAGAACTTTGGCTGATTTGCAGCATCGTATCATTGAGCTTTTCTGCAATGCCCCGAAAAGAAACAAGAAGTGGATGGAAGCCGCCTGTATATTCTTCTTCACAGATAGAATCCACCGTAAAATCTCCTTCAGCCATTTTCGCAAGGAATTTATTCTCATCATCTATAATAGCCTGAAGCTTATGTATCAATCTGCGTACCTGTGCAGCGAGAACACCCAGTTCATCCTTAGCGGTATAGGAAATCTCTACATCCAGATCACCCTCTGCCATTTTTATAGCGGCATTCTCGATTTCAGAAATAGGAGTCTTAATCAGGCGTATGATCACAAATGAGAAAATGACTCCCACAAAGATTATTGCAATGATAACCGTTCCCATAAGGTTGGTGGCTGTTCTGTAAAGGTAAGAACTTTCCTCTGCTGCTTCGTCACTGCCTTCCGTATTGTAGGTAATGATATCATTAAAGGTACTGTATAAAGAATTGTAAAGATCTACACATTCACCTTCAAGAATGGCGCGGGCCTCATCAGTGCGGCCCGCCTTGGCTAATGCCATCATTTCTTCATCTGCTTCATTGTACTGAATCCAGAGATTCATTGAATTATTATAGAAATCTCTTTCTTCTTCGTCAATTAATTCCTCATACGCCGCTAAGAGAGTATTCATATCTTCTTTTTCACTTTGCAGATACTGAAGGCTGGATTCTTCTACATCATCTGAAATTGCGGTAAGAAACCCTAATTCGTTGAGACGGATATTGGAGAGGGTAGCGCTCAAGTCCCTCGCTATATCAATGCTGGGAAGCCAGCTTGTTGAAATATCACTTGTCATTTCGTTCATCTCGCCCATGAGATAGAATGAAACACCGCCGATAATAAACATGCCAAGCAGCGCGACTCCTAAGAGGATATAAAGTTTTACTCTAATCTTTAAATTTTTCAGACAGTTGATCATGTCCCTGGTCTCCTTTCGTGTTCCATTGCCCGATGGACTATCATTTAGAAAATGCAATTACTTGATATTAGCAGTCACTAACCCAACTCAAATATACTCCATTTCCTCTTCATTTGTCAATGAAAATCAGACTCATTTCAATAAATTAAAAATGTCAATTTATCCCCGTCCCAGTCTTAAAATAATACGCTGGCACTTATGTCATAAATTGTCTCCTTTCTGAAATTTATCTATGAAAAAAGAACGCCTATTTCTAAACGTTCTCTTTTTTCCATCATTTTTTATAGCTTAACTCTGTCCAATCTTTTGTAATAGCGCTTCACGTAAAATTTGTGAGAAATTTAATTCCAGTTTTTCTGCCTCCTCATTCAGCCATTCCGGTAATGTCACGTTTTTCTTTCAATATATTGATTAATTCAGGTACCTTCAAACATAGCACAGCTCCTTTCTTGATGTGACTAATTAAATACATTATATGCGTATCAATGCGCATTATCAATATGCTTACATAACTTTTTAATAATGCTTTTTTTAATCCTAAAGCCACTGGGAGCCAACTATCCAACCTGCCCGTAAGTGAAATTGCCATTATAATTCATTGATTGTTGCGGTAATTGCCATGTTGCATATCCGCTTAGATGGCGTATGAACTGCAATTACGATAGAAATAAAGCTAAATATAATAATAATGACAAGTAACACTATCGGCAAACTCCATGACATTCCAAAATATCGAGTGAGCAATTTGGTATACAGGAAACGGCTAAGAGGTATTCCAATACCACAACCAACAACAAGACCAGAAATAGCATAGGTAAAGGCTTCTGCGGCAACCATCCGCATAAGCTGCCTGCCGTCCATACCAACAGCCCGCATAGCTCCGTATTGTTTGATTCTTGCTGACACACTCATTGACATACTGTTGATCATGTTAAATATTGTAATCATTGCAATGACTGCCAAAAAGCTATATAAAACAACCTGCATCGCCAAATATGTGCTTGCGTCGCTCTGATTACTTTCGCGCAAATCCCCCAAAATTACATCATTCCCAATCAGACTACTGATTTGCTGTACGGCTATATCGGCGGCATTTTCGCTTAACTGTATACCAATCAGACTGTAGTTTTGTTCCCCTGTCAGCCATTCAAAGGTTTCATCAGAGCAAATTACGCCGTATTCGCTGGGCCACACACCACTGGACACAGCGCAGGTGATTTGAATTTCTTTCCCCGCAATCTGGAATGTATCCCCGACTTTCAACGGATTATCTTTATTGCTGATTGTCATAACCTGATTGCTTTTTCCGTAAATTGCCGACAGTTCTCCTTCAGTCACGCTATCCTCTGAACAATCCAGCAAGAAGTCACTGTAAGAAATTAGGTTTACATGGTCAATTTCCTCTCCCGATGAAACTGCAGAAACATTATCCATGTATGAAGTGCCATAAATATTCTCCACTCCTGAAACCGCTCCGATTTCATCAAATAAATTCCGGTCGAGTACAAGCGCGTTAGCATAGCCGTTTAGTGTAATATCCGGCTGCCATGACCGCAAAGACGGTAGCAATTCACGGGCAAAATCCAGTCCCACAGAAAAGCACAGGAGCAAAATAATACTCAGCGAAAAACTTGCGGTCATTAAAAACCAGTTTTTCTTAGACACTGTCGCATGATGAAATCCCAATGTCTGCTCAACACCACCCAAATATAATTTCGCAGCGTGCTTTTTGGAAGCAACAGTTGCCACGTTGCCAGAAACCGCAGCCACAGGTGAAACTTTGGCGGCACGTTTTGCAGGAGATTGTGCTGCCAGCAAAACAGTGGCAATTCCAACTACCGCACCACAAATAAGTCCAACAGGACTAAGTGCAAATACCGGCATGGCCGCAAACTCACCCCCAATACCATAATGCAGTGATGCGCAAATGCCCCAGCTGATTGCTGTTCCCCAAATCAGTCCAACAGGAACTGCCATCTTGCACCAATTAACCGCTTCCAGCCGCACAAACCGGATAATCTGCTGCCGACTTGCGCCAATACAGCGCATCATACCAAAAAATTTCATCCGCTGCGTCACATTACTGTTCATGCTGCCGGAAATCATCAATACCCCGGCTAAAAGCACCAGGACAAACAAAATAGCCGCTATTTGATAAAAGCCGCTTACAGATCTATTACTGCTTTGCCCTGCAATACCCATAATAGCGGTATTTTCGGAGATACTTCCCTCTGGCAGATCATATTGTTCCTGAATTTCTGATATTGCCCTTGACGCTTTTGATGCATTTTTAAACTGCACATAACAGACAGGACTGATTGTGATATTATTTTTTTCCATAATTGCATCAAAAGCTGATTGTGTCATGGAAACGGCAACTAAATACGTTTGTCCCTGATAATAATCTTTATCATCAGAGCCAAAGCCGGACACAGTGAAATCAGTATCTCCAGCAGGTGTATGCAGGGTTACTCTATCGCCAATCTGCACTTTCAATGCAAGTTTTGCATTAGAGCTAAGGACTATTTCATCATCGTTTTGAGGATATTTTCCTTCTTCAATACCGTTCACAAGACAGGACAGATATATTTCATCAGCACTATACAGCGCAGCTTTTTTCTCATTGATGTAGTATGACTGGTCTGCATTGAAATTGAAAACTTCCGACCAGCCAACAGCCGTAACGTCTGAACGCTGGCCGATCTCCTCAGCAATATTCCGGGATATATTTTCCAATTGAATATGCCAGCTTCCATGGCTGTCCTGGAAATGAGCATTTTCTGCCCGGATTGACATATCCGCCACACTGAAAATTGTTGTCACAAGCAACACGGAAATGATAATACATAGGATTGTCATATGATTTTGACGTTTTCTTACTTTTGCGGAAATAGAAATAAGACTCAAATAGCTTTTCATTCACAGCACCTCCCTAAATCAGTCAGCATACCGTTCGATAAATTCATTGTGTAAACACCTCTTTCTGTTTTGATAACACCAATATAACAGAAGAATCCTACACCAATATTACAATTCCCCTACAATTTTGTAAGAATCAGAAAAACATGGTGAATGCTTATAAAATTTCACCATGTTTTTCCTATAAGGATTATCTACGTACACCGGATTTCCAAAAGACTCAATATCTAAGGCGTTCTTGTCACCAAAATTGCACAGAAATCGGTACTGCTTATGCTATGTAATATACTTCAACGCAATGCAACATTGTCAAGTGATGAGTTTAATTTTTTGCAAAATCTCCCGATAAACTTAAAGTTATCTATGTATATACATTCTTGCCATATCTGGTTCATTATCTCCTTGCACCAAGCATAAAAACTCCCAACTATATCTTTCGTAAAACCCCACATGATCTGTCACTAAATATATGGGTGAAATGCCTTTATTTTTCATATCTTCTACAACCATATTTAATAATTTTCCAGCTATTCCTTTACAGCGATACTGTTCCTCTGTATAGACCGCACACACATTTGGTGCAAGGTCTTTTCTGTCATGAAAATCATTTTCTATTACTCCCATGCCAGCTATAATTTTTCCTTCATCAAGGCATAAATACCAACCATATTCCGTCTCATGATTCAAGTACGCATTCATACATTCCATGTATGCTTCTGTAGGAACACCCCATTTTCTATGAAACCAAGATGCAGCCTCGTCCTTTAATGTTGGTTCTTCTCTCAGTGTAATATATCTATATTCCTTCATTACCTCTCCCTTATTGCCACAAACGCTGCCACGCTTCGCTGGCCGTCTGATTGTTACAATAAGCTGAAATTTTTTATCCAGCTTATCATTCACTTAAATTGCAAAAAACAGAAACTGTCTTGAATCTTCTGCCTACGGCCGGTTGCTTTCCTGTTCCTTTTCCATTGTGTCCATCAGCTTCAGGAAACGCTTTTCCGTAAGCATGCCTTTTCTAAACAGGCAGGACACTTCTATCTCTGAAAATGCCTTGTCTGTCATACAGTTTTATTAAGACAACTGTCCTGAAAGTTCTCTCTGTTCATTATTGAACTTTTCCTGCAATTTCGGAGAATTTATATTTTGGCATCGCACATTTTTGCAAGGTTCTCTATGCCGAGCCAGCTTATTGTATTAAAAGGGCCCCGGGGAAATCTCCGGCACCCTTTTTATTTAACATAAGGACAGTTCGCAAAGCGTGCTGTCTGCTATTTACTGAGTAAAAATCAGATTCTTATTATCTAATCATGAAGTATCCTTACCATCTTATGGGGCGTTCTGTAATTATAGGAAGAAATCTTGATCCCCGTCTTGGGACTGCTGGCATGGATGACCTGTCCGCCGCCAATATAGAGGGCCACATGATTGACTACGCCTCCCTTTGCATAAAAGACCAGATCCCCCGGCTGGAGCTGGGACGCATTGATGCTTGTTCCCATATTGGACTGGGCTCTTGAAGAATGAGGCAGGGAAACGCCATATTTGGCAAATACACTAAGTACAAAGCCGGAACAGTCTGCGCCTTTGGTGAGACTGGTGCCTCCCCATACATAAGGATTGCCTAAAAACTGCTTTGCGTACTGGCAGATATCCACCCTCACATCGGAAACGCCCTGTCCGTACATAAGTTCCGTCATGGTGATTGCTGTTTCCAAATCAGATTTCACTTCCACATAGTCAGCGGATACAAACACTTCTTCATCGTCCAGATAGACCTTAATCCACCCGTCATCCTGTATCTCCACAATATCCAGACTTTCCCCGGAAGCCACCTGAGTCACCACTTCCGCATCGAGACTGGGCATCTCACGGATATTCAACACATTTGCCGTGGACACAGCAATAGCTGTAGCCAGTTCCTCCCCTTTCATTTTGGCATCAAAACCTGTGAGAAGATATTCCTCCTTCACATATCCTTCAACCTTGCCGGAAGCAATATACGCCCAGCCATTCTCACTGCTCTTAATTTCACAGGCTGCATTCTTGGGAAGTTTCCCTACCAGCTTCGCATCCTCATTTGGCTCCTGCCTGATATTTAAATTGTTTTCCTGCACGTTACAGATTCCTAAATGGGTGTACCCCCACAAAGCGCCCTCAGCCTTTTTGGCAATTTCCACATATTCCACTTTTGACAAAGGAGAGTGAAACAAATCTCCCACCCCTGCCGTCAGCATGTCCTCTGTACTGTCAGTATCTTCCTCTGATGCCATACTTGTGGCTGTGCTGTCTGCCGCTGCATTATTTATACTGTTTGATGAATTCATGTCCTTGATTTCTGATGCCTGTGCAGAAAGCGGCTCCATAAAAAGCATACAGGATGAAAGAACACAAATCATGCCTATCGTACGTTTTTTCAAAACAAACCTCCAAAGTTATTACAAATTTGTTACAAATCCAACATGGACATTATAACAAGTAAACTCCGGGCTGTCAAATCCCTATGCATATTTTTTTCAGGAAAATCCATCCAAATATTACTGTTCACTCCGTGACCAGTACTAAGTTTTATGCTTTAACTGATGGCTAACGCCTGTAAAAGAACGTCCAAATTACTATTTCAGACCCCGGTGGAACTCTCTCCCCTGGGCAATATCTTTTTCCATCTGTCGCTTTAGCTGTGCAACATCCCCGAATTTCTGTTCCGGCCTTTTAAATTGTAACAATTCTGTTACAATTTCTTTACCATACATATCTCTGTCAAAATCATACAGATACGTCTCCACACTTATCATATCGTCCTCATTTACGGTAGGCTTATTACCGATATTGGTGATGCCTGGATAAGTGCAGTTTTCATAAAAAACCCTGGAATAGTATACCCCTTTCGGGGGTAACAGTTTTTCCGAAAGAGGATAAAGGTTTAAAGTGGGCATCCCCAGTTTTCTTCCCAGTCTGTTGCCTTCTTTCACTTTTCCTTCAAAACTGTAGTATCTGCCCAAAAGACTGCGCACCACAGCCATATGGCCCTTTTCCACTTCCTCCCTTACAAAGGTGGAACTGATTTCACGATTTTCGTAGAACACCTTCTGGATAATCTGAACCTCATAACCACAGCTTTCTGACAGTTTTAAAAGAAGTTCTTTATTTCCCATTCCCTTATAGCCGAAAGAAAGATCCTCCCCCGCCGCAATGTACGACGCGTTCATCTGTGCCACAAGTATCCGCCTGATGAATTCCTCCGGCATGGTTGCCGCCGTTTCTTTGTTTAGGGGAAACTCAATCAGTATGTCAATACCCATTTTTTCAAACAGCTTTCTTTTCTCCAGCCGCGTTGTCAGTTCCATGGAAGAAGCCTGTCCGAAAAATACTGCCGCAGAGGGATGGAAAGTAAAGACTACCGCCAGCCTTCCTTTTTCCTTCTGTTTTAAGATATGGGAAAGAAGCCTGATATGTCCTGTGTGGACGCCGTCAAACTTCCCGATTGCAACGGCTGTTTCCTGCCCTATATGAAATTCCGTTGTATCATAAATTATTTCCATCCAAACCACCTTCCAGCTAACTTACACACACTGACATCTCTGCCGCCATGTCAAAATACTTCCGTTCAGACACAAACCAGGCATGCAGACTGCGGAAATGATTTTCAGACACACGCCAGGCGTAAACATGTATTTGAAAATTCATTCACCCAAAAACATTTTCACAGGTGCAAACACTCTGCGTTCATCCACATACTGGTAAATACCGCAGAAAACTCCCAGCGGACTGTAAACCCTGTACTGGTTTTCCACTTCCCCAGCATTTGCAGTCCTGTCATCAGTCGTGTCCTGCCTTTTCTCCGCCGCTTCCGCCGTTTTTTTACATAAATCGGTAAAATCTTCTTTTTTTAGCTGATTGCCATTCTGGAGCAGCTTAAAAGCCCTTTCCTTTACAACCAGCGCTGGAAGATTTTTAAACATCTTTTCCACGGGAACCACTACAGAAGAAAGTTCCCCCTTCCCGGCCAGTTCTTCCAGTTCATTTATCCGATATGCTTCCGCCGCCTTAAATTCCCCTACTCTGGTTCTTTCAAGGCTCACCATGGCGGCGCCGTCCCCCAGCTTCCGGCCTATATCATGGCAGAGGGTTCTGATATATGTTCCCTTAGAACACTCTGCCCTGAACACATATTCCGGGTGTTCTTCCTTTAGGACTTCAATGGAATAGATAGTGACGGGCCTTGGTGTCCGCTCCACTTCCTTTCCCGCTCTGGCAAGTTCGTAAAGCTTTCTGCCGTCCACCTTAAGGGCCGAATACATGGGTGGAATCTGCATGGAATCCCCCTGAAAAGACATAATTGTCTCTCTTACCCTAAAAGGTTCTGAAAGCACTTCTCTCTCTTCCAGCGTCTTCCCTGAAATATCCTGCGTATCTGTCACAAGCCCAAGACGCATACGGGCGATGTATTCCTTATGCCTGTCCGTCAGCATGTCACACAGACGGGTCCCGTTTCCCAGACAGACAGGAAGAACCCCCACCGCGTCCGGATCAAGGGTTCCTGTGTGTCCAATCTTTTTCTGTTTAAAAATACCCCGGAGTCTGGCTACCACGTCATGGGACGTATAGCCTGCCTCCTTATATACATTGACAATTCCATGGTACATCTTTTACACCTTAGTTCTTTCTATGTCCTTTAGCTGGGCGTCAATCCGGGCGGAAAGATTGTTGGTAATGTCATGGAAAGTGCCCCGCATGGTAGCCCCTGCAGCCCTTACATGTCCGCCGCCGCCAAAAAATACTGCTATTTTGGAGACATCCACAAGCCCGTTTGACCTAAGGCTGACTTTATATTCCAATGTGTCGGTCTGGTACATGAAAATGGCACATTCCACCCCTTTGATATTCCGAAGGTGGTTTACAATTCCCTCCAGATCATGAGGCTCGGCCCGGTAAAAGCCCATGGTCTTTTTGTCCACCATGCTTACCACACATTTACCGTCCATGAACAGAATGCTCTCCAGAAGCGCTCTTCCCAATATCTGGTTCTGGACATAGGTCTTTTCATAAAAAGTTTCATCAATAAGTTTTGAAAAATCAAATCCGTAGGCAATCAGTTCCGCCGCCGCCTTAAAGGTGGAAGGGGATGTATTGGAATACTGGAATACCCCTGTGTCATGGATGATTCCCACATAAATTGCCTTGGCAATTTCCTCGTCCATAAAAGACTTATCTTCCATTACATGATAAATCAGTTCGCTTGTGGAACTTGCCTCCGGCACAATATAATTCACATCCCCGCATCCGCTGTTGCTGACATGATGGTCGATATTGATTGTTTTCTTTGCCCCGTCAAAATATTTTTCAGCTTCCCCCAGCCGGTCTTTTGAAGTGTCCACCGCAATGAACACGTCAAAACACGCCACGTTTGTATGGAAATCTGTATGTATTTCACCAATTCCCCTGATGCAGGAAAATACCTCCGCCGGCTTTTCCAGCATCACCTGCACGTCTGCCGCAGGACATGCTTTTTTCAGATATAAATAAAGTCCCAAAGCTGCACCAATGCAGTCACCGTCGGGCCTTATGTGACCACTGATGCCAATGGTCACGGCCCCTTTCACCTCTTCATAAATATTCATAATACTCCTCATTCTGCTTATATACGCTCTCTTACTGCTGATTGTTGTTTACTTCATCAATCAATCTGGACATCCTTACACCATAAGCAATGGACTGATCCACAATAAAGCGGATTTCAGGGGTATTGCGCAGATTCACCCTTCTTGCCAGTTCCTTGCGGATATAGCCTTCTGCGCTTTTTAACCCTTCCAATGTGTCTTTCTGCACATCTTCTTCCCCGTACACACTGATCCATGCCTTACAGGTCTTCAAATCGGGTGCAACCTCCACGGCAACCACGGAGGTAAGAGAACTGACTCTCGGATCTTTTATGTCTCCTCTTATTATCTCAGCCAGAACTCTCTGCACCTCCCCGTTGATCCGGGTATTTTTCATACTGTTCTTTCTCACCTGGGAACCTCCACCATAATATACGCTTCTACAATGTCAAGTTCCTGCATCTGGTCAAAGCCTTCAAATACAAGGCCGCACTCAAAGCCTGCCTTTACCTCTTTCACGTCGTCCTTGAAGCGTTTTAAGGATGCAAGGGCGCCCTCATAAATCTGGTTTCCTTCCCTGGTAATCCGCACCTTACACTCTCTCTGGAATACACCGTCAAGAATGTAGGAACCTGCAATGTTACCAACTGCAGATGCTTTGAATATCTGCCTTACCTCTGCATGGCCAATTACTTTTTCCTCAAATACAGGGTCCAGCATACCCTTCATGGCAGCTTCGATATCTTCAATTGCCTGGTAAATAACCTTGTAGAGCCTGATATCAACGCCTTCCCTCTCTGCAATGGTCTTTGCCATGGCGTCAGGACGGACATTGAAGCCTATAATAATCGCCGATGATGCAGAAGCTAAGGACACATCTGACTCATTGATAGCGCCTACGCCGCCATGGATGCATTTCACAACTACTTCCTCATTGGACAGCTTCATAAGGCTCTGCTTAACTGCTTCCACACTTCCCTGTACATCAGCCTTTACAATAATGTTCAGTTCCTTTAAGTTGCCGGCCTGAATCTGGGTAAAGAGATCGTCTAAGGACATCTTCGCCTTGGTTTCTTCCAGCATCTTCTCCTTATTCTGGGCAAGATAAGTTTCCGCATAGGATTTTGCCGTCTTGTCATTTTCATGGGCGATAAATACTTCCCCGGCGCTGGGCACATCTGAAAGTCCAAGAATTTCAACCGGTGTGGAAGGAAGCGCTTCCTTTACCCTTCTTCCCTTGTCATCTATCATAGCCCTTACCTTGCCGTGGCTTGCCCCGGCAGATATGAAATCACCCACATGGAGGGTACCTTTCTGTACCAGCACGGTAGCAACCGGCCCCCGTCCTTTGTCCAGTTCGGCCTCAATTACCAGACCTCTTGCGCGTCTGTCAGGATTTGCCTTTAATTCCAGAATCTCCGCTGTCAGCAGAATCGTCTCAAGAAGATTTTCAATCCCTTCCCCTGATTTGGCGGAAACGGGAACAAACTCTGTGGTTCCGCCCCAGTCTACAGGTATCAGCTCATATTCGGTCATTTCCTGTTTTACCCTGTCAATATTGGCGCCCGGTTTGTCAATCTTGTTCACTGCCACAATAATTTCAATTCCCGCTGCCTTTGCATGGTTGATTGCCTCCACAGTCTGGGGCATAACGCCGTCGTCCGCCGCAATCACGAGGATTGCAATATCCGTGGAATTGGCGCCCCTCATACGCATTGCCGTGAATGCTTCATGTCCCGGCGTATCCAGGAAGGTGATGGACTGATCATTAATATTTACAGTATACGCACCTATGTGCTGTGTAATACCTCCCGCTTCCTTATCCGTCACATTTGTTTTACGGATGGCATCCAGAAGGGAAGTTTTTCCGTGGTCAACATGCCCCATGACACAGATAACCGGAGGTCTGTTCTCTAATTTCTCCTCGGCTTCTTCGTCCTCTTTCAGAAGTTCCTCTATGACATCCACCTTTTCTTCTTTTTCACAGATGATCTCATATTCTATGGCAATATTTTCCGCATCTTCATAAGAGATTTCAGAGTTTACCGTCACAATCTGTCCCTGCAGGAATAACTTCTTGATAATAACGGAAGGCTGCAGTTTCATCTTATCGGCCAGTTCTTTTATAGTAAGGGAATCAGGGATGGTTATAACCTTAATCTGTTCCTCCACCACTTCCGCCGCTTTCTTTTCAGGCTTTATGAACCGCCCGGCTTTGTTCTTGTTCTTTACCGCTGCATCATCATCTTCATAAATAAAGTCTTTCCTTGATTTCTTATCTCTCTCCTGACCGATTCTGCGTTTTTCTTCATCTCTGCGCTTATCGTCCTTAACCGGGGCTTCCGGAACGAAACTCTTACCCGGCTTTTCGGGCCGCTTAAATCGATTGTCCTGCCCCTGAGCGCCTCTTTCGTTGCGGTTATTATTGTTTCCAGGTCTGTTATTATTCCGATCAGGGCCATTACCCCTGAAATCACTCCTGCCGCCCTGATTACCTGTACGATTAGCGCTTTCAGGTCTGCGGGCGTCGTGCCTGCCATTCCTTTCTCCCTGATTGTTTCCAGTGCCTGCCTGAGTTCTTTCATTTCTTTGACGCCTTTCATCCCTTGGAGCCTGTCTTGGTGTGCCTGTATAATTTTCTCTTACCTGGCCTGCCGGTTTTTCCACACGTTCAGCAGCCTTTTGCTGGGCTGCTTTCTCCTGGGCTGCCTTTTCGGCCTTTTCCGCCTTTTCTTTTTCTGCTTTCTCCTGTGCCGCCTTCTCCTGGGCTGCAATCTGGGCGTTTTTCGCAGCTATCCTTTCATTTTCCAGCCTTCTGGCATTTTGCTTGAAGTCAACCTGCATACTCTCCGGAACAGACGGGGCTGTAAGAGGACGAATAATCTTGTGGGGCGTCTCATGCCTTGGAGTTCCCTGCCTGTTTCCGCCGCCGGATTTATTCCCGTTCCCATTCCCGTTTCTGTTCTGCCCGGAGGGTTTGTTTGCCTGTGTCTGCTTTCTCTCACCCTGGGGGCGCTGCCCCGGAATATTGCTGTTGTGGGGATTGCTCACAAATATGATTTTCTTTTTCTTTTTGGGCTGATCCCCTGTACCCTGGGCGGGTCTGCCGTCCCTGCCTTTTGCCTCCGCCGTCTGCTTTGCTTCCGGCTTCGGGTTCTTTTCCGCATTTGCTTTATTTTCCGGCACAGTCTTTTCTGCCGCCGGCACAGCCTTTTCCGCCGGTTTTGCAGCCGCCGGCGTCTTTACAGCATCGCTTTTGGATCCAAATGCCTTTCTGACCATTTCCGCCGTATCCTCCTCAATAACACTCTGGGGGGCCTTTACTTCAACTCCTTTATTCTGCAGAAAAGCAATGATTTCTTTACTCTGCTTTTCCAATTCCTTAGCTATTTCATGCACTTTAATTTTGGCCATTCCACTACCTCCGTCCTGCTTCCTGTGATTCTTCCAAATGTCTGATTATGCCTGCTGCCAGCCCCTGGTTCGTAACCGCCACAGACGCCCGCATTTCCCTTCCGATTGCTTTCCCCAGAGTTTCCTTATCCGAATAAAAATAAATAGGCGTTTTATAAAATGTGCACATGTTGGTAAACATTTTCCTGGTATTGCCAGATGCGTCTCCGCTGACAATGACCAGGGCTGCTCTGCCTTCTTTTACTGCTTTTTCTGTGGAAAACTCGCCGCTTACCAGATTTCTTCCCCTTGCGGCCAGCCCTAAAAGGGATAATACTTTATCATTCATGTAAAGCTTCAAACTCCTTTTCTAGTTTGTCATAAACTTCATTTGGAATACTCATTTTGAAAGACCGTTCCAATCCTTTACTCTTATGTGCCTTTGCAAGACATTCCCTCTCTTTACAAAGATACGCGCCTCTTCCATTCTTTTTTCCTGTAATATCCAGTATAATTTCATCCTCAGGCGTTTTGAGAATACGTATCATTTCCTTCTTACTCTTCATCTCTCCGCATCCGATGCACTGCCGCATGGGGATTTTCTTTGCCATCCTTACTCCTCCTCATACTTTTCCGTTTCCGGCACTGCTTCGCCATATTCTTCTGCGTATTCCTCACTTCCTTCTTCTACATATTCTTCCGCCGGCTCCTCCTCATACTCCTCTACAGGCTCCTGCGTATACTCCTCTCTGGACTCTTCTCCATACTCTTCTCCAGATTCTCCCTCATACTCCTCTCCGGGTTCTCCCTCATACTCCTCTTCATATTCATCATATTCATCGTACTCATCCATATAGTCTTCATAGCGGAATCCGGGAGCATCCTTGGCCTGTGTCTCGCTCTTGATGTCTATCTTATATCCTGTCAGTCTTGCCGCCAGCCTTGCGTTCTGCCCTTCCTTGCCGATTGCAAGAGAAAGCTGGTAATCCGGTACAACTACCTTGGCTGTCTTCTCGTCCGGATCGGCAAACACTGCAACAATTTTCGCAGGGGAAAGTGCATTCTGAATCAGATTGCCCGGATTTTCATCCCAGTTGATAATGTCGATTTTTTCCCCCCGCAGTTCCTCCACAATGGAATTTACACGGGCGCCGTTAATTCCCACGCAGGCTCCCACGGCATCCACGTTCAGGTTGTTGGATCTTACCGCCATCTTAGTCCTGCTTCCGGCCTCTCTGGCAATGCTCATGATTTCAACAGTGCCGTCTTTAATCTCCGTAACCTCCGCTTCAAAGAGACGTTTGACAAGCTCCGGGTGGGTCCGGCTGACTAAAATTCTCGGTCCCTTGGGTGTGTTCTTTACTTCCAGGATGTACACCTTAATCCTCTCGGTGGGCTTGAATATCTCCCCCTTTACCTGCTCGCTTTCATTTAAAATCCCATCAGCCTTTCCAAGATTAATGCTGATATTCTTACCTATATAGCGCTGTACAATACCTGTAATGATATCCTTTTCCTTCTCGAAATACTGGTTGTAAATTACGCTGCGCTCTTCTTCACGTATCTTTTGCAGGATGACGTTCTTTGCATTCTGGGTGGCAATACGTCCGAATTCCTTAGATTTTATTTCCACATGAATAATATCCCCAAGCTGTGCATTAGATTTGATTTCCCGGGCATTTTCAAGGGAAATCTGCAGGCAGTCATCTTCTAACTCTTCTTCCTCCACCACTTCCTTTTCCGCATAACAAAGGAAATCACAGGTATCCCGGTCGATTTCCACCTTAATATTGTCAGATTTTCCGAAATGGTTCTTGCAGGCTGTAATCAGAGAGTTTTCAATGGCTTCAAAAAGTGTGTCCTTGCTGATTTCCTTCTCCTTCTCCAAAATATCCAGTGCTTCCATTAATTCCTTGTTCATTTTTACCTTATCCCTTTCTGCCCGTCATTTTCCCGGACTAAAAATCTAATGTCAGTTTAATCGTTGCAATATCTTTCCTGTCAAATACAATATCTTCTATATCATTTTCCAGTGCCGCCCCCAGCGTAACTGTGTCTTCACTAAAAGCTTTCAAAATTCCTGTAAAATCCTTTGTGCCGTTAATCGGTTTGTAGGTCTTAATATCCACTTCCTGCAAAAGGCTTTTCTCCAGATGCTTATCCTTTTTTAGCGTTCTTCCAAGTCCGGGAGAACTTACCTCCAGAATATAGGCGTCTTCAATAAAATCTTCCCTGTCCAGTTCATCCGAAAGCGCCCTGCTGACATTTTCGCAGTCGTTTATACTGACGCCTCCCTCCTTGTCAATATAACAGCGCAGGTACCAGTCGCTCCCTTCCTTAACGTATTCCACATCATAAATCTCTACATGATTCGCATCTGCGACGGGCTTTAAAAGTTCTTCTGTCCTGGCCTGGTAATTCTCTTTTCTTGACATGCATCCACCTCTTTAAATCCTTAAAAAAGAGTGGACCGCCAAGTCCACTCTAGTTAGTAATTATTATTTAATCTATTGCATTATAGCACTCTGCCCTGTAAAAAGCAACAGAAATCATTGATTTTTTTGTTTTTTCATTTGTCTTTTCATAAAAACTGTTCTGTGAACGCACATCAAAATCAGAATCATAACCTTAATATCTGTGCTGTCCAGGCCGGGAGGAATCGTTCCCTGCCATATCCATTCCCCCCATATCAGATATATTAATACCAGACGCGTCAATCAAAGATGCGCTATCCTGCGCCTGTCCCTGAGATGTGGAAGGGATTTCACCGTCAAGCTGCCCCCGTATACTTTCCGCCCGCAGCAGACAGAACTCTTTCAGGGTATCCGCCCCTGTCAGGAATTCCTCATAGGTACAGAATTTTGTAATATCTTTTTCTACATATGGCGCTATCAATTCCTTTACATTGTCAATCATTTCTGTGAAATATCCGCTTTCAAAGTACGTGGCTATAAATTCTGAAAAATATTCATGATACAATTCTGTATATTCTGCGCTGCTGAAAATCCAGCTAAGCATCGGCCTGGATTCTATGGTATCCCCCGAGACGGGCGAATCAATCGGATAGTTGACAAGAGATGAAGCATCCCCTGCCCTCTGAAAGCCCCCGAAAGCCAGATTGTAATCCCATGGTATCATGGATAACTGTCCGTCTTTTTCATAAAGATAATAATTATGAATTAGATTTCCTGTATAACTGTCAAAATTGCAGACAAAATTATGTACCACAAAATACCGGATGACCTCCTCCACATTGACTACATCCTCAATGTTTACGCCTTCATTCAATTGCTTAAGGGATGCAATCAGACGGTCTTTATCGGCATTGGTAACAGTTGTTTTGGCATTTTCAAAAATATTTTTATAACTGTCATATGCATCATCTGAATAGACAAGAGCCACATCACTGCTCCCCATACTCTGTCCCATTCCTCCTCTGTCCGGTTTTTCGCCGCCGGCAAAACCGTTGCCGTCCGCAGGTACCCGTGACCTGTCATCATCTGACGGCTCTTCCTTTGGCCATCCGCCGTCCGCAGGCATCTGCGGTCTGCCTCCCGCAAAATCTCCATCGCCAGACATTTGCTTCCTGTCTCCCTCCGGCCAGCCGCCCTCTCCGGGCATCTGCGGTCCACTGCCTAGCCTGTCTCCCTCTTCAGGCATTGGAAGCCTTTCTTCCCCGTCAAAATCCTCCATATTAAAGTCCTTACCATGTCCCCGGCCTCCGCCCATGTCCATGCTGTCAGGCTTATACAGTTTACCGTAATCTCTTCCATAGTTCCGCTCAAGAAAAGCTTCTTCCACGCTTTCTACCGCCAGATACAGTCCCCATTCCTTACCGTTTACAGTTATATTTACGTAACTGCAAAGAGGTGCGTCCACACCGGCCTTCCGCATCATCTGATAGGTCAGATAGTCTTTCATATATGTATTGTCCTGTATAATATTGTTCAGACTGATTTTATCAAGTCCATAATAACTTTTTCCGCTTTCATAATGGTCAAATTCAATTTTAAAGCTGTAACGGTCATTGCCATAGCGTTCCACCTGGGTCAGTGACGTATTTCCCTTTGCGCGTATTCCCACATTTTTGTATGTCTCATTGTCAATCACAACAGAACACAGGGAATATTCCTCACTGGTACAGGTATCAATAAAGCCATCCCAATCCTCCATTATTATGTCAATACTGTGAACCATGGAGGTATCGAAAAGATGGAATCCATAATCTTCTACCCTGGCTGCTTCCACAACGCCCAATGCCTTTGCATTCATAAAAAGGACTGTAATTATCATGGAAAGCACAAGAACGGCACAGCAGACCTTATCAATATGCTTGTGGGTCGACATGCATTTCCTCCTTCTTATCCCATATATTCGCCGTTATAGCTTACCAGAACCGCGCTTTTTACCCCATCCATCTCTGCAAGGGTATTGATAAAATCCGCATCATCTTCTTTCATACGTATCTCAACATTCAGTTCCACAAGTCCTTTTTGCGCAGTCTTGCTTTTCATCACGCACCGTCTGGTCTGTTCCCTCAAAAGCTCCATTGCCATTTTTTCACTGTCGTGATCCTCACAGCGGATGACCACCATGTAAGGGTTCATGTGCGTTTTCCTGTTGACTAATGCCAGAAGGACAATACCGATTGCGGCGCTTCCAAATATCGCAAGGGGAATCAGGCCTGCCGCCAGTACAATGCCCGCCCCGATCGACCAGAACAGAAACGTAATATCAAGCGGTTCTTTGACAGCCGTGCGGAACCGGACAATGGACAACGCGCCCACCATCCCTAAAGAAAGCACCACATTGGAGGTAACTGCCAGAATAACCAGGGTGGTAATCATGGTAAGCGCCACAATCGTAACGCCAAAGGATGAGGAATACATCACTCCGGAAAAAGTCTTTTTGTAGACCAGAAAAATAAACATGCCGACGGCAAATGCAAGCAACAGCGCAAGGGCCATATCCAATATAGTTACACTGGAGATATTCTCCAGAAATCCCGATTTGAAAATATCATTAAATGTCATTTTATAAGTACTCCTTTCATATAAACCAGTCTGTGCATCTTAGCCAGTTGTCCAATTAACGTTTTATACATGCGCTTAACCAAAAATCCTGCAGGCAGCATATTTGGAAAAAGCTGTGCTCTGTCTGCCCCTTAGCTGGACAATATCCCGGATAACCGAGGGCAGAAATTCATCCCATTTTACCTCAAGGATAACCGGCGCATATCCTGTGGGAATGGTAATACAGTCTGCGTCCAGGAATTCTGTCCCAAAAAGTCCCGTCCGTATATTATAATCCAGCGTTACCCGCACATTGCCGGGGGCATAAACAAATGCCTCTCTTGTATAGTCCACAATGGTTTTGGGGTTCAGCCCCTGTGACTGCATTTTAAAGCATAACTCCTGCAGCAAAGGCTTATCCTCTGCCTGAATCCAATTGGATTTGCGGCTGATAACCGCCTGTACTTCCTCTAAAGACAGACGCACCTGCTCTTTCTGGCAAAGGCCGTTTATTTTACTTTTCTTTTCCAGCAGAATAAACGATGTATTGCTATTGTAATAGCGGAGCCGGAATTTTTCCCGTAAATTGATGCCGTTTATTTTTTCCAGCAGAGCTTTGTCCTGCAAATTGTCAAAGTACAGACTGCGTACCTCATACTTACCATCTATGGCATGTGCATCCAGCTCCATAGCAGCGCAAAGCCGCGGCCGGAGAATGGATATATCGCTTTCATTGATTTCATGTTTCCATTCATGCCGGAATTTCATGGCGCCCACTCCTTTCTTCCTTATCTGCATGTATTATAACCGGACAACCTTAGCTGAAACTTAAAAAATCACCGCTTGGCAGCGAACAACAAACGCTGTCACGCTTCGCAAAGCAGCTTATTATAATATGAGTATGCTGCGCATTCTCCCTCAATGGTTTACGCTTTCGCAATTTCAATAAAAAAGACTGCCATCACAGAAATGTAAACTGTGAAACAGCAGTCTATAAAAATATTCTGTTTAAAAAGTAACCGTAAACAAAACCATATCCGTCCCTTCATACCTGGCAGTAATACTGCCCTTATTTGCCTGGGCAATACTATGTGCCAGAGACAGGCCAATTCCATAGCCCCCCGATTTCTGTGTGCGGGCCGCATCTCCCCGGTAAAAACGGTCAAACAATTTACCGGGCGGCGCATCCGGCAGGCTTTCACAGTTATTTTTCATTTGCAGCAGGATGTCCTTTTCCTTTCTTTTCAGACTGACGTACACCATGCCGCCTTCCTTTGTGTACTTTGCGGCATTATCAAAAAGTATGGAAATAAGCTGCCTTATCTGCTCTTTGTCCGCTCTTATCACAATACCGGACTGGATTTCCAATTGAAGCCTTATCCCTTTTTGTTCCAGCAATTCGGCAAACGACTGTGCCATTTCGCCAAGCAGTTCATCCAGCAAAAACTCCACAGCCTCCGCCTGTGCCGCAGCCTCATCCATTCTCGCAAGAAGTAACAGGCTGTTCATCAGCCCATTCAGCCTTACAGTCTGTGTACGGATATTTTGCGTCCACTTGTTTTCACCGTTATAAAGCTCCATGGCCTCCGTGTTTGCAAGAATTATGGCAAGAGGCGTCTTTATCTCATGTCCCGCATTTGTGACAAACTGTTTTTGCTTTTCAAAATTCATGGCAATAGGCCGGATTGCCCTTTTTGACAAAAAGATAACCAGCGCCAGCATAAACAGCCAGCAGACAAGGCCGATTCCCACAGAAAGAAACAGGACTCTCACATAGGATAGAATCTCCTCAGAAGTGTCGAGGAACACAATCACCATACCTTTTCCTGTCCGGGCGCTTTTTATCTGGTATCTGTATTTTCCCGCTTTTCCTGCCCTCTGCCCGCTGTGATATGCTTCCAAAGCAAGTTCCTTTGCCTTTTCCTCGTCCACGGAAGGCACACGGCTTACATCGGTATGCACGGCCTGGCCCCTTTCATTAAACCACACCATAAAAAAATTGGAGGATAAAAATTTATCCCTTTCATCCTTTGGCCTGACCCGGAAGTCATGAGGCGGCGCAGAATCAGGGGGCGCAGGAATATGCCCCATCTCCCCTTCTGTCTCCGCCAGCATGGAAAGAGTTTTGTCCACTTCTTTTCCTACAATTGCAATATTTACCACATTGATTGTGCCAAGAAGAAAAAGCAACAGTACAGTAACAGCGGCCATTGCTGTAACAACAAACTTTTTCTGGAGCATCCTTATCATTTTTCCGCCTCCAGTTTATAGCCGATATTCCGCTTCGCCTGTATTGTAACATTCCCATCCAGCTTAGCCAGTTTCTTGCGCAGACAGGAAATATATACCCAGACCGTACCAAGTTCCACCTCTGTTTCATATCCCCACACCTTCGTAAGCAAGTCTTCGCTGGAAAGAAAGTTTCCTCTGTTCAGCATTAAAAGTTCCATCAGTTTATATTCCTGCTTTGGAAGCAGAAAAGACCGCCCGTTTCCGCTTAATTCATAACTTTGCCTGTTAAGGGAAATTCCTCCGGCTTTCAGAATGTCGGGCGTAAAATTTTCTTTCCGCCGCAGCATGGCGCGGACACGGGCCAGCAGTTCCCCCATGGCAAAAGGCTTAGGCAGGTAATCGTCGGCCCCCAGATCCAGTCCCTGTATTCTGTCTTCCACTTCTGTCTTCGCCGTCAGCAAAAGGATTGGCGTGTTATTTCCGCTTTTGCGCAATCTCCTTAACACCTCAAGCCCGTCCAGCCGGGGCATCATGATATCCAGGATGATACCGTCATACTGCTCCCCTTCCGCGTACGCCAGGGCATCCACGCCGTTGTATACAGCATCTACTGTGTACTTGTGATAGGTCAGTATATCGACCACCGCATCAGACATACCGGTTTCATCCTCGGCATACAATAACTTCACACATTCACCTCCGTAATTCCAGAAAGGCCGCCAGATTCCCCCTTTGGCCATTGCTGGCTCTATGTGAAAACAAAACACTGCTGTTACAGCAAGTGCACAAATCCGTCATAGCCAGCCGCTCCGGCTTTATCCCTGCCTGCAGGAGAATCCTGCGGTTTGCCTCCCACAGGTCAAGCTGGTATTTTCCTTCCTCTTTTCCGTCCTTCAAAAGCGCTTCCCACTCTCTGGGAAAGCCTTCCTTTACCTTCCGGGCAACATCCTCCCCTACTTCATAACAGTCCTGACAGATACAGGGGCCGATAGCCGCCGCCATGTCCTCCGGCCTGCTGCCAAAAGAAGCGCCCATGGCTTCCACCATGACTTTCCCCATTCTGCTGACCGTTCCCCTCCATCCTGAATGGGCAAGCCCTATGGCCCGATTCTTTTCGTCAACAAAATAAAGCGGCACGCAGTCTGCAAAAGAGGTACAGAGCACAATCCCCGGCACATTGGTAATCAGCCCGTCTATGTCCTCATAATCTGCCGGGTAAACCACCCCTTTTCCGCAGTCCTTATCTGTTACCAGACGAACATTGATGGTATGGGTCTGCCGGGAACAGACAATTTTATCCGGCGTAGTCTCAAAGATTTCCGCTATCCTCCTGAAATTTTCATCCACCGCCTCTTTCCTGTCCCCACGCTGGTAACTGAAATTCATGGTGGCATAAATCCCCTCACTGACGCCGCCGATTCTGGTGGTAAACAGATGACGGATACTTTTTACCTCATCCAAAAGCGGGAAAGTCAGATACTCTGCCTCTTTATATTTTCGCACCTTCATAGGCGCATTGCTTTCTTTACGGGTTAACTCCATTTTCCCTCCTATTCTGTTCCAATGCCGCTTCTGTCCTTCCGGCACTAATATAAGCGGCCGGATACTTTTACCACCCATATCCACGCCCTTTGCTGATATAGGGGAATGCATTCCGGTACCAGACAATGCCCTCTTTGCATATGGCAACCACGTCATACCGCACCTGTCTTGCACGCTCCTTTGGGTGGGTCAGCCTGTAATAATCTGAAACCATGCATATCCTGGCCTGTTTCTTTATGTCCACCGCCTCCTCCGGCATCCCGCTTTTCGCATTTTTCCTGTATTTTACCTCTGCAAAAACCAGACATTCCTCATGGATCCCTATTAAATCCACCTCACCCTGCCTGCACCTGAAATTCCTCTCAAGCAGAACAAACCCCCGCGTAATCAGATATGCGGCGGCATGTTCTTCATATTTCATCCCTGTTTCCCTTTTATTCAATCAGTCCCTCCCCGACTTGTCGAGTTTCGCTTTAATTTTGTCCATGGCATCCACGAAGACCAGAATCTCCGCCACCACTTCATAAAGTTCCGGCGGAATCATATCCCCGATATCCAGCCGGGATAAGGTATCAGCCAGCTTATCGTCCTGATGTACTGGCACATCCGCTTCCTTTGCCCTCTCTATAATACGCTCCGCCAGCGCGCCCCTGCCGCTTGCAATGACTCTGGGAGCCTCGTCGTCAGGGTCATAGGACAGGGCAATCGCCTGTTTGGGTTTGCTTTTATCTTCCGCCATATCCATCCCCGCCTTTCATACTTACAATCCGGAGAATGCCCGTACTTAGGGCATTCTCCTGTGTGAGAAAGGTTTGCTCTGCAAACCGTAGAAGTTCTTGGCGTCCCGTCCTATGGCGGGACGTCTTTAGAACTTCTT
>CAMWUN010000028.1 GCA_947177425.1 uncultured bacterium
AAAATGGAATAAATGTTACTATTAGAAGGGAAATGGGAAGAGATATTGACGGTGCCTGTGGACAACTAAGGAGAAGGCAAAAGGCGTTATATTAGGAGGTAAAACCGTGTTACGATCCTTTTCTGTTACAGATATAGGAAGAAAGAGAAAACTGAATCAGGATTTTGTGTATGTTTCGGAAGAATCTGTCGGCAATCTCCCCAATGTATTTATTGTGGCGGACGGTATGGGCGGACATAATGCGGGGGACTATGCTTCCAAGTGCACGGTGGAAACCATGGTCAGGGAAATCAGGGGCTGTTTTGAGAAAAATCCCATCAGGATTTTAGGGAAAGCCATCAGGGTGGCAAACGACCAGATCAGGCGACGGGCGAGAGAGGACAAGAATCTTCACGGCATGGGGACAACGGTAGTGGCTGCTACATGCCTTGGACATTATCTCCAGGTTGCCAATGTGGGGGACAGCAGACTTTATATAATGAATGACAGAATCAGACAGATTACCCGGGATCATTCTCTGGTTGAAGAGATGATACGGATAGGCGGTATTGACCGGGAGGCGGCAAGGAATCACCCGGATAAAAATATTATCACCCGGGCTATTGGTGCGCTGGATACAGTGGAAATCGACTTTTTTTATGAGGAACTAAAGCCCGGGGACTTAGTGCTTATGTGTACGGACGGGCTGACTAATATGCTGGAAGATAAAGAAATTGAACGGATCTTAAAAGAACGGATTTCCATTGGGGAGAAAGCCGGGAAACTGGTGGAGGCTGCCAATAATAACGGTGGGAAAGATAACATTGCGGTAATACTGATAGATGTATTTGCCAAAGAATGATGATGTAAGAGGTATATATGGTAAAGATAGGAATGATAATCGGAGACAGATACGAAATATTGGAAAAAATCGGTACAGGCGGTATGTCCGATGTCTATAAGGCAAAGGATCATAAGCTGAACCGCCTGGTGGCTGTCAAAGTCCTTAAACAGGAATTTAGTGAAAACGCAAATTTTGTATCCAAATTCAGAATAGAGGCGCAGGCGGCAGCCGGGCTTATGCATCCTAATATTGTGAATGTCTATGATGTAGGGGAAGAAAACGGAATCTACTTTATTGTGATGGAACTGGTTGAGGGTATTACCTTAAAGAAGTATATTGAAAAGAAAGCAAGACTTTCCGTAAAAGAGGCGGTCAGCATTGCCATTCAGGTCAGTATGGGAATAGAAGCTGCCCACAACAACCACATCATACACAGGGATATTAAGCCTCAGAACATCATTATTTCCAAGGAAGGGAAGGTAAAGGTGACTGACTTTGGTATTGCCAAGGCAGCTACCAGCAATACCATTACTTCCAATGTCATGGGCAGTGTCCATTATACATCACCGGAACAGGCCAGAGGCGGCTACTCCGATGAAAAGAGCGATATTTACTCTCTGGGTGTTACCATGTTTGAAATGTTAACCGGAAGAGTTCCCTTTAACGGGGAAACTACGGTGGCCATTGCGATTAAGCATATTCAGGAGGAAATGCCTTCCCCAAGGGATTATATTTCAGAAATTCCCAACAGCGTGGAGCAGATTGTGTTTAAATGCTGCCAGAAAAGCCCGGACAGGAGATACCAGTCTATGGGGGAACTGATTGTGGATTTAAAGCGTTCCCTGATGACGCCGGACGAGGACTTTGTAAAAGTCATTGACCCGGACGAGGATGGCTCTACCAAGATGATTACGGACAGTGACATGGAGAGAATTAAAAACCGTTCCAAGGGCAGGGACAGCATGGAGGAAGCCATGCATCTGCGCAGGGAAGCGGATGTGAAAAAGAGCGTAAAAAAGCAATATGTTCCTAAGAAATATATTGCGGTGGAGGAAGAAGAGGAGGACGAAGAGGACGAGGAAGAGGAAGAATCTTACGAGTCCGAATATGAATATTACGAAGACGATGATGAAGATGAGGAGGAAGAGGACGACTATGATCCCAAGGTGGAGCGGTTTACCACTGCTCTGGCGGTGATAGCAGCCATACTGGTGGGCTGTGTGGTTCTTTTCCTGGTGGGAAGGGCGCTCGGCCTGTTTGATTCGGATATACTGAAACCGGATAAGGAAACCCAGGAAGAACCTGTGGAGGAAGAAAAGGAACAGGTTGAAATGGTTGAAGTGGTGGGAAAAGACATCGATGATGTCAAGGTGACGCTGCTGAATTTGGGGCTTACTCCGGAGATTGAGTATGAAGAAAGTACAGAATATGATCAGGGAACTGTCATGAAAGCCAGTGTAAATCCGGGAACCATGGTGGATGAGGGTACGAATGTGATATTAACTGTAAGTGCCGGATCTGAGGGCGTGAAAGTGCCCAATGTCGTAGGCATGAGTGAAGCGGAAGCGGCCGCTACCCTGACAAAATCCGGTTTTGTGGTAAATAAGACAGAAGACCATGACCCTTATATTAAGGCAGGCAATATCGTCACCCAGACCCCACAGGCCGACTCCAAGGCGCCTGCGGGAACGGCTGTTACCATCCGAATCAGTTTAGGACCGGAGGAAAGTAAAGTCAGGGTGCCTGACATAATGGGCAAAGATGAGCAGGAGGCCATGGCCATTCTGGTGGAAGCCGGACTGCAGATGGGCGTGGTGTCAGAGGTAAACCATGAGGATCCGGCCCTTTCCGGCCTTGTCTGCTACCAGAGTTATTCCGTAGGTTCTTATGTGGAGGAAGGGACACTTGTTGATGTGAGTATCAGTGTTGGGCCTGCCCAGGCATCCTACAAATTTACAGACGCTATTTCAGCGCCTACGCCGGAGGAAGATCCTAATTATAAATCCGGCACATTAGTGACGGTTACGCTGATGGCGGACGATGGTACCCAGCTTTTAAGTACCCAGACAAATTCGTTTCCCATCCAGCAGCAGAATATCATGGGCATCAAGTGCAATACCGGATACATTCTGTATCAGTATGTAAATGTCACGGATGCCACTACTGTTACCAATGAGGACGGAAGTGTGAGCACGATTGAGGGGACTTCCGAAGGAAAAGAGATACGAAGGCCGGTACAGTTTGCGGCGGAATAGACAGGATATGGAAGAGTGTTATGGAGGGAAAAATTGTAAAGGGAATTGCCGGGTTTTACTATGTATATACGTCAAAGGGACTGATAGAATGTAAGGCAAAGGGAGTTTTCAGGAAGGATAAGATTAAGCCTTTGGTTGGCGATAATGTGGAAATAGACCTGACAAACGAGGGGGAGAAGCTTGGGAATATTATCCGTATCCTTCCAAGGGGCAATGCACTTATACGGCCGGCGTCCGCCAATATCGACCAGGCACTGGTAATTTTCGCCATTGTGAAGCCTGACCCTAATTACAATCTGCTGGACCGGTTTCTAATTACCATGGAAAAACAGTCTCTTCCCGTTGTCATTTGCTTTAACAAAAAAGATATTGCATCCCAGGAAGAAATGGATGAACTGCGGGAAGCCTATGGGAAATGCGGATATCAGGTACTGTTTGTCAGTGGTGCAGGCAATCAGGGGCTTGACCTTATAAGAGCATGTTTAGCGGGAAAGACAACAGTGGTGGCAGGCCCCAGCGGTGTGGGAAAGTCCACTATTATCAACGCCCTTTATCCGGCGGCCAATATGGAAACCGGAGAAATCAGCCGGAAGATTGCGCGGGGAAAGCATACTACAAGGCATGCCCAGCTATTTGCCCTTTCCGAAGATACTTTTATCATGGATACGCCGGGATTTACTTCCTTAAGCCTTGGCGATATGGAAAAGGAAGAACTCTGGGAATGCTATCCGGAGTTTGAAGAATATGAAAAAGACTGCCGTTTCGTTAGATGCTCCCATATCAGCGAGCCGGTCTGCGGCGTGAAGGACGCCCTGAATCAGGGAAAAATCAGCAGAGTCCGTTATGATAATTACAAAGTGCTGTATGAAGAATTAAAAAGCAGGAAAAAATACTGACAGAGTGTTTGGACCGATACCCTCCACGGACAGAGCGGCGATTCTGCCAACTTATGAGGTGGCAAATGATGAATTGAAGCTGTACTTGTTTCAAATTCATTTATAGTAGTGATGGTGATGCTTGCTGTTTTATTGACTGCAACTATAGTCACTCTGATATATGCGCATAGTGTATACAAAACTGAAATAGTGCAAGAGAAATAATATCGGACAAAAGAAAGCAGTTATTGTCGGGAAGCCTTCGGGTGAGAGTGCTATACTGAAGTCACAATCAAGTTGGAGGTGACTAGATGAACTGGGTAAAGCAGTTATGAGATAGCTGAGGGATACAACATTGAGTATTACAGTAATCCTGCTGATTTCAAGATGGGTATGCAGGATTCTGAATATTACACAGAAGTATGGATCCCGATAAAGGAAAAATAAGATTGTCCAAAATGAATCCTTAATATGACTGAAAAAAGCCGCCTGACGGCCAATGCGTAATGCTATTGGCTGTCAGGCGGCTTTTTACTGCAATAAGCTGGCTTGCGAAGCGCGACAGCATTTGTTGCTGCAATAAACTGGCTCGTGAAATGCGGTGGTGTCTATAAATATATAACTGCAAAGCATGGATATGTATTTGACATAAGTATTTGTTATTATATAAAACCTTTTGGTATAATCAATACAGAAAATAAGATGATTTTTCATGATAAAAAGCGATGCACAGAGGAACATTGTGAGTACGAAAACATCTTTTTTTCGGAAAAGGAAATGGCACTGCTGCGGGAAGGGGAATTTGGATTTGTTTTTTTGCAGCCCCATCTTGTGAGTGATCTTACGCTGTTTGAGAATGTGGCAGTTGCGGGATATGACTGCAAAAGAAAAGATGTAAGGACAGTCTGGAAAAGGGCTGCCTTTCAGGTTTTTATGGTGTTAGTGAGAGAAGGATGCCAATAATTAGAAATTTTTATGGAAATGGTAAGGTGGTAAGATGACAGAAATAAAGGAAAACAGGATGGGGACGGAACCGATTCCGTCATTATTGCTAAAAACAGCAGTTCCGCTGATGCTTTCACTTCTTGCGAATAATCTGTATAACATGGTGGACAGTATTTTTATTTCCCGTGTAAGTGAGGATGCGCTGACCGCACTCTCTATGGCGTCTCCGGTACAGCAGCTTATGGCTGCCCTTGGATGCGGTATTGCAGTGGGACTAAATGCCGCAGTGTCCAGGGCGCTGGGGGAGAAGAATCGGGAAAAGGTAAAAAAGACGGCTTCTGCGGCAGTCTTTTTAGGGATATGTTCATGGCTGATGATTATTTTACTCTGCGTAATATCTGTCAGGAAGTATTTTTACTGGCAGACGGAAGGGAACCAGGCGATTGCGGAGTATGGTATTTCCTATCTCAGAATCTGTATGCTGTTTTCTATTGGACAGATGATGCAGTGGGTATTTGACCGTCTGATCATTGCCAGCGGAAAAACCATGCTGTTTTTGGCAACGCTTGGGACAGCGGCGGGAGTGAATTTGATCTTAGACCCTATCCTGATTTTTGGACACCTGGGATTTGCACCTATGGGAACCGCCGGGGCGGCAATCGCAACAGTCATAGGGCAGTGCTGCGGGGCGGCTTTAGGAGTGGTTTTGAATCTCCGGTATAATAAGGAAATTCTGATATCTTTTACATTGCGGCAGGATAAACGTATGCTTCTTGATATTCTGCGCGTGGGGATACCCACTTCCATCATGCAGGGGCTGGTGTCCCTGATGGGAATTGCAATGAATACGATTTTATATGGGTTCTCGTCAACAGCGGTTGCAGTATACGGAATCTGTGCGAGAATACAGAATCTTGCGGGGATTCCTGTTCATGGGATTGACAACGGATTGATACCCATCGTGGCATATAACTATGGCGCGAAAAAAAGGAAAAGAGTTGACGAAAGTATCCGCCTTGCCTTTCTCTATGCAATGATATTGACGGGAATCGTGACGATACTGCTGGAGGCATTTCCGGTACCTGTCCTTGACCTGTTCGATGCTACGGAAACTATGCGTGCTATCGGAGTGGCGGCAATCAGAGCTCTTGCACCCTGCTGGCTGGTCTCTGTATTTGGCTTTGTAATCAGTACCACGTTTCAGGCATTGGGGAATGGAAGTTACAGTATGTATGTGACGATTGCAAGACAGGTGCTCCTTCCTGTAGCTTTCGCATTTCTCCTGTCAGGGACCGGGAATCTGAACATGGTCTGGTTTTCCTTTCTGGCAGCCGAGATCTTGACAATGCCGCTTATATTCTATCTGTTTAGGAGAACGAAAGAAACGGTTCTGAACCGGATATGACTTTTTTGGAGGAAAACGGATGCTATACAGGACATTGTTAAAAGCAAACTTAAAACAGCATAGGGCCGGATTGTATGGAATCTTTTTTCTGACGCTGCCTGTTACTGCAGCGCTTGGGGAGGTACTGGCGGTATGGGTGAATGTGGGAGTTTATCTCCGGGACGAAATGCAGCGGGCAGGATTCGGAGATCTGACCGCGTGGGTTTCGGGAAATTCTGATATCAGCGAGGGTATTGATTATGGTATATGAAACAAGGTTTGAATGGAGAAGCTTTACGATGTATCATAGACCGCCGGGCGCATGATGAAAATATGGGCAAATGTGACGCAGCAGGGGCGAAATAAGCCTTGATTTATGCGGCTTTCCGGGCGGGAAAAGAAGCGGCAGGGATTTATCCCCTGACTTTCCCGGTGCGTGCTATTGCGTAACAATTTAATTTTTGCAATGAGCCGGCTCACGAAGCGTGACAGCGTTTGTTTAACATAAGGGCAGTTCGCAAAGCGTGCTGTCCGTTGTTTGTTCTACAAACGGGAAGTTAAACACCTAAATAAGTGTCAATATCCTTTCGCAATTGTGAACGCTTTCCGGTTCCGGTAAAAAGTTTTTTTAAGGGTTCAATAACTAAAAGGCTGCCATTTACCGTCTCATAAGAAAGTCTGATGTGAAAATAGTTAATTTGTTCTATTATCGCCATAAAATACAGTAAAATTCCAACAATTATTCCGGATAAATCTGCTTTTGCAAAAGTTGCTATGATAATTACTGGTAGATAGGCTGTTAATAAAACTACATTTATCCATCTTAATTTACTGTATATCCTGCCAATTTCAATATTACTTAAAGCCTTCTGCCTTTTTACCATTTTCAACTTATTACGCCAATAGAAACTGCCCTGTATTACTATGATAGAAAATACCAACAATGGATAAAATGAAATCCAATTTAATTTGAATGCGTTTTTTCCACAGTCCATATCAACAATAAACTTTGTAGTAAAATACATCCCTACAAACATTAATATGCCATATATTTCAAAGTCAGCTAAGAATTTCAGTTCTTTTTCAATTGGTCTTTTCTTTAACTGTTTTTTCATATAACTTGGTCTCCTTTTCAACTGCCGATTGTGGTTTGATGATTCAAATATTAGCCCCACAAAAATGATTTTGGTTAGTGTTTTTAAATTCTTTTCCACACTTTGGGCATTTCCACATAACGATCAATCTCCATGTATTATCATGATTTATTTTCCGTTCATTCTACCATGTCGGTCTGCCTTTGGCAAGAGTCGCATGAAAATCAGGATATATCTTCCCGTTTCTGCTTATGTGCCGGTTTGGAATGCTGCTGTCCCAGAGCAGATATTGGTACAGACAGTATCCAATTCTTTTTGGTAATTCCTGTAGTAAATATATTTTTCTGAGCTTTCTTTTTTGGATCCAGCAATTTTTCATTTTCTGATTTTAGTATTTGCAAGGTGGGAAGTTTCCCATTGCTACATTTTTCTTCCATGACTTTTTCCAGCACAGGCCCTGCTCTGTTGTGTCTTGATACAGTGCTGTAAGTCTGTTACCAGACGAAGCAGATTTTAAGATTTATTTGTACGGAATTGATTGGGGGAAATTCCATTTATTTTACGAAAATGCTCGCAAAAGTAGCTGGGGGAACTGAAATGAAGCAATTCGCTGATTTCCTGTACCGGATAGTGCTGCACTCCATTCAAGCCCGGACTGCCCCCTTATAGTGTCGGCATGGCAAAATATGCCGCAAAAAATGCAAACCATACCATAGTAATTGATATTTTATTCTGTGCTGATATGATATGCAGTATAGCTAATCGAACCATAGATTACAAAAGTTGAAATGAGAGGGAAAGACGGTTTATGGAAAAGAACTATGGAAAAGATAACATGACAGCACTGGATATCTATATTAGCCGGGCATATAAGATCACGCTGCTATCCATCACGCTTGCCTGCTTATCTGCGGGGATTTCCTATACGGGAAACAGGTTGCATGGGTTTTACAGCTCTGTCAACATCATTGTGTTTCTTTTGTTTGATTTGACGGATATTATCTATCTTGGAATTGCTGTTTATTTTGTGAAAACCGGATATCAAGATGGCATTGTCAAACCATTGAAGCTAAAGTACAGTAAGATTTTTCTGATTATCATTATGCTGATACAGTTCAATTTTATCATATATATGGCACCGTCCAGGGATTTTTGGGCATTTGCTTTTCTGTTTACCCTGGTAACGGGACTGCTGCTGGACACCCGGATGCTTTTGGTGACAATTGTAGAAATTACCAGTTCTTTGCTTATAGCATGTTTGGTGCATGGGGATGAGATGCTGCCGGTAAAGGATGAGGTATTTGTGCCCAATTTGATAATAAGAATTTTTTGCTTTGTTCTGACGATGACCTTTATTTATCTGAATGTCTATATGGTATCACGGTTTCTTATTACTGCAAAAAAAGAAGAACTGGAAAAGAATAACGAAAGAGTACAGAATGTATTGAATAATGTCACACATATTGCGGGGCAGTTGGGAGATGCCAGCAATTTGCTTGTTACGATTTCCCAGTCCGAAAGTGCTTCTACCGAAGAACTTTCTGCTATTAGCAAAAGTCTGATTAACAGCAGCGATGATATGTTGAAGAAAGCGGAAAGAAGCAGGGAAAATCTTTCACACTTAGAGGAGAGCAATCAGAATCTGAAAACGAAGATGCAGGATGTGGAAAAGGTTTCAAAAGAATTGGTGGACATGTCTGTTTCCAATGAGCAGGCATTGAATACCCTGATGAGTATGAGCACTGATGTTGAAAAATCAACGCATCAGATGAGAGCGGTAACAGATAAGCTATTGGCGGAAACGAGTGAGATTGGAGAAACTTTAACAATTATCAGTGAGATTGCTGAATCCACGAATCTTCTTGCACTTAATGCTGCTATTGAGGCAGCAAGAGCAGGAGAAGCGGGAAGAGGATTTTATGTTGTGGCCCAGGAAGTTGGAAACCTTGCAACAAGTACAAAGGCATCGCTTAGGAGTGTAAATGATGTAATTGCCCGGGTACAGACAGGAACAAATGATGTATCCAGATTTATGAATGAAAACGCGGAGCAGCTACAGAAGCAGAATCAAGTAATTGTAGAGACGGTAGATGGTATTCGTACAATGATAGAACGGTTAAAGGAATCTGTTGCGGCGGTTGTACAGGCAGGTGAAATGCAGATGGCACAGAATTGCGTTATTAATGAAACCGTATCAATCAATGAGGATATTGCCAGTGGTATTCAGTTAGAGAACGACGAATTCAGCAATGTCGCCAATATTATCGCCAATATGGTTCAGAATAATACCCAGGAAATTACGACTATTTTTAATCAGGTAGACACCATAGATAAAATGGTAAATGAATTAGAGCAATTGTTAGAGGTTTAGTAATACATAGAAATCGTGCGTCTGCGTTGAAATGTCGTCTTTTCATAATCGCATTGATGAGAAAACATTTAAGATGGAGTTTGTGCAGATGGATCTGCTAAAGGATTTCCTAATATGAGGCGATATTTATTCCGGAAGGTGTAGAGCCGCCTGCCAGGGAGATTATAGAACAGCAGGAACTAAAGGTTTATTATGAAGGATTTGGAAGCAGCAGTGCAGATAATTGTATTGTCGCTGATGATAATCGCCGCGTGATCGGAGCAGTCTGGACACGGATCATGGACGATTATGGTCATGTGGATGATGAAACACCGTCCTTTTCCATTTCATTGTATAAAGAATACAGAGGTCAGGGTATTGGCACAAGGCTTATGAAAGAAATGCTGGAACTTCTGCGGTCGCAGGGGTATAGAAAAGCTTCTCTTGCTGCCCAGAAAGAGAATTACGCAGTGCGGATATATGGAGACTGATTTATGCTCAGATTAGAGAAAGTTAATGGGAAAAATGTGTGGGAAATTCTGAAATTGAAGGTTTCAGACGAACAGAGAAGTTTTGTCGCAAATAATGATTTATACAGATATGCCAGTGATCCTGATGTGGGGGTGATCGCCGGATGGCCGCCTCATCAGAGCAGAGATGTGATAAAGAATGTCTTTAATGGCAAAGAAGTTTATGCCATTTACCTGAAAGAAGATGGGAAAGCTATCGGCGCCATAGAACTGAAGCTGAACGGACATACAGATATGACCGACCGGGACGATGAATGTGAACTTGGCTACTGGCTCGGAAAGCCGTTCTGGGGTCAGGGTATCATGCCTGAAGCTGTGAAGGAAATGCTCCGCCATGGCTTTGAGGATTGTGGAATGCAGAAGGTTGTTTTAAAAACTGATCATAAAGCTTGGATATGACAAGAGAATGTACAGACAATTTTAAAAATTAGTTGTAAATTTAAAAAAATAGTGTATACTAAATATAGTAGGTGATGCACAGCCTTATAAATGAGCGAGTTATAAGTGGGTGATGCACAGCCCATAAGTGAGCAAGTTATCAGATGGCAGGGACTACTTTAGTCTCTGCCTTTTCTGTCCGATAATACGGCGGTGGGAATCCGTTGCTATGTGTTAAACTAATGCGGTTAGAAATAAGACTTTGTAAGAGGAATAAAATACTGGATATGAATGATAAATAGTTGCAGAAAAAATATAAAATGATTGTGTGCTTTGGAGATTAATATACAATGAAGAATTTGTTTCATGTTTTACCAACAGATTTTTTCAAACCGCTTACAGGCAAATATAAGACAGAATATGCAGATTGTATTTTATTGATATTCAATTCGTTCAAACCGGAAATTTCATATGGTGTAAACCGAGAAATTGTGGTTAAGGCTTTGGAAGGATATTTTGAAGCAGATGATAATGAAATGACGTTTGATGAACAGACATATATTCGTGATGCCAGAGAAAAAGCCAATGCAGTAATTGCTTCGTTAAAAGCTTGTGGGTGGATTGAATACGAGCAGGAAAAGAATCATCAGTTGAATGTGGTGTTGTATGAGTACGCGATTCCGATTATTGAAAGTATGAATCGAATTATTTGCGAGGAAGAAGCTGAGTATCAGGGGATTATTTCGCAGATTCATGCAAGTCTTCAGAACAAAGACTTATACACAAAACCTTACGAACTGATTATAAAGGGTGTAAAAGAAAATACGGAACGATTGATTTCGGAGTTAAAGAAACTTAATGTAAGTATTAAACGTCATATGGATAAGCAAACGAATGAAATGAGTGCATCCGAGATTATAGATCATTTTTTTGAGTACCATACCAATATTGGTTCGAAGGCATATTTACGTATGAAAACGAGCGACAACATTTCATATTTTCGAAGTTCTATTATTGAGAAAATAGATGAAATTTTGGAGAATGCCGGTATTATGGAACGGGCAGTGGCAGGATATATGGAAATTGAGCAGGAAGAGGATTCAGAAAAGGCATATGATAGTATTGTAATGGACTTACTTGATGTAAAATCAATGTTTTACAGGCTGGATGAAATTATTGAAGAAATTGATTTGAAACACTCCAGATATATGAAAAATGCTGTAATGCGTGCACGGTTTAAACTGGCAACCGGGAACAATATGGAGGGTAAACTTTCGCGTGTTTTAGACACATTGGCGGAGGAGTTGAATGAAGACAGTATAACGAGTGATGAGGTTTCGGCAGAATTAGCAGAAATTTGTAGTGTATATTTTCAAAGTTACGTTTCGCCGGAATCTTTGCGGACAATTCCGGTGACTAAAAAGAATAGTGTTGTGGATGATATGTCAGGAAATATTACAATGTCGAAAGAGGAACGACTGTTGTACAAAGAAGCTCTTAGAATGAAAAACAGAACACGCTTTTCCAGAAAAAATATAAATGAGTATGTGGTTTCCCTGCTGGCAGGGAAAGAGAAAATGTCTGTGGAAGAAATCCCTATTGAGACTAAGAGGGATTTGATACGAATAATTTATATCAGTATTTATTCGGGAAATCGTGCAAACAACTATGAGATAAAACGTACTAATAAAAGAGTAAAACGTTTAGGCTATGAATTCCCGTTATTTGAAATAGTAAAAAGATAGGAGCAATCATGTTTGAGATACTAAATGAATCCGTAGCGCAAAAAGAAAAGTTTCGCATTGCAGCCAATAAGCTTTTAAATCACTGTTTTCTTCTGAAGAAGAAGGAAGATACGAAAAAGGACTATGCGTATGTAAGACAAAATTTTGAGATGTTTGTTACATACTTTGATTTACTGGGGTATGATGTGAAGGTGAATGAGGATCAGGGAGTAATCGGATTAGTGAGCCAATTTGGAACAGGGCGGCTTGAACTGACTAAGTACGAAAGTATCTTGTTGTTGATTCTAAGACTTCTTTATATTGAAAGACGAAAAGAACTTGCAACCTTCTCGGAAGAAGTAACTGTCATTATGGAAGAGGTAAGAGAAAAATATGCTATGTTAAAAATACGGGCGAAACCATATCTGGACAAAGGTATGGAACGTGGTTTTGTGAAACTGTTCCGTAAGTATAATTTGATACAAAACTTAGATACAGATGTAAATCAGGCAGATGCCAGAATCATTATCTATCCTTCCATCATTATGGCTGTAACAGTGGAAAATGTAAATGATTATTACGAAATGACAGAACAAAAATTGAAGGATTATGCGGTTAATAAAGATGTGACGGTAGAAAGTGAAGAAGAGTAGTGATATGGCTTGGGTACCTCATTCAAAATATGCCGGCTGCAGAAAGTGATGGTATAAAGATGGACAATCAAAAAAAGATGTTAACCAGAATACAATTAATAAACTGGCATTATTTCGAAAATGAAAGGGTGTCGGTAAATGGTTCCACGTTAATCAGTGGAGAAAATACAGCAGGAAAATCTACAGTTTTAGATGCGATACAGCTCGTGCTTACGACGAATACGCGTCGATTTAATGTGGCAGCTAATGAAAAGGGCAATCGTAGTTTAAAGGGATATGTGCGTTGTAAAATGGGAAATGTAGGGGAAACCTATCTGCGTAATAATGTAGTGCCGGCAAATGTAGCGTTAGAATTCTATGAAGAGAAGGGAAACAGATACTTTGTAATAGGCGTTCACATGACATCTCAGGATGAGGAGAGCGCGGTGATTACGAAGTGGTACACGGAAGAATGTAGATTGGAGGACTTATCTTTTACGGTAAATAACCGTCCGGCTTTGGCAGATGAATTTCGTATAAATGGCAGGCGTATTCGTTATATTGAGCAGAAAAATGCAGCCAGAGACAGATTTAAGAGAAGACTTGGCAACTTAGAAGATAAGTTTTTTGATATTATACCCAAATCCTTGGCATTTAAACCCATGGATAATGTGAAAGAATTTATCAATAAATTTGTATTATCCGAGACAAAGATAGATGTTGCATCTCTGCGTGAAAATATCGAAACATTAAATGAACTGGAATATTTATTGGAACGTTCGCAAAAACAATATAGTGCATTAGAAAACATACTAAAGGCCTATGAGAGGATAGAAAAGAAGGAACATGATATTCAGATAAACGATATTCTTTTGATGCTGGCAAATAGGGATGCGTTGTATCAGGAACTAGAAGATATAAAAAAAGATATTCGTTTAAAAAGACAATATGTTGAGTCGAATAGTCAGGAATTAGATTTGGTGGTACAAAAACTGGCGGCTTTGGAGGAACAGATTATAGCAATAAATGTGGCTATACAATCCAATTCTTCCAATAAAATGATAGAGGACGCCAAAAGAAGAATTCAACAATTACAGGGAGATATTTCTGAGCAGAATGAGCAGGAAAAAGAGCTAAATGAACAGATAAAAAAGTTAAAACAGTATTCACAATGTGTATCAATAATTCAATATATTATGCTTACCAATTCCGAGATGTCATTGTTGGCATCGGAAGAAGATATAAAACAAAAAAGTAAGGTTGTTGAGAAGATTGAGGAGTTTCAAGGGAATCAACTGGAACAGATTCGTAAGGCACACATGGGGCTCCAATATAATATGGAGCAACTAAGTGGCACGATAAATGAACTGCAAGGGCGATTAAAGGAACTGGAAAAGAGAAAGCTTAATTTTCCGGAACAGACAGTTGTGTTGAAAGATGCTATAGAAAAGGAGTTTGCGAGACGGAATATTCATTCAAAGGTCTATATCCTTGCGGAACTTCTGGAAATAACAGATGACAAATGGGTAAATGCGGTTGAAGGGTATTTTAATAAGCAGAAGTTTTATTTGATTGTGGAACCTCAATACTATGACGTTGCATTGGAGGTGTATGAGCGAAATTGCAGGCAGATACACACTGCCGGTATTATCAATACAAAGAAGATTCCGATGGCAGATGAAGTGAATAATCGTTCACTGGCCTATGTGGTAAAGAGTGAAAATAGATATGCTAAAGCGTATGCAAACTATCTGTTGGGCAGAGTGGCGCGTTGTGAGAATGTCAATGAGTTGGAAAATCATGACATAGCGATTACACCCCAGTGCATGTTGTATCAGGGCTATGTAGTAAGACATATCAATCCTGCATACTATAAAGAACCTTATATTGGTCAAAATGCATATAGAACCCAGATTGTAAATGTAAGAGAACTTCTGAAAGAAAAAAGCGTTGAACGTAGTACATTGCGCGAAGAAATCCGGTTATATTGCGATGCTTTGGAGAGAGAGAAGGCATTTGATTTTACAATTCTAAAGCTTTACCTAAATGCGCCTGCCAAAAAAGCAGAGTTGTTGCGACAGCTTACTCATGAAAATGAGGAATTGAAAAAGGCGTCTGATGATCCGTCTCTTATTCAGTTGCAAATTGATTTGGAAGATAAGAAAAAAGAGAAAGAAGCGGTTACAGAAAATGAAGCGCAATTAAATAAGGAGAATGCAAGGCTATTGAATCAAATTGACACCTTAGAGCAGACTCAGCAGAGCAAGGAAATGGCGCTGGCTGAAAGTATGAAAGATTTAGAGGGAAAACTTGATTCGGACGGCATCGTGTATCATGAGGCACAGGAAAAGTATAACCTCAACAGAAAAAGCAAAACAGCCAGAAAAGTTGCTGAGAATTTCGCGCCCCAGAGATCGCAATTTGAGAATGAAAAGACAAGTCTGGTAGATAAAATGAAAGAATTGCAGTATCGTTACAACACAGATTTTACACAGGATTTTGTAGTAGGATTAAGCGGGATGACAGAATATAGAGAAGCTGCCATCAAGCTGCGGTCTGTGGAAATGATACGTTATGAGGAAAAACTCCGTCAGGCAAAGGATGATTGTGAACAAATATTTAAGAGTGATTTTTTATCAAAGATGAAGGAATTGATTGAAAATGCAAAAATCGAATTTCGAAATTTGAATAAGGCATTAGACAGTATTTATTATGGTGATGACAGTTATCATTTCAAAATTGGATTCGACAAGAAAAAAGAAGGTCTGTATCGAATGATCACTTCTGAAAATAATCAGGAGGGGATTAATCTTTGGACTGCTGCATTTGAAGAACAGTACAAAGAGGAAATGGAAGAGTTATTTAATAAGCTGATGACAAAAGATGATAACGGTCAGAAGATTGTAGAAGAGTATACGGATTACCGTTCCTATTTGGATTATGATATTGAAATTCGAAAAAAAGATGGTAGTGTACAACGGTTTTCGGATATTTATGGCGAAAAGAGCGGCAGTGAAACACAGGTTCCGTATTATGTAGCTATTGCGGCATCTTTTTATCAAATCTATCGGTATGGGAACAGTGTAAGAATTATGTTGCTGGATGAAGCTTTCGATAAAATGGATGATGAGAGAATTGGCTCCATGATGGATTTCTTTAATGGATTGGATTTACAGGTGATTATGGCAACACCGCCAGCAAAGATTGAGATTATTGGTGAAAAAGTAGACACTGTACTGACTGCAATTCGAGTTGGACAAAGTAGTATTGTGGAGGAGTATGATTTTTGAGGCCGAATGATATACAAAGAAAGACTATTCATAGTTTACTGGATAAATATGAAAAGAGTAAGACATTCCTTGGGAAAAATCAGGTGAATCAGAAATTTTCAAGGCGTATTGATGAATTGTTTCCAAAATACAATGATGATGCTGAATATGATTTTTTTTGTGATGTTAATGAAGCTTTGGAAGAATTAAAAAAAACAGAACTTATTATCATACAGTATCAAAGAGCGGGTATCATAAAATCAGTGGAATTGAATTTGCCGCAATTGAAACGATGTTATGAGTTTGTAAACAGAGAATCTAGAAAAGAGGAGCGTGAATGGATTCTTGAAATAATGGGGCAATTTCAGGAATGTGCGGTTTTGGATGCTTATTTTGACGTACAAAGAGTAAAAATATCCAAGAATCAAAAGGTAGAGTATTTTGATGGAAAGAAACAGGAATTTCTGGATTTATTAACCCTTGTAAAACTTATCTGTACAAACGAGGAAGAACAGTTTATCAGGGACTTTTCGGTAAGATATTTTTCAGATTCAAAAAGAGTAGAGACTTTGGCAGGTAAAGCACAGGCGTTGATGTATCAATATGGCGAGTATCAGGACAGAGAGTCTGTTTTGGAAGAATGTGGCATTGTTAAAACGCCGACTTATGTATGCTTGAAGGGAAATGGAAGAATGACATTAGGCGGTCAGATGATTGACCTTTCAAAACTGAATGGGGATGTGGCTTTGTCCACGGCTTCTATAAAAGAATTGGATAAAATTGAAATTCTTGGAGACTGCGTTGTAACAGTCGAAAATCTTACAAGTTTTCATGATTATAACGGTGCAGAAGATTTTGTGATTTATCTTGGCGGTTTTCATAATACAACAAAGCGGAAATTTTTGATATACTTATATGAGCAGAACAGGGAGAAAAAATACTTGCATTTTGGCGATATTGATGCGGGTGGATTTTATATTTATGAGCATTTAAAATCTAAAACCGGTATCCCGTTCAGAACACTTCGCATGAATGTTGAAACTTTGAAAAAGCATCGTTCTCAAACAAAAACATTAACACAAACTGATAAAAAGCGTATTGAAAGTTTATTGAAGAAATTGGATGAGAAGCATAAGGAAAGCATGGCAGATGATGATTACAGAAGTGTGCTTCAGTATATGTTGGAGAACAATTGTAAATTGGAACAAGAAGCACTGTATGGTGAATATTTGTGATACGAATTGTTTTTACAAAATTGTTGATGAAAAAGAGTCTGGCATGATATAATATTAAATTGTGTTGGACTCTTTTTCTTAACATAAGGATGTCTTGTGAAGCGTGACAGTCGTTGTTTATTGAAAGGAGTTCATAATATGGGTAAAAATTTAAAAGGTAGAGAATGCGGAAAGGGTATCTGCCAGAGGAAAGACGGAAAATATTCGGCACGTTATAGTGCTAAGGATGGCTGCCGTCAATCGCATAAAATTATATACTATAATGAAAAATTGGTGCGGTAAAAATTATAGTTTTTCGATAACCGCATAAAATCAAGGATTTTAAGGAGGATATAGATAGAAATGAAACTAGGAATCGTAGGATTGCCCAACGTAGGGAAAAGTACATTATTCAACTCATTGACAAAGGCAGGCGCAGAGTCTGCCAATTATCCTTTCTGCACCATTGACCCCAATGTGGGTGTGGTGGCAGTGCCAGACGAGCGTTTGAAGCTTTTGGGGGATATGTATCATTCCAAAAAAGTAACTCCTGCGGTGATTGAATTTGTGGATATTGCAGGTCTTGTTAAAGGGGCTTCCAAGGGGGAAGGTCTGGGCAACCAGTTTCTGAGTAATATCAGGGAAGTCGATGCAGTGGTTCATGTGGTGCGCTGTTTTGAGGATGAGAATGTGGTACATGTGGATGGAACCATCAATCCTTTGAGGGATATAGAGACAATTAATCTGGAGTTGATTTTTTCAGATATAGAGATTTTGGAGCGCAGGATTGCCAAGACAGGGAAAGCAGCAAGGATGGACAAGTCTCTGGCAAAAGAAGCGGCTCTTCTTGATGCATTAAAGGCACATCTGGAGGAGGGAAAGCTGGCACGGAATTATGTGACAGAGGACGAAGATGAACTGGCTTTGTTAAATTCTTATAATCTTCTCACCTATAAGCCTGTTATTTTTGCGGCCAATGTGGGGGAAGATGACCTTGCCAATGAGGGTGCGGACAACAAGGGTGTGGAACAGGTACGCAAATTTGCCGCCGAAAGCGGCAGTGAGGTGTTCTTGATCTGTGCCCAGATTGAGCAGGAGATTTCTGAACTGGATGAAGAGGAAAAGGCAATGTTCCTGGAAGATCTGGGACTGAAGGAGTCTGGTCTGGAGAAGCTTATTAAGGCCAGTTACCATATTCTGGGACTTCACAGCTTTTTAACTGCAGGGGAGGATGAAACCAGGGCATGGACGATTAAGCTGGGGACTAAGGCGCCCCAGGCAGCAGGAAAGATACATACAGACTTTGAGAGAGGATTTATCAAGGCGGAAGTCGTTAATTATAAGGACTTGCTGGAGCAGGGGTCTTTAGCAGCAGCCAGGGAAAAAGGTCTGGTGGGAATGGAAGGAAAGGACTATGTGGTGAAAGACGGGGATGTGATTTTGTTCCGGTTTAATGTATAAAACTGCAGGAGAATAAATAATAAATGGAATTAATGGATATTGCATTTCCCAATCTGGGAATTTATCTTAAGAATGTACCGAAAAGCTTTTCGGTATTCGGCTTTGAAATTGCTCTTTACGGCGTAATCATAGGAATCGGCGTCCTGGCGGGGATACTGATGGCGGAAAAGGTGGCGAAAATGTCCGGACAGGACTCTGACATGTATTGGGATTTTGCCATTTATGCAGTCATCTTTTCAATTATCGGGGCGAGAATTTACTATGTGATTTTTGCTTTTGACCAGTACAAAAACAATCTGCTGGGTATTTTCAATATCAGGCAGGGCGGTCTGGCAATTTACGGCGGTGTGATTGCGGCCTTTACCACGTTGTTTATTTATGCAAAGGTGAAAAAGCAGAACGCCCTTTTGATGGCGGACACAGGAGTGGCGGGGCTGATTTTGGGACAGGCAATCGGAAGATGGGGGAATTTCACCAACAGGGAAGTGTTCGGGGAATATACAGACAATCTGCTTGCCATGCGGCTTCCGGCAGCGGCTGTGCGCAGCAGTGATATATCTGAATCCATTGCGGAGCACATGACGGAAGGGATAAATTATATCCAGGTTCATCCCACCTTTTTATATGAAAGCCTCTGGAATCTTGGAATCCTGGCGCTTATTTTATTGTACTGGAAACATAAGAAGTTTGAGGGTGAAATTGCACTGTTGTATCTGGGCGGATATGGATTTGGGCGGATATGGATTGAGGGAATACGAACGGACCAGCTCTTTATTCCGCATACGGCTATTCCGGTATCCCAGGCCCTGGCCGCTGTTCTGACAGTGGGGGCTGTTGTCTGTGATATTGCTGTCAGAAAGAGACTGAAAGATAAAAAAATGAAAGAAGAATAAAATATTTTTTTTTAAATGAAAGTAAAATGAAGTGAGCCCAATATATAGTAACTGGAATTTGAATGATACACCAGATATGGTTCAAAAACGAAAAAGAACGAAAAAATAATTGTTTATGCGCTTCGCAGAGGTCTGCGGGGCGCTTTTTTTTGCTTGCGCTCATTTTTGATTTGAGGTAGAATGGACAGGAAGTGGTGAAAAGTGGGGGATAGTGTTACATAAGTGGTAGAAAGTGGTGAATATTTCCCAAAACTTTTCGTGGCAGGCCATTTTTAAACAAAGGCAGGATTAGCTGGAACGGGTGAATGCATATGTTTATGGGTGAATACAACCATACAATAGATGCTAAGGGCAGACTGATCATTCCTTCCAAGTTCCGCGAGGCATTAGGCGATGAATTTGTGGTGACAAAAGGAATGGACGGCTGTCTGTTTGTGTTCGACAATTCTGAGTGGCAGGCCTTTGAAGAGAAATTACGTTCATTACCAATGATAGATAAAGAAGCAAGACAATTTACACGCTACTTCTTAGCCGGCGCGGCCAGTCTGGAAGTGGACAAGCAGGGAAGAATCCTTCTTCCGGCAGTGCTGCGGGAATTTGCAGAAATTACAAAAGATGCAGTTCTGGTGGGAGTTGGGAACCGGGTGGAAATCTGGAGTAAAGACAGGTGGGAAGGAACCGTCACTTATCAGGATATGGAAGAGATATCCAGGCATATGATAGAGCTGGGAATTGGAATATAAAGTTTAAGGAGCAGCAATGGTATTTGGACACACATCCGTATTGCTTGAAGAGACAATAGAAGGACTTCACATAAAGCCGGAAGGTATTTATGTAGACGGTACCCTGGGAGGAGGCGGCCATTCCGAAAGGGTGGCAGAGAAACTTATGGGGGCCGGAAGACTGGTAGGAATTGACCAGGATGAGGCTGCCATCCATGTTGCCAGGGAAAGACTTTCCGCTTTCGGGGACAGGGTCACGATTGTGAGAAGCAATTACCGTAATACAAAGGAGATTCTTTCCAGCCTTGGAATTACTAAAATAGACGGTATGCTTCTGGATCTGGGTGTATCCTCCTATCAGCTTGATACCTGTGAGAGAGGGTTTTCCTACCGGTTTGACGCACCTCTTGATATGAGGATGGATGCACGGCAGAGCCTGACCGCAAGGGATATCGTCAACAATTATGATGAGATGGAGTTGTACCGCATCATCAAAGAGTACGGAGAAGATAAATTTGCAAAAAACATAGCCAGGCATATAGTGATGGCCAGGCAGAAGGGGCCTTTGGAGACTACCGGGGAATTAAACGAAGTCATAAAGGCGGCCATACCTGCCAGAATGAGAGCGGAAGGGGGACACCCTTCCAAGCGTACGTTTCAGGCAATCCGCATTGAATGCAACAGGGAACTGGAGGTGCTGAAAGAGTCTTTGGAAGAACTGATTGAACTTTTAAAGCCGGAAGGAAGGTTGTGTATTATCACCTTCCACTCGCTGGAGGACAGAATTGTAAAGACCGCCTTTAAAGGGGCAGCCAGTCCATGTACCTGTCCGCCGGGATTTCCGGTGTGTGTGTGCGGAAAAGTCAGCAAAGGAAGAGTGATAACAGGAAGGCCGATTGTGCCTGGAGAAGAAGAACAAAAGGAAAATTCAAGGTCAAAAAGCGCAAAGCTGAGGATTTTTGAAAAGGCATAAAAATCTGGTTAAGGAGACAAGAAAGGAATGGCAGTAAATACAGGACAAAGGAGAGAAACTGCATATAGAAATCAGGTTTATGTGCAGGGAAATACTGCCAGAAGATTACAGGTGGTGCCCAGACAGGAGCAGGAGCCTGTAAAAAAAGTCAGTGCCAGGACCCGCAGGAACAGGGAGCGGGCAAGGCACATGAATATTGCCACAGTGCTTTCCATGGCAGTTGCCATGGTGGTGGCAGGTTTCATACTGACATGGTACCTGACGCTCCAGTCGGATATTACCAACAGTATTAAGCATATTTCGGCGCTGGAAAGCCAGCTCAATGAAATGAGACTTGACAATGATGAGAACTACAGCAGAATAACAAGCAATGTGGATTTGGAAGAAGTAAAACGGGTAGCAATCCAGGAATTGGGCATGCAGTATGCGCAGGAAGGCCAGATAATAACCTTCAGCGGAGAAGGAAGTGATTATTTACGGCAGACAGGCGACATTCCCGATTAAAGCAGGTGTGAGGTTTGAAAAACAGAAAGAGACAAAGCAAGTTTACAATTAAAATGCAGAAGAAACTGATTGTAATGTTCCTGATGATATTGCTGGTTTTCATGGGACTTACTTACCGGCTGTTTGCCATAACAAGGGATAATGGCGAGCAGTACAAAAAGCAGGTTCTTTCCCAGCAGAGATATGACAGTAAGACCCTTCCGTACAGGAGAGGGTCTATACTGGATGCCAACGGAAGTATTCTGGCCACCAGCGAGAAGGTCTACAATGTGATTCTGGATGCAGTTGCCATTTCGGAAAAGGAAGAGTACCTGGAGCCGACTTTGGAGGCATTAAGGAGCCAGCTTGGAATTGATACGGGAGAGGTACGCTCCTACATAGCGGCGAACAAGGAAGTATCCCGCTATAAGGTTCTTGCAAAACGGCTGGAATACGAGCAGATAGAAGGTTTTCTGTCCATGCAGAATGAAGAGGATTCTCTGATTAAGGGGATATGGTTTGAGGAGGAGTATAAGAGGACTTATCCGGGAAATACCCTTGCCTGTGATGTGATAGGGTTTACCACCAGCGACAATGTAGGTTCTTACGGGCTGGAAGAGTATTATAATGATGTGCTCTCCGGAACCCCCGGCAGAGAGTACGGATATCTCAACAATGATTCAAATCTGGAGAGAACTACCATCCCTGCCCAGGACGGCAACAGCATTGTTACCACCATTGATATCAATATCCAGAACATTGTTGAGAAATACCTGAAAAAGTTTGATGAGGAATATAAGGATAATGCCCACGAAGGGAATGGCGCACGTAATACAGGCTGTATTATTATGGATGTGAACAGTGGGGAAATCCTTGCAATGGCAAGTTATCCGGTATTTAACTTAAACGACCCAAGGAATACAGATATGCTGCTGGGAATGCCTTTTATTGACGAGGAGGGAAAAGTTACCGGAGAATATATTAACGAGGAAAATGTCAGCAGACTGAACGATGATTCCGACATGTTTTACAGGCACCTTAACGCCCTGTGGAGAAATTATTGTATCAATGACACCTATGAGCCGGGGTCTGTTTCCAAACCTTTTACGGTGGCGGCAGGCATTGAGAGCGGAAGCATCACGGGAAACGAGAAGTACAATTGTGAGGGAAAACTTCATGTAGGAACTCACGACATCAAATGTCATAATATATATGGAGACGGCTATCTGTCTGTGGCAGAAGGGGTGGAACGCTCCTGTAATGTGAATATGATGTATGTGGCAATGGCTACAGGGATTCCTACTTTTATTAAATTCCAGCATATTTTTAATCTGGGATTAAAGACTAACATAGACCTGGCAGGCGAAGCCAGGACGGCGTCCCTGGTTTATAATGAAAATTCAATGGGGCCTACAGATCTTGCCACCAACAGTTTCGGACAGGGATATAACGCTACCATGATTCAGATGATTACGGCATTCTGTTCCCTGATTAACGGAGGATATTATTATGAGCCTCATATGGTCAGCAAAATTGTAAGTCCTTCAGGGGCCACTGTGCAGAACATAGAGCCAAGGGTGCTGAAGCAGACGATTTCCGAAACCACTTCCGCCAAAGTGAGGGAAATGTGCAATCTGGTAGTGGCAGGCGCAAATGGTACAGGTCATACGGCAAGGCCGGCCGGCTATATGATTGGCGGCAAGACGGGAACGGCGGAGACACTGCCGAGAGGTAACAGGGAATACGTAGTATCCTTTATGGGGTATGCGCCTGCGGACAATCCCCAGATTGCCATCTATGTGGTGGTGGACAGGCCCAATGTGCCGGGATCTGTCATGGACGATGCCAAGTTTGCCACAAGGATTGTGAGAAGCATTTTAACGGAAGTCCTTCCCTACAAAGGGATTTTTATGACAGAAGAACTTTCCGACAAAGAGCGGGAAGAACTGGAAGCTTTACAGATTGAAATTATGACGCCCCCTGTAACAGAAGAGGGACAGGAAGCGGAAGAAGGAGAAGACGGGGAGAATCCTGAAGGAACCACAGAAGGCGCTGGGGAAGAGGGGACAGAAGAAGAGCCCAAGGAGCCGGTATGGAAGTCCTTCCCCAGAGATCCTGAAACCGGTTACGCAGTGGATCCGTCCACGGGTGCATTTGTAGATCCCGATACGGGAGCGACTCTGGGCGGAAGCTTCGAGGGAGGCATGAGCACGGAGCCGAGCCCGACGCCTTCGCCGGAAGCGCAGCAGTAAATGGATTTTAAGTGAATAACCTCATGGAAAGGGTAATAAATTATAATAATACCTTTTCTATGAGGTTTTTTATGATTAAAAATAAAACCAGCAACAGAAAAAAAGTCGTCACCGTATTTTTCGCGTGTCTTGTGCTGTTTTTGATTTTAATAGGAAGACTGGTATATCTGATGGTGGTCCAGTCCGACCATTATTCGCAAAAAGCGCAGGAACTCCATGAGAGAGAACGGAGTATTAAGGCGGCCCGGGGGAGGATACTGGATGCAAACGGGACGGTGATTGCAGACAACAAAACGGTCTGTACCATTTCTGTGATACATAACCAGATTAAGGAACCTGATAAAATTGTGGAGGTCTTAAGCAAAGAACTGGATCTTTCCGAGGATTATGTGAGAAAAAGGGTGGAAAAGTATTCTGCTATCGAGAGAATCAAAAGCAATGTGGATAAGGAAAAAGGGGATGCTATAAGGGCCTACAATCTGGAAGGTGTAAAGGTGGACGAAGACTACAAGCGGTATTACCCTTACGACAGTCTTGCCTCCAAGGTGCTGGGATTTACCGGAGGGGATAACCAGGGGATAATAGGGCTTGAAGTAAAATATGAAGAGTACTTAAAGGGACAGGAGGGAACCATTCTTACCATCACTGATGCCAGGGGGGTTGAGATTGACGCGGCGGGGGAGCAGAGAATCGATCCTGTACCGGGCAACGACCTTTATATCAGCCTGGATATGAACATCCAGAGTTATGCCACCCAGCTTGCAAAGCAGGTGATGGAGACAAAGCAGGCGGAGCGTGTGTCCATTCTGGTGATGAATCCGCAGAACGGCGAAATCATGGCCATGGCGGATGTGCCGGAATTTGACCTGAATAATCCTTATGATTTGCCGGAAGGCACAGATACGGAAGGGCTTACAGAAGAAAAAAAGCAGGAAATGTTAAACCAGATGTGGCGCAACGGCTGTATTAATGATACCTATGAGCCGGGGTCTACCTTTAAGATTATTACAGCCGCAGCGGGACTGGAGGGCGGTGTGGTAACGACCCAGGACCAGTTTAGCTGCCCCGGCTATATTATGGTGGAAGACCGTAGGATACGGTGCCATAAAACCACAGGCCATGGGGCGGAAAATTTTATTCAGGCCACCATGAACAGTTGTAACCCGGTGTTTATGTAAATCATGTAAGACACTGTCATGCCAGCTTGGCGTGTGTTTGGAAAAAGCGTTTATAAAGAGCATAAAAAGACGGCATAACCCTTGAAAAAAGGACTGTGCCGCCTGCTTGATTCTGTGCGTATGCTATCCTAAAATTGCCTTATCATCGGCAAACGCTTCCCCGCTTGCCTCCTCAAACTTGCGCATCAGGTCGGATACGGTAAGCTTTTTCTTTTCTTCCCCTTTGATATCCAGAATGATTTTTCCATCCATCAGCATAATGAGACGGTTCCCGTGTGTGATGGCATCTTTCATATTGTGGGTAATCATCAGGGTCGTTAAATGATCTTTATTGACAATATATTCTGTAGTTTCCAGAACCTTTGCCGCAGTCTTGGGATCCAGGGCGGCAGTATGTTCATCTAAAAGGAGCAGCTTCGGCTTCTGCAGGGACGCCATCAGCAGGGTTAACGCCTGCCTCTGCCCGCCGGAGAGAAGGCCCACCTTTGTGGTCAGACGGTTTTCCAGTCCTAATCCCAGTATCTTTAACAGTTCTTTATATTCTTCCCGTTCCTTCTTGTTGATGCCTGTACGCAGGGTACGGCGGTGTCCCCGGCGCTTTGCAAGGGCAAGGTTTTCTTCAATACCCATGGTGGCGGCCGTGCCGGTCATGGGATCCTGAAATACCCGGCCAAGGAATCTGGCTCTTTTGTGTTCTGGAAGCCTGGTGACATCTACCTTATCAATGAGAATCTGCCCCTGATCCACGGGCCATACACCGGCGATAGCATTCATCATAGTTGATTTGCCTGCACCGTTGCCGCCGATGACAGTGACGAAATCCCCGTCCTCTAAAGTCAGGGAAAAATTGTCCAGAGCAAGCTTTTCATTAATGGTGCCGGGATTAAACACTTTCGTAACATTTTTGATTTCAAGCATTGGTACGTCCTCCTTTCTTTAAAGCAGGTTTGCTTAAATATTTGCCTTTCCAGTATGGAATGGCAAGGAATATGGCTACGATAAGAGCGGAGAACAGTTTTAAGTTGTCCGGTTTCGCGCCCATCCACATAACTGTCTGAAGTACCATGTAGTAAAGAATGGAGCCCAGGGCAACGCCTATGAGTTTGAAGCCGAAATTGCGGAAAATCCGTCCGAACAACGCTTCCCCTATAATAACTGCCGCAAGACCGATGACGATAGCGCCCCGTCCCATATTAATGTCGGAAAAACCCTGGTATTGTGCCAGCAGCGCTCCGGACAAACCTACAAGCCCGTTGGAAATCATAAGGGCAAGAACTTTGGCAAAATCCGTGTTAATGCCCTGTGCCCTTGACATATTGCCGTTACAGCCTGTAGCCCGCAGGGAGCAGCCCAGTTCTGTCCCGAAAAACCAGTAAAGGGCGATCACCAGAAGGAGCGTAGCGATGGCTACAATGAAAATCGTATTTTTATAAAAAGCAACATTTTTAATATATCTTAAAGAAACCAAAAGGTTGTATTTGTCAACGTTAATTGCCTGGTTTGCCTTTCCCATAATCTCAAGATTAACAGAGTAAAGGCCAAGCTGTGTCAGAATACCGGACAAAATAGGGGGGATGCCCATAAAGGTGTGGAAAAGCCCGGTCGCCAGTCCTGTCAGCATACCTGCTAAAGTAGCTACAAACATGGAAATGAAAACATTGTGGCCGGAAAGCATCATCATGATGCAGACAGCGCCTCCGGTACATAAGGAACCGTCAACGGTAAGGTCAGCAAAGTCGAGAATCCGGTATGTAATATAAATGCCGATGGCAGTAATGCCCCAGATAAGACCCTGGGCGATGGTTCCCGGCATTGCGTTCAGTAAATGTGCGATGTTCATTGATATCCTCCAGACAAAATATAGTATCAAAGGCTGGCCGCGGAGCGTGGCAGCATATTGATGAAAAAGCAGCGAGAGAAGAAATTCTCCCGCTGTTCTTTGTATTTTCTTACAATAAGCAGGCACACAAAGTGTGGCGGCGTTTGTTAAGATTATTCGCCGATTGCGACGTAATCTTCAGGAACTGTGATATTTAATGCCTCACAGTTTTGGGCATTATATTTCTTTACAAACTGGGGTGCATATTCAACAGGCATGGTGGAGATATCTGCGCCTTCTGCAAGGATTCTGGCAGCCATTTTTCCGGTTGCCACGCCGATATCATAATAGCTGATGGACAAAGTTGCCACGCCGCATCCTGCACAGATACCTTCTTCCCCGGCAATAACAGGTATCTGGGCGGGGAGACAGATATTGTTAATCAGTTCAGCGTTGGAAGCTGCTGTGTTGTCGGTAGGGACATAGATTACGTCAACAGCGCTTACTGCGCTTGTCACAACAGAAGACAGATCGTTGGAATCTGAAAACGCATAGTATTCGCAGCTATAGCCTTTTTCTTCCAGAAAAGTTTTGATTGCGTCTACCTGATACTGGGAATTTGCTTCTGCGGAACAGTACAGCAGGCCGATATTCTTGGCGTCGGGGAACAATTCCTGAAGCATATCTGCCTGTCCGTCAAGGGGAGCAAGGTCTGATGTGCCGGAAATATTTCCTCCTACAGTACCGCTAAAATCGGGAATTTCAAGAGCAACCCCGTATTCTGTTACGGAAGTTCCGAGAATGGGGATTTCATTGGTTCCGGCAGCGGCCGCCTGTAATGCGGGGGTTGCATTTGCAAGAATCAAATCTACATCAGAAGATACGAAGCCGTTGATGATAGTGGAACAGGTATTGGCGTCGCCCTGTGCGTTCTGCTCGTCAAAGGTTACGCTGCTGCCTAACGCTTCCGTCAGGGCATCTTTAAAGCCCTGTGTTGCTGCGTCAAGGGCTTCATGCTGCACTAACTGGCAGATACCTATGGTGTAAGAAGCATCGGAACCGCTTTCCGTTTCAGCGGGCGCTTCGGCTTCGCTTTCAGCAGGGGTTTCGTCTTCTGTTTCAGCAGGAGCGGATTCCTGGCTTCCGGCAGTGTCCTTGGCGGAACCGCCGCAGGCTGCAAGAGTACCTGCCATAGCTACAGTTAAAAGTAATACAAGTGCTTTTTTCATAATGGTTTCCTCCCATAAAATATTACGGTGAATAAATCACTGCGTATCAGATTATACAGCTTTAAAGCGCTAAAGTCAATGATATTTTTCATTAAATCATAGAAATCAGTTTTCAGACTGTGCAGCCCGTCCGGCAGATTCTGAAAATTGATTTTTAAGTCCTGGAATTTGCAGAATAAAAGAGGAATATATTGGAGTTAAGAAAAAAAGGGATGGCAGATATGGAAAAAGAAGCAGTAGAAAGGGGACAGGAGGTTCTAAGAAGGCAGGTTCTCATGCACATGCCGGATTTGCTCTGGCAGAAGGGGCTGATTGGCGAAGGGGAGAAGATACATATGAAAAGGATAATCGGGCAGGAGAGGATGGAGCCGGGAAGATGGAGAGGGTAGGCATTTACAACAGGTGCAGTACGGAGGAAGAAAGCCAGAAAAATGCCCTGGCTTCCCAGGTGGCGGAGAGCCGGGAGATTGCCCTTAAGATGGGGTGGGATATTGTGGAGCAGTACGTAGAATCCGAGACAGGCACAGTGGCCTACAAAAGGGGGGAGTATCAGAGACTCCTTTCAGATATGGAAAAGGGAAGATTTGACATTGTCATGATCAAATCCATTGACAGACTTACCCGCTGTGCAAGGGACTGGTATTTTTTCTTAAGCAGGCTTACAGAAAACGGGCTGAAACTCTACTTATATATAGAAGGAAAATATTATACGCCGGATGATAACCTGATTTCAGGAATCAAGGCAATACTGGCGGAAGATTTCAGCCGGGAACTGTCCAAGAAGATTAAAAATGCCCACAGGCGCAGGCAGGAGAAGAAAAGCGGATGCAATATCACATGTGAGATGTTCGGATGGAATAAGACGGCAAAGGATACTTATGAAATCAATGAGCAGGAGGCGGAATATTACCGGACGGCTTTTGCCCTTGCAAAAGAGGGAAAGGGATTTTATTCCATAAGCAATATTATGTATGGACTTGGAGCAAGGGGAAAAAGGGGGAATAAGATTTCGGAGGTCCAGTGGCGGAAAATGCTGTATACCCCAAGAGCACACGGGACTATGATACTGAATCAGAAAAGTTATGATTTTGACAGGAAAAAGTATGTGCAAGTGCCCAGGGAGCGGTGGATTGTCATGGAAAATGCCCTGCCCCCTATTGTCTCCAGGGAATATCAGGAGGAAGTTATTCAGATTTTGCAGCTAAGGGCGGCCGAAAGTCCATGTGGAAATTCCCGGAGGAAGGATGCAGAAAGGGAGAAGGAGCCGGAAACGGCGGAGGATGGAAAAAGGAAACTGGCGCCAGGGGACAGGAAGCTCCTTATGAAAGGAAAATATCCACTCAGCCGGAAACTGGTATGCGCAGAGTGTGGGAAATTTTATTACAGAACCCGGCAGACTTTCAGGCAGGGGGAGCGGATCGTGTGGAAGTGTTCTACATTTCTTGCCGAAGGACGGGGAGGAAGGGAAGCAGGAGGAGCCGGGTGCGGCAATATTCATCTGACGGAAGAGGGAATATTGCAGGGAATACAGGAAGCCTTTATGGAAAAAACTTCGTTTGGCCGGGAGGAATGTAGAGTTTTGGAGGAGGAAACAGTGAAGGTTCTGAAAAAGGCCCTCCATCCACAAAATAGCCAGGGAAGTCTGGCAGTCTGTGAAAAGGAGTATAAGAAGCTGGCCGCCAAAAAGGATATGCTTATGGAAAAACTTCTTGCCGCAGTCATTTCCGATGAGGATTTTAAAAGATATCATGGAGATATTTCGGGACAAATGAAAGCGCTTTCGGATAAAATAAACGGCATAAAGGATGAGGAAAAACAATATAATAGTTATGAGATGCGCATACGGAAGATAAAAGAGGAACTGGAAGAAGGAGGCCTGATAAGAAAGGCGCTGGCCATGGAGATTTTAAGGTGGACAGACCATATTGAGGTACATGGAGACGGAACCCTTGAGGTTTGGCTGGATGAGGGAAGAGCATGGAACGTGGCAGGAGACGGCCCGGGAAAGGAGGGAAAGGAGAACGGGGGCTTTTACTGTGTCCGGGCGGCGTATATCCGTGAACACCTGTAACCCGGTGTTTATTACGGTGGGGCTGCGGCTGGGAGTGGAAAAATACTATTATTATTTTAAAAGTTTCGGGCTTTTAAATAAGACAGGGGTAGACCTTCCCGGAGAGGCGGGGACGATTATGCATAAGATGGAGGATATGAAGGCGGTGGAACTGGCGACAGTATCCTTTGGCCAGTCCTTCCAGATTACTCCCATACAGCTTGCGGCCACAGCATCCTCCATCATCAACGGAGGCAACCGGATTACGCCGCATTTTGCAGTAAAGACGGCAAACAGGGATGGAACACAGATTCAGCGGTTCTCTTATCCGGTGACGGAGCATATTGTATCAGAAGAAACCTCTGCCACCATGCGGATGATTCTGGAGCAGGTGGTAGAGAATGGCTCCGGGAAGAACGGTTATGTGGAAGGAGCAAGGGTGGGAGGCAAGACAGCTACAAGCCAGACCCTTCCAAGGGGAAGCGGCAGGTATATTGCATCCTTTCTTGGCTTTGCCCCGGCAGATGATCCCCAAGTGCTCGCCCTTGCCATCATTCATAACCCCCAGGGTGTTTATTATGGGGGACAGGTGGCGGCCCCGGTGGTCAGACAGCTTTTTGAAAATATTCTTCCTTATTTGGAAAAAATGGATTATAATTGAGAGGTGCAGGCAATGAAAGGCAGCTTTATTGTAGTGCCTATATTGATATCTTTTGGGATGAGCGCAGTTTTAGGACCCTTTGTCATTCCTTTTTTAAGGAGACTTAAGGTGGGGCAGACCGTCAGGGACGACGGGCCCAGTACCCATTTGAAGAAGTCGGGGACGCCTACCATGGGCGGCATCCTGATTATGGTCAGTGTGGCAGTTACATCTGTACTATATGTGAAAGACTATCCGAAAATCGCGCCGGTTCTTTTCCTTACGCTGGGGTTCGGGCTGATAGGATTTCTGGATGATTATATTAAGGTGGTGCTGAGACGTTCCATGGGGCTTAAACCCATGCAGAAAATGTTCCTCCAGCTTGTGGTGACAGGGTTATTTGCCTATTATCTGGTTCATGCCACATCGGTTTCACTGGCTATGCGTATCCCTTTTATGAAGGGGTATTATGTGGATTTCGGCTGGCTGAATCTGCCGCTTATGTTTGTTGCGGTAACAGGAACCGTAAACGGCGCCAACTTTACTGACGGACTGGACGGCCTTGCAAGCAGTGTGACAGTCATGATATCTACTTTCTTTACGGTGGCGGCTGTGGGGCTGGAAGCCGGGATCGCACCCATTACCTGTGCGGTGACAGGGGCGCTGCTGGGGTTCTTGCTGTTCAATGTGCATCCTGCCAGCGTATTCATGGGTGACACAGGTTCCCTTGCCCTTGGGGGATTCGTTGCGGCCAGCGCTTATATGATGCAGATGCCGCTGTATCTGCCCATTGTGGGATTTATTTATGTGGCCGAGGTTTTGTCGGTTATGATACAGGTAGTTTATTATAAGGTAAGCGGAGGAAGGCGGATTTTTAAGATGGCGCCTCTCCACCATCATTTTGAACTGTGTGGATGGAAGGAGACAAAGGTAGTGGCAGTGTTTTCCATTGTCACAGCGGTGCTCTGCCTGCTTGCTTTGTTGGGAATTTCATAGCAGGAGCAGAGCGTTTTGTAAGATGCAGCAGGGAAAAGAGGTAAAAAATAATAATGGATTTACGAAATAGAAAAGTTCTGGTAATTGGGAGTGGGAAAAGCGGCATTGGGTCGGCGGGCCTTCTGGGGGCTGTGGGCGCATGCCCGGTGCTTTTTGACGGCAACGATAAGCTGGATGTGCAGGAAGTGAAAGAAAAGGCCGGGCCCATACCGGGACTTGAGGTACGGATTGGGGAAGTCCCGGAGGAAGAGAAGGAAGCATTTGCCCTTGTGGTCATCAGCCCCGGTGTGCCGGTGGATGCCCCCATGCTGGAGGAATACAGGGAACGGAATATTCCCATATGGGGAGAAATAGAACTGGCTTACACTTTCGGAAAAGGAAAGGTGGCGGCCATTACGGGAACCAACGGGAAGACCACCACCACTACCCTTGTGGGGGAAATTCTGGGCGCCTGTTATGAATCTGTGTATGTGGTAGGGAATATCGGAAACCCGTATACCGGGGAAGCCCTTTCCATGAGGGAGGATTCGGTGACGGCGGCGGAAATCAGCAGCTTTCAGTTGGAAACGATACACACATTCCATCCGCAGGTTTCCGCTATCTTAAATATTACGCCGGATCATCTGAACCGCCACCATACCATGGAATGTTATGTAAAGACCAAAGAGGCTGTTGCAAAATGCCAGACCAGGGAAGATGTATGTGTGCTCAATTACGAGGATGCTTACACCCGGGATTTTGGGGAGAGATGTCCTGCAAGGGTAGTGTTTTTTTCCTCAAAAAGGGTTCTCGAAGAAGGTATTTACCTTGAAGGAGAGGAAATTTATCTGGCATACAGGGAAGGAAAGGGACAGCGGCAGACGCGCAGGCTCATGAGTATACACGATATGAATCTGGTGGGCATATGCAATGTGGAAAATGTAATGGCGGCTATTGCCATCGCTGACGCCATGGGAGTGCCCATGGAAATTATTCTTAAGACAGTCAGGGATTTTAAGGCAGTGGAACACAGAATCGAATTCGTTGCAAGGAAAGGCGGAGTGGACTTTTATAATGATTCAAAAGCCACCAATCCTGATGCGGCAATTCAGGGCATACGGGCAATGGAAAGACCCACCATCTTAATCGGGGGCGGTTATGATAAGCAAAGTGTTTATGACGAATGGATAAAAGCTTTTGACGGGAAGGTGAAAGCGCTGGTGCTGATCGGGCAGACCAGGGAAAAGATTGCAGACTGCGCAAAGGCCCATGGGGTTTCCAATATTATTCTGGCGGATACTTTTGAGGAGGCTTTTGCTGTCTGTCTGGAACAGGCGCTGCCCGGAGACGCTGTGCTTCTCTCACCGGCCTGCGCAAGCTGGGGAATGTTCCCAAATTATGAAGTCCGGGGGAAGATGTTTAAAGAGTTAGTAGAAAAGATTGGAGTTTAGTGATTGTGGCGGAAAGAAGATACGGAAACAATCAGGGAAGGCGATCCAAAGCGCAGCAGGAGACATTTTTTGACTACACGCTGCTGTTTATAGTGTTATTTCTCCTTGCGTTTGGTCTGGTAATACTTTATTCCAGCAGTTCCTATGACGGAAGCCTTATGGATAATCCGGATCCGGCGTTCTTTTTAAAGAGGCAGGCAGGCTCGACGGTGGTGGGGCTGGCAGCCATGATTGTGGTTGCAAACATCCCTTATCATTTCTGGGAGCGTTTTGCCATGCTGGGATATATTGTTTCTATTATTATGATTCTGCTGATTATCCCTTTCGGCGTGGAGGCCAATGGCGCCAAAAGATGGCTGAATGTTGCCGGGGTTTCCATCCAGCCTGCGGAAGTTGCGAAGCTGGGGATTATTTTATTTCTGGCAAGCCTTATCTGCCGTATGGGACGGAAGATACGGACAGGAAAAGGATTTATGACGGTGCTTATGGTACCCGCCCCGATAAGCCTTATGGTGTGGCAGATTACAGAGAACATGAGTTCTGCCATTATCATTTTCGGGATAGGGGTGCTGATGCTGTTTGTTTCCACGCCTGACTACAGGCGTTTCGTGGTGCTGGGCCTGTTGGGAATAGCAGTGTGCGTGGTGGCGGTTTTTGTAATCGTAAAACTGGCCGATTCAGGGGGCCTGGGTGTCCGGGCAACGCGTATCTTAGCCTGGCTTGACCCGGAAGCTTATGCCAGCGGGAAAGGATTCCAGACTTTGCAGGCGTTGTATGCCATAGGTTCCGGAGGAATTCTGGGAAAAGGGTTGGGGCAGAGCATGCAGAAGCTGGGCTTCCTGCCAGAGGCGCAGAATGATATGATTTTTTCCATTATCTGTGAAGAACTTGGACTGTTTGGGGCTATATCCATTCTGCTTATGTTTCTTCTGCTGATATGGCGTTTTATGGTGATTGCAAATAATGCACCGGATTTGTTCGGAGCGCTTCTGGTAGTAGGGGTTATGGGGCATATTGCCATTCAGGTTATCTTAAATGTGGCGGTGGTGACGAACACCATTCCCAATACGGGTATTTCCCTTCCTTTCATCAGTTATGGAGGTTCGTCGGTGCTTTTCCTGTTGATGGAAATCGGGCTTGTGCTTAGTGTGGGCAGGGGCATACGGTTTAAAGATTTATAGTACAAGGTGCTTTTTTTCATACATTACATATAGTAGAATAGGTCTATTTTTAAACCGGAAGGCAGAAGGTGACAATTTGGATGCTATTCATATCCGTGGAGGAAATGCACTTTTTGGAGAAACGAAAATACAGGGTTCTAAGAATGCTGTGCTGCCGGTAATGGCAGCCGCTCTTTTGATACAGGATGTCTGTATCATAGAAAACTGCCCCCGCATTTCAGACGTGTATCATATGCAGCAGCTTTTAGAGAGCATAGGATGCAGGGTGGGCTGGGCGGAAGAAACACTCACAATTGACGCCAGGAATATATCCCATGACACGATGTCCGGCGACAACGTGACGGGGATGCGTTCGTCCATCACTTTGCTTGGGGCCATGCTGGGCCGGGTGGGTGAAGTGACGATGGCTTATCCAGGCGGCTGTGTGATTGGTGAGCGGCCTATTGACATGCATTTAAATGCACTCAGGAAGATGGGAGTGGCTATCTATGAAAAGGAAGGCTGCTTTACGGCACGGGCAGGAAAAAGACTGGAAGGCACTGTGATAAGGTTTCCTATTTCCAGTGTGGGCGCCACCGAAAATGTAATTCTGGCTGCTGTCACGGCAAAAGGGGTGACGGTACTCCAGAATGCGGCAAAGGAACCGGAAATCGTTACCCTGTGCGAATTTCTGCGGAATGCGGGGGCGGTGATAGAGGGGATTGGAGGCTCCGTCCTCATTATACAGGGAGGCCATAAGCTTCATGGAATTAAATTCCGCATCCCGGCTGACCGTATTGTGGCAGGCACTTATCTTTTCAGCGTACTGGGGACAGGGGGAAATGTCTTTTTGGAAGATGCGCCCACGGCCCAGATGCGCAGTATGCTTCATGTTGCAGAGGAAATCGGCGCGCAGATTCACGTTACCAGTGAAGGGATTCATGTGATTGCGGATGAGAACAGAAGGGCAGTCCCCTATCTGAAAACGGAAATTTATCCGGGATTTCCCACCGATATGCAGTCTCCCCTGATGGCAGTCCTTACTACGGCCCAGGGAGTCAGCGTGATAGAAGAGACAATCTTTGAAGACCGCTTCCATATTATAGAGCAGCTTAAGAAAATGGGCGCCTGTATTGAGCAGCAGGGAAAAAGACAGGCAGCAGTAGTGGGGGTAGACAGTCTACTTGGCTGCGAGGTGACGGCACGGGAACTAAGAGGCGGCGCAGGGCTGGTAATTGCAGGCTGCATGGCCCTTGGGGAAACCATTATAAGGAACCGTCATTTTATTGAACGGGGATATGAGGATATCTGCCGGGACTATAAAAATCTCGGGGCGGATATCTGCACCGGATAGGCAGTAACAGCAGAATGACGTGTATTCTGTGATATGCATGGGAATAAGATGGCTAAGAAAAAACAAAAAAAGAAGAAACAGACTAAAAAAGTGAATATGAAGCCGGTAAAGGAAAAGGAGAGCAGGGAAAAGGTCAGTGTGGGGGAGTATATCTCCAATCACAAAAGTCTGCTCATTATCGGGGGCATGATTTTTATTCTGTTGGCTGCCCTGGTGTCGGCTTATGTCTATATTATCACAAATTATATAGTGACAACGGTGTATGTAGAGGGAAATGTCCATTATACCAATGAAGAAATTATGGATATGGTAATGGAAGGGCGTTATGGCAATAATTCCCTTCTGTTATCTTTAAAATATAAGGACAAGAGCATCGTGGGGGTTCCCTTCATAGAAAAAATGGATGTATCCGTGGTAGATCCCCATTCGGTTAGAATAGAGGTTTATGAGAAGACTCTGGCAGGATATGTAGAGCACCTTGAAAGATATATATATTTTGATAAGGACGGTATTGTGGTGGAAAGTTCCAAGGAGAGGACGCCGGGAGTCCCCATGGTGACAGGACTTACATTTGAACATGTGATTTTATATGAACCTCTTCCGGTGGAAAATGAGGGCATATTTCAGGATATCCTGAATATTACCCAGCTTGTCAATAAATATAATCTGTCGGTGGACAGGATTTATTTCGGCAGCGGCAACACCCTGACATTGTATTTTGCAGGAGTAAAGGCGGCGCTGGGAACCGGGGAGAATCTGGACGAGAAAGTTATGCGGCTGCAGGACGTGCTGCCAAGCCTGGAAGGGAAAAAAGGCACTCTGCGGATGGAAAATTATACTGAAGAAACGAAAAACATTTCCTTTGAACCGGACAAGGATGAGGACCAGTAAAAAAAATGAAATTTGTGGTTGATAATTCGGGGAAAAAATTATATGATAGTCTATATGAGTTTCATGGATGGATATGTATTGGTGCGTCTAAGGTGGTTTGACGCGTGAATGATAAGGAGGAAGTACCTTTGCTGGAAATTAAGACTAACGATGCTGAATCTGCTGCTAAAATCATTGTAATCGGGGTGGGCGGCGCAGGTAATAATGCTGTTAATAGAATGGTAGACGAAAACATTACCGGTGTTGAGTTTATTGGTATCAACACGGATAAACAGGCTCTGCAGCTCTGCAGGGCGCCGAAGCTTCTGCAGATCGGCGAAAAGCTGACCAAAGGGCTTGGAGCTGGTGCGAAGCCTGAAATCGGCGAGAAGGCAGCCGAGGAAAGCAGCGAGGAGATTGCTGCGGCCTTAAAGGGGGCGGACATGGTGTTTGTGACCTGCGGTATGGGAGGCGGGACAGGAACCGGGGCGGCTCCTGTGGTAGCCAAGCTTGCCAAGGACATGGGTATCCTTACGGTAGGCGTGGTGACGAAGCCCTTCCGCTTTGAAGCCAAGGCACGTATGGTCAACGCCCTGAACGGAATTGAGAGGATCAAGGACAATGTAGATACACTGATTGTTATTCCTAATGATAAATTACTTGAAATTGTGGACAGGCGAACGACTATGCCTGATGCCCTTAAGAAAGCGGATGAAGTTCTCCAGCAGGCGGTTCAGGGTATTACGGATCTGATTAATGTGCCTGCCGTAATCAATCTGGACTTTGCCGATGTACAGACTGTCATGAAAGATAAAGGAATTGCACATATCGGCATTGGCGACGGCAAGGGCGACGATAAGGCCAGCGAAGCTGTGAAGATGGCAGTGGAAAGCCCTCTGTTAGAGACAACTATTTCCGGTGCAAGCCATGTAATCATCAATGTATCCGGCGATATTACACTGGCAGACGCCTCTGACGCGGCCAGCTATGTACAGGAACTGGCAGGGGATGAGGTAAATATTATCTTCGGCGCCATGTATGACGAATCCCACAGCGATAGCTGCCGGATTACGGTTATTGCTACCGGGCTGGAGGATGCAACCCTTCCAAGCAGCAAGTCATCCTCTCCTTATAGTACATTTTCAGGCAAATATAAGCCTGTTACACCCAACATTTCACTCAGGCCCGCAGGAACAGGGAATACTGATGCAGGCGCCCTGCAAGGCCATACAACTCCAAACACAGCAGTTCCTCACAGACCGATTACAGGAATCAACGCTCCTGGCGATTTAAGGAGCAATGTGGCGGACAAGCCCCTTAAGATACCTGATTTCCTGCAAAAAAAATAAACATAAATTTTAGAGAGAAGGCTGTATACATGGGGTATGCAGCCTTTGTGCTTCGTAATAATTTCATTCTAAGGGGACACTAAGTCCTGCTAACCGCTTCCCATAAGGTCCGGCATGGATTTTTGTCCAGCCAGCTATCCGTGGTGTGCTGTTCTCTCACGGGCTGTCGCTTCATGATTTAATGACATTGGTTTCGTGTGGAAAAACAAAAAGGAGGAGCCAGATGAAAATTGTAGAATTACAATGTCCATCCTGTGGGGCAAAGTTGAGTATTGATGAGAAGAATCCCAATAGGGCGGTTTGTGAGTACTGTAATTCCCAATATGCCATTGAGTGGAATAATAATCAGGCGTATTTTAACCAGGGAACCAGCAGCCAGATGCCCAAAGAGATATGGACGGATAAAAAGCAGACAGGCTGGGAATATTACGGATGGAAAAGAGGGCTGCTATTAACAATTATTGGGATAGGGGCCGTTCTGGTTTCAAGAGGGCCGGCCATTTATAACAGGTGGAAGCTGGATCATGATCCGGCGGCAGAAATCGCATCCCAGATTAAAGTGGAGATTCCCCAGCAAAATACAGGGCAGAACACGGCCCTGTGGGAAGAGGAACCGGAGGAGACTGTTCTTACAGGCTGTCTGGGAGAACTGGCGGCTCTTGTTTTCGACTGTTCCATGGAAGAGGTATCGGCGGAGGAGCTTGGAAAGATTACATGGCTGGAAATGAAGTACAGCGGAAGTTTTGATGAGAGCGTCACGCTGATAGGTTACAGTTTCGACGATCCCATGGAGGAAGGAGCGGTTCTTAACTGGGTGCCCTTTTCCAGGGAACTGGATCTGGGGAGAAAATGCCTTCCTCTTTTTACAGGACTGAAAAAGATAAATATGAGCACAACCTTTACGGAAAAGAATTTTGAAGGTTTAAAGCTGGAAAGCATCGGGGGATATTTTGACAGCCCGGGGGAGATTGCGGCAATTGTGGAGGACGCTTCCCTGATAAAGGAACTGCGGTTTAATTCCGGGGTGGAATCCCTGGAGGGGCTGGAAAATTTTTCCGGCCTGCAGTCTTTATATATCGACGGTTCTGAACTGACGGATGTAAGCAGGGTCTTAAACCTGCCGGAATTAAAAAAGCTGGAACTGGAGGACTTTGACAAACTTTCCGATTTCTCCGTGTTTGGGAAAATAGACGGCCTTGAGGAACTTTCCATAGGCAGCGAAAATCTTAAAGTGTTGGATTTTGTAAAGGAAATGGACGGTTTAAAGAGTCTTGCCATTACAGAGGGAAATATGATTTCCTTAGATGGGATTGAACAGGCGCAGGGACTTGTGAAGCTGGAGGTCACGGACTGCATGGAACTTAAGAATATGGACGGGGTATCCGGCCTTACCGGACTGGAGGAGTTGTCCCTGGAACTTCCTTACGGCTGCAGCGAACCGGATATCAGCGGCCTTACCCGGCTTAAAAAGCTGAAATTGTCACAATTCGGCGACTGTGTGTTTTTGGCAGGTTTAAGTGGGATTGAGGAGCTGGAACTGGATAGCTGCAGTCTTTCGGGAAATATAGACCTGTCTGGTATGACTGGATTAAGGGAATTGCGCATCCATACCTTTGCAGGTTCGGGGAAGGAGCTTGGTTTTGTAGCGGGAATTCCCTCGCTGGAAAAGCTGGATATGGCGGGAATGTCCACTTATGACGATATTTCACCGGTTTTTAATATGAAAAATCTGAAAGAACTTACTATCAGTGGCATGGAATGTGAGATTGATTTTGACAAGATAGGGGATAACCAGACGCTGGAGAGCCTTGAGATGGATGGAATGGTCTTATATAATAATGTACAGGTAAGCGGCGGGGGCGGCATAATGTATGTGGACTGGGATGATGTCACTCTGGATGAGCACACGGATTTTCTGGGGCGCTTCAAAGCTTTAAAAAACTTGAGCATTGCGGATAATGAACTGACGGATATTTCCTTTGTGGCAGGGATGGATATGTTAGAGACGGTAAATTTGTCTGAAAACTATGTTACGGAACTGCGTCCCCTTGCGGAACTTAAGTCCCTGAAAACAGTCATTTGTACGGGCAATCCCATATCCAATGACCGGGTACTTGGCGGCAAAGTGAACTTAATTAAGGATTAAAACTAAAAAAAGCGGCAGATGGTATAGAAGACCAGAAAAAGGAGAATGCTTTAGCTGTAGCCACAAACTTGATATGCGCAAAAAGCAGTGCAGAAATGAGGAAATTTATGGAAGAAAGTTATCTGAAACAGGCCAGGGAATGCCTTGCATTTATAGAGAAAAGCGTAAGCTGCTTTCACGCAGTGGAAAATATGGGAATACAGTTAAAGGAAAAGGGGTTTAAAGAATTAAGGGAGCAGGATGCATGGGCCTTAGAGCCTGGAAAAGGTTATTTTGTAACAAGAAATGCGTCTTCCCTGATAGCTTTTCAAATCCCAAAGGCATCCTCCAGGGAAAATCCTTTTGGGGAAGCAGCAGGATTTCATATTACAGCCTCTCACAGTGATTCTCCTGGCTTTAAGGTAAAACCGGAGCCGGAGATACTGGCGGAGAACAGCTATGTGAAGCTGAATGTGGAGCCATACGGGGGGATGATACATGCCTCCTGGCTGGACAGGTGTCTTTCTGCGGCCGGAAAAATCGTCTTTAAGAAAGGAGATACCCTTGCATCAAAAACGGTAAACATTGATGAGGATCTGCTGGTGATCCCCAACCTGGCAATCCACATGAACCACGAGATGAACAAGAGCCTTGCCTACGATCCGCAGGTGGATTTGCAGCCCCTTTTCTGCGGGGAATGGGATAAGGATGAACAGGAAACCTGTAAAGGAATTCTGGAAAAGAAAATAGCCCAGGCAGCAGGGATAGAGGAAGAAGCCCTTTTAGGCAGGGATATATTTCTATATGTAAGGGAAAAGGGGAAACTGGCAGGGGCCCGCAAGGAACTGATGGTTTCCCCCAGACTGGACGATCTGGAGTGCGTGTTTGCATCCCTAAAAGCATTTCTGATGTCAAAGCCGGAGCGGTACGTTTCTGTCTGCGCGGTGTTTGACAATGAGGAAGTGGGGAGCCACACCAGACAGGGGGCGGCCTCCACCTTTTTGAAGGATACACTGGAGCGGATAGGAGAGGGGATGGGAAGGCAGGGAAGCAGCTATCTGCGGATGCTTTCGGACAGCTTCATGATTTCCGCGGATAATGCCCATGCCCTGCATCCCTGCCATCCGGAAAAGGCGGATCCTTCCAACAGACCCCGTTTAAACAGGGGAATTGTCATCAAGTATCACGGCGGACAGAAGTATACCACAGACGCTTACTCGGAGGCAGTAATCAAGAGTCTCTGCCAGCAGGCAAAGGTACCCTGCCAGACCTACTGCAACCGTTCCGGCACTGTGGGCGGCTCTACTTTGGGAAATATTTCCTCCGCGCAGGTATCTATTCCCACGGCGGATGCGGGCCTTGCACAGCTTGCCATGCATTCGGCAGTGGAAACGGCCGGAAGCAGGGATGTGGAATATCTGATACGCATGCTTAAAGTTTTTTATGAAAAGTAAATAGCGGCAAAAGCCCAAGACCATGCTCCGGCATGGTCTTTTTTGTCGAATTGGGGCGATGAATAAAGCTTTGGAGGACAACGTTTTGACAAATTATGAGAGCCTTAATGTTTATAATGAACTGGTACATAAGAAATGGAGGTGAAGGATTGCAAAGTGCAATTACAAGGTACCATTTATATCGACAGCGTATTTTTGCTGAATCTGGTTATGGATTTATATCTGCTTATGCTGGTGTCTAAAGTGCTGGGAAATGCTGCCACGTATCCAAGGATTTTAGCGGGGAGCATAGTGGGGGCGGCGGGGTACTGTATTATTTTATGCCTGCCGGGTACATATATGCTGAAGATATTATTTGGGATGATTCCAGTAGGAGCACTGATGATAAAAATTGTTTGTAAAACCCAGGGGCTTAAAGAGCTTCTTTGGGCGGAAGGCTGCCTGTTTACATTTTCCTTTTTTTTAGGAGGGTTCATAATCTTTCTTAAGGGGAAAATCCCTGTGACAGCGGACCATGAAGGCCGGTGGGCACTTCTTGCAGGGCTTGGTTTTGCAGGGTTTGCCCTGGGGGAAAAGTTACTGGAGGTCTGTAAAAAAAGACGCCGTAATCATTTCTGCAAGGTAAAACTGCCTGGCGATAAAGGAATGGTGGAAGTCTCGGCGCTGATTGACACAGGGAACGGACTGACGGAGCCTGTCAGCCATAAACCGGTAGCCATACTGGAGGAAGAAGCATGGGAAAATTTAAGATTCTGGATGCGGCCGGAAAAATATAAAGTAATACCCTATCACAGTATCGGCAGGGAGAACGGCATACTGGAAGGGTATGAGATAGATACCATAAAAGTGAAAGGAAATGAGAGCGAAAGACAATATGATAAGGTGATTGTAGCAGTTTTTAAAGGAAAAATATCTAAAGAGGGAAGTTATCAGATGATACTTCCGCCAGAATTAGAGATATAGAAAAGCGAAAAGAAACAGGAGGATTCATATATGATTTTTAAGGTGGCAATTCCCGGTAAGCTGCAATTCAAGCTTTACCGGAAAGATGCAAATTTTTTACTTACCAGGCAGGGAGATGTCCATTACATAGGCGGTTCGGAGGTGCTTCCCCCGCCCCTTGAAGTAGAAAAGGAAAATGCAGTTATCAGCGATTTGGGGACGGAATATGAGAACGAAGCCAAATCCATTCTGATAGAGCATAACTTAAGACTGGTTGTATACATCGCCAAGAAGTTTGACAATACCGGCGTGGGTGTGGAGGATCTGATTTCTATTGGAACCATTGGTCTTATCAAATCCATCAACACCTTTAATCCCGGCAAAAACATCAAGCTTGCTACTTACGCTTCCCGGTGCATTGAAAACGAGATACTGATGTATCTGCGCAGGAACAATAAGACAAAGCTGGAAGTGTCTATCGACGAGCCGCTTAACGTGGACTGGGATGGAAACGAACTGCTTTTGTCCGATATCCTCGGAACTGACGAGGATGTAATTTACAAGGACATTGAAAGTGAAGTGGAGCGCAAGCTTCTGCTCAAGGCAATCGATAAGCTGACAGAGCGGGAAAAGACCATAATCAATTTAAGATTCGGCCTTGGAACCAAAGACGGAAAGGAGATGACCCAGAAAGAGGTAGCGGAGCTTTTGGGGATTTCCCAGTCCTATATTTCCAGACTGGAGAAAAAAATTATGAAAAGGCTGAAAAAGGAACTGATAAGGGAAAGCTACTGACAGTAAGGGCGGCCGGGGCAGGGAGAAGTTTCCCGGCCCCGGATTTTTGGCCCGCCGGATTTCCCGGGGCATGCGCTAACAGCAGATATCCACAATAATGATGTCAGGGCCGATTTGTTTGATGTCTTTATAGGGAATACATATATCCGGCTCGGTGCACAGGAAATTCAGGAATTTGCCGCCGTTGTGTATGAAAACCTTACAGATATGTCCACTGCACTGGTCAAATTCCAAATCAGAGATTCTTCCCAGTTTTTTACAGTCCCGCATATTGATCACATCTTTGCATTTGAGTTCAGAAAAGAGCATATCCTTAACCTTTCTTTTTCCCTCTATAGTTTATTTTATGCAGGAATGGCAAAAGGGTGCAAAAGCATGAATATTTTCCAGCCAATTTGTGAATGATTTCTATTACAAACAAGTTGTCAGATACAGAGGCAAGTTTGTAATAGAACCAGGAGGAAATTGGAAATGGCGCAGGGAAAAGTTGAGATATGCGGCGTAAATACGGCGAAACTGCCGCTTTTAAAGGCGGAGGAAAAAGAAAAGCTGTTTGAACAGATAGAGTCGGGAGATAAGGAAGCAAGGCAGAAGTATATCGAAGGAAATCTGCGTCTTGTCCTGAGTGTGATTAAACGTTTTTCGTCCAGCAATGAAAACGTGGACGATTTATTTCAGATTGGATGTATCGGGCTGATTAAAGCAATCGATAATTTTGATTCCACCCTGAACGTAAAGTTCAGCACTTATGCGGTGCCTATGATTATCGGGGAAATACGGCGGTTTCTGCGGGACAACAACACCATCCGGGTGAGCAGATCTTTAAAGGATACTGCCTACAAAGCTATCTATGCCAAAGAAAACCTGATTAAGCAGAATATGAAAGAGCCTACCATTAATGAAATTGCACAGGAGATTGGAATTTCCAAAGAAGATGTGGTCTACGCGCTGGATGCCATACAGAATCCCATGAGCCTTTATGAACCGATTTTTACAGACGGTGGAGATGCACTGTATGTGATGGATCAGATTAGTGATAAGAAAAATAAAGAGGAAAACTGGGTGGAACATCTTTCCTTAAGCGAAGCCATGAAAAGGCTGGGTGATCGGGAACATGAAATTATCAGCCTGCGTTTTTTTGAGGGGAAGACGCAGATGGAGGTGGCTGAAATGATTGGAATTTCCCAGGCACAGGTGTCAAGGCTTGAGAAGAATGCCCTGAAAGTAATGAAAAATTATCTGACGGCATAGGGTTACTGTTCACACAGACCTGCGCATTTACTGCGCTGGTCGTAAGAAAGTGA
>CAMWUN010000029.1 GCA_947177425.1 uncultured bacterium
AGGAGTCCTCTGACAGACCCTGCTAAACTTAATGACATTGGGAGTGAACAGTAACTATTTCCCTGGTTATATTATAGAAATTAACAAAAAATTAATTGACAAATCGCCAATATATGGTAAAATAACTTTTGTAAAATCTTTTATAAATGGTAAGCGCGGATGAAGGGGATGAACGCTTTCCGGACAATAAATCGTTAACGAGTTCATCCAGTTAGGAGGAATGTATGAAAACAATCGGCGGAGGTGTAGAAATTAAAAGGCTTAATCGGATTCGGACGATGCAGTATATCCTTGACGCCAAGATGGTATCGCGGCAGGAGATTGCCGCCGCGCTGGGATTCAGTATGCCGACCGTTCTGCAGAATGTTGCAGACCTGATTGAATGCGGGCTGGTATGTGAGGCCGGCGAATATGGCTCCACCGGGGGACGGAAGGCAAAGGCGCTTTCCATCCGTGAGGGTGTGCGCTGTGCAATTGGTGTGGAGATTACCGCCCATCATTTACATATGGTTCTGTCGGATCTGAACCAGAAGGTATTGGATATCGTTTCCTACCGGTTTCCTTACCAGAATACCCAGGAGTATTATGTGAAACTGGGGGATATGGTGCAGGAATTCGTGAAAAAGAACAAACTGGGCACGGAAAACAGCTACACACTCATTGGGGTGGGCTTTTCCCTTCCGGGGATTCTGGACCAGAATCATGGAATTTTACTGCAGTCCCATGCATTGGGCGTATCCAATATAAATCTGGGACAGTTTTCCTACAATATCCCTTACAATACCTGTTTTGACAATGATGCCAACAACGCCGCCTATGCGGAAATAACGGACAAGCAGCAGAACACGATTTACCTTTCCCTGAATGACACCGTGGGCGGGGCCACTTATATCAACGGGAGTATCTATCAGGGAGATCATTATAAGAGCGCAGAGTTCGGGCATATGGTAATTGTTCCCAACGGGGAAAAGTGCTACTGTGGAAAGAGGGGATGTCTGGATGCTTACTGTTCGGCGCGTGTTTTGAAGCGGAACGGGGAAGGCACACTGGAGCAGTTTTTTGAGGATTTAAATAATGGCGTTCCCGAAAATGAACGGATATGGGGCGCTTATCTGGAACACCTGGCGCTGGCAGTCTCCAATCTGCGCATGGCCTATGACTGTGATATTATTCTGGGCGGCAATATTGGCGGCAATATGGAAGGGCATATGTATATATTTGAAGAAAAACTGCGGAAATATAATAATTTTGACTATGACACCTCCTACATACATCTGGGCAGGCATAAACGGGAATGTTCGGCTATCGGCGCCGCAAGGCTTATGCAGGATCAGTATATTGAAAAGATAGAGACATTTTCCGTAAACTAATGTCCTATTGCCGAAGGCAATTTTCGATGGATTTTTGCATGATAGTAACCACTGGTTGAGGATTATCCAGAAGAATAAACGGCTGGTTATTGACGATAAGAATTCGGTTGTGATAATATGGAGTCATCGGGTCTTAGTACCTGCAAAACAGGTGGAAGAATTAGGGAAAAGAGGAATAGTGATATGGACGAGAAATTCAGGAAGCAGATGGAAGAAAATGGAGCAGACGTAAACACAACCCTGAAGAGGTTCATGGGGAATGAAGCATTGTACATGAAATTCATTGTAAAGTTTCTGGACGATAAGAATTTTGACGGCATTGCTGACAGCCTGGCACAGGGCAATTATGAAGGGGCATTCAACAGCGCCCATACTTTAAAGGGCGTAGCCGCCAACTTAGGGCTGGACCCGGTAAGTGCAGGCGCCTCGAGGATTACAGAATTACTGCGAAACAAAGCGCCTGAGGATGTGGATGTGGAAAAAGTAAATGAAAGTAAAGATGAACTGGAAAAGGCATATAATCTTTTCAAAACAATAATTGGAGAAAATAGGTAGCGCAGTTGTGCATCTATAGCCAGAAATGAATTGACATTTTTATTTAAAAATGGTAATTTAGAAAGTAAGGAAATTACATAGTAGATGAGGAGAGGTCATGCAGAAACAACAGATATTAATCGTTGATGATGAAGAAATCAACCGCGTTATATTAAAAGGATTATTTCAGGATGAATATGCAGTTACAGAGGCTGCAAACGGACAGGAAGCGATTGCGCAGATAGAGAGCGGTACTGAATTCATATTAGTTTTGCTGGATATCGTTATGCCTGTCATGAACGGTTTCGGGGTATTGCAGTACATGAAAGAACATGACCTGCTTGAGAAGACTCCCGTTATCCTGATTACAGGAGAGACCGTAATTGACAGTGAGGATCAGGCTTATTCTTTTGGCGTGGCGGATGTAATGCATAAACCGTTTTATCCTCATATTGTTAAGCGCAGAGCTAAGAATATTATTGAATTATATCAGAATAAACATTATATGCAGGAGCGCCTTAAAGAGCAGGAGGAGGCCATCAGGGAACAGGAGAAGCAGATTCGGGAGAGCAATGAATTCATGATTGACGCGCTCAGTTCCGTGGTTGAATTCAGAAGCCTTGAGACAGGAGAACACACCAGGCGTATCAAGTATTTCACCAGGATTATGCTGAAATATCTTATGAAATATTTCCCCAAATACGGCATAACGCCTGAACAGGTGGATGAAATTTCCAGGGCATCAGCGCTGCATGATATTGGCAAGATAGGTATTCCTGACGCAATTTTGTTAAAGCCGGGACGTCTGACGCCGGAGGAATTTGAAATCATGAAGACCCATACAACGATTGGGTGCGATATCTTGGATAAGTTCCGTGACAAGCAGACAGGTGATTTTTTCCGTTACTGTTATGAAATATGCCGCCACCACCATGAGAGATGGGATGGTAACGGTTATCCTGACCATCTGGTGGGAGATGATATTCCTATCAGTGCACAGATTGTTGCAGTAGCAGATGTTTATGATGCATTGGTAAGCCCAAGGGTGTATAAGAGTATGTATGCTAACAACATAGCGTACGATATGATTATGAATGGAGAATGCGGGCAGTTTTCACCTGATGTATTGGAATGTTTCGCGCTTGCCAAGGAAGATTTCTTCAACATTGTGGAAGTAATTAAGATGTTTGACTTTTCGTCATGAAAGTGATACCAGGCAGCAAAAAACATTACGTTTTTTGCTGCTCGTTTTTTGGACTGTGTCCCAAGGAGGAGTAGGATGGAGGCAAGGGGAGACGAAATAGAGGCCAGAGCGTTCCCGGACGAGGATTTCCCAGACGGAATTTTCCCTGTAGAGGAGGCTCTTGAAATTATATTGATGTTTGACCGGACGGGGAAGATTTCCTATGCAAATGCAGCGGCCAGACGGAAGCTTAAGTATACGGATGATTTGTGCGGCAGGCATATCAGCGATGTATTCCCGGGAACATTCCGGCAGGGGGAGGACAGCGGCGGTGTAGAAGAAGTGGCGCTGGACGAGATGCAGAACCTTGTGGCATACCGAAGCAACACCACCTGTTTTCCCGTGGAAGGCAGAGTGATAAAGAGCAGATGCCGGGATATGTACATATGTATGGCCCATGACATATTGGAGAAAGAATTTTTAAGCCGGGAAATCGAACGGATACGGGAAGAGTCCCAGCAGGCAATGAAGGTCAAGTCGGAATTTGTGGCGAATGTCACCCATGAACTCCGCACGCCGGTTAACGGGATTCTGGGCAATGTCAGGGAAATGCTGGAATGGGAGATGGATGCCAGGACAGAAAGGTATCTGCACCTGATTGAGCGCTGTTGCGGCGATATGAATAAAATCATCAATAATATTCTGGACTTTTCCAAACTTGAGGCAGGAAAATTTAATCTGGAAATGCGCAGATTCCATTTCAGGAATATGATTGATTATGTAAAGAGCAACCATATTAACAGGATGAATGAAAAAGGGCTTGATTTTTTCATAACCGTGTCGCCCCTGATACCGGAATATATTATCGGGGACGAACTGCGGATCGTGCAGATTCTCAATAACCTGCTTTCCAATGCCCAGAAGTTTACAGCCTTTGGCAAGATTACCCTGGAGGTATTCATGACGGCACAGGTGAACGACCGGATGGAATTATTCTTTATCGTATCGGATACCGGAATAGGGATTGACGAGGGGGATAAAGATAAATTATTCCAAAGTTTTTCACAGGTGGACGCGTCCATTTCCAGAAAATACGGGGGCACAGGGTTAGGCCTTAATATCTGTAAGCAGCTTGTGGAGCTAATGGGCGGAAGAATTGAAGTGGAGAGCGAGAAGAACAAGGGAAGCCATTTTTCCTTTTCCATATGGGCAGGCGTCTGCGAAGGAGAAGCAGGAACCATACAAAAACCTGACGAAAGAAGAGACTTGAAGGTATCGCCAATGCCGGGCGCTTCCCCGGCTGAGGGGGAGGATACGGAAAATATCAGGAAATTCGGAACCCGTGAAAACCAGGAGAACCTTAAGAGGATTCTGTCAAAGCTGATTCTCTGTGTGGAGATGGAGAATTGGGAGAAAGCGGAAATGTTTATGGAAACAGTCAGGCAGTTGACAGAAGAAGCGCCCAGAGAGGTGAAACGTGTCACTTTAAGGATGAAGATGGCACTCCAGAAAGAAAATTATGACAAGGTAATTGCGGAATATGAAGAATTAAACAATTTCCTGTAATTGGAAGGAGACAGGCAGATGGCTCATGGGAATAAAGATTCCTCTAAGGCGGAGATTCTTATTATAGATGATGTGGAATTGAACAGGGAAATCCTGAAAGAGATTATCAGCGATATGGGGGAGAGCCCTTTTCTGGCGGAGAGCGGCGAACAGGCGCTTGAAATGCTGGAAAGCTGGAAGCCCCAGTTGATTCTGACAGATATTTCCATGCCGGGAATGGATGGGTATGAGTTATGTAAAATTCTGAAAAAGGGTGAGAAGACCCGGAATATTCCGGTTATTTTCATTTCGGCTTTCAGTGAACCGGAAGATATCATTGAAGGATTTTCTTTAGGCGGGGAGGATTATATTACAAAGCCCTTTATACCGGAAGTGGTGCAGGCCCGGGTGGGGGTTCACCTGCGGCTGTATGAGGCAAAGCGTGAACTGATGGAGTCCAACAGGAAGCTTCAGGTTTCTGTTAATGAACAGCTCAGACAGATAGAACTGGAGAAGAAGAACATACTATATGCAATGGCCAATATTGCAGCACAGGATATGGATTATGAAAAGGAGCATATGAAACGGCTGGGACGCAACTGCGGGATTCTGGCACAGGGGATGCAGCTATCCCCCATGTTTGAGAATAAGATTTCCGATACCTATATTGACACTATAGAACTGGCGGCGCCGCTTTGTAATATAGGGAATATCGGCATCCCCAAAGAGATTCTGTCGAAGAAGACGGAACTGACGGAGGATGAAGAAGCTGTTATGAGGAATCATACCAGCATTGGCGGGAAGCTTTTAAGAGATCTCAATATCAACAGCGATTACAATGATTTTATTGCAACGTCCATGGATGTTGCCCTGTATCATCATGAAAACTGGGATGGAAGCGGATATCCAAATGGACGTGCCGGGGCGGAAATCCCCCTTGCTGCGCAGATTGTTGCAGTGGCCGGAAGATATTGCGAACTTACCGGAAAGGAAGGGTATTCCAGACAGGAAGCTCTGGCAGTTATGGAAAAAGAAGCCGGGCAGAAATTTAATCCGGATATTTATAAGATTTGCAATAAAATATCGCGTCAATTATGCTGAACGGGATAATTTCATTATTTTGACGGAGGATTTGAAGGGTGATTACGGATGAGGAGTTTCGAAGAATATCAGTCTATATGAAAGACCGTTATGGTATAGACTTAAGCCAGAAGAAGGTAATTGTAAACGGACGGCTGGAGAACTATATGAAAGGGGAGCGGTGGAATAATTTTCATGAGTATATGGATGCGGTTGAAAGAGATAAATCAGGTGAACTGGAAAAAATACTTGTAAATTTCCTTACAACCAATCATACTTATTTTATGAGGGAATTCGAGCACTTTGAATATTTTAAGCATACAGTGCTCCCCTGGCTTAAAGAGAAAGAGGCCAGGAACAGGGATCTGCGCATCTGGTGCGGTGCGGCTTCCACCGGGGAGGAACCTTATATGATTGCCATGGTCATAGCGGATTTCTTTGGAGTGGAACGGGGACAGTGGGATACCAAGATACTGGCAACTGATATTTCTACCAAAGTATTAAGGCAGGCTATGGCGGGCGTTTACAGGGCTGAGCAGCTTAAAAACCTTCCGGAACAGTGGAAAAGGCATTTTTTTAAAGCTATTGCCGGCGGGGCACAGTATAAGGTGACAGATGAATTGAAACAGGAAGTTATCTTCCGGCAGTTCAATCTGATGGACCGGATCCCTTTTAAAAGAAAAATGCATACTATATTTTTGCGCAATGTTATGATATATTTTGATGAGAAGACAAAACAGGAGCTGGTTCAGAGGATTTATGATGTTCTTGAGCCGGGAGGTTATCTTTTTATAGGAACCACCGAGACATTAAACAGGAACACTACGCCTTTTGAGATTATCCAGCCGTCAATTTTCCGTAAGAGGGAGTAAGGTATGAGAGCAATCAGAGTTTTAATAGTAGAGGATTCAATTGTATTTCGGGAATTGCTGGTTCAGAACCTGAGCAGGGACCCTGCCATACAGGTGGTGGCCACAGCCAGGGATCCCTTTGAAGCCCGGGATGCAATCCTGGCCCACAAGCCGGATGTTATGACGCTGGATGTGGAGCTTCCGCGGATGAGCGGAATTGAATTCCTGCGCAAACTGATGCCTCAGTATCCGCTTCCGGTAGTTGTCATCAGTTCTTTAAGCGATAAGGTGTTCGACGCTCTGAATGCGGGGGCAGTGGATTTTGTTGCGAAGCCGGCTGTATCCAGCAGGGCGCAGCTTGAAGACTTTATCAGGAATGAACTGCTGGTTAAAATTAAGATTGCGTCTACAGCAAAAATAGGTAATATTAAAAAAGCAGTCATGGCCCAGGAGCATCAGCTTTCCGTCAGCGGAAAGAAAAATCTTATTGTGGCAATCGGAGCCTCTACAGGCGGTACAGAAGCGATTTTTGATGTGGTTAAAGATTTTGGGACGGACATTCCGGGGGTTGTGGTGGTACAGCATATGCCGCCGGGATTTACGGAGATGTATGCGAAAAGGCTCAATGACCAGTGCCGCATCCGGGTTAAGGAAGCGGTTACGGGCGACAGGGTAATGCCGGGAAGCATGCTGATTGCACCGGGAGGGGATATGCACATGCAGCTTGTGAAGATAAACGGCGTTTACCATGTGGAATGTAAGAGAGGCCCTAAGGTAAACGGACACTGTCCGTCAGTTGATGTTTTGTTTGATTCCGTTGCAAAGGCGGCGGGGCCTGACGCGGTGGGGATTATCCTTACCGGAATGGGAGGAGACGGCGCAAAGGGGCTGCTGGCTATGAGAAAGGCCGGGGCAAGGACTATCGGACAGGATGAGTCCACATGCGTTGTATATGGAATGCCCAAAGTTGCATATGATCTGGGCGCAGTAGAACATCAGGAGAAACTTACTGATATTGCAAAAAGAACATATGCATTGCTAAATAAAATGTAAAGGAGAAATGATATGAGGATTCTATTGGCGGAAGATGATTTTGCGACAAGGAAGTTTATGGTGAATTTCCTGTCAAAGTACGGTGAATGCGATGTGACTGTAGATGGAATGGAAGCAGTAGATGCATTCATGATGGCGCTGGAGGATGGGGAGCCTTATGATTTGGTGTGCCTTGACATCATGATGCCGGTTATGGATGGATATCAGTCACTTATGGGCATTCGGAATCTGGAGAAACAAAGGAATATTCCAGAGGATCAGGCAGTGAAAGTCATCATGACCACGGCCCTGAATGAAGAAAGAAATGTTAAAATGGCTTTTGAACTGGGCTGTACCATTTATTCAGGAAAGCCCATTGATCAGGAAAGATTCGAGCAGGCGCTTAAAAAGCTGAATCTGATCTGACGAAAGAAAATGAAAATACAAGAAAGGAGAAGGATATGGCTGAAGAATTTAGCACAGATGGCATGCTTGACATATACCTTTTTGAAAATGAGCAGCTCCTTGAACAGTTGCAGGAAAGAGTCCTGGATCAGAAAGACGCGGACTGCTTTGATGAGGACAGCATAAATGAAATCTTCAGAACCATGCATACCATTAAAGGATCTTCAGGTATCATGATGTTTGATAATATAACTGCTGTATCACATAAACTCGAGGATGTGTTTTTCTATTTAAGAGAGTCCCATCCCGAGAATGTTCCTCATCTGGAATTGGTAGAGCATGTGTTGGAAGTGGAGGATTTCATTTCCAATGAAATGGAAAAGATCCGAAACGGCGATCCGGTGGACGGTGATGCCAGTGGAATCATAGCGGGTCTGGATAAGTTTTTGGAAATGATTAAGAACGGAGGGACAAGAGGGGACGCAGAGGAGCCTCCTGTAAATGTGCATGAGGAACCGAAGCAGTTTTATATAGCGCCTGTTGCCACAAACGCCAGCCGTTTTTACAAAATTTATCTTACCTTTTTCCCGGAAACGGAAATGGCAAATGTACATGCCTACAAAACGGTATATGCATTAAAAGAAATAGCGGAAGATCTGCTCTATTCTCCGGAGGATATTATTTCGGACGAAAAGAGTGGAGAAATTATTCTGGAAGAAGGATTCAGAATCCTCTTACAGGCCCAGTGTACAGAAGAAGATATACGCGAGATTATCGGCGTAGGCTATGATATCAAAAAAGTTGATATTTTTGAATGTAAGGCAGAGGAGTTCCTGCAGGGCTTTGATTTTGGAGAACAAAATATACAGATAGACTTAGAGTCCAGTGTGGAGGCCATAGAGTCCAAGGCCCAGGAGAAGGCTGAAGAAGGGGAGGAAAATGCAGAAGAAAAGAAACCCGAGAAGCCCAAGATAGCGCCAGGTGACTTCGTAATCAAATCCAAGGAGCCAGGAAAGCAGAAGAGGCTTGCAAAAGATAAGCCCAAGGCAGAAAAAGCTTCATTTATCAGTGTCAATGTAAGCAAGATGGATCAGCTTATGGAACTGATTGGAGAGTTGGTTATCGCTGAATCAGTTGTGCTTCAAAACCCTGATTTGAAAGTACCGGGCTTAAATCTGAACAGCTTTAATAAGGCTGCGGCACAGTTGTCTAAGATATCCACGGATTTGCAGAATGTTATCATGTCCATGCGTATGGTGTCGCTGACCAATACTTTCCAGAAGATGAACCGTATTGTGTTCGATGTGTCCAGGAAGCTTGGTAAGGATATCGAGTTTGAAATGATTGGGGAAAACACGGAGGTGGATAAGAATATTATCGAACACATTTCCGATCCTCTGATGCATCTGGTCAGAAATGCTGTTGACCATGGTATTGAAACCAACAAGGAGCGGGCTGAAAGCGGCAAGCCGGATAAAGGAAAAGTTACCCTGTCGGCAAAGACAGAAGCTGGAAAAGTATGGATCAGCGTGGAGGATAACGGCAAGGGACTTGACCGGGAAAAGATACTGGCAAAAGCAAGGAAACAGGGGCTTCTGGATGACGGGAAAGTGGATTCCGCTTACACTGACAAGGAAGTATACCAGTTCATTACGCTGCCTGGATTCTCCACTAACGAGCAGGTTACTGAATACTCCGGAAGGGGTGTGGGAATGGATGTGGTTGTCCAGAATATCCAGAAAATAGGCGGTACGCTGGATATTGAAAGTACCCAGGGATTCGGAAGCAGTATGAGCCTGAAGATCCCTCTCACCCTTGCAATTATCGACGGTATTGTCATGGAGACAGGTTCTTCTGCATTTGTCCTTGAAACCGGAGTTATTAAGGAGTTTGTCCGCGTAAAAGAAGACATGATGGTTCATGAGCCTAACGGCGATGAATACGTTATGATACGCGGCGAGTGTTTCCCTGTAATCTGGCTGGGTAAACGCTATGGCATGACAAATTACACAGAGTCAGTGGAAGACGGCGTGATGCTGATTCTTGAAGTGGAAGAAAAGAAGATTTGTGTTTTTGTTGATAAACTGATTGGCGAGCAGGAAATTGTTGTTAAGCCGATTCCTTCCTACATTAAGAAGGTCAGAGGTTTATCTGGCTGTACACAGCTTGGCGACGGAAGCATTGCTTTGATATTGGATGCTGCCGGATTAATAGAATAAAATGATAGAAAGGAAACGGTGTTGTATATGGATGGAATAAGCGAAAAGAAGCATACGCAGGAAAACCAGAGTCAAACCGCTCCCGACGAACGCGACGCAGATAAAAGCATGTATATGACTTTTAAGTCTGGAAATGAGTATTACGGGCTGAAAATTGAATATGTCAGCGAAATAATACAGTTTCAGGCGATTACGCCGATTCCGGAGACAGAAGATTATATCAGGGGACTGATTAATCTGAGAGGTAAAGTCATTCCTGTTATCGATGTCCGGCTGCGGTTTAGACAAAAGCCCTTTGAGTATGACGACAGAACCTGCATTATTGTCCTTAACGTAAAATCCATGCTGGTGGGACTAATCGTAGAAAAGATTGCGGAAGTGGTTGATATTGCGGAAGACAATATACTGCCGCCCCCGACCCTTGGACGTGTGGAAAAGGCGCAGAGCAAATATGTGTACGGTATCGGCAAGGTAGGGGATTCCGTTAAGCTGCTGCTGGATCCAGACAGGCTGCTGAACGATGAGGACTTATCATCACTCGAACATGGTGATGAAAATGATAGTGATGAAGAAAGAGAGGCTTAAATGTAATGAAAAACATGAAGATGAAAACAAAATTGATATTGGGATTTTTTATTCCTGTTGTACTTACTGTCATTAATATGATATTCAGTAATATGACAACAGAGGGAGCGCTTAATTTTACGGATGAACTTAAGCAGCATGAATATATTAAGCATGCATCCTGGTTCACATATGCCACCACCGGTGCGTCCATCGTGATAACAGTTATTGTTGCACTGGCGCTTATCAAAGCAATAGAAAGATCTGTTAAGCAGTTGTCTGATGCAGCAAAGCTGATTGCATTAGGCCAGGTAACAAAGGTTAAGATGGTTAAATATGCAAACGACGAGTTTGGTGAACTGGTAGACGAGTACACGAAGGTAATTGACAACATCAAATATCAGGCTTCTGTTGCAGAAGAAGTATCAAACGGAAATCTGACAATTAGTGTGAAGCCAAGTTCTACAGATGACGTACTGGGTAATTCACTTAAGAAACTGGTAGAAGATAACTTTAATGCATTGTCAAGTATCAGCGAAGCAGGATCCCAGGTAACAGTCAGCTCCTCACAGGTAGCAAGCGCAAGCCAGGCGCTGGCACAGGGTTCAACGGAGCAGGCAAGCGCAATTGAAGAAATTACAGCCTCTATTGATGAAATCGCAGACAAGACCAAACAGAATGCAGAGCAGGCAAATGAAGCTTCCGGCCTGGTAAGCGTAGCCATTGAAGATGTGAAAAAAGGCAACGAGCAGATGAAGAGTATGATGGCTGCAATGGAAGACATCAACAAGTCATCAGAAAGCATCTCCAGGATTATCAAAGTTATTGATGATATTGCATTCCAGACCAATATCCTTGCACTGAACGCAGCAGTTGAAGCAGCAAGGGCAGGCGAGGCAGGAAAAGGCTTCGCAGTAGTTGCAGAGGAAGTAAGAAGCCTTGCAGCCAAGAGTGCGGCAGCAGCAGCAGAGACAGCAGAACTTATTGAAGCTTCTATCAACAAGGTTAATTCAGGAAGCAGGATTGCAGACGAAACAGCAAAGGCTATGGATACGATTGCAAACGTAGTGCATCAGAGTGAAGTGATTATTAACGGTATTGCAGAATCCTCCAACTATCAGGCAACAGCAGTGGCACAGATTGAGCAGGCAATTTCACAGGTATCACAGGTGGTACAGACAAACTCTGCTACCAGTGAGGAATGTGCGGCAGCCAGCGAGGAACTTTCCAACCAGGCATCCAGAATGAGAGAAATGCTCTCCATTTATAACTTAGGTGCAGGCACAGGTTCTTCTTCTTACAAGAGTTCCTATAATAGTTCTGTATCAAATGCAAATGAGCAGATTATCTCCCTTGGCGATGATTTCGGCAAATATTAATTTCTGCGGACAGCAGGCTGGGTGAGCAGGTTTGCAGATACAAACGCTGTCCGATACATTTGGCGGCTTTTGTGAAGAGTAAAAGTAAAATGAATTATGGCACAGGAGTTTTCACTCCTGTGCCTTTTATCATAAAAGAAAGGAAATGGAACATGCGGTATTTTGCAGTGATTGCTGGGATTTTTGGGCTGGAACTGAAAATTAAGAATCATATAGAAGAAACGAAAACAGAAGGAAAAACAGAAGAAAAATATGGCGGTTTTCTGCTGGTTAGAAAGCACCACAACAGAGGGGCATTTTTAAATTTGGGAGAAAAAAGGCGCCGGACGATAATGGTATGTTCTCTGGTACTGACAATTGCCCTAACAATCCTGTATATACTTACCCTGGGGAAAGCGGGAAAAGGGCTCTTAAAATGGGGGCTTACACTGCTTCTGGGGGGCGCTTACAGTAATACTTATGACAGGCTTGTGCGAAAGTATGTGGTGGATTACGTAAGCTTCAATGTTCCGGGAAGACTGAAAAAAGTAATATTTAATATCGGAGATTTCTGTATCATGATAGGGGCGATGCTCTGTGTGCTGGGGTGGTAAGCTGTGCCCGGCAAAGTTTTGCTTTCTGCGGACATCCTGCCCGCTGGCCGATCTATGAAAAGCCACTGCAATTCTTATAAAATAAATATATTTATAAATATATTCAAAAATGGCCTTGACAAAATCCTTTTAATGAACTATTGTATTAATATAGTGATACAATTATAAGAGAAAGGAAGATGCAGATGGCATGGAATTTAGACTCTGACCGTCCCATTTATGCCCAGATTTTAGAGGTGATACAGTTTCGGATTATTGCCGGGCAGTATAAGAGCGGAACGAAGATACCCAGCGTCCGGGAACTGGCGGCTGAAGCAGGGGTGAACCCTAATACGATGCAGAAAGCGTTGACGGAACTGGAGCGCAGCGGTTTGGTGATGGCACTTAGAACGAGCGGCAGGATTGTGACGGAGGATGTGGAAATGATTAGAGAAACCCGGAATAAACTTGCGCAGGAGCAGATACGCGAGTTTATTGACAGAATGAAAAAACTGGGATTTGAGAAAGAGGAAATTGTGGAATTGCTTACACAGACAGGAGGGGAGAAGCATGAATGAGCTGGTGGTTGTAAATAACCTTACCAAGGTCTATGAAAAGAAAAAGATAGCTCTGGATCATATGAACCTTATTATACCAAGGGGAAAAATCATCGGGCTTCTCGGGCCGAACGGAAGCGGTAAAACGACACTGATTAAGCTGGTCAACGGACTGCTGACGGCAACGGAGGGAGAAATTTTAATTAATGGCAGCCAGCCGGGGCCGGAAAGCAAAAGCTGTGTATCTTATCTGCCAGAGAGGACTTATTTCCAAAACAGCATGAAGATTAGCGAACTTATTAGTTTCTTTACGGATTTTTATAAAGATTTCCGGCCCGAGAGGGCAAAGATGATGCTTTCCAATTTGGGAATACATGAGGACGCCCGGTTAAAGACGCTTTCCAAAGGCACAAAGGAAAAGGTGCAGCTCATCATGGTTATGAGCAGGGAAGCGCAGTTATATATTCTGGATGAGCCTATAGCAGGCGTTGACCCGGCAGCAAGGGATTATATTTTAAAGACAATTATTTCAAATTACAATGAAAATGCAACTGTGCTGATATCAACCCACCTGATTTCCGATATAGAGAAGGTTCTGGACGAGGTCATTTTTATCCGGAACGGAAGGATACTGCTTCACGATACAGTGGAAAACATCCGGGAGTGCAAAGGAAAATCAGTAGATGCATATTTCAGGGAGGTGTTCGCATGTTAGGGAAATTGCTTAAACATGAGTGGAAAGCGGTCTGGAAGGTGCCGATGCTCTTAATCGGGATATTGATGATAATGGCAATGGTAGCAGGGTTCACCTTTGTCCTGCCTGTATGGGATAGTGAATGGGTAGGACTTCCCCTTTCCGGTGTGATGCTGATTATGCTGTTTTATTTTACCATAATAGCGGTCAGTATCGGAATTACTATTTACTTTGCGGTACGTTATTATAAGAATATGTTTACAGATGAGGGCTATCTGACCCATACGCTGCCAGTCAGCGCGCGCCAGCTTCTGCTCAATAAAGTCATTACTATGAGCGCATGGAATCTGATTGCCATTGTAGCAGTTGGTCTGAGTCTGCTATTGTTTGGGGGGATTACCCTGTGGGCGCTGATGCCCAAGGATAGCAGCTTTGCCAGAGAGGTTATCGAGTCCTTTGCCGAAGCAATAGAAGGCTGGCCGGAGGCATTAAGCTCTCCTTATATGAAAGGATTTACAGGATTCTGTATCAGCTTATTGCTTATGGTTCTGTCAGGGTCATTCAGCGGAACCATGATGATAGTCGGCTCCATCAATCTGGGGCAGATGGTGAGGAAACACAGGATATTGGGATCTATTGGTGCATATTTTGCAATTAATGCCGTAATACAGATGTTTAACATGATGGTGATGATGCCGGTAATGTTTGGGGTTGAAAATTCTGTAAGCAGATGGGAGGGGGATATGTCACCATTTCCGATGTTTACAAGATTTTATATGATTATGACAGTAATAACCCTGGCGGCAGCGGTGGGGCTGTATTTCATGAGCGAATACCTGCTCCGAAGGCAGTTGGAACTGGAATAGTGTGGGAAGCACTTGAAAATATATGGAGGTTCTTATGGCAAGGACAGTTGCGATAGGGATTCAGGATTTTGAAGAGTTAATAGAAAAAAAATATTTTTATATTGACAAAACCTCTTTTATAAAAGAATGGTGGGACGGGGGCGACAGTGTTACGCTGATTACCCGTCCACGCCGTTTTGGCAAGACGCTGAATATGAGCATGGTAAACCGCTTCTTTTCAAATAAGTATGCGGACAGAGGGGAAGCGTTTGAAGGGTTATCCATCTGGGAAGATGGAAGTTACCGGATGATACAGGGAACCTATCCGGTTATTAATCTTTCTTTTGCAAATGTGAAGGAAAAAGATTACAGGACTGCCCGGAAGAAAATCTGTCAGCTTCTGACGAAGCTTTATGCACAGAATTCCTTTTTGATAGACAGCGGCATTTTGTATGAAACAGACATCAGCTATTTTAAACGTGTAAAAGAGGATATGGATGACAGCGATGCTGCCTTTGCATTGTATCAGCTTTCTGATTTTCTATACCGCTATTATGGTAAAAAGGTGATAATACTGCTGGACGAATATGATACACCTATGCAGGAAGCCTATGTGAACAGATATTGGGGGGAAATGGCGGCTTTCATAAGAAGCCTGTTTAATTCTTCCTTTAAGACAAATCCGTGGATGGAGAGGGGGCTTCTGACAGGAATTACCCGAATTAGTAAAGAGTCGATATTTTCTGACCTGAATAATCTCAAGGTGGTCACTACAACCTCAGATGAGTATGCGGATTCCTTTGGATTTACCCAGCAGGAAGTATATGCAGCATTGGAGGAGTGCGGACTGGGCGGGGAAAAAGAAAGAGTCAGGAAATGGTATGATGGATTTGTTTTCGGTACCCGTGAGGATATTTATAATCCCTGGTCTATTTTGAATTTTCTTGATACGGGTAAATATGATACTTATTGGGCAAATACCAGTGGAAATTATCTGATAGGCAGACTGGTCCGGGAAGGAAGCAGGTGGGTCAAGATGGTTTTTGAAAGACTGCTTTGCAGGGAGCATCTGCGATGCGCCATCGATGAACAGATTGTGTATGAACAGCTTGACGATAATGAAAACGCAATTTTAAGCCTTCTTCTGGCCAGCGGCTATCTGAAAGCCGTCAGGCATGGGAAAATGGATTATCTGGATGACGAAAAGGAACAGATGTATGAACTGGCGCTTACAAACTATGAGGTTGAACGCATGTTTGGAAGCATGGTGAGAGGATGGTTTTCCAGAACGAAAGCAGATTATAATGATTTTATTCTGGCACTGCTGGATGGGAATCTGGAAGCAATGAACGGTTATATGAACCGTGTGGCAGTTGGAACTTTCAGCTATTTTGACACTGGGAACAACCCTTCCGGGGATGGACCGGAGCGTTTTTACCATGGCTTTGTGTTGGGACTGCTGGTGGATCTGCAGGGAAAATATATTATTACGTCTAACAGGGAGAGTGGGTTTGGCAGATATGATGTGATGCTGGAACCGAGAAATCCAAATCAGGACGATGCTATCCTAATAGAATTTAAAGTCCACAATGCTGTCAGAGAAAAGAGTATGGAAGATACGGTAAAGGCGGCTTTGAGGCAGATTGAAGAGAAAAAATACGATGCTTATCTACTGGAAAAGGGGGTACCGCCCGGACGAATACGCAGATATGGTTTTGCTTTTCAGGGAAAAAATGTTTTAATTGGTTAATTAGATTATAATAAAAATACAGCAGTGTCTTACCGGATATAGGATTCTGAAATCTATATGGAAATTTCAGAAGGGCTATACAGTCAAATTGCCGGAGGCACTGCTGTTTTGTATTAAGTAACAATAATAACTGGCGGAAAGCATTGTCTGCTGTTTTTTAGGCGGTAATAATTGTACCTGCCCTGCCGTGAAGGGCATCAGTGACAGATTCAAGGGATGTAATCAGTACATTTCCCACTTTGTTGGCGTTCAGGTATGTAATGGCCGCTTCAATTTTGGGAAGCATGGTACCTTCCTCAAATTCTCCTTTTTCAATCATTTTCTGTGCTTCTGCCACGGAAAGGGAAGAGACGGCTTCCTGATGCGGGGTGCCAAAGTTCTGATAGACATTGGGCACGGAGGTTAAAATAATCAGCCGGTCGGCGCCAAGGTCAGCGGCCAGCTTTCCAGCGATGGCATCCTTTTCAATGACGGCGGAAGCGCCTTTTAAGGCGTGCTTCTGTTCAATGACGGGGATGCCGCCTCCGCCACAGGCAATCACAATCTGCCCGGCTTCCGCCAGCGTGCGGATTGCCTCAATTTCCACAATATCAATAGGCTTGGGGGCTGCAATAATCCGGCGGAAGCCTTTTCCCGCATCTTCTTTTACATAGTTTCCTTTTTTGATCTCCAGTTCTGCATCTTCCGGGGACATGTGGCGTCCAATCAGCTTGGTAGGCTCATAGAAAGCCTCGTCATAAGGGTCTACCGTTACCTGCGTCAGGATAGTAGCCACGGTTTTGCTGATACCCCGGCTTAATAGTTCCGCTTTCAGGGAATTCTGGATATCATACCCTACATACCCCTGGCTCATGGCGCTGCACACGCACATGGGAGCAGGCGTGTAACCCACATATAAACGGCGCAGTACGGTCATGGCCTTGTGAATCATACTTATCTGAGGGCCGTTGCTGTGGGTGATGGTAAGCTGATATCCGGCCTCCACTAAATCCGCAAGGGCCCTGGCTGTTACCCTGACCGCATCCCACTGCTGTGTGGTGGTATATCCTAATGCATTATGTCCAAGTGAAACGACTGCTTTTTTTCTGTTCATAAGACTGAAACCTTCCTTATAGTCATGTTGATGATGGTGTATGTATTGTTCGGAGATAATATAAAAATAGTATAACAAAGGGAGAGGAATTTGTACAGCGATAGGTTTTATCTGGAGCCGACAATAGAAAATTACGAGAGGGAAAAACCGTTGGTGCGTTGCAAGGTAATCAGCTTTGTGATAAGATAAAAAGGAATTGTGCAGAAATAAGTATTTTTCTGTATAAGTTCTTAAAGCGATAAGAAATGAGGTCATAAGAAACGTATGGAGACAATGATTCAGATAAAAGACGTCACAAAGACCTTTGTGGGAAAAGATAATACGGTGGAGGCGTTAAAGGGAATCGACCTTGAGATTCATAAGGGGGAGATTTATGGTATTATCGGAATGAGCGGCGCAGGGAAATCCACACTGGTGCGGTGTCTTAACTTTTTGGAAAGACCCACGTCGGGGACTGTTTATATAGAAGGAAAGGATCTGGCGGCTTTAAATAACAGTGAACTGCGCAATATGCGGACGCAGATTGCCATGATTTTCCAGCACTTTAACCTGCTGATGCAGAGGACGGTCATTGACAATATCTGTTTCCCAATGGAAATAACCAAAACTTCAAAAAAAGATGCGGAAGCAAGGGCAAGGGAACTGTTGTCCATTGTAGGGCTTACGGAAAAAGAGAAGGCTTATCCAGCCCAGTTATCAGGAGGCCAGAAACAGAGGGTGGCTATTGCAAGGGCGCTTGCCACCAATCCGAAGATTCTGTTGTGCGATGAGGCCACCAGCGCCCTTGACCCAACTACTACCAAGGCAATTTTGACCCTTTTGAAGGAAATCAATGTAAAATATGGGATTACCATCGTGATCATTACCCATGAAATGTCGGTGGTGCAGGAAATCTGCAGCCATGTAGCGATTATAGATGAGGGCACGCTTGCGGAGACGGGGACGGTTGAGGAAGTGTTCCAGAGGCCCAGGAGCAAAGCAGCCAAGAAACTTGTTTTCCAGGGAGAGCGGGACCAGTATGAGGAAATGAAGGGAAAACGGTGCATCCGCATTGTTTTTACCAGCAATTCTTCTTTTGAACCTGTCATTGCAAATATGGTTCTTGCCTGCAATACGCCTGTCAACATTCTGCTGGCTGACACCAGGGACATCGGCGGTGTGGCCCACGGCCAGATGATTCTCCAGCTTCCAGAGGATGAAGGGATTGCGGAAAAGATGATACAGTATTTAAAGAACAGAAAACTGGAAGTGGAGGAGCTTGATAATTATGTGGGATAATCAGACAATAATGATGATAGTAGAGGGGACAGGCGTTACCTTATATATGACCCTGGTTTCCACCCTGATTGCATATGCGCTGGGGCTTCCTCTGGGAATTGTCCTGGTGGTGACGGCGCCGGGAGGCCTGATGCCTAATAAAATTATTTTTAAGATCCTGGATGTGGTGGTCAATATAGTAAGGAGTATTCCCTTTTTGATACTGCTGATGCTTATCATCCCCTTTACAAGATTTATTGTGGGAAAAAGTTATGGAGCCACGGCTACCATCGTGCCGCTGGCCATTGCAGCGGCTCCTTTTGTGGCCAGGCTGGTGGAATCCTCTCTGCTTGAGGTAGACCACGGGGTTATAGAGGCTGCCCAGAGTATGGGTGCAGGCAATTGGACGATTATCTGGAAAGTCCTTGTTGCGGAGGCACGTACATCCCTGATTGTGGGAGGGACCATTTCCCTGGGGACGATTCTGGGATATTCCGCAATGGCCGGGGTTGTAGGCGGCGGCGGGCTTGGCGATATTGCTATCCGCTACGGGTATTACAGGTATCAGGCGGATATTATGATTGTGACAGTGGTACTTCTGGTGGCGCTGGTGCAGATATTGCAGATGATTGGAACCAGACTTTCCAGAAAGCTTGACAGAAGGATTACACGATAGAAGCAGGCTTGCATATCCATGGAATATAATAAATGATAAAAAATACATTTTACTATCCGCTGACAGCGACGCCCTTTAAGAGAAACAGTTCTTATACAGAGATAACGCCGTGCAGACAATTAAAATCCTATGTAAGATGTTTTTGGGGCACGGAACAGCCGGTTATACAGAGGGCGGAAGAGCACACTGACCAGATTGTGATTCCTGACACATGCGCAGATATTATCTATTACATAGATCATACAAAGAATACCGTTTCGGGAGGCTTTTGCGGAGTAAACGACCATAGTTTTTATGTGCAGGAGGAAGGAAAGGCAGGTCATTCCGTATCCACTTTTGCAATCCGTTTTTATGCATGGAGCGTATATGCATTTGCAGAAGATTCTTTAAAATCCACGGCTAATACCTATGATGAGATAGGGACAAGATTTGAGTGGATCGACAGGGCCGTCCGCCCTAAACTGCTGGAATTAAAATCCATTCAGGAAAAGGCTTCTTACGCAGAACAGCTATTGACCGGGAAAGTAATAAACCCAAGAGAAAACGAAATTGTAAATCATGCAGTAAATTGCATTCTCATAAATAAAGGCGCCATGGGAGTAACAGCTCTGGCGAAGGAACTGTTTGTAAGCAGCAGGCAGTTGGAGCGATTGTTTCATGAATATATCGGCATTACCCCTAAGAAGCTGAGCAATCTGATACGCTACCAGTTCTTATGGAGAGATATTTTATGGGAGCCGGACTTTAATATCCTGAATAGCGTTCACAAATACGGGTATACAGACCAGTCACATTTGCTGCACGAATTTAAGCGGTACCATTCAATGGATATTCATAGTGCAAAGAGTATGGCTTTTGAAAATGTCGGAAAATTACAAGATATTTCAGAACAGATTTCGGTAAAATAGTTTCAAATCCAGAAGAGAAGGAAAGGAATGAGAAACTATGAAATACTGTAATAATGAGAACTGTCAGACGGAGAAACAGGCCCTTTTAAGTGTGTGCGGTACAGACTGCGGTGCATGTTACTGCTTTGGGAAAATGTGCAGCGGCTGTAATGCCTGTGAAGGAAAAGTTTTTCATGCGCCGGAAGGAAAAGCCTGCCCTATTTATAGCTGTGTACGGAATGAACGGGGGATGCATGACTGTGGGAAATGTGAAGAAGTGCCTTGTAAGATATGGTTAAATACAAGAGATCCCAAGTATACGGATGAAGAGTTTGACGCTAATGTTGCGATGAGGGTGCAGACATTGAAGAAAACAGAATAAGGTCTGTACATGATATGATAAAAGAGTAACGGAAAAAAGCATAGTATTTCAATATCCGCCGGAAGTTTTACACTTCCGGCGGATTTGCATCAAACGCTGGCCCGCGAAGTCTGGCAGCGTTTCACAATAAGCTGGTCTGGGGAGCGTGGCAGTGTTTCATATTCCATGTCAGAAACAGATTGCTACAGATAATGGTACTGCTTCCTCCTGGCAACAATAAATGCCCCGGAGATAATAAGCGCGAGGGTTTCTGCAACTGTGATTGCCCACCATATGCCGTCAAGCCCCAGAATAAGGGGCAGAAGCAGCACAGCAAGTGTCTGGAATACTAATGTGCGTAAAAACGAGATTGCTGCCGATACGCCGCCGTTATTCAGGGCAGTGAAGAAGGAGGAAGCAAATACGTTTACGCCGTACAGCACGAAGGAAAACGCATAAATAATAAGCGCGTTCCTGGTCATGTTAAAAAGTGTCTCGTCATAGCCGACAAAAATGTTAGAAAGCGGAATAGCAAGCGCCCACGCAAGCAGCACCATGGAAATGCCGCTCCCCAGCATAATGATAAGGCTTTTTTTCAGCATATTTTTCAATTCCAGATGATGGCCCGCGCCATAGTGATAGCTGATGATTGGGCCGGTGCCGATGGCGTATCCAAGGAAAATGGCGGCGAAAACCATCTGCGTGTACATGACGACTCCGTAAGCGGCCACTCCGTTTTCTCCAGCATATTTAAGCAGTTGGAAATTGTACAAAATTCCCACAAGGGAGGAGGAGATGTTGGTCATCAGTTCTGAGGAGCCGTTCAGGCAGGCTTTTATTAATGCCGATGCTTCCAGCTTCGTTTTCTTTAACCGGAGCAGGCTGGTGTTGGGGCGCAGAAAGTAAAGAAGCGGAAGGATTCCGCCCACACACTGGCCAATTACGGAAGCCCATGCCGCGCCGGCTACACCCCAGTGGAAAACAGCGATAAACAGGGCGTCCAGTACCATGTTGGTCAATCCGGCGGCAACGGATGACAAAAAGCCGAGTTGAGGCTTTTCCGCCGCAACGAAGAAACTCTGGAACAAAAACTGGAGCATAAAGGCGGCATTAAAGGCGCTCATAATCCGGCCATAGATTACACAGTCTTCTATCATGGCCTGGGTTGCCCCCATCATTACGGCAATCGGACGCATAAAAATAAAGCCGGATACTGATAAAATCACGCCCAGGATGATGGTGAGGTAAACCATCATGGTAAAGTAACGGTTGGCGGTATCCTTTTTTCCCTCTCCTAAAGTTTTCCCTACAAGGGCGCTCCCGCCTGTGCCGATCATAAATCCGAAGCAGCCAAGTATCATAAGAAAAGGCATAATCAGATTGACAGAGGCAAAGGCTGTTTTTCCCACATGGTTTGAGACAAAGAAACCGTCTACAATCCCGTATAGGGAGGTGCACAGCATCATGGCGACGGTGGGCAGGCAGAAGCGGAACAGTTTTTTGTAGGTAAAATGTTCAGATAATTGTATATTCATTTTTTCACTTTTCTCCTTTCCAAATCCTTCCGCATGTGCGGTTGAAAATCTATTTTAATACGTATTAACCAATACGTATTACTTAATTTCCTGCATATAATTTTTCAACAGATTGTTATATTTTCGGAACAGGGATAAAAATAATGTCTGTTCTTCCGGCGGAAGACCGTTCAGGGCATTTTGTTCCACTCCAATGACCCTGTCAACTGTCTTTTCGCAAAGACGGACGCCGTCGGCAGTGAGTGAAACCCTTTTGCTGCGGAGATCGCTTCCCCGGGTTAATACAAGGTAGCCTTCAGCTTCCATTTTTTTCAGAGCGGAATTAATCGTCTGCTTTGGCAGATGCAGGCAGGCGCATATGTCGCTCTGGACAGGCGCTTCATTATCTGCCCGGAGAATATATAAAATCCAGAAAGCGCATTCTGACAGTCCCACTCTTCTGGCAAGGCCGCGGTAAATGTTCTCATTTTCTTTGAAAATATCATTGTATTCCATTAACAGGGCGTTTGCTTTGATTTTGTTCATTTTCATTCCTCCATAAATGGGATGATAACAGCTAAATTTTTATTTCTGCTTGCAAGGGAATAAAGTCCGAATACGGACTTATTGTGGTGCGGATTTTCATAGTATAGTCCGTTTCCGGACAATTGTCAATAAGGAAATTTTAAGAAAAACAGAAATTTGCGTATAAAAAATACACCAGCCGTCAAGTGTTCTACGGGATATTCTCTGTGTTTGAACCTAGACACTGACGATACAGGCGAACCCATACTCCTCCCGGAACTGGTGATGATTCGTTACTGGTCACCGAGTGAACAGTAACGATGATTCTATTATAATGCCCTGAGATGGAAAATGCAATCTGCTGTGAAACAGGACAGGCATTTTGCATAAAAACTACAGCCAAATCATGGTGATAACTACAAATTGACAAGAGCAGGGCTGAGTGATAGTATAAAGTTAACACGTGTAAACTGACGGCAGACAGGAAGAAAGTGAGTATTTGATGGAAAAAATTACACGGATGACGCTGGAGGAAATTTCCGGGCAGATTGGGATTTCCAGGACTACGATTTACAAGGTTCTCAAGGACAAGGGGAATGTCAGTGAAAAGACCCGGGCTATTGTGATGGAGGCATTGGAGAAGTACCATTACGTTGAAAACAAAAATGCCCGGAATCTTGCCCTGAACAGGCAGTACACTATTGGTTATGCAGGGTTCCGCTCTAAAAGCGCCGCCTATTTTTCACCGAAGGTCAGGGAAGGGATAAGCAGGGCGGTGAAGGAATTCGGGGACGACGGCTTAAGTATTCTTGTCTCTGAGTTTGATGTGGAGGATCCGGGACAGCAGTTGGAAGAGGTGGAACGGATGCTGGCGCAGGGAGCGGAGAACTTTGTGCTGGCGTATTCGGACAGCAGGGTCATAGAAGAAATTATTGGCAGGCTTAAGGAAAGAGGATGCAGATTCGTGCTTCTTAGCCGGGATCTGGCGAAGGCACATGAGAACTATTATGTGGGAGTGGATTATTATAAGAGCGGTCTGCTGGCGGCGGAACTTTTAGGGAAAATGGTTTCGGGAAGAGGACGGATTTTCATTCCGGTGACGCCGGAATACCATGACAACCAGGATATTCAGGCCAGATTAAAGGGCTTTTTGGACAAAATGAAAGAATATCCCGGCTGTGAAATCCTTCCTGTGGTGCATAATCTGATGGAGGGGGAGGATATTTACCGTGAGGTAGCCGGCTGTGTGGACTCCCAGCCTTATCTTTCGGGAATTTTTGACCTCACTTACAGGCTGGATATGACAGCGAAAGCACTCAGGGATCTGGGCAGGCAGGATATTAAGCTGGTGGGATTTGACCTGTTTGGGGAAATTGAGCAGGACATTGCCGATGGCTATATAGACGCCGTGGTTTATCAGGATTTGAGCAAGCAGGCTTATCTGGGAATAAGGATTTTGTTTGAAGAAATGTGCTATGGAATACTGCATGAGGAAAAGAAGTTTTATTCTAAGCTGGAAATTATTATGGGCGGAAACTTATGCTATTTCATAGAAAAGAATGAAGGACGGAATCCTTCATTTTAAAGAGTTTGTGGGTGCAGCGCGGCCCCGGACTCTGAAGCATACAAAAGCAGCGTGCAAATGTAAAATATGAAGGAGGTTTATTATGCTGTACATAGGTATTGACCTGGGAACCAGCGCGGTGAAACTGCTGTTGATGGACGGTGAGGGAAATATTCAGAAGATTGTGTCTAAAGAGTATCCCATTTTTTTTCCTAATCCGGGGTGGTCGGAGCAAAAGCCGGAGGACTGGTTCGCAAAGACCATGGAAGGAATCAAAGAACTGATTGGGGAGGCTGACAAGTCTCAGGTGGCAGGCATCAGCTTTGGAGGGCAGATGCACGGTCTTGTGATTCTGGACGAGGAGGATAATGTGATACGCCCTGCGCTGTTGTGGAATGATGGCAGGACGTATGAGGAGTGTGATTATTTAAACAATGAGATTGGAAAGGAAAAGCTTTCCGAATATACGGCGAATATTTCTTTTACAGGCTTTACTGCGCCGAAGATTTTGTGGGTGAAGAACAAGGAGCCGGAAAATTTTGCAAGGATTTCCAAGATTATGCTGCCTAAGGATTATATTGCCTATAAGCTGACAGGGGTGCACTGCACGGACGTATCCGACGCTTCCGGGATGCTGCTTTTAGATGTAAAGAACCGCAGGTGGTCGAAGGAGATGTGCAATATCTGCGGCATTACGGAAGAAATGCTTCCCAAGCTTTTTGAAAGTTATGAATGTGTGGGTACGGTGAAGGAAGATATTGCGGCCCGGCTTGGCATTTCCACAGCGGTAAAGGTGGCGGCCGGGGCTGGGGATAATGCGGCGGCAGCAGTGGGAACAGGAACCGTGGGGGAAGGGATGTGCAATATTTCTCTTGGCACCAGCGGCACGATTTTTATTTCTTCCAGAAACTTTGGGGTGGATAAATTCAATGCCCTTCATGCCTTTGCCCATGCGGACGGAAATTATCATCTGATGGGGTGTATGTTAAGCGCTGCTTCCTGTAATAAATGGTGGATGGAAGATATTCTCGGTACGGATGCTTATGAAGATGAGCAGAAGGAAATCACAAAGCTTGGTGAAAACCACGTATATTTCCTGCCTTATCTGATGGGAGAGCGTTCTCCCCACAACAATCCCAACGCCAGAGGAACCTTTATCGGCATGACCATGGATACCTCCCGGGCGGATATGACCCAGGCTGTGCTGGAAGGAGTTGCCTTTGCCCTGCGGGATTCGCTGGAGGTTGCAAAGTCTCTGGGAATTAAGCTGGAGAGGACGAAAATCTGCGGAGGCGGGGCGAAAAGTCCCTTGTGGAAAAAGATGATTGCCAATATTCTGAATCTAAAGGTGGACGTGATTGAAAGCGAAGAAGGACCTGCCCTGGGCGGCGCCATGCTGGCGGCAGTGGCGTGCGGGGAGTTTGAGAGCGTAGAGGCAGCGGCGGCTGGAATTGTAAAGATTGTGGATACCGTGGAGCCGGAGCCGGAACTTGTTGAAAAATATGAGGCCAGATACCAGCAGTTCAGGGAGATTTACCCGGCATGCAGACCCTTGTTTGAAATTATCAAATAATTTCTGGAAAGGCGGAGCAGCCAGGCCCGGAGCGTGGGCAGATTGCGGAATGATTTTTCAAATGGCCGTAGGATTAGAGAATAATTCTGGAATGATAAAATGGAGAGGATGGGTAAGAAAAATGGAGATTTACAGTGTAACGGATGAACGGTTTAAAAAGTATGGGAAAATAATAAAGGATATTGATTTTTCCGGTCTTGTGAATGCATTAGAGGAGAGCACTCCCCTTCCGGAAAATGTGGCTTATGTTCCGGGGCTTGAAGCGCTCGAAGGGCTTCCGGTCATGAAGGAACTGAGGGATAAGACTTTTGGGGAGGCGGAAATTCAGATTGGGTACTGCAATGGACACAATTCCATGATGAATGCACTGGAATACCACAAAAGTTCGGAAGTGAACGTGATGGCAACGGATGCGGTTTTAATGCTGGGAAGGGAGCAGGATATTACGGATGATTTTACCTATGATACTTCCCTTGCGGAGGCATTTCTGGCGCCTAAGGGAACCGCAGTGGAAATCTATGCCACAACCCTTCATTATGCACCCTGCGGTGTGGACGGGGAAGGATTTAAGGTGGCAATTGTCCTTCCAAAGGGAACTAATTTAGAACTTGACAGGGAACATGCAGGAGGAGAGGACGGCCATCTGACAGCGAAGAACAAGTGGCTTTTGGGACACCCGGAAGGAGGACTGCCAGAGGGAAGCCCTATGGGACTTGTGGGCGAAAATCTGAAAGTATAAACAATAACTTAATGCAAAGCAGGCAGACTGCGGCGGCTGAATATATGCGTAAATGCATGAGCCGGCCTGCTGGATGAAGAAATGAAACAGAGAAAAAACAAACGGAGCAGACAAAAAAACAAATAAACTAAAAATAAAAAACAGGAGGAATTTAACATGAGCAATTTACCCAAAGCCAAAATCGGAATCGTGGCAGTGAGCCGCGACTGCTTCCCGGAGGAGCTGTCTGTCAACAGAAGGAAAGCCCTGGTAGAGGCTTACAAAGCAAAGTATGATGAGACGGACATTTATGAGTGTCCTGTCTGCATTGTGGAGAGCGAAATCCATATGGTTCAGGCGCTGGAGGATGTGAAGAAGGCAGGATGTAACGCCCTGTGCGTATATCTTGGCAATTTCGGGCCTGAAATTTCCGAGACGTTACTGGCAAAGCATTTTGACGGGCCGGCTATGTTTATAGCGGCAGCCGAGGAGACTCAGAATGACTTAGTGGGCGGGCGCGGTGATGCGTACTGCGGTATGCTGAATGCAAGCTACAATTTAAAGCTTCGCAATATAAAGGCGTATATCCCCGAATATCCGGTGGGAACAGCGGAAGAATGCGCAGATATGATAAATGAATTTGTGCCTATTGCAAGGGCCGTGGTAGGATTAAAGAGCCTTAAGATTATCAGCTTCGGCCCTCGTCCCCTTAACTTCTTAGCCTGCAACGCGCCTATTAAGCAGCTTTATAATCTGGGGATAGAGATTGAGGAAAACTCAGAACTGGATTTGTTTGAGGCATTCAATAAGCATGAAGGCGATGAAAGAATCCCTGCCAAGGTTAAGGAAATGGAAGAGGAACTGGGAGAAGGAAACCAGAAGCCTGAAATCCTTTCCAAGCTGGCACAGTATGAGCTCACACTGCTTGACTGGATAGAGGCTCATAAGGGCTACCGGGAATATGTGGCAATTGCAGGAAAATGCTGGCCTGCATTCCAGACCCAGTTCGGCTTTGTACCATGCTATGTGAACAGCCGTCTGACAGGCATGGGAATCCCTGTTTCCTGTGAGGTGGATATTTACGGATGCTTAAGTGAGTTTATCGGTGCGGCAGTGAGTAATGATGTGGTGACGCTGCTTGACATCAACAATACAGTGCCCGGGGATATGTATGAAGAGTCCATCAGGGGCAAATTCAACTATACCCAGAAGGATACTTTCATGGGCTTCCACTGTGGTAATACCTGCTCGAAGAAACTGTCCTCCTGCAGTATGAAGAATCAGATGATTATGGCAAGATCCCTTCCCGTGGAGGTAACAAACGGTACTTTGGAGGGGGACATTGTACCCGGCGATATTACATTCTACCGTCTCCAGTCAACAGCGGACTGCAAACTGCGGGGCTATATTGCCCAGGGCGAGGTTCTTCCCGTGGCAACGAAATCCTTTGGCGGAATCGGCGTATTTGCAATTCCCGAAATGGGAAGGTTCTACCGTCATGTGCTGATCGAGGGCAACTATCCTCACCACGGCGCAGTTGCTTTCGGCCACTATGGAAAGGCTTTGTTTGAAGTATATAAATATATTGGCGTTGAACTTGATGAAATCGGTTTTAACCAGCCCAAAGGAATGCTTTATAAATCTGAAAATCCCTTTGCGTAAACTTTTGTTTACAGGCTGGAAGCGGAAGCATGACCGTGGAAGCCTTTGGCTTGTGAAATAAGCAATAAACAAAGTAAAGAATCCTTCCTTTTTTGGATAAATTGATACTGGAATTTTAGTGCCTGTGTGATTATACTACTAAATTGTACGCATAAACACGCAGGCATTTTCAGGCCCTCGGCCGGGATGTCTGAGCGGATATCACACAGATGGGAGCGTCCATGGTATGGAATGAAATTTGTATTGCGCTCCGGGGAGGATGAAAAAATGGCTAAGGATTTGACAAAGGATATGACGGTGGGGGCACCCATGAAGCTGATTCTGGGATTTTCCATTCCGCTGCTTCTGGGCTTTTTGTTCCAGCAGTTTTACAGTGTGGTGGATACCATTATCGTGGGACGTTTTCTGGGTATGAATGCGCTGGCCGGGGTGGGCGTTACCGGGTCGGTCAACTTTATGATTGTGGGATTCTGCATGGGTGTATGCAGCGGCTTTGCAATTCCCGTAGCCCACAAATTCGGGGCAAAGGATTATGTGGGGATGCGCCAGTTTATTGCAAACTGCGCCTGGCTGGCACTCTTTTTCTCGGTGGTGATGACGGTGGCTGTTGTGCTGCTGTGCAGAAATATTTTGACCTGGATGAAGACTCCGGAGGACATTTTTAATGATGCTTATATTTACATCGTAATTATTTTTATAGGAATACCTGCCACCTATTTTTATAATATACTTTCCGGCATCATCCGTTCCATGGGGGACAGCAGGACACCTTTGTATTTCCTGACCCTGTCTTCTTTCCTGAATATCGGGCTTGACTTATTATGCATCCTGGCATTTCAGATGGGGGTTGCCGGGGCGGCAGTGGCTACGGTGGTGTCCCAGGTGATATCGGGGGCGCTGTGTTTCTTTTACATGGTAAAAAAATTTCCGGTTCTGCATCTTAAAAAGGAGGACTGGAGAATAAACTTTTCTCACATGAGGACACTTTGCGGCATGGGGATTCCTATGGGACTGCAGTATTCCATTACAGCCATCGGCTCTGTGATTTTGCAGACATCGGTTAACACCCTTGGCTCCGTTGCGGTGGCTTCCATAACAGCGGCCAACAAAGTAGGAACTTTTTTCTGCTGTCCTTTTGAGGCAATGGGTTCCACCATGGCTACTTATGGGGGACAGAATGTGGGCGCCAAGAAGCTGGACCGCCTGGGAGAGGGGCTTAAGAAATGTATCCTGCTGGGAGTGGTTTATTCGCTGGCGGCTTTTGTGGTGATGTATTTCTTCGGAACGGATCTGGCCGCATTGTTTGTGGATTCGGCAGGGGAAGAGATGCTCGCCAATGCCAGAATGTCCCTGATTATCAGCAGCGCTTTTTATATCCCTCTGTCACTGGTCAACATCATCCGCTTTATGATACAGGGTATGGGGTTCAGTACCTTTGCCATTCTGGCAGGAGTTCTGGAAATGATAGCAAGGACACTGGCCGGGCTGGTGCTGGTGCCGAAATTCGGCTACCTGGGAGCCTGCGCCGCCAGCCCTCTTGCCTGGATTTTTGCGGATGCATTTCTGATTCCGGCCTATGTACATGTGCGCCGTAAATTGCAGAAGATGATGGGCGAAAGCTAGTACTTTGGAAGGAGATGCAAAGTACTTCTAAGCGCTTCCTATATGGTCTGACGTAGATTTTTGCAGGGGAGCAAGTTTATTGATTTTGCGGTCATAGGTGAGGATGCCGTTGACTTCTTCTTCCACATCGGAGAGCTGGGTGAAGACGGCGCCGCTTAGGCCCTGTCTTTTAAGCGGGAGCAGGGATTTTTTAATGAGACTGCGGTAGGCCCTTTGAAATTCCCGTATTGTCTCATAACGCTTGTAGCCGAAAACCCTCTCCACGCTGGAGTGGTCTTTGATGTGGCAGGCGAAACCGCCGTATTCGGACAGAAAGAACGCACGGTTTGTCCATTTTTTAACGGGGACTGTCAGGGGACGGAAGTAGTTGTGGACGCTTATGAAGTCGCCGCAGCCCTGGTCGAACCAGCCGCTGGCGGAATCAATCAGACGATCCGGATCTTCGGCCTTGATCCTGTCGGTGATCCGTACGGCGTCGAACTGTCCCCAGCCTTCGTTAAAGGGAACCCAGACAGCGATGGATGGGAAGAATTTTAAATAGCTGACGGTTTCCATGCATTCTTTTTCCCACTGGGCTCTCGCTTTCCGGTCTTTCCGGGAGAGCAGGGCATAGTGGGAGTCTTTGATGTGTGCGGCAAGGGAGGGACAGAGGGTGGGAAGGTAACTGACCACCGGCATGTGGTAACTGCTTCCCCCGTTAACAATGTCCTGGCACACAATCATACCCAGCCTGTCACAGTGGTAATACCATCTTGTATTTTCTACCTTGATGTGTTTGCGCAGCATGTTATAGCCCAGGGACTTCATGACAGTAATGTCATAAATCAGGGCTTCATCGGACGGGGCAGTGTAAAGGCCGTCCGGCCAGTACCCCTGATCCAGCGCGCCCATAAGGAAACAGGGCTTGTGATTGAGACAGAATACAGGAATGGAGCTGGCTTTCGGGCCGGCCTTTTCTATCATTAAGCCAGTTCGTGATGGGGAACGGTGTTCGATGGTAAAAATACGCATGGCAAAATAGCTTTGCACCTTATCCTGTCCTAATGTGATGGTTACAGGGTAAAGAAAAGGTGTTTCCGGGCTCCAGCTATGGAAATGTTCATCCGGGATGGTAAAGGAAAGGGCAGTCCTGCCGCTGTCATGGATGGATAAGGTGGTGCAAAGGACAGGCTGGCTGTCCCCGTGGCCGGACTGATATAGGGCTTCCGGCCTGTTCCCGTGGGAAGGCTCGCTGGCGGATACAGGCTGGCTTAAGGTTTCAGCCCATGCCGGATAGACGGACAGGGAAAGGACTGGGGAATCATTTCCGGTAACAGCAGTAATATGGGCAGTGACCCGGCGGGCATCGTAGTCTGTCTCAAACCACACATTTTTTATGTGGGAAGAGGGAACCTGTTCCAGCCATACGCTCTGCCAGATGCCGCTCTGGGCAGTGTAAAAGATGCCGCCCCTGGTAAGGGACTGCTTTCCTCTTGCCTGGCTTTTAAGGTGGGTCACATCCCGCACCTTCACGGCAAGCTGGTTTTCACCGTCTTTCAGATAAGGGGTGATATCGGTCTCAAAAGGCAGATAGCCTCCCAGATGCGAAGTGACACGTATGTCATTAATATAGACTTCTGCTTCATAGTCCACTGCGCCGAAATGCAGGATAAGACGCATGTCAGAGGCGTCCAACCCGTCCAGAGGGGGAAGGGATCTCCGGTACCAGAGGAACTGCGAGGGCAGAAGCTGCCTGTTGACACCGGAAAGGGTGCACTCCGGCGAAAAGGGGACTAAAATGGTTCCGTCAAATTCCGAAGGAAAAGAGCCGGAGGAGGTGATGGCATAGTCCCAATATCCGTTCAGGGAGATAAAAGAGTCCCTGCGCATCTGTGGACGCGGATATTCGGGCAGCAGGCATCCGGGACTGATGTTTTCTCCCCAGACAGTGGTGAGGGGAGTAAGCTGGTCTTCTTCGTGGGGTTTGATGATACTTTTGACAGCGTCTTTAAAATTCATGGATTCTCCTTTTATTGAGGGTGGAAATTAATGTAAATTTGTAATATTATTTTATCATATCCAATGGGGTTCGTTAACCATTTTTTCAGCGCCGGCCTGGGAAAGGATTGGAGCGTGTTTCGGGGGCGTCCCGGGATTTATTTCCGGCACAGGCTCTGGCAGCTATGGGAACTGCAGTTTGATAAATATGAAAAATACAGGAAAGACAGGAAGAGATATGGAAACAGACGAGTTATTAAAGAAAAGGTTCCGGGAGCTTGCCCGGAAGAGTTATCAGAATAATCACTACACGTTTACAGGGTTCTTAAGTATGGCTGACATGGCCTGTTTTTATGAAATAGAGAAAGAACTTTCCTTCGCATCGTATAAGGTATGGGGCGGAAGCGAAGTGTGTGAACGTGTGATGGTGCGTTTTGGAAATGAGCAGGAGCTGGGCTATGAGGAGGAGTTTCCCATTGCCTGTATTATGGTAAGGCCGCTGGCAGCAAAATTTGCCGAGACTCTCACCCACAGGGATTTTCTGGGAGCGGTCATAAGCCTGGGAATTGAGCGGAGCACGCTGGGGGACATTCTGATTGTGGACAATAAAGGCTACATATTCTGCATGGAAAGCATGGCCGATTATATTATGGAAAATCTGACCAGAGTAAGGCACACTTCTGTCCTGTGCCGCCGCGCCAGAAAGACGCCGGAAGCCATTGTGCAGGACAGGCAGGAGTTGAAAATTCAGGTTTCTTCCGAGCGGATAGACGGCGTACTGGCAAAAGCCTTCCATCTGTCCCGCAGTGAGGTTTCGGCCCTTTTTGCGCAGAAAAAGGTGTTTGTGGACGGAAGAATATGCGAGAATGGCAGCCGCACATTAAAGGGCGGCGAGAAGGTAAGCGCCAGAGGATTTGGGAAATTTGAATACATAGGGCAGCAGAATTTAAGTAAAAAGGGAAAAATCAACGCAGTGATTATGATGTACGGCAAAAAAGGAGGAATTTAAGATGCTTTTGTTACAACAGATGGTGGTGCTTTTTATTTTAATGGGGCTTGGGTATCTGTGCAGTATAAAGTCCATCATCACAGATGAAGTGGGGAAAAAGCTTTCCGCCATTGTGGTCAATATTGCAAATCCGGCCCTGATACTGACAGGATGCATGGGGGAAGAGAAAATCCAGGGGCAGGAGCTTTTGATAACAGCGGCCGTTATGCTGGCAGTGTATGCGGCGCTGCTGGTTCTGGCCCAGCTTCTGCCATGGCTTTTGCGGGTTGACAGGAAAAGCTGTGGGACTTATAAGGCCATGACTGTTTTTTCCAATATAGGGTTCATGGGATTTCCCGTGGTTTCCGCTCTGTATGGAAGCGGCGCACTGCTTTATGCCGCGCTTTTTATGATTCCTTATAATATTCTGATTTACACGTACGGCGTATCGGCAATGGCAGTGAAAGAGGATACAGATAACGGCAAATCCGGCGTATCTCTTGGCAGGATATTGAATATTGGTGTGATTGCCTGCATCCTGACAATTGTTATTTATCTTCTGGGGCTTTCTATCCCTGAATTCATCAAAACCACAGTGACACAGCTAAGCAATCTGACCGCGCCCCTTAGCATGATGATCATCGGCGCGTCTCTTGCGTCCATAGATTTAAGGAAACTGTTTATGGACGGAAAACTTCTGGTCTTTTCCTTTATAAAACTGGTGATTATCCCCGCCGCCGGGGTACTGCTTATAAAACAGTTTGTAAACAGTGAGGTAATCTGCGGCGTGTGCATGGTAATGCTGGCTACCCCGGTGGGAAGTATGACGGCCATGCTGGCACAGCAGTATGACGGGGATTATGAGATGGCGTCAAAGGGAGTGGCGCTGACTACGATTCTTTCGGTGGCCACCATGCCTTTGGTGTCGTGGATGGTTATGTAAAATATGGCGGAATGGATGACGAAGCAGCCAGGTTTTTTGATAAGTGAGGAGGAACTGTCCTATGAAACATTTTAAATTATTGGTAACATCAATGCTGGCAGGCTGTCTCTTTTTTTCTGTTAAAAAGGACTGCCTGGCGGTGCAGTATGACTATAAGCCCCGGGAAGCGCTTTTGGCGGAAGATCATAAGTCGGATTTTATCAGGCTTGGGGCCCAGAGCAGAAGCTACAAGGTAAAACCAGGCGATACCCTGTGGGGGATTTCCAGACAGCTTTTGGGAACTGGTGCGAGATATGAAGAAATTTTGAAGGACAACTGCAGCAGTATTGGGGATGTGTATCATCTGATGCCGGGGGATGTGCTTACAGTGTCACAAAGCCTTTATATTCCGAAGGACAGATACGACAGGGGAGGGCTTGTGTCGGAAGGCGGATTTCATATTGCATCGCCTGATATGGTGAAACACAGCCTTTTCCTGACGAACAATCTGAATGAAGGCGATATTTACGGCTCCGATATCAGTATCTATTCTCTGCCAGTCACAAATCAGATGGAGGAAAATGCGCTTACCGCATCAGAAGAGGACTGGGAAGCGTTTACTGCGGAAGTGATGCGGTGCAGCGAAAACTGCGGCGGCAGGGTATCTAATCTTAAGTTTGAAAAATATACGGTGGAGAATGGCTGCGATTTATGCGGTTATTCCTTTGATTTTGACGCCGGGGATGAGATTTGGGAATATGTGGCATTCTATCGGCTTGGGGAACGGAATATGGCGGAAGTCATCGGCAAGCGGGAAAAGGAACCGGGGAAGCCGCAGGATACCCTCCTGATCGATGTGGCCCGCTATATTGCCGCCAGTTTTGAAGATTTCGGAGGAAGGATTGGCATGGGCTACACAAAGATGGCGGATAATGTAGGCGCCTGGGACTGGAATTATCCAGAACTGCATAATCTGTTTACTTCGGCCATGAAAAATTATGTTGTATATGCCGAAAGGCCGGACGAAAATTACCCCAATGACCATGAAATCCTATGGAAGGAGCCAATGTTTGAGCAGGCAGTCCGCAATGGGCTGACAGAACTCTGGCAGCTTAATGAAGAGGAAAAGGCAGCATTTCTGGAACGGCCGCTGATGGCAAGTGATATGGCGGTTATCAAGAATATTAACTGTACTTTGTACAATCCGGGGACCCGCCGTGCGGATGAAGATGCCATGGCGGCTGGCGGCCCTGTATTATATTTAACCTGTAACGGACATCTGGAAAAAATCTATCCGGGAAAAGACAGTATGTTCTCTTATGAGGATTTGGGATCTTTTACAGGAGCAGAAGAACTTGTGATGTCAGGCTGTGAAACGGCGGATTTTTCCTTTATTGCCAATATGACGCATTTAAAGACGCTTCGCATTAACGCAGGCACAACGGTGGAGGACATAGAGTTTCTCTCGCCGTTAAAGGAACTGCGGATGCTCCAACTGGTGGGTGTATACACATACGAAGAAGGGGCGCCGGCAGGATTCCTGAAATTAACCGACTTGTCTGTTCTGGCAAACTGTGGGGAACTGCGGTACCTCTATCTGTGTACACCCTTAGTGACAGATTTTTCCTTTTTAAATGGCTGCCCGGAAATCTGTACCGTGAACCTTATGGGAGAATGGAAAGGAAAGGAGCCGTCCATTCCGGATATGAAGCTCCTCCCAAATGCAAGATTTCTGGATTTTTATGGGGAAAATTATCGTTTTGAACCATAACGCGGACAGGATTTCGTTATACTTTTGCATGAAGATGCGTTCTGAACGGGCGCGGATACAGTACTTTGGCGGAAAAATATTTATTTTGAAAGTTTACATTTAACCTTTATTTTCCTTTTTATAATATAGCCGGCTAAAAAATAGAAAGGAAAATAGAGGATATGGAACAATTAAATTTAAAAATAACATTAAATGATAACGGCTCTATTACGGCAGCATGGTCTCCGATTACCAATGCGACAAGGTATAGTCTGCTGGTATCCATACCGGGAGTGGGTTATGCAATTTGTAATGAGCAGAAACTGACAGTTACTTCCTATACAACTAAGCCCAATCTTGAGGCTAATAAAATATATCAAGTGGTGCTTGCCGCATATGGCGAGGGATATAGCGTACTGACATCTGAAGGAAAAAAACAGTTGATTCCGTCTGACTTTTACAGACGCATTCCGCTGCAGGTTCCGAAAAACATAAAAGCACATGCAAATCCAACATCCATAGAAATAAGCTTTGATAAAACAGACCATGCGGAAGGGTACGATGTCCGGTTTGATAATAACGTATATAGTGTAACCGGGTGGGGAGCAAGAATTACTAAAACCATATATAATCTAAAACCCCAGACAAGCCATACCTATGCAGTACGGTCAAAGGATTCGGTTAAAACAAGTGAATACAGCGCGACTCAGACTGTCATAACGCCGGCCATAAAACCATCTGTACCGCACACAACCAAAAAAACAGTCACAGAAAACTCCGCCACCATAAGCTGGGCGGCAGTAAGCGGTGCGACAAGTTATGATGTCCGGTTGAATGGCAGCGTCCAGAATGTAACCGGGACATCAAAGACTTTTACAGGTTTATCGCCGGCTGCGGAATATACTTATCAAATCCGGGCCAGAACCGCAGGCGGAGTTGGAGACTACGGGCCGGAACAGACATTCAGAACTCCTCCCGGCGCCCCTGCGGGAGCTAAAGCATCTTCACAGGAGGATTCTGTCACTATAAACTGGAATGTGGCCAGAGGAGCCGACAGTTATGATGTATTATGTAACGGAAAGGTTTATCATGCGGCGAAACCGCCTGTAACTATCGGCGGCCTGTCGCCGAACACAAGCTACTCTTATAAGGTGCGTTCAAATAATGCAGACGGTTCCAGCTCTTACAGCGCTGAAAAGAAGATAAAGACATCGCCCATGCCGCCGGAAGCGTCAAAAGTAAAGGCGACAGCGTCCAAAAATTCTGTCACTATAAGCTGGGGAAAAGTGGCAGGAGCAAACAGTTATGATGTCAGATTTGACAATAGCATTTATCATGTAAGTGGAACCTCTAAAGTATTCAGCGGACTGTCTTCCGGTAAAAGCTATGCGTACGCAGTGAGTGCGCGCAATAGTGACGGTTCCAGTACATTTACAGACGTAAAGACAATCACTACGACTCCCGAAATACCGCCGGTACCCCAGAACGTCAAAGTTGAAGTGTCGGCAGAATCTGCTGTGGTAAGCTGGGATGGCGTAAGCAGGGCAGATGGTTATGAGGTGAAGTTTGGGGACAAGGTTTATGAAACCACGAGCACATCACTGACAATCACTGGACTGCTTCCTGATAAAAGTTATTCCTGCACAGTCCGGGCAAAAAATGCCGGAGGAAGCAGCGCCTATACTGCTTCCAAATCAGTCAGGACATTAAAAAAAGTGCCGGCAGTTCCGTCTGGCGTGGCTGCTTCGGCGACCGGGAATTCCGTAACGGTAAGCTGGAACACGGTATCCGGGGCGTCCAGTTATGACGTGCTGTTTAATAACACCACATACCGGGTGACAAGCGGCACTTCCAGAACCATAATGGGACTGAATTCCGGTACAAGTTATACCTACTGCGTACGTGCAAATAACACAGCAGGTTCCAGCCCATACAGCAAAGCCCAGACAATTGCTACCACCCCCAATGCGCCGAAGGTTCCGGCCAATATCAGCGCAAGCGCAACAGAAAACTCTGTCACGGTAAAATGGACAGCATCAGCAGGGGCGTCCGGCTACGATGTTAAGCTTGGAGGGAAAATCTACAATGTGACAGGCACATCAACTACGGTTTCGGGACTGTCTGCTGATACAAATTACACTTATTGCGTGCAGGCAAAAAATGCAGGAGGCGTCAGCGGATACTCTCCCTCCAAAACAGTCAGGACATTGCTGAAAGTACCTGCAAATGTCACGGCTTCGGCTGAAACAAATTCTGTCACCATAAGCTGGAGTTCAGTAAGCGGCGCCAGCGGCTATGAGGTTTTGCTGAATAACCAGACCTATAGCGTAACGGGTACTTCCAAGACCATAACAGGGCTTGCACCCGGGACGAATTACACCTACTGCGTCCGGGCAAAAAATTATTCGGGGACCAGTGCCTATTCTGCGTCAAAACAGATTGCCACAAAACCTGCTCTTCCTGCTGTTCCGGCTAATGTTACCGCCGTTCCAAATTTATCGGCAAAATCTGTTACTGTGAGCTGGAGTGCGGTGGGTGGGGCAAACAATTACGAACTCTTGTTTAATAACCAGACTTACCGTGTAACCGGGACTTCCAAGACAGTTACAGGACTTACCACCAATATATATTACTCCTATCAGGTACGCGCCCAGAATGGGGCTGGCAGAAGCGCCTACTCCGCTGCAAAAACAGTAGCCATCATTCCTGTGGCAAAACCCGCTGTACCGGGCGGCATAACGGCTGTGGCAACCTCAAATTCCATTACAATATCCTGGAGGGCGGAGCCGAAAGCTGGCGGGTATGATATCCTGTTTAACAAACGTGTTTACAGCGTAAATGATACGACTAAAACATTTACCGGACTGTCGCCAAACACAAACTATACCTATCAGATACGTACCAGAAATGCGGCGGGTACAAGCGCCTATTCGACTACTTATTCAATAAAGACGAAGATGGCTCCCCCGGCCGTACCTGCTAATATAAAAGCAACGGCTGCCAGCAATTCTGTTACCGTAAGCTGGAATACAAACAGGACAGTTATCAGCTATAATGTCCAGTTTAATGGAAAAGTGTACAGCACGTCGAGCACATCAATAACTTTCAGCAGCCTTACGCCGGGCACAACATATGATTATGCAGTCCAGGCAAAAAATATTGACGGCTATGGGGCTTATTCTGCAGTTCAGACAATCCGGACACTGGTGGACAAACCGTCTGTACCGAAGAACGTAAGCGCCGTTTCTTCCTTAAGCGGTGTCACCATAAGCTGGGATGCGGTGAGCGGGGCGGATAATTATGATGTACAATTTGACGGACAGGCCAGTCGTGTGGCAGAAAACCAGTACAAAATATACTTTGATCTGCAGCCGGGTACAGAGCATACCTATTGTGTCAGGGCCAATAACGAGGGCGGTTCAAGTGCATACAGCACGCTGGGAAGGATTAAGACGAAGACAAGCCGGCAAAGCTGCCTCCCGGAAGGAAAATGGCATAAGACCTATCCGGACGGAAGAATTGCCCATTTGGGACTTGACCCTGTAAATGTTCTGAACGGAGCATTTTTGTGGGACTATACGTTCCTTAAGGATTATGGGAAAGATAATCTGCATTTTACCCTTATGTACGACTCCCAGAGAGAGGGCTGCTCCAAAATTCTGGGAAGAGGCTGGTCCCATGCTTTCAACTATCTTCTGTATAAGGACAATATCTATACCTATTTCAGCACGCCGTACGGGGAAGTAGTTCCTTTCCGGAAGGAAAAAGACGGAAGCAGCTTCCTGCCGGAGGAAGGCATCCGGTCAGTTTATGCAATGGAGCAGGCAGAAGACGGCGCGTACTGGGTAAAGAAGTCTGACGGAACCGCATATGTATTTGACCGCAATTTGTCCCCTGACAAAATTATGGAGGGAGAGCTTGTCAGCTATCAGTTCCATACAGATGCGGATGGACGGATTGTAGGGATTGAAGGAAGACACGGCGGGAGTCTGGTATTAACCTATGCAGGCGGGCACATTGCAAGTGCGGCGGATTTGATGGGGAACACTGTCAGGTTCAGTTACGAGAAAGACTATCTTATTTCCGCCACAGACTGCGGGGGAAACAGCATAGCCTTTACCTACGATGATGACGGACGGCTGTCAGAAATTACTGATTTTTCCGGAGAAAAATATCTGACCAACTGGTATGATATTTACGGAAAAGTAATTGCACAGAACATAGCCGGAAGAGGAAACAGTAAAGCCTCCTACGATACCGTAAACAGAGTGACGGCCTTTACCGATGAAGCGGGAAATCAGACAAAGTATTATTACAATGAGGATTCCGTCATTACCTGCGTGGAACTTGGCGCCCATGCCATTTCGAGCAGTTACAATGAAAACGGGCAGGTAACACAGCAGACCGACCTTCTTAATAATACCACGAAGATGCTGTATGATAATCTGGGGCGCATGACACAGGTGATTTATCCCGACGGGACGGATGAACAGATATCCTATAATGACAGGAGTTATCCGGTCAGAATCGTGAACCGTGACGGTGGGGAGAGCCTGTACGAATATGACAGCAGGAATAACCTGATTTCTGCCCGGGATGAGCGGGGCAATCAGTGTACCTATGTTTATGATGAAAATGATAATCTGACTTCTTATACAGACAAAGAGGGAAATGTATGGACTTATGCTTATGATGAAAATCATCATTTAAGCAGTGCGGCAGATCCGGAAGGAAACGCTTATACATACAGCCATGATAAACTTGGCAGGCTGAATTCCTACACATCGCCCACAGGCAGCACGGTTTCTTACCAGTATTCCAGTACCGGCAATCTGCTTTCGGTTACGGACGCAGACGGCAGTATATTATTTGAATATGATAAAAATGGAAACCGCACCAGCGTTACAGACAGAAACGGGAACAGCCAGCGTCTGGAATACAATGAGATGGGGCAGGTGTCCCTTGTCACGGATTTCATGGGCAAAGAATACCGCTTTGAATATGATGAAAGAGGAAATCTTGTCAAAGAAACAGATCCCTTAAACTTCCACGTAAGCTATACCTATGACGCCATGGGAAACAGGATATCCGGCACGGATAAAAACGGCGCCGTTACCAGTTATACCTTCAACAGCGTCAATCAGTTGACAGAAGTAAGGGATGCGGCAGGAGGAACGGTAAAGTACACCTATGACACCATGGGGCAGGTGAAAACCGTTACAGATCCTCTGGAGCATCCGACAGCATACACTTACGACAATGCAGGGCGCATGACCGGCATTACCGACGCATTGGGGTACAGCACAGCCTATACTTACGACCAGGCAGGAAACCTCCTTACCAGAACCGATGAAGACGGCGTTGTTACGAAGTATTCTTATGACAAAGAAAACAGACTGCTTTCTATAAAGACTGACGCAGGAATTACCAGCTTTACTTATGATAAGCTTGGAAGAGTGGTTTCCGTGACAGACGCGGAAGAACAGAAGGAGCAGCGTGCATATGACGGAGACGGGAATCTCACGTCAGCAACGGACAAAGACGGTAATCAGACCACATATACCTATCACACATCCGGCCGCCTTGCCGAAAAGACGGATCCGGACGGCGGAAAAACAGCCTATGCGTATGATTCCAACGGCAACTGTATTAAAGTGACGGATGCAGAAGGAAATATATATTCCTATGAGTATGATGGGGACAACCGACTGGTTAAAGTAACCAATCCGCTAGAGCAGGAGACAGCATATGCCTATGATGACAGGGGACAGCTTATTTCCATTACCGATGCCAAAGGCGGCGAAACTACGTTTGCATATGACGGCAATGGCAATCTTACCAGAAAAACCAATCCCCTGGGCGGCGCAAAGTCTTATATTTACGATGTTCTGAATCGCCTTGCGCAAAGCACCGATGAAGAAGGGAATACCTGCACCTATACCTATGATGCGGCTGGAAACAGGACATCCTATACGGATGCAAATGGGAATAAATGGACCTACACCTATGATGCCCGGAACCGTTTAATCAGCGTGGCAGGCCAGGACGACGGCAGTCTGACTTATGCCTATACCGGCACGGGAAGGATTGCAAAGGTAACGGATCAGGAAGGCGCCGAAACAGATTATCAGTACGATTCCATGGGAAGACTTATCCGGATGTCCGATGGTCTGGAGAACAGTCTGACATTTACCTATGACCGTCTGGGCAGAATGCTGACACAGACAGACGCCAATGGAAATACGACAGAGTTTACTTATTCCCCTGCCGGGAATCTGATTAAGGTCAAAGACGCAGAGGAGGGCGAAACGCTTTACACCTATAACGGCGCAGGCCAGGTGCTTACCGTAACAGATCCTCTTGGAAATACAGTTTCCTATGAATATGATGCGCTGGGACATGTAACCACGGTGACAGATCCCATGGGCGGAAAGATTTCCCTTACCTACACGGCAGACGGGCAGATTGCAACAGTGACAGACCCGGAAGGCAGTGTGACAGAGTACGCCTATGATGCCTGCGGCAATCTGATGCAGACAGTCAATCCGCTGGGCGTTACCACTTTGTATGAATACGACGCCATGAATAACCGGATAAAGGAATGCCTGTCGGACTCCGGTGAACAGACCTGTATCACGCTCTATCAGTATGATAAAAAAGGGCGGAGGATCAAGGAAATCAATCCGGCGCTGGAGGAAAAAGTCTATACCTATGACGGCAACGGCAACCTTTCCTCCATGACAGATGAAGATAATAATAAGACCACAGTGAGCTATGACCTCAACAATAAGCCGGTGCATATGGCTTACAGCGACGGGAAAGAAGCATCATTCCGGTACAATAAACGCGGGGAACTGGTGGAAATCAGTGACTGGAACGGCATTACGTCCATGGAACATGATGAGGTGGGAAGGCTTACAAAAGTAACTGATCCTGACAGCCGGATGGTATGCTACAGCTATGACGGGGCCGGAAACATTACGGGCATCACCTATCCCGACGGCAGTGTGGTAAACTATGCCTATGATAAAAATAACCGCATGACGGAAGCCGCGGACAAAGACGGCAAGGCCGTCTGGTACACATATGATGGGGCAGGGCGTGTTGTTTCCCGGTGCCAGCCGGACAGTACAGTCAGTTATGCCTATAACGCCAAGGGCCTTCCTGTACAGATAACACACAGGCTGGCGGACACGGATTTTCTTAAGGAAACTCTTTCCTATGACAAGGCAGGACGGATGACCGGACTGGAGAGTGTGGGAGAAAATCTGGCAATTGCAGGAAGCATGTCCTATGCCTATGACGGGGCCG
>CAMWUN010000030.1 GCA_947177425.1 uncultured bacterium
TCACACAGACCTGCGCATTTACTGCGCTGGTCGTAAGAAAGTGATTCGAGAGTGTTACTGTAATGAAAAAGGCGCCCCTGCGGGCGCCTTCTCTCCAAATCCACTAGAATTCGTTGTTCTTTTTGTTGTTGTCCTTGCAGTTAGAAGAATTGGAAGAGCTGTTCTTCTGGCTGTTCTGGCTGTTCTGGTTGGATTTGTTTTCCTGATTCTGATTGTTCTGGTTGTTGTTCTGATAATCATTCTTAGACATATTTGTTTCCTCCTGATTCTTTAGGTTACAGGAGTAGTATTGCTTATTTAAAAAATTTTTATTCTCTCTGCTTTTAGTACTTTAGTACCTATTTTTTATTGAAAGTGCACAATTTTTGGCTGTTTCATCTATGGTACTTTTGTACTATATTGATATTGCATAAGAAAGGAATATAAGCTATAATGTATTTGTAAACAGGAAACCCCTTCAATTCCTATTTACAACCCTTATATTAACTATTTATACTCCCCTGTAAAGCCTGTCAACTCCTTGACAGGCTTTTACATTTTATATTATGCTGCGCTTTCCGCCTTAATCTTTGATAAACGAAAGCGTTCTCATATCCAAGGAGCCTTCTCCATTAAACAGCAGGTATACAGCATATGTGCCGTCCGCAACAGAAACAGGAAAGGTCACAACATTCCATTCCTCTGCCGCAATGGCTATTTCCCTCTCAGCTATGGCTTTCTTCCCCTCTTCGTCTGTTGCAGCCCTGACCGTTCCTTTAAAATTCCCCCGCAATTCCAGTGCAATACCCGAGACATTTCTGCATATAAAATATTTGTACCCCAATACTGTATGGTCGTGGATATCTGTCAGGAACTGTACATTTTGTTTTTGTACCATCCTTGTCTGGGCCGACATGGAAGGATTTTGGTAATCTATATAATCCAGTGTTTCCGGGCATGTCATATGACATGCAATTGCTGCGGGGTAGCTTCCCGAAGCAGGTAAAGCCCCTCCGTTCAGGCCACAGCTTGTAATCTCTGTCTGCGGAATACTCCCATCCGGAAGTATCTGTATTTTCTCCGCACATCCCTGCCTTGAAAATTCTGTGCCATGTGTCTGGCGGTGGTAAAAAATATAATACTCTTCTCCTGCCTGCACAATGCCGCCATGATTATTCCCCAGGATGTTTGCCGGCTTCGTTCTTCCGCAATATCCAATATCACCATTTGAAACAATCGTTCCGCCATAAACATAGCCTTCTGTCGGCTTCTTGCTTACCGCGTAGCAGAGTTCATGACTCTTATGACTTGAATAGACCAGATAATACCTGTCGTTTATCCTGCGAATGGAAGATGCCTCAAAAAAACCATGCCCCTCAAAGCCGGTTCCCTGCGTATGATGTCCGCCCGGGATACAGACGTGCGGTATCTCTTTCATGGTAAGCATATCCGGTTCCAATTCTACTGCCATTCCATTTTCGCCAAATTTTGTGTTCATCATACACTCAATTTTTTTCCGCTCTTCCACAGGCATTTTTTCCAAATCTGCTTCACTGAACTCTGGAAGCAGCATCTCCTTTTCACATGCCGGGGCAAATCCATAATAGAGATACACCCTTCCATCATTGTCTGTCAAAACCGCCGGGTCAAAGGGCATCATATCCCCCTTAAGTCCTTCTTTCTGCATAACCTGTTCCGGATACCTGACATGTCCGTAAAATTCAAACGGGCCGGCAGGCGAGTCACTGACAGCCACGCCAATTTCAGGATAAAACGAAAAACAATAATACAGATAATAACGCCCGTCCGGCCCCCTGGTCACGTCTGGGGCCCATAGCTGCATCTTGTCATCCCGGTTGGAAGGATCCTGATCTCTCCGGTAGATCACCCCCTCAAACCTCCAGTCACGCAGATTTTCTACCGGCGCAGACCATGTTACATAATGTCCTTCACAGTATACTGCGGCTCCTGCAGCATCATGAGAGCCATAAACATAAACCCTCCCATCAAAAACATGGGGTTCACCATCTGCTACATATTCATAAAGTGGTAAATACGGATTAAAAACCTGTTCCATAAGCAAACTCCTTCCTATCTAATTTTCCGCCCAATCCGCCATAAGCGGAAACAGCTTTTCCGCCGCCGCGCTTACCATCTGCGGGTTGAATCCCATAAAGAACATAAACTGTAACTCATTCAGACTCATACTTAAACTTTCAGGATCACCGCCCATGACCATACTGTATGCAAGGGGAAGTTCCGTTTTTAGTATTTCCATTGCACGTTCATCATCCCGCAGTTCCTCCAGGCGCGTATCCATTGTATACAATTTTCTGTAATCACGTTTCGGCTGGTAGGTTTTTTCAAAAACACCTGCCTTAAGCGCAATTTCCTCACCATCCGTCCCCGGAAGCAGTGCAAAAGCCGTACATCCAAAAGGTACCTCAAAATGCACCGTCACCGTTCCGTCCGGGTTGATGCGCCAGTTGGAAACATATTTTCCGCTTACGGAATCGTAGGTGTAGTTTACATAGGAAAGCTTCGGATTCAACTGCGGCGCAAAGCGCACAGACCGAAAGCCTGCCTCTGTCTCATTGATCCCCGCAATGCGGCGGTACACATATTCCATCACAGAGCCATAAGCATAGTGATTAAGGGAATTCATTCCGGTACCGCTGATACTGCCGTCATCAAGCACCGAATTCCAGCGCTCCCAGATGGTTGTGGCGCCAAGATTAATGCAGTGCATCCACCCCGGGAATCCTTCCTGGAATAAAATGTAATATGCCAGATCTTCCATGCCGTTTTCTGCCAGAACCTGACACATCATAGGCGCCCCGACGAAACCGCCTTTTATCTTATAGCAGTCCTTTTTTAAACGCCCCTTCAGCCCTTCTATTACACGCATCTTATCAACATAAACGCCAAATTTAAGGCTAATCAGATAGCCGGTCTGTGTATCCACCGCCAGTCTTCCGTTGGGCGAAAAATATTCCGCCAGAACCGCCTTGTAAATCTGCTCTGCTTTTCGGCAATACTGTTTCCTTTCCTCTTCTTTTCCCAGAATCCCTGCCGCTTTTGCGAGTTTTAGCACCGATGCATAGTAATATACGGAAGCAACGAAATAATCATCCGTTCCCCCTTTCATGCTCTGGGGCGTCACACCATCCTGTGCAAGCCAGTCCCCGAAATGGAAGCCAAAATTCCACAAATGCTGCTCCCCATGTTCTTTATCCTGTGCAATTATCCACTCCACCCATTCCTTCATCATGGGGTAATTTACTTCCAGTTCATCCTTATCCCCATAGTACTGATAGAGAGTCATGGGAAGAAAAGTTGCAACATCCCCCCACACACTGCTGCCTCCGGGTATACGGCAGTTATTGGGAATGTAATTTGCAATCCGTCCCCCATGTTTTTTCTGGTCCACGTGCAAATCATAGAGAAACTTCCGGTAAAAAGCCCTGGTATCCATCTGAAAGCTTGCCGTCGGCGCAAACACCATGGCATCCCCCGTCCACCCCAAGCGCTCGTCACGCTGCGGGCAGTCTGTAGGCATATCCAGGAAATTGGAACGCTGCCCCCATGCCGCATTCCCTGCAAGCTGGTTCAGCAGAGGGCTTGACGATTCAAAACTGCCTGTATCATCAAGATCAGAATAAACTGCTATTCCCGTAAAATCTGTTTTACGAAGTTCTCCGGGCCAGCCGGTCACACGCACATACCGGAACCCGTAGTAGGTAAAGTGGGGACGCACTACCTCCTTTTCACCGTTTGAAATGTAAATAAACTGTGCCTTTGCCGTCCTGTAATTGTCATTGTAAAAGTTCCCCTGCTGTAAAATTTCACCAAAGTCCAGCACGATTTTTGTTCCTTTGGGAAAGTCTGCGCAAAATTCCATATAACCTGCAAAATTCTGCCCCATATCAAGAACCGTTTCTCCAGCAGGCGTATGAATCACTTCCTTTACGGGAAGACGGTCTTTTACAATGACCGGAATGCTATAGCGTTCCTTTAGCTTTTTTTTGTCAGGCTTTCTGGCTTCTGCTGCATTTTCTCCCAGCATTACAGCCGGCCTTGCGTTATTTTCCTTTCCTTCCCACAACAGACGGTTATAGCGCTCGCCATCATAAATATCGCTCATTTCAATGTCACTGCCCCGGTACTGCCAGCTTTCGTCTGTCTTAACCACTGTGGAAGTTCCATCCGCATAGTCTATATGCAGTTCTGCAATTGCCCAAAAACGGTCGCCAAAAAATGCCACATCGCCGTCATAACCAAGACGCCCCTTGTACCAGCCATTTCCGTTCATGATCTCAATATGGTTGTTTTCCTGCAAAAGCCCGGTAATATCATATGTCTGATACTGGATATCTTCATTATAATCATTGCAGAACGGCGCAAGATAATCGTCCCCTATTTTTACTCCATTCAGATATGCTTCATAAAGTCCAAGTCCTGTCACGTAAATCCGGGCGGATGTAACCTTTTTCTCCGTTGTAAAGTCCCGGAAAAAGACAGGGTGATAAGTATCCTTTTCATCCATTCCAATAAAATCCGCCTCCCAGGGTTCGTCCATTTTGCCGGTTTCGAACCATGCCGTCTGGCTCTGCGCGTTCTCACCATCCTCACCAAAGACTTCAATTCTGTAGTAGTAGCGTGTACGCGGCTTAAGAGGCATATCGATCCGCTCTCCGATGCTGTTTAGCTCTCTTCCTTCTTTTTCTGCAACAATATTGTCAAATCCGGTATCTTCCGCCACTTTAATTCTGACATTTGTCTGGTATGCTCCTGCTGCGTCAACCACCTTCCAGGAACATTTCACATATGGATAAGAAAAACCTGTCGGGTTCTTTATCCCATTAATTCTCGTGTTAATAATTCTCATGAATTTTCTCCCCATTTGTCGCAATCACTTCACTGTACCAGTACGCAGAATCTTTCAGCGTACGTTTCTGCGTCTGATAATCAATATAAATCAGTCCAAATCGCATATTATAGCCATGGCACCATTCGAAATTGTCCATAATCGACCATGTCTGATATCCGATTACCGGAACCCCGTCGTCAACGGCACGTTCAAGTTCCAGCAAATAGCGGTTCAGAAAATCGATCCTGTGACTGTCGTGCACCTTTCCATCCAGGGCAACCCAGTCCATGCCTGCCATACCATTCTCTGTCACCAGAATAGGCTTATGATACCGCTCATACAAAAACTTCGGCGCATAGTAAAGAACTTCAGGAGTAACGCTCCACCCCATACTTGTTCTCGGGCTCCCCTGATAAGCATAAGTATTATACCGGTCTTCTCTTATGGGATACTCTATGGTTCCTTCATACGCGTTAAATCCGTAAAAATCCAGCGGCTGGGAAATCTCTTTCCATTCTTCATCCGAAAGTTCCGGCAGCAAATCCCCAAATACTTCTGCTGCACCTTCGGGATAATGACCCAGATAAACAGGATCCCCCCACCAGGCATTTCCAAATAAGAACATTTCCTCTGACACAGCAAAGGATTTTGCCCTCGCCTTCTCCACCGCCTCAATATCCCCGCTCTCTGGGAGCCACACATTTCCGGTAGGCGCCATGCCAATCATTACCTGCTGTTCTATGCAGTTTCGAAGCACCGAAACTGCTTTTCCATGTGCCCGGAAAATATTGGCGGATACCTCCAGCATTGTTTTTAAGTCATTAGTCTCAAAGGGAGCCATTGCACCAACAGAAAGACCAAGCCCTGCAAACATCTGATATTCATTAAAAGTCATCCAATATTTTACCCTGCCGCCAAGGCATCCGGCAACGACTTTCGTATATTCTTCAAACCATTTCGGACTTTCCGGGTTTTTCCAACCGCCCTTTTCATACAAAGCCATTGGAAGATTCCAGTGATAAAGCGTGACCAGCGGTTCTATTCCGGCTGCAAGCAGTTCGTCCACCAGGTCAGAATAGAATTTTAATCCTTTTTCATTCACCGTTCCGGTTCCCTCAGGCAGCACACGCGGCCAGCTAATGGAAAACCGGTAACTTTTCAGCCCGATTTTTTTCATCAGCGCAACATCCTCTTTATACCGGTGATAATGATCGCAGGCGGTATTGGCATTCTCGCCACATGCAATATGCCCCGGCTGGCTTTCAAAATAATCCCATATTCCAAGCCCCTTTCCATCCTCCAGATATGCTCCTTCTACCTGATGCGCCGCCGAAGCAGCGCCCCACAAAAAATCTTTTTGAAATCCCATCGTCATTCTCCTTCCATTACGCGTCAGTCTGTCCCTTATTGTAATAATAAGGCTGCCGCCTCATCAATCGTTCGCGCGACAGCCTGTTTCCTAATACGTAAGATACTCTTTTCCACAAAACGGGTCTACCGGACTTTTGCCTGTAAACGCACTCTTTCCTGTAATCTTCTCCACTACAGTATCAATCATCAGGTCATGGTTTGAATATGCATTGATGTAGGTCTTTACCATCGGCACATCCAGCAGATGATAAGGATTCTGCAGGGAGATAAACAATGTCGGCACCACCTCCACGAACCATGGGATATTGTTGCCGGCGCCATAAGGCGCATGCCAGTTCAGACGGTTTGTGGTCTTATTAGAAGCATTTTCCACATTACCGATGTAAATAACAAGGTCATATTTACTGCGGAACTCTGTCACCGTCTCAAAGCGCATGGGTTTAGAAAAATCAAATATCTCTTCCTCATAGCGGATCATCTCAAAGCCTTCCCGCTCCATATCCTCAATAAACCGCTTTGCAACACGCTCCTCGGAGGGACATTTTCCCATGATTTCAAAGAGCACCCTTTTATACTTCTTTGGCGATACGGGCAGGAGATTCTGTGTATCCTTTACCAGCGTCACTGCCTTGTCCGCGCACTCTTTCGCCCATGCTTTATGCTGCCTGCAGCCAATAATATCAAGATTCTCACGCTTCGGCGCCAGACTTCCGTCTGCACGCTTCGTATGCAGTTTTAATGCTGCTTTTGCCGCAAGGATTCTTGTGACCGCCTCGTCAAGCCGTTCCTTAGAAAGAATCCCTGTCTCATAGCCCTTTTTCATAAACTCCAGATCTTCCTGATAGTCCTTGTTGAACAGAATCATGTCGCAGCCAGCCTCGATACAGTACGGCACGGATTTTTCACGGTCCATAGCACATAAGAATCCAACCATCGGCGTTGCATCCGTAATAATCATTCCGTTAAATCCCAACTGCTCCCGCAGAAGATTTTTCAAAAGCTCCGGTGACAATGATGCAGGCATCAGCTTATCAAGATGACTGGGATTAAATTTTTTCTGGTATGAGGGCAAAGCAATGTGTCCCACCATTACAGTCAGGGCATCCGCCTCTATCAGCGTCTTGTAGATATCTCCATAAGATGCATCCCACTCTTCACAGGAAAGGGAATTGACACTGGTCAATATATGCTGATCTGTCTCGTCCACGCCGTCCCCCGGGAAATGCTTGATGGCAACCGCCGAACCGCATTCTTTTGCCCCCTGCATATATGCCAGCCCGCATGCTTTGATCATTTCTTTGTCAGATCCGTAGGTGCGTACATTTGTAATCGGATTATGATAGTTCCTGTCTATATCCACTACCGGCGCAAATGCATAATTACACCCCACTGCCTGCGCCTCACTGCATGATATCTTCCCTAAGCGGTATGCCTGCTGCGGATCTCCTGTGGCTGCTGCCTGCATCTGCTTTCCAAAGGCAGTTCCCTCCTCTACAATGCCGTCGCCCCCCGCTTCAAGGTTTGCCGCCAGAAACATGGGCACTTTTGCATGTTCCTGCAGATATGTATACGCTGAAAATAATTCCTCTGTCTTACCTGTGCGGAACATCAGCCCGCCCGGACTGCGGTTTAATATTTCATACTGTAAATACTGCTCGTTTGGAGAATATCCGATAGGAAAAAATAACTGCCCCAGCTTTTCATCCAGAGTCAGGGAGTCCCTGGTATCTTCAACCCACTGAATATCCTCTTCTGATAAATAAAACGGTTTTGCTTTTAAATCTGTCATGAACTTCCCCTCTCTATATATTTACGCCGATTTGGCCGCTTTTTTTCTTTTTGCCATAAATGCCTGTATCCTGTCTGTCTGTGCTGAGAATGCGTAGAATCCCAGGACAAAAATACCCATAATAATCTGCTGCCATCCGCCTGCGCCCAGGTTCAGGCAGTTCAGACCATAATTCATAATTTCCATTCCAACTGCCGCAATTGCAATCCCAACCACATCGCAGCTTGCAAGCCCTATAAAGGTTCCCATAAACACCGGCACAATATAGGAAAACATGATACCCGATGTGGCAAGCCCTGACTGCGGCGCCACTTCATGCTGTGACACATAAACAATTGCTGCAAGGCCGATAATGATTCCAGTAAAAATATACGTTACAAACACATTCTTTTTCTCATCTATACCAATGTTAACGCCTGCCCGCTGATTGTTGGAAAGCACTTTTCCCTTTCTGCCTGCCGCCGTAAAATATGTAAACAGCACAAATGCTGCAACCGCAAGCACTGTGGGTATCAGCACGCCCGGAATTCTCCCGAAAACGGAAGTGTGCGCCTGTGAATAAAAGATACGGATTCCCTGTCCACCGGATACCAGATAGGTCAGCGATTCATAGAGCAGTGTCATTCCGATTGTACAGATAATAATTGGAAGCCTGCCGATAATATAGACAAATGCCGTAACACAGCTTAAGACAATACCCGTTATCACCGCCACCAGCAGCGCAACTACCGGACTGTCCGTCATAAGCCCCACATTTCCTGCAATAATAGCTGTCAGTATCATAGAAGCGCCCCCGGAAAAATCAAATCTCCCATTTTTTAACTGAAGCCAGATTGCAAGAGCCACGCAGATTGTCATACAGGAATTTATTATCACCTGCCTGACCAGATCTGCACTTAAAAATATCAGTTTCCCATTTATATAACACTTTTCATTGCCCGCAGTAATGATGAGCATCACCACAAACATCAATATTGGAAAAACTGCTGATAAGATTATCTTTTTTATGATATTTCCCGAATTCTTCATCGTTTCTTCCTCCATACAGCGGGGGAGGGGCGATACCTCCCCCGCCCTCACCATTACTGTGTCATTTTTAGTAAGCGGCAGATTTATGTGTCACTTACTTAATACTGTCGATGGTCATGGTTGACAGTATGCCCTTAAGGTCTGCGTAGGTTGCATCAGGATTTCCGTATGCAGTCATATTGAGGACATCCTGTGGTGTGTACATTGCGTTGGCAGCATCTTTTGTATAGAAACAGCTTTTCTGGAATTGTGCCATGTCCTCGTCGCTGTTAATGACATACTGCGCCGTACTGATACGCTCCGCCTCCGCCGGCTGGTCAGAGAATTCTGCGCCGTTAATCTTATTTAAGAGCAGTACCAGCGGGTAGGTAACAGACTCCACTGCTGTCACCATAGTCTGCTGATAGGTTCCCTTTCCTGTTGTTCCGAAATTCGCATCCTCACCGCCGTCATAACCTGTCGTAAAGAGTTTCATACTGCTGTCCACCCCTGCCTGGACCATGGTAGGATATACAAAGGCGCTTCCTGCCGCAAAAGATATAATTGCCTGTGAATCCGCATGTTTTGCAAAATAGGTCGTATCAATGGGGGCAAACGCCAGCACGTCGCTCTCCTCGTTCAGCGGGTCAACCGTAATGGGTGTTTCGGCCGTCTCATTGTATGCTTCCACCGCTGCCACAAACTGATCCGCCCCTATCTGCTGCGCCGGGAAAGCCCATGTGGGGAAAATGGCCATGGATACATGGGTAATTGGCGCATCCCCATTGCGTTCATTATACTCCATCAGACTTTCAAACATAGTATTCCCAATCGTAACATCATCCGGGTTCTGTCCGTCTGTAGCTGTCCCCACAAAGTATTCACTCTTAAATACCTGGTCATATGCGGTGTTAAAAGAAGTGTCATAATCGCACAGATAACCGCCAAGATAAACCCCTGCTGCCTCGCATTCCTGAATGATGGAAGTCATTCCAAGATCCATGGTGCAGATAATGCCGTCCACATTAGAGGAAATCAGTTCCTGTATTTTCGTCAGGTTTGCCGCCTCATCCGTCTGTGTCAGAACCGTATAAGTAAACTTAACATTCAGTGTGTCCGAAAGGGATTCCAGATATGCCTTTGTGGAATCCACGGCAAATCCTGTGTCCGTGTAGAAAGCAACTCCTATTGTGCACGCCTTCCCTTCCGCCGCAGGCGCACTGCCGGAATCACTGGTCTGCGCACCGGAATCTGACGATGCGGAACTGCTGTCGGAAGCATTTCCTCCACTATTTCCACACCCGGACGCCAATACGGTCATCGCACCTGCAAGTAAAACTGCTGTAATCTTTTTCCATACCTTTTTCATTTACAATCCTCCTGTTTTTCTAAATAATAATCTATGTTTTCCTGTGCATTTGCCACAGTCAAAACCTATCTTGGCAGCACGCCGTCCTTTTTCCGGCATGTCACCATAATAATGGCGATAAAAATAACCGCTTTCACAAAATTAATCATGTTCAGATCCACTCCCATTGTGGTCAGGTCATTGGTCAGAAGCACATAGGTAAATGTCCCCACCAGCGCACTGCTCACCTTTGACTTCATTCCCCCGGACAAGGGCATTCCTCCTAAAATCAGACAGATCATGATGTCCATCGCATAACCGCTGCCCGTTCCCTTGCCAGCGCTTCCTGTCCTTGTCAGCATGATAAAGGAACCAACTGCCACGCATACGCCGAAGGCCATGTATGCAATCACTTTCCATTTTGTTGTATTGACACCACACTGCGCTGTCGTCACTTCGTTTGCGCCGATCCCTCTTGTATACTTACCTAATTTGGTAAATTTAAAAAAGTAAGTCACAATAACCGCCACAATGACGATTGCAAGCACAAGCATTACATTGTACATATTGCGGTCCGCCGGCTTAATCACAGCCTGTATGGATATCGAGTTTGTCCCTGTGCTCTCCATAAGAAGCAACTGTGCTCCAGTAAAAAAGAACATCAGAAAAAGGGATGTCACAATCGATGGAAGCTTTAACCACACAGCCACAGCGCCGTTGAATGCCCCGCACAAAAGCGCCAGCGCCAGAATTACAAGAAAACCCGCCGCTACGCCGGCCGCCGTTCCCCCCATGGCGTTGGTAATCATAATCATCAGTATCGCATATACGCCAACCTGCTGCCCCACACTCACGTCCATGTATCCCATGGAATAGACAAATACTGCTCCCAAAGCAATTATCGAATATGCCGAAGCCGACTGGAGCACTGTTGCCATATTGTAGGAAAGGCGGCTTCCGCTGAATATAAGGAACAGAATGAACGTCACGATCAGGCCGGCATACGCTGCAATGTCATAAACATGCTGCTTCAGAAAATCTGCTGGTGTTACTTTTTCCTTTTCTCTCATCTTGCGCCCCCCTAAATCATGTACTCAATTATATCTGTCTCTGACAGGTCTTTGTCTCTCTTTAATTCCATTGTCACCGCAAAATCCTTCATAATAATAATCTTATCCGCCATGCCGATTAATTCCGCCATCTCCTCGCTAATCAGGATAATTGACTTTCCCTGCCGTTTCATATCCGCAATCAGGCCGTACATGAACTGCTTCACGCCGATGTCCACGCCCCTTGTGGGGCAGTCCATGATAAGCACGTCAGACCCCTTCGCCGTCCATTTTGCAAAGGACACCTTCTGTTTGTTGCCGCCGCTTAAGGTATTGACCCACTGCCTTCCGTCGCCACACTTGATGCGGAAGGCTTCTATCTCTCCATCCGCCATCTGTTTTTCCCTCTTGGGGCTGATGAAAGTCGCCCTGGAAAGTTCTGACTCCGAGGGAAGTACGATATTATCCTGAATGGAGCCTTCCAGAATCAGAGCCTCCGTGTCACGGTTTTTCGACACGTAGCCGATGCCCGACTGAATTGCCTCAAAGCAGCCCTTAATCTTCCTGCCATTCCGCTCCACACTGCCGCTCTCCAGTTTTTCCAGCCCAAATGCGATACGTCCGATTTCGTGCATGCCGCATCCGCTTAAGCCGCCAAACCCGATAATTTCTCCTTCATGCAGTTTCAGGGAAAAATTCTTTATTTCTCCCAGGCTCACATTCTTTAACTCAAGGGCTACCTTATCCCCGTGGGAACTGTCGTAATCTTCCCTGTAATAGGCATCCCCAATCTCACGTCCAACCATCATGAACCGGATTACCTGCTCGGCATTTGGCTTATCCATTTCACTCCGGTCCAGATGCCCGATAATCTCTCCGTCCCTTAAAACCGTCAAATCCGTACACTGCTCCAAAATCTCATCCATATCGTGGGAGATAAATATGACTGACTTGTCATTGTCTTTCAATTTATGTATCAGCTTATACAATAGCTGGCGTCCTTCCATGGACAATGCCGTTGTAGTCTCATCCACCACAAAGATTTCTGTATCGTCTGAGACGCAACGGACAATCTCTACCAGTTTACGATCCTCAAAGCCGTACCGGTTAATGCTGTCCGCAGCCCTGATATGAGAAATCCCAAAGGAGTCCAGAATCTCCTGTGCCGCTTTATTCAGCTTCTTCATGTTCACGATTCCAAATCGGGAAAACTCATCAAACCGTCCGGCAAAAATATTCTCTGCAACTGTACAGTCAGGAATCGTATTCGCTTCCTGAAGCACCATGCTGATACCAGCCTTCTGGGCCTCTACCATACTCCCCGGATTCCATGCCGCACCTTTGTAAAACACTTCACCGCTTGTAGCCTTCTGCATTCCGGAAATAATGGAAGTAATCGTCGATTTCCCGCTGCCATTCTCCCCTACCAGTCCCCGGATCTGTCCCCTGTAAAAAGATACATCAACATTGCGGAGCGCTCTGGTTGGTCCAAAGTTCTTGCACATATTTTTTACTTCAATCACTAACTCATGTTGTGTAGCCTCTGCCATCTCTGACCCATCTCCTCCGTTCTCATTCTTTCAGAACCAGTCGTCTGTCTCAATCCGCTGTCCTGCTTCTGTAATTTATTATAGATTTCCGCCCTGTTTTCTCCAAGTTGATTCCTTTTTGTTTTAGGGTACATTTTTTAATAAGTTTCTAAAGATAATATCCTTTTTGGGGTTTATATGAATTATTCATATTAAATTTTGTACATCTTCCTTCTTTACACAATGGATTCGCGGTGTATAATAAATGTATGCGGCACAAATTGAACATTTTTTAATATACCCTATCATTAAGGAGGCCCTATGCAGGACGAAAGACATGAAATTGTTGAATTTTCTTCCAATATACCGCTCAAAATATTCATGCACAAGCTGGGATTTGTTGCCAGACACTGGCACAAGAGCCTGGAGCTTTTGATGGTGCTTGACGGCAGTATCGAGATTACTGTCAACGAGGAAAAATATACGTTAAAAAAAGAAGATATTATCCTGATAAACTCCAACAGTATCCATGAAATCCACTCGGAAAGCGCAACTATGATTGCTCTGCAGATTGACTTATCACGGGTCAGTCAGTTTGACAACAATCTGGAGGAACTCGTCTTTGACTGCAATAGCGCTACACAAAAAAATAACGGAATATTTGATGGTATCCGTTTTACAATTGCTACTATGATCAGAGAAAACACACACAATGCAAAAGGCGCCGAGTATAAGAATTACGCATTGTGCTACTATCTGGTTTCGGAACTTCTGACTTATTTTCAGATTCCCGCAACAGAAACTGTAAAAAATCAGAGAAAATATGTGGTGCGCCTGACGCGTATCATCAACTATATCCAGGAACACTACGCTGAAAACTTCAGCCTTGCTGATCTTGCAGAGTCGGAGGGACTTTCCGTTCCCTATCTGTCCAATTTCTTTGACAAATATATGGGGATCAACTTTTCTTCCTACTATACAAATGTCAAACTGGAACATGCTGTTTCCGAACTTCTTTCCACAAACGATTCTATTGAAGCCATCGCTATGCGGAACGGCTTTTCGGAATCCCACTCTTTCGTGCGCAGTTTCAAAAAGCGCTATGATATGCTTCCAAGCGCCTACCGGAAAGAGAAAAAAGCAGCAGGCTCCGCCGCCTTTAAGCACGACAACCTAAATTACCTGCTTATCGAACCAAGTAATTATCTCCACCTGCTCACGAAATATTTAGACCATATCGACCTTTCCTTCTACCGCTCCTCACCGAGCTATACTGACGAACTGGCGGTAAACCGCCTGTCTGTCTCCACGCCTATGAAACGCCTGACACACAATTTCAAAAAATTTGTCTGTGTGGGACGCGCAAAGGAACTGCTCAATTCTGATATCCGGGAAATGCTGAAGGACTTACAGACTCAGGTGGGGTACGAATATATCAAATTCCACGGCATTCTCTCTGATGATATGATGGTCGTAAACCGCACAGGCGGAAAGCTTGCTTTTCATTATACCTTAGTAGATCAGGTCATCGATTTCCTGCTTTCCATTGGATTAAAGCCATTGATCCAATATTCTTTCATGCCCCGTGAACTGGCATCAGACCCGGCCAAAACATTGTGCTACTCTCCCTTCATCACAAGTCCGCCGCGTGAAATGTCCGAGTGGGAACTCCTAATTGAGGACTTTACAAGGCATCTGCTTGAGCGGTATGGTATGTCTGAAGTAACCACGTGGCTTTTCAGCGTCTGGAATGAGCCCATGACTTCCAAATCCATGTTTGGATTTGGGGACGATGCCCTGTTTTTCCGGTTTTACAAACATACCTTTCACGCCGCGAAAAAAATATGTAAAGATATCTGTTTCGGTTCACCATCGCTTCTGTACATGGAAAATCTTGGAAACGATACATGGATTCGGGCATTTACCGCCTACGTCAGGAAGCATAACTGCACTCCTGAATTTATAAATGTACACTACTATGCAGATGTGATACCGCCGACGGCCAACCAGAATTACTACATTGGACGGGCTGCCACTTCCACCTTTCCGAAACGTACCGATGATTTTTCTCTCTGGATCGGAAGCCTGCGCAAAGTCCTTGCATCCCTGAACTTAAGCAGCCTTCCGGTATACCTGACGGAATGGAATTTCACCTTTTCCCACAGGAACCTTGTCAATGATACCTGTTTTAAGTCCTGCTATATCATGAAAAATCTGCTGAAAAATTATGACAGGCTCGCCAGCTTCGGATACTGGAGCCTTACAGACCTGATTGAAGAAAACCCGTTGCCGGACACTCTTTTCCATGGAGGGCTCGGCATCTTCACCACAAACGGGCTGCGCAAAAATGTATTTTATACTTTTTACTTTGCAAATATGCTGGGGGATGAGCTGATTGCCACGGATGACAGCTATTTTATAACCCGGAAACATGATAACAGCTATCAGATTATCACATACAATTATGTCCACTACGGAAATCTGTTCGCCTCCGGGGAGCTTTTTGACATTACAGAAACCAGCCGCTACTCTGCCTTTGACATGTCCCGGAAACTGCGCATCAGCTTCAATCTGACAGACCTTGCCAACGGGCGCTACGAAATCAGGGAATACTTTGTAAACCGCGAACACGGGAGCGCATACGATATCTGGATCAATCTGGGCGGCGTCCCTTTAAATCCGAAAGATACAGACCTTCTGCGCGGCCTGTGTACCCCCGGTTTCCATAAGGAACTGCGTCTTGTAGAGAAAAACCAGATTTCCTACGCGGCCGTTCTGGAGCCCCTTGAGATACGTTTCACGGAAATAAAACTGATACTATAAAAAGTGACAAAGCCCTGTTTCCTGTACAAAGACACGGAGAAACCAGGGCACACTTTTTGTGCTTTCATTTTGTCTACTTTATATTTTCAGCCACTTCTTTATATTCCCCACAGCTTTCACGCAACCCCTGGTACATTCTTTTCCCAGAGCTGCCCCCAGCAGTGCAATCCGGTCTGCCCGGCGGGACAGCTTTACTCCATAGGGTGCATCCGGCGCCTCTTTGTCGCTGACATCCCCGATGCTCTTCGCAAGAAGCCGGGGACTGCCCAGTTCTCCCATAACCTCCTCTTCCGTTCTTCCCTTACGCATTTCAATTTCAATATATTCCTGATAATAAGCCACATGGGGCGCCGCCTTGGCACTGCCCATCCTGCCGTTTAACGCCCTTTGCAGTTCTGTCATAAATTCCTGTTTTGTCATTTTGCCTCCTCTAAGAATATACAGCCGGAAAGAAGGATAAAGCCAGCCATACTCCATCCTTACATTTTATCCGTCCCCTGTCCTTCTTCCAGACGTTTCCTGTACACTTCCGGATTTTCCATCAAATCCACCATTGTCCTGAACGCCTGCATGGCCATCTTTTCCTTATTACAGGTCCGGGAATTTTTGCCCGTATCCTTGATAAGATTGTACCGGTTCATCTGCCATACATACAAATCGCACAGAGAATAGCCGCATACTTTCAGTTCGTCTAAAAACGTGTGGTGTTCAATATAATATACCAGTTCTTTGTAAATTTGTTTCCGGGACAAAATATCCATCCAGAGTTCATCCGCCCACTGCGAGGGAAGTTCTGCATAATTACAGACATCGTAAAAAGCCTGACAGACCTTCACCTTTGTGGCATCATATAAAATCCCCTGCATAAGACCACTTCCTTTTCTATATCTTTTCCTTTCAATTATACAACAAAAAGCAGATATTTCTATCTGCTTTTTATCAAAAAGTTATCTTACGAAACGTGGCGACGTTACTATTCCTTTACTCTGCCAATCTCTGTATGACAGCAGCATCCAGTCCTGCACCCTTAAAAACTCTTCAATGGAAATTAAAATCCACTCATCCTTTCACGCTGCCCATTGCCACGCCCTGCACAATCTGTCTGGACAGAAGAAGATAAATAACAATAACAGGAAGTATGGAAAACAAAATCATAACATATACCTGCCCCATATCAAATTTAAGCCAGTCTGTGGAGCGGAGCTGTGCAATCAGGATAGGCAGCGTTTTCTTCTTATCGGTGTGCAGAATCAGCGCCGGAGTAAAGTAGTTATTCCAGCTTGTTACAAAGGTAAAAATCGCCTGTACCGCAATTGCCGGCTTCATCAGCGGAAGCACGATGGAATTAAATGTCCTGAATTCCCCTGACCCGTCAATGCGTGCCGCCTCCACCAGCGACAGAGGCAGGGCGCTTTCCATGTACTGCTTCATATAAAAGAAGGTGACAGGCGCCGCCATGGCCGGAATTATCAAAGGAATAAAGGAGTCGTCCAGCTTCATTTTCCCCACAAGCTGCAAGAAACCTAAAGCCGTCACCTGCGTGGGTATCATCATAATCATCAGTATAAATGTGAACATAAATTTCTTCATTTTAAAATCATAAGCATGGATGGCATAAGCCGTCATGGTGGAAAAGTAAGTGCATAAGGCCGCGCTTAAGGTGGATATAAAAAAGCTGTTAAAAAGGCCGTACCATATAGGCAGCGCACTTGCCGCCCTTCCTCCGCTTAAGTTTTTCCAGTTTATCATCAGGTAAGAACTTGGAACAGGCGTAAACCCTTTGGTCAGTTCCGCATGGGATCTGGTTGAGTTAATAAACAGCACATAAAACCATGACAGACACAGGAAGGAAATGATAACCAGCACAATATAGGCAATTATCCTTCTGCTCTTAATTCCCATTCCTTTGCTTACTTTTGCCTCTTTGTCACTTTTCATATTCCTCTCCTCCTAACTTTCTTTTTTACTGGAAAACTGGTATACTATCATGCTGAGTATGCCTGTGATAATAAACAGCACTACCGAAAGGGCTCCGCCCAGACCAAAGTTCTTGCTGTATAAATGTTTGTTCAGATACATGATAAGGGTCATAGTGGAACGCATGGGATCCCCGGTTGCATTGGTCAGAATCTGGGGAACATCGAACATCTGCAGGCCGCCGATCAAGGATGTAATCATTACATAAATCAGAATCGGCCGCAGCAAAGGCAACGTAATTTTAAAGAATATCTGCGCAGAAGTTGCCCCGTCCACTTCCGCCGCCTCAAAAAGCGCCGTGTCAATGCCCATCATCCCTGCCATCAGCAGGATAGTCGTGTTTCCAAACCACATGATAAAATTCATAAAAGCAATAAGCGTTCTTGTACTCCATATATTGGACATGAACCGGTATGGCTGGCTCAGTATCCCCATCTGCACCAGAATAGAATTGATTGGGCCGCTGTCCGCAAACAATGTGAAAAACAACATGGAAAATGCCGATGCCATGATAAGGTTGGGCAGATAAATAACTGTCTTAAAGAACCGCTGCCCCTTCAGCCGCAGGCTGGGACTTGAAAACCATGCCCCAAGCAAAAGGGATACGATAATCTGCGGTACAAATCCCATCACCCACATGATTAGTGTGTTTTTAGCATATGTAATGATGTCCCCGTTGGTAAAAATCGTTTTATAGTTTTCCAGTCCAATAAAGTTAGGGCCTATCTGCGTCAGGCCGGAACGGTAATTCTCAAAAAAACTGTTATAAATCGTGCTTACCAGCGGAATGAACTGGAACACAAGGTACACTGTAATAAATGGAATTAGAAAAATATATCCCCATTTGTTATAACTTACTACTTTTCCTCTTCGTGCAGTTTTCATACAAACAACCTCCGTTTATTTTCTTTTACAACAGAGCTCGCAGCAGCCCTCTACTTTTGTAAAACCCTGCTGCCGGCTCTGTTTCCCATATCAGCCACAGTCTCCCTGCAAAAACTCTGTGCCTGCCTGCCCATTCGGCCAGACAGGCACAGCCATCACCAGTCAACTGTAAATCCAGGATTTCTGTATCTTGGGTTATATCATCTTAATATGTCAGTTCAGGATATTTTTCCACAACTGCCTTATAGAATAAGTCTAACGCTTCATCCAAAGTTGCATTGTCGTCAAAGTAATTCTTCATGGCATTCTGGAATTCCTCGTTACATCCCTGGTCATAAATTGACAGGTTGCTTAAGTCAAGGTTTTCAACGCCTGCGCAGTACATGCCCAGAGGATTCTGTCCGCCAAGGATTTTGCTGGTATAGCCTGCATCAGCCGCCATAGCTTCCATTGCGGGTTTGTTGTTTACGAAATCATCGTCGTCCACAACGATTTCTTTCATGATTTCTTCGTTACATGTCATCTGGAGCATAATGTCTTTAATAAGGCCGGCATTATCTGTGCCTGCTGCCGCGCAGATCCATGTACCTCCCCAGAAGAAGCCCTGGGGACCTTCTGTAGCTGCCCAGCCGCCCTGATTTCCGATACTGCCTTCCGCATCCGCTGCCATTGAGAAGTTGATGAACCATGCAGGTCCGAAATAGCTGAATACCTTGCCTTCAGGATAAAATCCCTTGCTCCAGTCGTCGCTCCAGAGTTCATGGGTTGCTGTCTGTCCTGCATTCACCAGTGCCTTGGAGTCTTCCACCCACTTCATAATGTTAGCGTCAATATTGATTTTGCCGTCAACTACCCACTTGGAAGTTACATTATTGGAATACACGCGGTAACTGTCATTTACAGAGGAGAGAATGGAGTATCCCGCATCCTTGAGCAGAATCGCTGTCTCGTTGAAAGTATCCCAGTCTTTTACATAGTTCTGAATTTCTGCCGGGTCATCTGTCCCAAATACTTCCTTGGCAATCTCACGGCTGTAGAACATTGCGCCGGGGCATCCCTGCCAGGAAACACCTTTCAATACACCGTTGGAATCAGTAACAATGTCCTTTGTATACTGATACTGGTTTGCCAGATCTGCGTCGGTAATCCCTAAATCCGCAACAGCCATTGTGAATTCTGTATCCACATACTTTAATGCATAGTCCGCTTCCACAAGGAAAATGTCAATTTTGGAGTCAGCCGCTGCATCCGCCTGTTTTAACAGGGTTTCATCCAGATTATTCTGATAAGCATTGTCATCATTAGGCGTAATATTCCATACAACAGTCACATCGCCGATGGCTCCTTTGGCAACGTCCCCTGCATCAGGTGTGTAGCCGGGATAATGGGCTTCTATACGTCTCTTAAATTCATCATTCCAGCAGTAAATGTTGAGAACTTTCCCTTCGTCAGCAGATGCCTCTTCCTGTGCCGGAGCCTCTTCCTGTGCCTGGTCCTGTGCAGGCGCTTCCTGACTGGTCTCTTCCTGTGCAGGCGCCGGAGCCTGTTCCTCCGCCTTTCCGCCGCAGCCTGCCAGCAGGCTGGCAATCATCACTGTTGAAAGTATCGCGCTGAGTAATTTCTTTTTCATATAATATCCTCCCTTTTCATTATGGTCCTTTATAAAATGGTTTGTGCATTTCTATTATAAGGAAGAAGCTGTTTACGCCTCTTCAAAATGCCTGTAAAATAAGTTTAAAGTTTCTTTACGGATGTGCCGGGCACCACTACCCCTTCCACCACAATCTGCTCCACCAGCGTGGTTTTCGGCTTCTCTATCAGGTTAATAAGTTTTTCCGCCGCCAGCCTGCCAATACTCCGGGTATCCTGCCTTAAGGTTGTAAGCTGGGGTTCAAAATGCCTTGCTATCCTGATTCCGTCATAGCCTGCCACCGAGACATCTTCCGGGATTTCAAGCCCTCTTGCGTGTATGGCGTTAATCCCGCCGAAACAGGCAAAATCATCAGGATACAATATACAGGTGGGCGGACTTTTCAGGCCAAGAAGCCTTTCCGTCTGTTCGTAAGTTCCTTTCGTGTCCCGGTAAGGAGCTTCTCCCACATATTGTGCCGGGACTTCAACCCCAAGTTCTTCACAGGTTCTGTAATAAGAGGAAAGCCTGTTCTGTGTAACTGCTGAATCCGCACCATGTATGTAGGCAATCTTCCGGTGTCCCATCTCATAAATGTAGTAAAGCAAATCCTTGATCCCTTTAATATTGTCGGAAATGACAGCACTCCTGTTATTAAAAAGATGGTCAATCGTCACCACCGGAATGTCACTGCGGACAAGTTCCTCCACTTCCGGGTCGTAAAAGTCAACACAGGCTATCACCACCCCGTCAAAGCCCCGGTATCTGCTGTGTTCCAGATAGGACATCCGGTTGGCACGGCTCTTACAGCAGTTGATAAAAGTAATGTCGTAACCCTTCTCCTCCACTGTGCCCTTAAAGCTGTCAAGCACATTTGCAAAATAGTCATGGGTAAGGCCGCTCATGGCTTCATCTACAAAAAGGACTCCCAGATTATAAGTTCTGTTGGTCTTTAACGACTTGGCCGCTGAATTGGGAAAATACCCCATTTCTTTTGCCACCTGCCTGATATGTGCTTTTGTTTCCTCTCCTATGTCCTTATGGTCATTCAGGGCTTTGCTTACAGTAGCCACTGATACGCCGCAGGCGGCTGAGATATCCTTCATAGATGCCATGTTTTACCGTCCTTATCTTTAAGAAATCATTACTTAATCGTTTTCGTAAGTTAAGCATATATCATTTTCAACAATAAATCAATACTTTTTTATAATTTATTATGCATTTTTGATATTTTTAGTAATTATTTACATGTTTACACGTGTATCATGCTTATATTTCCGTACGATTTTTGTTGGTTTTGCTCAACATTTACTTAATTTTTCTTTTATTTCCAAATATGTGCCTCTGTTTTCCAGGAGAAAATCCTTCCTACACGTAAAATCTCTTATAAATTAATCGAAAATGCACAATTTTTATGTTGCACGCTCTCCTTTTTTTATGTATAATTCAACTTATAACATAAACTTAAACGTTTTAGAATATGATAAAGGAGAATGCGCTATGAAGTATGGATATTTCGATGATGTAAACCGCGAATACGTAATCACTACCCCGCAGACCCCACTCCCATGGATTAATTATTTAGGCTGTAATGATTTTTTCAGCCTCATATCCAACACCTGCGGCGGTTATTCCTTCTATAAGGATGCCAAGCTGCTCCGGCTGACCCGTTACCGCTACAATAATGTACCGGCAGATATAAACGGCAAATATTTCTATATTAAAGAATATAATAACGAGGGAAATATTGTCTGGAATCCCGGCTGGCAGCCTGTCAAGACGTCTCTTGACTCTTATGAATGCCGCCACGGCATCGGCTATAGCCGCTTTATTTCTGAGAAAAACGGCCTGAAAGCGGATTTGCTCACTTTCGTCCCCATGAACGATTCCTGCGAAATCAGCCAGTTGAAATTAGTCAATAAATCGGACACCCCAAAAACCCTCTCCGTTTTTTCCTATGTGGAATGGTGTTTATGGAATGCGGATGACGATATGAAGAATTTCCAGCGCAATTTCAGCACCGGGGAAGTGGAGGTGGAAGGCTCTGCTATTTTCCATAAGACAGAATACCGGGAACGCCGCAATCACTATGGGGTTTATTCCGTAAACCACAAAGCCGCAGGGTTCGATACCAGCCGGGATGCTTTCCTTGGGCAATACCGGGGCGCTGAAAATCCCCAGGTAGTAGAAACTGGAGCCTGCACCAATTCCATGGCAAGCGGCTGGTCCCCTATTGCCTGCCACCAGCTTGATCTGACCCTTGCCCCCGGCGAGATGAAATCCTTTATTTTCGTGCTGGGCTACATAGAAAATCCGGAAGATGACAAGTGGGAATCTTACGGTGTCATCAACAAAAAGCCCGCCTGGGCCATGCTGGGACGCTACCAGACTGATGAGGATGTGGCAAAGGCGTTTGAAGAACTTCGTGATTACTGGAATAATCTCCTTGCCAGATATGCCCTCCGTTCCTCCAATGACAAAGTGGACCGGATGGTCAATATCTGGAACCAGTACCAGTGTATGATAACCTTTAACATGTCCCGTTCCGCCTCCTATTATGAGTCCGGCATCGGCAGGGGCATGGGATTCCGGGATTCCTGTCAGGATTTGCTGGGCTTCGTGCATCTGATTCCCGACCGGGCAAGGGAACGGATTATTGACATTGCCTCCACCCAGTTCCAGGACGGCAGCGCCTATCATCAGTACCAGCCCCTTACCAAAAAGGGCAACTCCGATATTGGCAGCGGCTTCAATGACGATCCCTTATGGCTCATTGCCGGCGCCAGTGCGTATGTGAAAGAAACCGGGGATACCACAATCCTTACGGAAATGGTCCCTTTTGACAACGATATATCCACTGCTGTTCCCATGATGGAACACCTGAAACGTTCTTTTGATTACACCGTAAACCACAAAGGCCCCCACGGCCTTCCCCTGATTGGACGTGCCGACTGGAACGACTGTCTGAATCTGAACTGCTTTTCGGAACATCCGGGCGAATCTTTCCAGACCTTCGGCCCTGACGAAGGACCTGTGGCTGAATCCGTATTTATTGCCGGAATGTTTGTCAAATACGGGGAAGAATACGCACAGCTCTGTGAACTTATGGAAGATTCCAGTGAGGCCGCAAGAGCCAGAAAAGAAGCCTCCATCATGTATGACGCTGTCCTGAAGGAAGGCTGGGACGGGGACTGGTTCCTGCGCGCCTATGACGCATACAGCCAGAAAGTGGGATCAAAGGAATGTGAGGAAGGCCAGATTTACATTGAACCCCAGGGCTTCTGCGCCCTTGCCGGAATCGGCGTCAAAGAGGGACTTGCCCGGAAAGCCTTAGACTCTGTAAAGGAAAAACTGGACACCGAATATGGCGTTATGATTCTCCAGCCAGCCTACACAAGATATCATTTAGAACTTGGGGAAGTTACCTCCTATCCCCCCGGCTACAAGGAAAACGCTGGTATTTTCTGCCATAATAACCCCTGGATATCCATTGCCGAAACCGTTATCGGCAGAGGGGACCGGGCCTTTGAAGTCTACCGCAAGACCTGCCCTTCCTATGTGGAGGAGTTCAGCGAAATCCACCGGACAGAGCCTTATGTGTACTCTCAGATGATTGCCGGAAAGGATGCGGTATTCCACGGAGAAGCCAAAAATAGCTGGCTCACAGGCACAGCCGCATGGACTTTCGTCAACATCTCCCAGCACATCCTGGGCGTGCAGCCTACCCATAAGGGCCTGCGCGTTGACCCCTGCGTGCCCAAAGATTTCGGCGACTTTGAAATCAGCAGAAAATTCCGGGATGCATACTACTACATCAAAGTCCTGAACCCTGACCATGTGGAAAAAGGCGTCAGAAGCATTACCGTTGACGGGACTACCATTGAAGGATGTGTGATTCCCTATGTGGAAGGGAAAGAACAGTATGATGTGGTTGTCACCATGGGATAACATAATTTGCGGACAATTGTCTTTGGAAACGGCGCAGCCTGACTGCGCCGTTTTTTACGCGTAGTAAATGCGCATTCCTGACCCGTGAGAAGTAACCTTGCAACTGCCAGTTGACAAATTGTCAGACATAACTGGTGGTAATCAACCACTGTTTCTGCTAATATCTTGTTATCAAATACAGATTCAGGGAGGATTCCATTATGGGCATTGGGGACAGAATACAGAATTTACGGAAAGCAAGAGGCATATCACAGGAAGAACTTGCAGTTAAGGCAGGGGTTTCCAGACAGGCAGTTTCCAAGTGGGAAAGCGGGCAGAGCACCCCGGATATAGAAAAGGTCATTTTTCTGAGCGACTATTTTGGAACTACCACCGATTATCTGCTAAAAGGGATTACTCCTGCAAAAGAATGTGAGCAGAAACGAAACGCAGTCCTGTTTTCCATCACTGGAACTATTGTCAATGCAGCAGGATTGGTTTCCGCCGTCTTCATCTGGATTGAAAGGCAGATATCTGCCGCCGCAGGGATAGGGATTATTATTATGCTGCTGGGAACTGGAATATTTTGGGCAGGACAGGTAATTGACAGCAGGGATAAGGAAAAGGCAAAATACTTCTTTGCCCTTCCCAATGTATGGATTCTGCCATTTATTCCCATGGCCTGCTGTTTTAATATTGCTGATGGATTAATTGGTGGTTTTTCGGGAATGATTGCTCCGGTTCCCATGCCGGGAAATTCCTTTCTGACATATATACTTTATTGGATAATATATATATCTGCGTGCATTACCGCTTTTATCCGTATATCAAAAAGAAAGTATTAAGTCAACAGCCCCGCGGAAGTCACACATGCTCTACAGCAAAGGCGCCAGCAGTCTTGACACTCTCCCCACCGCCTTCTGGTAAAGAGGGATTTTTTTATAGTAATCAAAAGTAACCTCCTGACACTTAAGGAGGGTGTCCTGAAAGTCTTCTTCAATCTTTGCAATTACAGAGTTATCATAAAAATAAACGCCGCACTCGAAATGGTGGTAAAAACTCCTGTAATCCAGATTGATGGTGCCTACCGTGGCACACATATCGTCAGAAACGAAAACTTTTGCATGGACAAATCCCGGCATATACTCGTATACCCTGATACCCGCCTCTAAGAGCTCCGGGTAGAAGGTTCTTGCAATATAATAGACAACCTTTTTGTCCGGGATGTGGGGGAGAATCATGGAAACCTCCACCCCTCTGCGGGCGGCGTAGCGCATACTGTCCAAAAATTCCCTGTCCACAATGAAGTAAGGCGTCATAATATGCACATACCGGGCGGCGCCGTCAATCATGGACTCATAAACGGTCTTTCCCACTTCCGCGCTTCTCGTAGGCGTCTCCCCGTAAGGAATCACATACCCGTCATGATAAAGGGGCGTCTCAAAAACAATGTCTTTCAGATATTTTTTGTAATTCTCCTCCCCTTTTTCTGAAACATTCCACATCTGCAGATACATCACCGTAAAGCTTCTGACCGCATCCCCTGTAATCTTGACAGACACGTCCTTCCAGTGGCCGAACCGTTCCACCTCATTGATATATTCGTCCGCCAGATTCACGCCCCCCGTAAAGGCCACCTTCCCATCAATCACCACGATTTTCCTGTGGTCCCGGTTATTCTGGGTGGTGGACAAAAAAGGCACGATAGGCGCAAACATCTTGGCCTTAATGCCATACTTTTTCAATTCCTGGGGATATTTATAAGGAAGCAGCATAATGGAGCACATGCCGTCATACATGACCCGCACTTCCACCCCTTCTTTTACCTTCTCCTTTAAAATATCCAGTACGGCGTTCCACATTTTCCCACGCTCAATGATAAAGTATTCCAAAAAGATATACTTCTGCGCTTTTTCCAGCTCCAGAAGCAAATCCGCAAATTTATCTTCTCCCAATGGGTAATAAACTGCACTGGAGTTGTGATATGCAGGAAATCCTGCACTATTTTCCATATAAAATGCAAATCCCTGGAAGGATGCCGGGCAACCGGCTATCGCTTCATTCGTTTTATCGTCAGAAAAAAGCATCCCTTCCGTCTCTCTTATGCGTCTGCCCAGCTTGGCTTTCAGGCCGATGCCGCCAAAGTTTCCCATGATAAACACATAAATCAGCGCACCCAGCACAGGGAACAGACAGATAGGTATAATCCAGCTTAATTTAAATTCCGCAGGCTCGTCCCTGTTTATAATAAAAATAATCAAAAGGGCGCCCAGAACATTCATGCTTTCCCAAATGTATGGATAAAAATTCCGCAATTCAAAAAAGCTGCCCAGAAGCGCCAGTATTTGCAGCAGCACCATCAATATAACAATCAGTGTGCGCCCAAATATAATTTTAAATAAACAGTCAATAAATCTTTTCATATCCACCTCTAATTCCCGCAACAGTCCAAATACCACTGCTGTTGCAGCCCTCTGCCGTCTTATCTTATGTCTTTAGCAGGTGTAATATTTCCTCAAAACACACTCCATTCTTTTGCTCGATACCCATTTCCATGGATTTTATCATACATTTCTTGATAAATAAAGATGCTTTTCTCACAGATTTAACAAAAGGCACGTCATTGACCGCGTCCGCCGCTATAATTGCAGCAAACAGATCCCCCGTGCCGCACCGCTCCGTCCCGGCCCTGTGTGTCCGGATCAGGGACGGCTCCTCCTTTTCCTGATACATATAGTTTGCTATAAATTCTCCCTGGGGTATTCCTGTAATCACAATTTTATCCGGCCCCATCATGTGAAGCTTCTTTGCCATGGCTGAAAGTTCCGCCCTTTTCCACCCCCGCTCCCTGTAGGGCGTATCCGTCAGCTTACAGCTTTCCGTCAGATTGGGCGTGATAATGTCAGCCATGGACACCAGTCTGCGCATTTCCATACACATCTCTTCCGTATAAGTCCCTGCAATTTTCCCGTGATCTCCCATCACCGGATCGATGACCACAATCGTATTTTCTGTGCGGAACTCCTTAATAAACTCCTCCACAATGCCAATCTGTTCCTTTGAGCCCAGGAACCCCGACATAATCCCGTCAAACTGTAAATCCAGCTTCTTCCACATGGCAAGATAATCCGGAAGCTTTGCCGTATAATCATCAAAAAAATACTCTGTATACCCTGTATGATTAGACAAAATAGAAGTCGGCACCGGGCAGCACTGCACCTTCATATGGGAAATCACCGGCAGGGAAACCGTAAGCGCACACCTCCCAAACCCGGTCAGATCATTGATTGCCGCAATCTTCTTCTGCTTCTTGTCCGCCATATTCTTTACAATCCTCCCTCTCTTTCTATAGGCCCAAATAATGGACAGGCATTCCAACTTCCTGCCTGTCCCCAAGTATAATACTCTTTCTCTATTTCTGCAAATATTTCTCTAAATCCTATTCCCGCACTCTCTTTCTGTAACTGCCCGGCGTCTCCTGGTAAATCTTCATAAAAGCTGCATTAAACATCCTGATATCCCCAAATCCCACTTTCTCCGCAATTTCGTAGGTTTTCTTATCTGTAGAAATCAGCATGGGCACAGCATGTTCAATCCGAATCCTGTTTACATAGTCCTTAAAATTTTCCCCTGTATTTTTCTTAAAAAAGCTGCTGAAATAGTAGGGGTTCATATGGATTTCCTCTGCCAGCACGTTAAGGGACAGATTTTCCATATAGTGTTTTTCTATATAGTCCTTAGCTTTCAGGATATCCCTTTTGTCACTGTTTATGGCAACTGCTCTGATTACATCCAGATACTGTGCAAATTCCTGTTCAAAAAGCGCTTCCATATCCCCAAACCGCCCGCATGTCCGGCTCTTTTCCAGCAATTCCTTCATTTCCAGTTTCCGTCCCGGCAAATCAAATGCCTCGCACTTCTCCTCCATAAACCGGACTGCTGTACAAAAATAAAAGCAGGCGTCTTCCTTCTTCCCCTCCGATAAACGCAGGACAAGCTTCCCGTACTGGCTTGCGGTTTCTCTCATATAAGCTTCATTCTGGGCTACTATGGCATCAAACAGCTTCTGACGCAGTTCCCCAAGCATTCCTGAATCCCCTCTTCCGGCAAATACTATCTCATGGAGTCCGATGACCGGAACAGGTATTTTATCCGCAAAGAACAGATAACCGCTCCGTTCAAGGCACTGCTGGAACATACCCGGTATCCCGCCCATAGAGTTCACTACATCCCCAATAACAAAAAAAGTAGTATGGCCTGTAGCTTTCAGGGACTCTGTCCAGATATTCTCCACGCATTTTCTTATTTCACTGTCTGGAATGTCTTTTAAAACCATGGCTATTTTATCATTTTTCTGAAATACAATTCCCTGTCCTGTTTCATTTAAATATTCTTCCAGAAAGCTGAACAGGGAAAAGTGGATCAACTTTCTAATCTGGTCATTTTCTTCCCTGCCATAAATAATATCTGCATAAACAGGCACATAACTGGTATCCTTATTTTCTACCAGCATTTCATAATTGATTGCACTGCCTGCCATATTTTCTTTTACGTCCATCCGGTCTGCCGCCTCTTCCCCGTAAACCGAAAATATGCTTTTTTCTATGGCTCCCAGCAGTTCCTCCCTGATGACTGGTTTAAGCAGGTAGGCGACAGCGCCGTATTCCAGCGCGGCCTTGGCATATTCAAAGTCCTGGAATCCGCTGATGAAGATGACCGCGGCCCCATTGCCCATGGCGCGGCATTCCTTTAAAATTTCCACTCCTGACATCCCCGGCATGGAAATATCCAAAAGCGCAATATCCGGCCGCTCCCGGACAATTGCTTCCAGTGCGCTTCTTCCGTCCTCATACTCCCCTATAATTTCAATTCCCAGCATTTTCCAGTCAAGAAGCCTGCGGATTCCTCTTGTAATCACAGGTTCATCATCTGCCAATATCATCCGGATCATGTCTGCCCCCTATCTCTTTTTTATTCAGTAAACCGCTCCCAAGGCGTGGCAGCGCCTGATGTTATCATGATTCAGATATCTCACCGCCGCCCTCCATAGTCCTTTGCAGGGGAAGCAGTATCCTCACCATGGTTCCCACCGCCAGTGTGCTTGTGATGCGGATTCCATACTCTTCTCCGTACAAAAAACGTATCCTGTCATGCACATTTTTCAGGCCAATGCTCTGCCAGTTATATTCATTTTTGATACCCGGTTCGTCGCTTTCAAAAAGCCGCAGAATCTTGTCTATCTCTTCCCCGTCCATGCCGACGCCGTTATCCATAATCGAAATTTCAAGCATTTCCCCGTTTACAGCCGTCTCAATCATAATACATCCCCTGCCCTTTTTAGGCTTGATCCCATGGACATAGGCATTTTCCACAATAGGCTGGAGAATCAGTTTAGGCACCTGGATTTTTGAGCCTGCCTGAGCCTTAACCATCAATTGTACCTTTCCGCTGATTCTGCAGTTCAGCAGATAAATATATTTACTTACAATATCGATTTCCTTTTCAAGGGGCACAATGTCCTGCATAGGGCCTATCAGATAGTGAATCTGCTGGGAAAGCGCCTCTATCATCTCCGGTACCCGTTCCCCGCCCTTATCTTCCAGTGCGGTCATACGGATAATTTCCAGTGTATTATACAGAAAATGAGGGTAAATCTGGGATTTCAGCGCGGTAAGTTCCGCCTCATTCTGCTTGATCTGGGCCACATAGGACTGATTGATATATGTTTTGAGGGCACTGCTCATTTGATTGAAACGTTTGGAAAGGACGCCGATTTCATCCCTGGAGCGGATAGGCAGTTCGATGTCAAAATATCCGGTTTCCACCATGGACATCTGCTCCATCATTTCATGCATGGGCCGGATGAGCCTTCTGGAAAAATAAAACGCCCCGGCTAAAAGCGCCAGCGCCGATGCCGCCACAAATACATACATCATCTGCTGCATCCTTCTGATATCTCCAAATGCCGTCTCCTCGTCCAGGGAAACAATCACCGACAGGCCGTAGGCGTTTTCCGGCGTCCTGATAACAACCCTGTCCCTTAGTGCGCCTAACCCCTGTATTTCTTCCGCCACATTCTGGCCGGTCAGTTCCTCCAGGTTGCTGTAAAAACAGTCATTTTTTTCATTGACCACATAAAATACCTCATTTCCGGTAAAAGCCACACTGCGGAATATCCGTTCCAGTTTCTTCAAATCCACATCAATGAAAATTGTGCCGACATAGGGGGTGTTGCCTACTGTGCCCCGAAGGTCGAAATAATTCCGGGCGGCCGTAAAGACCATTTCCGGCGTCCCGTAAAAGTAAGCGGTGGTATGGGGCGGTGCAAGAATCAGATTTTTTGCTGTTTTATCCATCTCTTCATAAGCCACATTCTGTTCAAACAATTCCGCATCAAGGAAAAATGTATTATATACGCTGTAGTGGAAAGACTGCTTTTCGCCATAGCTGTCCTGGGCGATTACATGAACGCCGCTGATATAAGAGTCCACGCTCTGGATATACTGCAGAAACTGCCCCATATCCTTTTTCCGCTCCTCCTCCATGGTGTCCGGTTCATATCCTTCCCCATACAAAATCTGTCTGAAATGGTCAAAAGACAAATAGCTTCCCTGGGCATCATATGCTCCAAAATTGTAAAAATACGGCATTTTGGATATGGTATTGTAAGAGTCCAGCATGGATTCCATGCTGGACGCCACGTATCCGGCGGCCTGCTCGTACTGTCCCCGCAGGGCCGAAGAGTAATCTTTAATCATCTTATTGGCAATAAAAGTCGCCAGTACCGCCATAGGCAAAAGCCCCAACAATATAATTGTCAGGGCAAATTTCTGGTAGAGGCTGAAGCCTTTCAAATCTTTCAATTTCTTCACTCTTCCTTTCCGCCGCCTGATTCTTCCCTTTGCACCAGCATAGCAAATTTATGACGAAAATACAATCATCCTTTGGCAGCGCCTGCTGTAATTCCCTTTACGAAATACTTCTGGAACATGCAGAAGATAATCAGCGCCGGAACGATAGAGATAACTGTTCCCGCAAAAACAATATCCCATCTTGCCGTATACTGGCCCACAAATCCGGCTATTTCTACTGTAATGGTCTTGGCCTTTCCACTGGGCAGTACCAGATAAGGCATCAGATAGTCGTTCCAGATACCAAGGCCGTTCAAAATCACCATGGAGCCTGTACATGGGCCCAGCAGCGGGAATGTTACCTTCCAGAATGTCTGGAAAGGGGTACAGCCGTCAATCATGGCCGCCTCCTCTATCTCCAGGGGAATCCCTTTCAGAAAACTACAGTAAAGGAGGGTGCCAAAAGCAATGGAGCCTGCAATATAGCTGACAATAGGCCCTGCCATGTTCCCGAACAGATGCAGCATTTTCATCTCCTTAAACAAAGGGAACATATACAGGTGAAAAGGAATCATCATCCCTGCCAGAAAATAGGTGTACGTCAGGGCGGTGGCGCGGCTCTGCCTTCTTTCAATGCCGTAAGCCGCCATAGGTACAATAAATACAATCAGCACTTCTGACACAACTGTCAGAAACAGGGAATGTATAATTGCCGTCATAAAATCCGACTGGGCAAACAAATCCTTAAAGTTCTGTATGTACAGGCTCTTTGGAAAGCTTATAGGGCTTTTTAAAATATCGCCATTGCTCTTAAAAGCCGACATCAGTGCAAAAAATACCGGGTAAAGGAACAAAAATGCCAGAATCACTGTCACTGCAAACAGGACAAATGTGCTGGGTTTTACTTTTTTCTGTGCTTTCCTCATTACATCTGCACCTCCCTGCTCCGCAAAAATTTCTGTTGTATGGTATTCAGCACAATAATGATAAACAGAAGCATAATGCCCACTGCCGTACCGAATCCCTGCCTTCCTTCGTTAAATCCGACTTTATAGAGCAGGTATACCAGCGTTTCCGATGTAAATCCCGGCCCTCCGTCTGTCATTACGTTAATCTGGTCAAAGACCTTTAGTCCGTTAATCAGCGACAGCGTAAAGTTAATGGTAAAAGCTCCTGATATCAAAGGAACTGTGATGGACTTAAATCTCTGCCAGGGGCTTGCACCGTCAATCTGGGCCGCTTCAATCAGATCCTGGGATACGCTCTGTAAGGACGCCAGATAAATAATCATATAATATCCCGCCCCTTTCCAGATCAAAACCACCCCAATCATTATAAGGGTCAGCGCGCTGTTCCCCAGCCAGTCCTGCTTCCATGCTTCAAGTCCCAGATTATCAAGGACTGCGTTAAAGGTGCCGAAATTGTAATTATACATAATTTTCCAGATAAACCCTGATACAATACCGCTGATCAGAACAGGAATGTAAAATGCACTTCTGAAAAAATTCTTCCCCCACCTTACATTATCCACAATCAGCGCAAGAGCCAGCGCTATGGAATTTTCAAAGATGGAAATGAACACTGTCAGGATAATCGTGTTTTTCATGGCATTGCCGAAACGGTCGCTGGTGAAAATCTCCTTATAATTTGCAAGGCCGATAAACTTGACGTTAGGGCTGATGCCGTCCCATGATGTGAAGCTGTAATACACACTGGATACAGTCGGGACGATAATAAACAATGTAAATAACAGAAATGCCGGAGCGATAAACGCAAAGGCTGTCTTGTCAAACTTTTTCTTTTTTGCTGCTTTATTCGTAGAATTCATAGAAACCCTCCATAATACCTGCTTTTGCGGGCAGAAAATCCCGAAACTGCTTTCACAGTCCGGGATTTTGCTGGCCACACTGTTATTTATTCAATTCCCACTCCGGTAATGGGATTAAAGCTCTGCATGCTGACCTGCCATGTCTTGTTCAACTCGTCGCAGGCGGAATCAATATCTCTGGTTCCCTGCAGCACTTCAATCAATGTCTTATAAGTAAAGTTTCTGAAATCAGGAGGAAGCTCGTTCTCGCCAACTCTTCCGTTCCACATGGGAGCAAGGTCATCTGCCGCTGCATTGGCATCAATTACTTCCTGGAATACGTCCATAACATCCAGGTCAGGAGTTTCCACAGTTGAGGGGATAGCGCTTAATGTCTCACAGTAAACTTTGTAGTTTTCCGGCTCATAGAAGAATTTGATGAATGCTTCTGCCGCCGCTTTCTTGTCGGGGTCTTTTGCTACTTCTGCAGAAATGGCAAGACCGCCGATTCCGCCGCCTCCTACCAGACGTGTCTTGCCGTCCGGGCTGGGAATTGCGAACCATCCCATTTCAAATTCCGGGTCTGCCTGGGAAATCTGGGAAAACATATGGGTACCAGAGTACATCATAGCCGCCATGTCATTTACAAGGAAGGTAGTAATCTGCGCGTCAGGTGTGGACACCCATCCTTCCTGTGCGTACTGCATAATGGTCTGGAGTTCTTCAAAGGTTGCCTTAAAGGTTTCGTCAGAAAAATCTTTGGTTCCTTCATAGCAGTGTTTGATAAAATCTGCATCTTTGCTCAGTACCTGGTCGTTATAGGCTTTATGGAACCAGAATCCCATATGCCAGATATCCTGCCCGCCCACTACAAGGGGAGCCATATCTCCTTTATCTGCAATGGCCTGACACAATGCGATAAATTCGTCATATGTAGCCGGTTCTGTCCAGCCGTTTTCATCAAAATAGGTTTTATTATAAATAATGCCGTTGGTATTTTCTCCGCCAAGAGGCACTGTATATACTTTCCCGTCAAAGGCTGTGGTGGTTCTGAAAAGGGACACAATCTCGTCGGACAATGGTTCCAGTTTTCCAGCCCGGACATACATAGCCGTGTCTCTCATTTCCATAACATCAGGGAATTCCCCAACGCTGTCCTTCGTCTTAATAAATTCACTATAAGCGCCGCCATTTCCCGGCTCAATTGTGACAGTAATGTCAGGATATGCTTCATTAAATCTGTTCACAATTTCATTCATGGAGGACTTTGCCCCTTCATCGCCGTCTGCAAAGATAAAGGTCAACTCTGTAGGTGCGGAAACAATCCCGCCTGCGTCCTCTGCTGCCGCTTCTGTTTCGCCCTGGGTACTTTCCGCCTGAGCGTCATCCGCCTGTGATTCCTGTGATGTGTCTGTCTCTGTCCCGCTGTCTGCCGGAGCGGATTCTTCCTTGCCGCCGCATCCCGACAGAGTGGCAACTATCATTGCACTTGTCAGTAAAACTGCTAATACCTTCTTTTTCATAGCTCTATTCCTCCTGAAATTCTTCATTTCTTTTTCATTCCACTTCCGGCCGGCCTTCCGTTTCTGTAATTGTACTATACCAATTCTGAACAATAAAAAAAATGCACTTTTTATAGTTCCAAGTGCATTTTTTTAAGAACCTGCTTTACCACCGGCCAGAGCGTGTCCAGGGTGCAGCGTTAAAAGTCTATTTTTCTGTCACTTCAAAATAATCAAAATCCGCATACTTCCCAAATCCCGTCAAATCCTGACAGCAGATACCAATCATTGCTCCTGTAAACCAGCCCTCATCACAGGCTTCGTCAGACAAAAACCCGGCGTTTATCTGCGGCCCTGCCTTCTTCATTTCCTTTTCGTCATAGCCATAATAAAACTGTACATAATTTTCCTCAATCTCCAGCTTTAAAAGAATTTCCTGATTTTCCCCAAGGGGCAGGTACTCTGTCAGATACTCGTACTTCTTATTTTCCGCCTTAAGCAGGGTAATGCATTTCCCTATGTCTTCATCCCGGGAAACGTGGAGATACAGATAATTGTCCGTGTCGTAGAGGAAAATCAACCCTGCCATCTGCTTGAACAGATCCGGCTCAAATTCCATACAGGCGCAGGCCATCATATGGTACCCGGTCATCCTTCTGGCAATCAGGGTCTGGGAAAATTTGGAGGAAAGGCCGCTCCTGCCATACATACGAAGCCAGCCCGGGCGCGCCGTCAGGGAAAGATAATGTCCGTCCATGGGTATTCGCAGGGACTGATAGTCCAAATCCAGCGTCTGTCCGTTAAAATCATCCCTGCCCAGCCGGCATGATTTTACCGCCCTTCCCGGTTCTTTTGGCTGTTCTGTTCCGTCCTGCACCGCGGCTTTTGCTCCGCCTTCTGTCCCACCCGGTATTTCCGGCCCCTCCACTTCTTCCTTAGGAGTATTACCGCCTCCCTCTAACACCAGCCAGTCATCCTCTGTCCAGCACATCTTCTGCAGGGCAGTCTCCCTTCCCAGCATATAGCGGCGGCTATTGGGAAACCGTACACCGTTCTCCGGGTTTCTGTCCTTAGATGCCCTTCCGCACAAATGGACAAGATACCATTCCCCGTCCTTCGTCTCCACCAAATCACAGTGGCCGCTTTTCTGCAGAAGGATGTCCTCATGGTGCCTGCTGGTCAGAATGGAATAAGCTTCCCTCTCGTCTTTCCTGTACATAAAGTCTGCCCGGAACATCTCATAAGGCCCCCATACGCTTTTTGAACGCAGGATAGTCTGCCCATGGGCTTCCCCTGTCCCCGTATCCGCCGCAAAAAGGTAGTACCAGTCCTTCCGCTTAAAAATATGGGGCCCTTCCAGAAAAATCTTATCCGCCTGATAAATGTCTTTCGCCGGGCCTGTCATGGCCTTTTTCACCGGATCATACTCCTGTAGTACCAGCCTGCCCGCATACTTCTTCGGCACCCTGTGATCTGTCACCATGCTGACCATGTATTTGCGTCCGTCATTATCGTGGAACAGGGATGGGTCAAATCCGAAATTGTTGAGGGGAACCGGCTCCGACCAGGGACCGTGAATATCCTTGGCCGTCACCAGATAATTCTCCGTGTCATACATATTACAGTAAAAAGACCTGACAATGGTATACACCAGATAAAAGGTCCCCTCATCATAAGTAAGGCAGGGCGCCCATATGCCCTGGGAAGCGCCCACCCCCCGCAAATCCAATTGGGACACCCTGTTTAAAGGATACCCAATCAGTTCCCAGTGCTTCAAATCTTTAGAATGATGGAGCCGCACCCCCGGCCACCACTCAAAAGTAGAAGTGGCAATATAATAGTCGTCCTCCACCCGGATAATGGAGGGGTCTGGGTGGAATCCCCGCAGGATTGGATTTTTAATTTTTTGTCTCATGTTTCAACTCCTTTTCACACAGCGCTGCCTCAATTTCTTTCTACCAGAGTAAGATACCGGTTCCGGTCAGCTTATATAACGCTTCAATAAAATAGTAGTCTGCATACACCATAGTAAAATGATGGATGTCGCTGTGGTATGCCCCGGTACAGTTCTGTACAATGGCATCACAGCCCCTGCTCCAGTCCGCCCTTGTATCCGCAATGGCCTTTAAAATTTTCACGGCCGCCCGTATGTACATATCTTTTTCCAGTTCCGGTACGTGTTTTGCAACTTCCAGAAGTCCCCCTGCAATTACGCAGGCTCCGCAGGAATCCTCCCACGCAGGCTCCAGGGGCTGTCTGAAATCCACCGGAATAATCCCTGTCTCTGGCAGACCGGCAATACAATAGTGGGCACAGCGCCTGGCCGCGTCCAGATATGCCTGCTTTCCTGTATGGGCATAGCTGTTGGCAAATCCGTACACTGCCCAGCCCTGCCCCCTTGTCCAGGAGGAACCTTCCCCATAGCCCTGTCCCCCATGGCTTTTGACCCTCTCACCAGTTTCCGGGTCAAATTCCACAATATGGCAGACGGAACCGTCAGGCCGTATAAAATTCTCAAGGACAGTGTCCGCATGTCTCATGGCAATCTGGCAGAATCTGGGATCTCCGCTTTCCTCTGATGCCCAGTATAGCAGAGAAATATTGAGCATACAATCAATGATTGCCCATCCTCTGGTATCGCTCCCCTCCACCTGATTCCATGCCCGTATAAAGTTCCCGGCCGGATTAAATCTCCCGGCCAGCAGGTTCGCCCCGTGCATGGCAATCCTTCTGGATTCCTCATTGCCTGTAATACGGTAATCTGCCACTGCTGTGGGAAGAAACATAAATCCCACATCATGATGCAGCCCGTAATATCCCTCAAAGCACTTTTCCAGTTTCTTCTCAGAAATCCAGGCGATTTCTGCGTACCGTTCCTCCCCCGTATCCTGATACAGAAGCCACATAATGCCGCCCCAGAATCCATTGGTCCACCAGTTCAGGCCGTCATCCTGACTCCATTTTCTGCTCTCATCAGAGCGGTCATCATAATTGCCGTTTTCGTCCGTGGTATAGGGAATTTTTTCCCTGTTCTTCTCGCTTACCCACGCCATCTTTTCCCGGACCTTCTGCAGGACTCCCTCTGCCCATGCCCTGTAATCTTCCATTTCCTTATCCTCGCTTTCCTGTTTTTAAATCTGAAATGTGTATCTTCTTTCCTCCTTATGCCGGGCATCGGCCCGGTTTAGGCTTCCTCCTTCATTTTCCTCTGCTTTTCTTTTTTATGTTAAATAATTGACACCTCTTCTGCAATGGCTTACAATGCAATCAACTGATATAATCTGCTTTTTTTAACAGAGGAAATGCCATATGACAACCATAGGAAACTGCGGCCATGATTCCCACCATCCAAATCCATGCAATATTGAACACAACCCAGGACTTTCCGACTATCTTATTCTGCTCATCAAGTGTGAAGCATGGGTGATGCTGGAAGGACGCCGCCACACGGTACACCCCAACGCGCTTATCATCTTTCCTCCCGGAACCCATATTCATTACGGCTGTGATACCGCAGGCTACAACGATGACTGGATTCACTTTGTCCCCGACGAAAAAGACCTGGCCTTTTGGAAGAGTCTCAGCCTTCCTCTTGGCCAGGTTGTGTATCCTTTTGATTTTCATAAATTATCGGAATATGTTCGGATGATGTCAGACTGCTGTCATGGCTCATCTCCCCACAAAGAAAAAATTCTAAATTCATTTATGCGTATCTTCTTGTATTCTTTACAGGAAGAACTGGAAAAGCGCTCCCGCCCTTCCGGCGCCCAGAAATATTATTCTGATTTTTCCAGACTGCGCACCCAGATATACAATGATCCTGCCGCTTCCCGGACCGTGCCCGGTCTTGCCGCCTCCCTCTGCTTAAGCCTGTCCTACTTCCAGCATCTTTACAAGCAGTTTTTCGGTATCTCCTGCCGCCAGGACATCATAAACGCCCGTCTGGAACTGGCAAAGTATTATCTGGCTAACAGCAACATGAGCGTCAGCGGCCTTGCTGACTTCTGCGGCTATGAAAGCGATTTGCACTTTATGAGGCAGTTTAAGAAATTTACCGGAATGACGCCCACGGATTACCGGACGAAGCAAATCTGATATTCATGATTTCAATGCGTCCCGTATATTCCGGTTGCGCTTCTCATTCAGCTTTTCATACAGTTCAATTTCCTCCTGTGAAAAGCCTTCATACTGAATCTGTTCCAAATTGCAAAGTACATACAGCGCCTCTGACAGAACCCGCTCCGCCTCCTGTGCCGTCACATATTCTTTCGCCCTGGTTCTTCTCTTTTCTTCCTGCCGCTTTTCCTTTGCTCCGCCTTTTATTTTTGCCCTGTCCTTTTCCTTCTCAGGCACTGCAATCATGCCTTTTGCAAGCAGTCTCTGGAGTGCCGCGGACAAGGCTCTTCTGGAAATGTTTAAAATGTCCGCCATTTCCTTGTAGGTACAGTTTTCATGGGGCTGGCTTAAATAGTGCAGAAGTTTCACGTCCACAGTTGTCAGGTCATGCCGCAGAGCCACGATGTCAAACAGCTTTTCCTGCAGTTTCCTTTCCCTGTACAGGTCAAAAAAGATTCCCTCGCCTTCCAGTACGCCCCCGCTTACGCTGGTCCGCTCATCCCCAAGCCTGTAATTCCCCGGCATGCCTAAAGGCGATACAGCCCCGTCGCTGGCCGCATCAAACAGGAAACGGTACACCTGCCCCCTTCTTTTTTCATAATCCGCATCGTCAAAGACATCCTTGTAAAAATCATTGTAATAGGCAAAAACCGTGCGCTTCATCTGGATAATCTTTTTCATGCTGAGCCCCTGGGAAACCAGGGAGCCCTTTGTCTTTACATAGTAATATACCGGTACCTTCAGCGCATAAATCGTATGCGCATGCCGCACATATTCCATGTTAAACATAAAATCTTCACACCAGCTAATAGATATATCCATTTTCAACTGATATTTTTCTATGATAGAGCGCTTATAAAATTTGTTCCAAAGAACGCCATAATAAAAATCCGCAGGTTTCTGCATCATGTTCCCGGCGTAGTCAGCCCTGTCCATAAGCCCTTCTTCTTCGATGCTTCCCTTCTGCGAAACACGTTCCCCGACCACTCTGTAAAAGTCTGCAATGACCATATCGCACTGATATTCTGCAGCCGTGCGCACAAAAAGCCCTGTTGCTTCCGGGGTAATCCAGTCATCACTGTCAAGGAACTGCAAATATTCCCCCTCCGCCATGGCAATCCCCTGGTTCCTGGTATCGGAAACTCCCGAGTTTTCTTTGTGTAACACCCGGATGCGGTTATCCTTTTCTGCATAGGCATCACAGACCTCCCCGGACGCATCTGTGCTTCCATCGTCCAGCAGTATCAGTTCAAAATCCCTGTATACCTGATTCAGGATACTGTTTATACATCTTTCAATAGTCTTCTCCGCATTATAGACCGGAACAATAATGCTTACTAACGGCATATCTTCTTAATCTCCTTATCCGATTCCAATATCAAAAAGTTTGCGCCTGCTGTTCTCTTCTCATTGCAAGGAAGCCAATCAGCACTGTCCACACATATGCGCATGTTTTCGGAATCATCAGCATCCCTATCATGGGAATTGCGTCCGCCCAGAGCACCACCGGAATATAAAATCCAAAACTGAGAACGATGGTCAGCCACATATGTTTAAACGCATTGTCCCCACGTTCCCTTGCGCATTTATAATACAATACGATAATCACCAGCCCCAGCAATGCAAAAGGGATATTGCGGTAAATCCCCCAGGAAAGCGGGGCGTCCGCCTCCAGCCATTTATTCTGGGGAAACAGGCATAAAATAATACGCATGGCGGACAGCAGATATACGACGGCGGTTATGCCGCCCTGGCCTTTCACTTCATACCGGACCCGCCACACATAATATAGTATAACATAAAAAACCGTCATGGTTATGGATGTGATAAATTTCCCTATTCCAAGGGCCCCAGTGAAATTTTCCAATCCTGTCGTACACAGCGCCAGCGCACGGGGAACCAGATGAAAGGAATCCCCCGCCCCAAGCACAACCGCCATAATGCCAAACAAACGGTACTGTCTCCTTCCGCCGCTTTTAACAATCATAATAATTCCAATCGTGATAACGGAAACCAAATATACGGTGTCAAATACTGTTTCTACAATAGCCTGCATAAATTTTCCCTTTCTGAACATCGTTCACTTTTCTTTTAAAAAAATACCCGTATCTTTACGGGAATTTTACTTTAATAGATTACCCTGCCAATCATCCCTAATATTCCGCTGCAATCGTAATTTCTTTGCAGCAGCGCGGAAATTATCAGAGAGAAAATAATTTCCACAAACTTCTCCGGGGTGAAAGCCTCATCAAAAACTTCCGGGCGGACATTCCTGTCACTTATCAGAACCATATATAATCTGTCCTTGATATGCCGCCATGCCTGCGCCATGAGCTTCTGCCCGCCTGATTTTTCCTCTCCCATGAAACTCATGGAATGTAAGGTAAAAAATCCGGGGTATTTTTCATCGCCCTTCTTCATGCTGTCAAAAGCCCACCCGACACAACCTGCAAAACTGTCAAATGCACTTTCATTTTCCGGGAAATGGAAAATATCATACCATATACTTTCCACAACCGCAGCGGTCAATGCCGATTTGGATTCAAAATAATTATAGATTGAACCAATGGAAACGCCGCACGCCCCAGCCACCGCCCTGATGTTTAAGGCCCCCCAGCCCTGTTCCCTTACCAGTTCCCTGCTGACATTTAAAATAGCTTCTTTGGAAGTAACAACTGTATTCAAGATCTGCCCCTTTCTTTTTCAACATGAACAATGTTCAGTTTACTCTTTAGAAAGGACTTTGTCAAGTACAAACTCCGGTATTCTTCGCCGCCAGGTCAACAATCCGCGGCAGCCGCCAAATGTTCATGCAAGCATGCCCACTTGGCTCGTTGCCCGCGGGAATAAAAAGGCCGGCTTACTGAAAATCCAGCAGGCCCGCCTTTTATCTGTCTGTTATGATTGAAATTTAATGGCATATGCAACTGCCATTTTATGTATCTGTCACATGGGCATCCACTTGCGGACGCTGAAACAGTGTACCTATGCCCGGTTTAAAAATTCACCAAGCTTCTTATCCGCCGTACTGATATGTGAAACCAAAACGCTGATATGTCCATTGAGTTTTCCAAGCGCCACAATGGTCGGTCCTTCTGACGATATTACGGCTGTAATTTCCTTAAGCGTTTTCTTATACTGTTCATGAAACGCTTTGTGAGCCTCCAGGTCAGGATAGCCGCTTTTCCGCTGAAGCTGCTCTTCATGTGAAAAATGCTGATTCACATAGCTATTCAGGAATTTAATTGTTTCATCCATGGAAGTGCGCCCTTCTCCCTTGCTGCATGCATCCAGCAGCTTGTTTACTGCCTCAAACAGTTCACGGTGCTCCCCGTCAATAATTGCATTTCCTGTTTCCAGTTTCTTTGTAAGTTCATATCTGGCCATTAACATTTACCTCCATTTCCAGCACAGCCGTCTTTATTTTCTCTGCAGTGATGCCCTTCTCCATGATGATGCCTCTCCCCATGGTGTCCGTGATGGTCGCAATGGACATGGGGATCAAACTTAAGCTTTCCGGCAAGCAGGGCATCCACTGCTTCATCCGCACTGCCGGATACGCCGCCATAAAGTTGTATCCCGGCTTCCGCCAGCGCAGTCTGCGCACCTGCGCCAATCCCTCCGCAAATCAGTGTGTCCACCTGCAAGGCTGCAAGCATCCCTGCCAGAGCGCCGTGTCCGCTTCCGCCTGTATCTACCACCTGCGCATCACTGACTTCTCCATCCAGGATTTCATAGACCTTAAACTGCCCTGTATGCCCGAAATGCGGGAATACATTTCCATTTTCATAGGTGACTGCAATTTTCATAGTTTCTGCTTCCTTTCTGTCAACGGCCGCTCTTCCGGCCATATAATCCGCCCTGTCACATTTCTTTCCACAGCCTTTCGACGCTGAGCCGTCACAGAGCGCATAATTTCCACCTGAAATACACAGTGTCTTACCATCAACAAGACAATCCGCAATTTTACTTCTTGCTTTTTCGTACATTTCCGTAACCGTAGTACGGGAAACCCCCATCTGCCTGGCACACTGCTCATGAGTCCTTTTTTCATGATCAATCAGCCGGATAGTTTCAAATTCATCCACCGACAGCAGAACCTGTTCAGCCTGCCCTATTCCGCATGGGGAAAAACTGTCATACTTTGGCTCAAAGCAAATTCTCCTGCACCGGACTGGTCTTGCCATGCATCCACCTCCATTTCCGACATATGACGATAACATTATAACCCTGTAGTATATAAAATGCAAGATACCGGCACCCGTATTTTCCACAAATACGCGCCAGAGTTACTGTTCACACAGACCTGCGCATTTACTGCGCTGGTCGTAAGAAAGTGAT
>CAMWUN010000031.1 GCA_947177425.1 uncultured bacterium
TGAAGGTATTGGAAATACCATCCTGTGCATCATTGAAAGGAAGCTTGGATACAGAAGATAAGGAAGCTACTGCACCGTGGGTATCACGTCCGTGCATCGGGTTAGCGCCGGGAGCAAAAGGCTGGCCTTTCTTACGTCCGTCAGGTGTGTTACCTGTTGCTTTACCATAAGTTACATTGGATGTAATGGTAAGGATGGATGTTGTAGGAACGCCATTCCTGTATGTGTGGTGTCTTCTGATGGCAGTCATGAATTTGTGTACAACATCCTGTGCAATGCTGTCTACACGGTCATCGTCATTACCATATTTAGGGAATTCACCTGTTGTCTTGAAGTCTACAATAATGCCGTCTTCATCTCTTACTACTTCAACCTTGGCATATTTGATAGCTGATAAGGAGTCAGCTACGATGGAAAGGCCTGCAACACCTGTTGCGAAGTAACGCTTAACATCTCTGTCATGAAGAGCCATCTCTGCTCTCTCATAGCAATATTTGTCATGCATATAGTGGATGATATTCAGAGTATTTACATATACGTCTGCCTGCCATTCCATCATGTCGATGAATTTGCTGTATACATCATCATAATCAAGAACATCGCCTGCAACAGGGCGGTACTTAGGCCCTACCTGCTTCTTGCTGACTTCGTCAACACCGCCGTTTAATGCGTAAAGCAGACATTTAGCAAGGTTTGCTCTTGCGCCGAAGAACTGCATTTCTTTACCGATTACCATGGAGGATACGCAGCATGCGATACCGTAGTCATCGCCGTGTGTTACTCTCATCAGGTCATCGTTCTCATACTGGATGGAAGAGGTCTGGATGGACATCTTAGCACAGTATTTCTTCCAGTTTTCAGGAAGTCTTGTGGACCAGAGAACTGTTAAGTTGGGTTCAGGGCTGGGTCCTAAGTTGGTTAATGTATGCAGATAACGGAAACTCATCTTTGTTACCATGGGACGTCCGTCAACGCCGACACCGCCTAAAGATTCTGTTACCCATACAGGGTCGCCGGCAAAAATCTGGTTGTACTCGGGAGTACGTGCAAATTTTACGCAGCGCAGCTTCATAATAAAGTGGTCAACGAATTCCTGGATTTCCTGTTCGGTAAATGTTCCGTTTGCAAGATCTCTTTCTGCGTAGCAGTCAAGGAATGTGGAGGTACGTCCAAGGGACATAGCTGCACCGTTCTGCTCTTTAACTGAACATAAGTATCCAAAGTAAGTAGCCTGAATAGCTTCTTTTACGTTGGTAGCAGGTTTGGAAATATCGCAGCCATAGGAAGCAGCCATTTCCTTCATCATCTTGAGGGCAACCATCTGCTCGGAAAGTTCTTCGCGAAGACGGATAACGTCGTCAGTCATAACCCGTCCTGTGGAATCTTTCTGTGCCATTTTGTCCTCGATCAGTCTGTCAATACCGTACAGAGCAACACGTCTGTAGTCGCCGATAATACGTCCGCGTCCGTAAGCATCGGGAAGACCTGTAATGATATGTGCGGAACGGCATGCTCTCATCTCTGCATTGTAAGCGTCAAAACATCCTGCATTGTGTGTTTTTCTGTGTGTTGAGAAGAACTCGCTGATTTCAGGGTCAACTTCATAACCATTGTCAGCGCAAGCTTTTTCAGCCATTCTGATACCGCCGTAAGGCTGGAGAGAACGCTTAAAGGGCTTATCTGTCTGGAAACCAACGATTTTTTCCTTAGACTTGTCTAAGTAACCAGGGCCGTGTGATGTGATTGTAGATACAACTTTGGTATCCATATCAAGAACACCGCCTGCCTCACGTTCTTTCTTCTGCAAATCAAGTACCATCTGCCATAAGTCTTTTGTGTCCTGTGTAGCTTCGGCTAAGAAGGATTCATCCCCGTCGTAAGGATGATAGTTTCTCTGGATAAAGTCACGTACGTTAACTTCGTTCTCCCACTTGCCGCCTACAAAATCTTTCCATTCTGGTCTCATTTCGTGTAAGCCTCCTATAAAATTTATTTGATATATTTGTGCATAAAAATTATGCTATTACCGTACCCTCATTATATGTTAAATGTTTGTTGGCAGTCAAGGCAAAGTGTGTACTTTTTTATGAACAAAGTACGGATTTTAGGGAAATTTTATAAATTTTTTGTAAAAAGTGTTCAGCCTTGTTTTCTGTATCCGGGAGATGTTTAGTATTGCCAGAAAGCGGGCAAAGTATTATACTGGATAAAACGCAGACAGGAAATAAAGTGTGCGGTTTGGACGAATGTTTATATACGAAAAGGAGGTTGTATCATATGGCACAGATTACCAAAGACATGACGATTGGCGAGATTTTAAGGACCAACCCTGACATAGCGCCCATACTCATGGAGGCAGGCATGCACTGTCTGGGATGCCCTTCCGCACAGGCTGAGAGCCTTGAGGAAGCAGCTATGGTTCATGGTATGGACATAGATGATTTGATGGCTAAGATTGCAGCGGTTTAAAATCCGCTGAAAAGCCCCCGGCCTTTTATGTTTGGAAAGCCGGGGGCTGTATTTTTGTATAAAGACAGAAAGCGGACTGTCATGGCAGCACAGACAGGGAATATATCTGGCTGAGCCTGCCGGAATGGTTTAATCCTGTCCTCTGCCGGACGCTTTGATGACAAACAGGCATATGAGCAGCAGCACGATACCGATTGGAAGGGGTATCCATGGATTCTGCACAAATCCTGCAATAACATAAGTGATGAAGGAAACGGCGGCAACTAACAGCGCATAGGGAAGCTGGGTGGTGACATGGTTCACATGGTTGCACTGGGCGCCTGCACTGGCCATAATCGTTGTATCCGAAATGGGAGAGCAGTGATCCCCGCACACAGCCCCTGCCATGCAGGCGGAGATGGATATAATCATAAGCTGTGGGTTGGAATTTGCAAAAACCGCAACCACGATGGGAATAAGGATTCCAAAGGTGCCCCATGAAGTTCCGGTGGAAAATGCAAGGAAGCATCCAACCAGGAAAATAATTGCTGGCAGGAAATTCATAAGTCCCTGTGCGCTCTGTTCCATGGCTGAGGCTACGAATTCAGCGGCTCCTAAACTGTCGGTCATGGCTTTTAATGTCCACGCAAATGTGAGAATCAGGATTGCCGGCACCATTGCCTTAAATCCTGCGGGGAGACATTCCATGCACTGGCTGAAAGTAAGGACTCTTCTGATTAAGTAAATGATAATGGTGATGATCATGGCAAAAATGCTGCCCAGCGCAAGCCCTACAGACGCATCGGAATTGGAAAATGCTGTGACAAAGTTTTCGCCATCAAAAAATCCGCCGGTATAAATCATGCCGATTACACAGCAGACAATCAAAACTGCAATAGGGATTACCAGGTCGATGACTTTGCCCTTGGAATTTTTGGGTTTTTCATCTTCGGAGGCGGTTTCCCTGCCGGAGGTGAAAAGGTCGCCTTTTAAAGCGTTTGCCTCGTGGGTGCGCATGGAAGCAAAATCTATATTCAGAACAACTAAGGTAATCATCATAATAATAGTAAGAAGGGCATAGTAGTTATAAGGAATTGCCCTGATAAAGATGGAAAAGCCGTCTTCCCCTTCAACAAAGCCGGATACCGCAGCGGCCCAGGAAGAAATGGGGGCAATGATGCATATAGGAGCAGCAGTGGCATCAATCAGATACGCAAGCTTTGCACGGGAAACCTTGTGTTCATCGGTTACAGGCTTCATAACGCTGCCCACTGTCAGACAGTTGAAATAGTCGTCTATAAAAATAAGGACGCCCAGGGCGATTGTTGCCAATTGCGCGCCGATTCTGGATTTGATCTTTTCCTTGGCGAAATGGCCGAACGCGGCGGAGCCTCCCGCCCGGTTCATCAGACTTACCATGGCTCCCAGTATAACCAGGAATATCAGAATACCCACATTATAGCTGTCAGAGAGTACAGAGACAAAACCGTCATTAAATATGTGGGTGATGGTTCCTTCAAAGGAAAAACCGGAGTAGAACAGTCCGCCTACCAGTATTCCTACAAACAAAGAACTGTAAACCTCTTTGGTGATAAGTGCAAGCACGATAGCCACCACAGGAGGAACCAGCGCCCAGAATGTGGCGTACATGGAAGGCTGCGCTGCTTCTTCTTCTGCCGCAAGGGTAAGCATGGGCATCAGCAGAAAGCAAAGTGACAGGACGGATGCGCCGGCAATCAGTCCTTTTTTGAATTTTTTCATAATCTCAAACCCCTTTCTTATTAGTTGAACAACTTATTTTATCATCAATATCGACAAAAACCAAGTGTTTCGGCCAATATTCTTTTATGGTTTTTGGAAAAAAAATGAACTGTCCGAAGACAGTCCATTTTTATATCCAGTATTTTTAAATGCAGGACAGCGATTGAAGTGCCGTATTTTTGATGATTGGTTCAAAGTGTTCTTCCAGATAAGCTTCTGAGGCCGGCACTGATTTGACACTGGCGCCGTATTCTGAAAGGATATTGCATATCTTGTTGAATTCAACAGGTGTATGACTGCTCTTGGAAAGAACCAGCAGGAAGGAACCGTCTTTCTGCTTATACAAGGAATTTGTACCGGAGTAAAAGCCGGACAGGATGTGCGCCGATCCGGTCACTTCCCGAAGGCTGTTAAAGGAATAAAGCCTGGTAAGTTCCATGGAAGCTGCGGTGTCGGCAAGCTTTTTCTGCAGGGCGTTTTTGAAAGAGCGCTTGGCTTCTTCGATGTCGGTATTGCTGCCCCCGTTCTGGGAATGATCTTCCGGGGAGGCGTTTCCGGCTTTGCTGCCCTGGAGTTTCTTGAAAAGATCAAGGACATCGTCCGCCCCTTCTGCAATGGTGTCCAGCACATCGTCTAAAGTACTGTCGTCCTCGTGGACAGATGGCGCAAACTTTGAAAAACGGGTGTCAAGTTCGTCAGGGTCTTCAACTTTAGTAATAATCAGAACGATGCACTCTGAATTTAAGGGAATTGCTTCTATCATTAATGGAATATCTTCCGCTTCAAATCCAAATTCAAAGGATGCCTGCTGCATCATGTCACGAAATAAATCTTTGGCTTTTTCGGTACCATAAGCAAGTTCACTGAGCTTTAATTCTCTGTCGGCCAGATCCTCTCTGGTCAGAGTACAGCGAATCTGATGATCATTCACTTTTTCTATTTTCATAATATTATCACATCCTCACTATTAAGATACTGTTATCCTGCCATTTGGTGACACATACAATCACTTAAAAATATATTATACTTTGAGCGAATTTAAGTCAATAGGACAAAAAAACAGTTTAAAAAAATTTAATAAAATGACCATATTCTAGGAAATTATACATTATTTGTTAAAAATATATAAAAAATTCAAAATGCTACTTGCAAAATTTGGCAATAACCACTATAATTATTCCCGTGAGATGCTTCCGGATAAATCATGTATCGGCAAGGAGGCATAACTTAAGAATTTTTTTCACGAATCTAAGCAAATTGAATCACTGGAAGCTTGGTTTTTAAGCTTCATCTTTTCCCTTCGGGTCTTCGGGCTCTGCTGATTTATTCTATGATTTATTCCAGTATATTATTTTTTATGAATGAAGGGACGTCTTACAGGCTTTGTGCTTGTCGCGAATATTCTACAGATTTTCACTGTTATAATTCAAACCATCGGAAGTTCGCAGCGGTAGTTTTTTAGTTAGTTAGATACGTATCCGGCATCTTACCTGTTTTTATTATCGTCATTAATAAGAAAACTATAATCAGTTCCAGGATTAATTTATCTCTTTGACATGACATATCACGGAATCCTTTTGGAAATTGTCAATGAATAAATCCGGGACAGATGGGAGATTGTATGGCTTCTAATAACAAAACAAATTTCAGCCTGCTGAAGTCACAGTTGGAAAAACTGGAAAAAAACGGCATAAAGCTGTACTTAAATGGCCTTCCGTCCACTACGGAATATATTGTGAGAAAGTGTGTAAATGAAGATACGGTATATATGCCTGATTATGTGACGGACGAGGATGGAAAGGTAAAGGAAATCCGGTATGACAGGATATCCTTCCATTAAATATTGCCCCTGTCAGATTTCCGGCGGGAAGCCCCATTGTCTAAAATGACAGAAATTCCCTTGTACAAGATACAAATTGCATTGAAAAGGGCAATCCGCCGGAAATATAAAAAATCATGTATTTATTAATAGGAACAAAATGGTAACAGACCAGCTTGTCTGAACTGCTGGTTACTGTTCACTCCGTGACCAGTAACATGCAGAAATCCATCGAAAATTGCCTTCGGCAATGGGATTTTTGCACTCTCGAATCACTTTCTTACGACCAGCGCAGTAAATGCGCAGGTCTGTGTGAACAGTAACAACTGCTGCATAAAATGTTAGAAAAAGTCAAAATTGATAATGACGGTATAGGAATAGTCTGCTATAATATAGGGCGATTGGAGGTTACGGGATGAAGAAAAAAATACTACCTGTTTTAATAGCAGTCGTCCTTATTATAGTAATCGGGGGCGTGAGCATTGGAACAATGATTCTGGAGAAGTATTCGTATACGAAAGAACGTGCGGATCTTTCGGCATATTTTAATATGCAGGGGGAAGCGGATGTGGCAATTATGCTGCAGGATGAACTGATTGAAGAGAGGGCAAAACTTTTTGACGGGGTATATTATTTGGATATTAACACGGTTCACAAATACTTTAACGACCGTTTTTATGAAGATAAAGGTGAAGGGCTTTTACTCTATACACTTCCTGACGATATTGTGAGGAATGTCATTGGAAGCAGCGAGGTAAGCGGCAAAGACGGCACGGCGACATTTTCCTGCGTGCCTGCCAGATATGAAGGGGAAACTTTATACATTGCACTGGATTATGTAAAGCAGTATGCTAATTTTTCCTATGAAGGGTTTACAGAGCCTGACCGTCTCCAAATCTATACCCAGTGGGATGAGAGACAGGTGGCCGATATAGCAAAAGACACAGCCGTCAGGGTTTTAGGAGGCGTAAAGAGCGAGATACTTGAGGATCTTAAGGCAGGAGACAGGGTAATCGTCCTGGAACAGATGGAAAACTGGAGTAAGGTCAAAACCCAGGATGCTGTTGTGGGATATGTGGAAAACAAGCGGCTTTCCAATATAAAATCAGAACTGCCTATTCCGGTGGAAGATTATGAGGAGCCAGAGTATACCAGCCAGACCAGGGATTACAAAATCAACCTTGGATGGCATGTGGTGGCCGGGCCTGCAGGAAACGATACCCTGAATGAAGCTGTTGCAAATACCAAAGGGCTGAATGTCATATCCCCTACCTGGTTCAAATTAAGCGACAGCGAAGGAAATTTTACCAGCTTTGCAAGCCAGGGGTATGTGGACAAGGCTCACAGCATGGGACTTGAAGTCTGGGCGCTGGTGGAAAATATTGAATATAAAGACAGTATTGACATGTTTGCCATTCTTTCTTCTACGGCCACAAGGGCAAAGCTGATTGACGGCCTTGTAAATGAAGTCCTTGCCTGTGGAATTGACGGAATAAATGTGGATTTTGAGCAGATCAGCATGGACTGCGGCGAGCATTATATAGAGTTTATCAGGGAATTGTCCATTCCCTGCCGGGCAAACGGCATTGTCCTGTCAGTGGACAACTATGTGCCCACCGGATACACTGACCATTATGACAGGGCGGAGCAGGGGGTGGTGGCCGATTACGTGATTATCATGGGCTATGATGAACATTATGCGGGAAGCCCGGAGGCAGGAAGCGTGGCGTCCATTAACTTTGTGGAGGAAGGAATCGAAAAGACGGTAGAGCAGGTGCCTGCCAATAAAGTAATCAACGCAATTCCTTTTTATACCAGAATCTGGGAAACTTCCAATGGAGAACTTGGCAGCCAGGCGGTGGGTATGGATGCGGCCCAGCAATGGGTAAATGCCCATAATGTTGCAGTGGAATGGAATGAGGAAACCTGCCAGAATTATGGCGAGTATACAGACGGCGCAAGTCTCTATCAGGTATGGCTGGAGGATGAAAAATCCATTGAAGTCAAGCTGAATATTATGGAAAAATATGGTATCGGCGGAGTTGCAGGCTGGAGACTTGGATTTGAAAGGCCGTCAGTGTGGGATGTAATTGAGGTATATCTGAACAGATAGCCTGTGTGGAATCACGCTTAAGGGAAATTGAGGATAAGCTGTGGGGTATACCTGCAGCTTATTTTTCATACATTTAGTTGAAAGCTTATTATGAATGGGGCAAAGCGTGACAAGTAATCAGAACAGGGTTTTGAAACTGGTAATGGTAGGGATATTGATGTTTTCCATGTTTGTGGTGGCGAGAGAAGGAGCTGTTTATGTAAGTTCTGTGCAGGTGAAGGAGAAGGAAAAGATATGTGTGGTGATTGATGCCGGACATGGGGGAGCGGATCCTGGCAAAGTGGGCGTCAACAACCAGCTTGAAAAGGATATTAATCTGAAAATAGCCCAGAGCCTTAAGCAGTTTCTGCAGGCGGAGGGTATCGAGGTGGTGATGACCCGGGAGGGGGATGGCGGCCTGTATGACGAAAATGCTTCCAATAAAAAGGTACAGGATATGAAAAGAAGGCTGGAAATTATTGAAAACGCCAATCCGGCTCTTGTGGTAAGCATCCACCAGAACAGTTATCATGAAGAGTACGTCAAAGGGGCGCAGGTTTTTTATTATTCTACCAGCGAGAAAAGTAAAGAACTGGCGGAAATACTTCAGGAGCAGCTGCGGAAACTGGATTCGGAGAATACACGGCAGGCCAAAGGGAATGACAGCTATTTCCTGCTGAAAAAGACTTCTAAGCCGATTGCCATAGTAGAATGCGGTTTCCTGTCCAACAGGGAGGAGGCGGAGGAACTGTCCTCACCGCTTTATCAGGAGAAAATGGCCTGGAACATCCATATGGGAATTATGAAATATATTAGTACATTGTAGAAGCGTACAACTGTTCAGACGACAATATTTCTGCTTCTTGACCTAAAGGGTTACTGATTTGGAGACGGTAATGCGTAATAAAGGTAGTCAAATAAGGGAAAGTGTGATAGAGTAAAAGATGTGGAAGCCGCCGTTATGCCGGCGGCATATGGGAAAGTGCGGAAATGAAAACAAGAATAGTCCAGGTAGAAGAAAAAAATATAGACATGGAGATTATACGGGAGGCGGGGGAAATTATAAAAGCCGGCGGTCTGGTGGCTTTTCCCACGGAGACGGTGTACGGTCTTGGGGGGGATGCGTTAAACGGCGCATCATCAGGGAAAATTTATGCTGCGAAAGGAAGACCTTCAGATAATCCGCTGATTATCCATATTGCGGGGATGGAATATCTGCCCCGGATCGTAAAGAGGATACCGGAGGAAGCTTACAAACTGGCCGGGCTTTACTGGCCGGGACCTCTTACCATGATTTTTGAGAAAGCGGACTGTGTGCCTTTGGAAACCACGGGGGGCCTTGCTACAGTGGCGGTGAGAATGCCTTCTAACAAGGCGGCAAGGGCGTTGATAGAAGCAGCCGGAGGCTATGTTGCTGCTCCCAGTGCAAATCTCTCAGGGCGGCCAAGCCCCACCATGGCAAAGCATGTGATTGAAGACATGGATGGCCGGATCGACATGATTATAGACGGCGGAGAGGCGGATATCGGGCTGGAATCCACAATAGTTGACCTGACCGGGGACGGGCCGGTGATTTTAAGACCCGGATATGTTACCCGGGAAATGCTGGAGGATGCGGTAAGCGGGGTGGCAGTGGACGGGACGATTCTGGGCGGGGATGCGGCAGGGGCGCCCAAAGCGCCCGGCATGAAATACAGGCATTATGCTCCCAGAGGCAGCCTTGTGATTGTGGAAGGAATGCAGGAAAAGGCGGCGGCCTGCATTAACAGCAGGTTAAAAGCCCACAGGCAGGCAGGGGAGAGAACCGGCGTCATTGCCACAGACGAGACGGCGGCGCTTTATCAGGCGGACAGCGTCAAGAGTCTGGGCAGACGCAGCGATGAGGAGACAATAGCGAAGCATTTATTCCAAATACTGCGGGAATTTGATGAGGAAGAGATACAGTTTATATATGCAGAAAGTTTTGATGCCAGGGGTGTGGGACAGGCCATTATGAACAGGCTCCTTAAGGCAGCCGGGCATCAGGTGATAAGGCAGTGAAACAGGGAAAGGGAGGCAGAAAAATGATAGCGTTGGGAAGCGACCATGGGGGATATGATTTGAAATGCAGAGTTATGGAGCATTTGAAGGAAAGAGGGATTGCCTGTAAAGATTTTGGATGTTTTGACAGGAAATCCTGTGATTACCCGGATTTCGGGAAAGCGGCGGCAAAGGCCGTGGCATCCGGGGAGTGTGACAGGGGAATTGTGGTGTGTACCACGGGAATTGGCATTTCCATTGCGGCAAACAAAGTTCCCGGCGTGCGCTGCGCACTCTGTACCGACCCCTATCTTGCAAAGATGACGAGGCTCCACAATGATGCAAATATGCTTGCCCTTGGTGGTGAAATAACCGGAGGGAATCTGGCCCTTGAAATTGTGGATGTCTTTCTGGATACAGAGTTTTCCGGGGAAGAGAAGCATATGCGCAGGGTCGGCAAAATAGAAAACGGCTGACCGGAAGCTGTAAGGTACGGAATTAATTATTGAGGTAAAGGCGGGTGAAAGAGATGAGAAAGGCAGGAAAAAAGAACATTGCTGCAGTAGTGGCGGCAGTTCTTTTCTTAGGTGCTTTTCCCATAACTGCATATGCCGATAAGATATCGGAGTTAGAGCAGAAAATCAACCAACAGAAGGAAGAAAAAGAAAAGACGGAAAATGAAATCAGCGAGAGGAAGGATGAACTGGAGGATTTAAACCAGACCACGGAAGGACTTAAGGGCCAGCTCAATAACCTGAACGCGGATTTGACGGAAGTAAGCAATAACCTGGCGGAACTGGAAGACAAGATTGTTCTTAAAAACGAAGAGATTGAAAAGACCCAGGAGGAACTTGCGGAGGCAAAGAGGATAGAAGAAGAACAGTATGAAGCCATGAAGAAGCGGATACAGTTTATGTATGAGAGAGGCGACCATGTGCTGCTGGAGGCGCTTTTTGGGGCGGTAAGCTTTTCGGATCTGCTGAACAGGCAGGATTATATTGAACAGTTGTCGGCATATGACAGGAATAAATTAGAAGAATTTAAAGCCATCAGGCAGAATGTGGAAGACACCGAGGCGCGCCTTGAGCAGGAAAAGAAGGAACTGGATGCGCTGAAAGTTACAGTGGAAGCGGAGCAGAGCCGCGTGGCGGGCCTTGTGAGCCAGACTTCCGGCAAAATTTCCAGCTACCAGAACGAAATTTCCCGGACGGAAGCCGAAATGATAGAATATGAGCGCCAGCTTGCAGAACAGAACAACAGTATTGAAGAATTGCAGAAGCAGTTGGAGGAAGAAAGGCGGCTGTCCCGTCTGGCAGCCCAGTCTGCATGGAGGGATATTTCGGAAATTTCTTTTGCAGACGGAGACAGGTACCTGTTGGCGAATCTGATATACTGCGAGGCGGGAAACCAGCCTTATGAAGGCCAGGTGGCAGTGGGCGCCGTGGTCATGAACCGGGTTATGAGTTCTGTATTCCCGGATACGGTGGTGGGGGTTATCTACCAGAATAAGCAGTTCTCCCCTGTAGCCAGCGGGCGGCTTGCCCTTGCCCTGGCGGAAAATCATGCCACTCAGGCATGTTACAGCGCTGCGGACGCGGCCATGTCCGGAACCACAACTGTGGGCAACTGTCTGTTTTTCAGAACGCCCATTGAAGGATTATCCGGCACCCAGATTGGAGGCCATATCTTTTACTAAAAAGTGGAAGACGGCTGGTCTATATAGGACTTCAGCGCATCAAAGCCGCCGGAATAAATAATCTGCAGTAATTTATTGAGGCGGAGCAGACTGGATTTTAATGTGTCCAGTGAAATGGAACGGGATTCCAGGGCTGTCACCAGCTCGTCCAGATCCACGACTTTTACAAAACCGTCAGGATAAATGATTACGTCGGCCAGCAGGTCCGTGACAATCATCGTATTGTCGGAGGAGTGGTAGTCAAAATCCACAATATCGCAATACCAGTACAGAAGGCTTCCGCTTTCACGGCAGAATTTGCTTATCTTGAAACCTTCCTTCAGGAAATAGCAGGAACTGCCGTGGTGGAGGTCTTTTTTGGGATGGAGGGCTTTCCACGAAGTGATAATATGTTTTTCGTCGCAGGAGAGAATGATGTCATCTTTAAGAAGGACACATTCTTCCGGGATGATGCGTCTGCGGTATAAAATGGGGTTTGTCATACAGCCTCCTTTGCCGGAAAAAGAATGTTTTTTGTAGTTGTTTTATGGAAAATACTACTATTAATCTGAAGGAAAGTCAACGAATTTGATTCATGTAACAGTAGTAAAAATGTATAAAATTTTTGTTAATTATTTATAAGGTTTTCATGTTTCTTGCCTAGACAGAAGCCAAAAAAGTATGTATAATCATAGTTGAGTGTAAGTAGGAGATAAAGCACTTTGAAAGGGAGAGGCATATGAAGTTCAATCGGAAGGTTTATCAGGCTTTAACGATGATAGGTCAGTTCGGAATCAATATGCTGGTCCCTGTTTTTATTTGTTCCTTTCTGGGAATATTTCTTGACGGGAAACTGGGAACTGAATTCTGGGTAGTTATCCTGTTTTTTGTGGGAGCGGTAGCGGGAGGGTATAATGTCTACCGTTTTGCCAGAGGAATATTTATGAGTGAAAGTGAGCAGTCAGCTTATCTTCACAAAAGCAGAAGGAACAGGAGAGGTGCAGATGAAGGGAAAGATTATCAGGATAAACAGGACTCTGTTTGAGCTTGAAACAGGGATTCTCATGTTTGGGGCACTATGCCAGCTTTTGGTATTTCTGGTAGAAGACAGGACTGGATACAGTCTTGGACTCTGGCTGGGAATCCTGATAGCGGCTGTGAGTGCATTCCATATGTGGTGGTCGCTGGATAAAGCGCTTGATCTGGGAGAAAACCAGGCTGTCAAAACCATGAGCATGCACAATATACTGCGGTACATGTTCATTACAGTGGCGCTTATTCTGATTGCCATAAGCGGCAGGATGAATCCTCTTTCCGCGTTTCTGGGTATCATGGGGCTCAAGGCGTCTGCATATATGCACTTTATCACCAAAAAAATCAGCACATCAATATACGGAGAGGAGATTCTCCCTCCGCTGATAGAAGAACCTGCATTACAGCAGGATAAGTAAGGAGGTGAAGGTATGGGACAGGGAATTTTATTATCCCAGAGCACGGAAGTGGACTTTATGATTCATGGAGTCTTTTCCTATGAACTGTTTGGCCAGACGGTATGGATAACCACGACCCATGTGTGCGTTCTAATCGTCATGCTGATTGTTATCGGCTTCTGTATTGCGGCAAACCGGGCAGTAAAGCATGCCACGGAAGTTCCGGGAGCATTTCAGAATGTGGTGGAACTGATTGTCGAGATGCTGGACGGAATGGTCGGCGGCGTAATGGGAAAACAGGCAGTCAGGTTCCGAAATTATATCGGGACGATTTTCATATTTATTTTTATCAGCAATATTTCCGGCCTGCTGGGACTGCGGCCTCCCACAGCGGATTATGGCGTTACATTTGCGCTGGGGATCATCACGTTTACCCTGATTCACTTTAATAAGTTCAAGTACCAGAAAGTATCTGGCGTACTTAAGGGACTGTGTGAGCCGTGGCCGATTTGGGCGCCGATCAATATTATAAGTGATCTGGCGGTTCCGGTTTCGCTCTCGCTGCGTCTGTTTGCCAATATTTTGTCGGGAACAGCGATTATGGCGCTGATATATGCACTGCTCAGCAAGGTTGCTCTTGTTTGGCCGGCGGCGCTGCATGTGTATTTTGACCTGTTTTCGGGTGCAATCCAGACCTATGTATTCTGTATGCTTACCATGACGTACATTACAGACGCATGTAATACAGGAGACTGACAGGGAGGCATTGATGCGCGGGGATGCGCAGGAACAGGCATAAGAAATGAAACAGGCATTTAAAAATTGATAGTAATGTATATGCAAATAAATGCATAGCAAAAAGCATAAGGAGGAAACAAAAATGGATTTTAATTCAAACTTTATCTTAGGTTGCTCAGCAATTGGTGCAGGTCTGGCAGTTATCGCCGGTATCGGACCTGGTGTCGGACAGGGTATTGCAGCAGGCCATGCGGCTGCAGCAGTTGGAAGAAACCCGGGCGCGAAATCTGATATTACATCTACCATGCTTCTGGGGCAGGCAGTTGCGGAGACAACAGGTCTTTATGGTCTGCTTGTTGCAATTCTGCTGTTATTCGTAAGACCTCTTATGGGAGCTGCCCAGTAAAACTAGGAAAATCCTGGCCGTCTGGGAGGGATATCCTTCTGACGGGAATGAGAGGGCAGTCTGAATGACAATAGGGAGAGAAAGGAGGTTTACGGATGGAACCCAGATTGTTTGACCTTGACCTGCAGCTTCTGGCTGATGCCACGCTCATGATTATTGCTATTTTTACGCTTTTTCTTGTGGCATCTTATTTTCTGTTTAACCCTGTAAGGGAGATGCTTGCCAAAAGGCAGAAGAAGATAAAGGATGAGCTGGATAATGCAGCTAAGGATAAAGAAGATGCGGCGGGGCTTAAACTTCAGTATGAGGAAAAGCTTAAGAACATCGACAGGGAAGCGGAAGAAATTTTAAGCGATGCCAGAAAACGTGCGCTGGAGAATGAGAATAAGATTGTGGCCGAAGCAAAGGAAGAAGCCGCAAGGATTATTGAGAGGGCCAGAGTGGAAGCCGAACTTGAGAAGCAGAAAGCGGCAGACGATGTGAAACGTGAGATGGTAGTGCTTGCATCCATGATGGCCGGCAAGGTGGTTAAAGCATCTATTGATACAGCCGTACAGGAAAGCCTGGTAAATGAAACGTTAAAGGAAATAGGTGAGAGCACATGGCAAAGCTAATTGGAGCAACATATGGAGAGGCTTTGTTTGAGCTTGCTGTGGAAGAAGGCAGGGAGGATGATTTTTTAGGTGAAGTCATCACCCTTAAAACGCTGCTTGATGAAAATCCGGACTTTGGGAAGCTGATGAATCATCCCAAGATTCTGAAGGAAGAAAAGCTTGAAGTCCTTGAAAAGGTTTTTGAGGGGCGTATCTCCAGGCAGCTTCTTGGATTTCTGCATCTCATTGTGAGTAAGGACAGATATGGGGATATAGACGCCATTCTGGATTACTTTGTTGGTGAGGTGAAGCAGCTTAAAGGGGTAGGAGTTGCCTATGTAACCACGGCGGTTGCTTTGAGCGAAGCCAAAAAGAAAGAGATAGAAGACAAACTGCTCTCTACCACATCCTTTAAAAAGATGGAAATGCATTATCAGGTGGAGGAAGACCTGATCGGAGGCATGGTCATCCGTATTGGAGACAGGGTAGTGGACAGCAGTGTAAGGAGCAAGCTGTTTAAAATGCAGCGGGAACTGCTTAAAACTCAAATATAGGAAGAGCAACAAGAAAGAAAGGTGCGTAAGAACCATGAATTTAAGACCGGAAGAAATCAGCTCTGTCATTAAAGAGCAGATTAAAAGATATGCTTCAGAGCTTGAAGTTTCAGACGTCGGTACGGTTATTCAGGTTGCCGACGGTATTGCCCGTGTACATGGTCTGGAAAACGCAATGCAGGGAGAACTTCTGGAATTTCCCGGGGAAGTATACGGAATGGTGCTGAACCTGGAAGAAGACAACGTAGGTGCGGTGCTTCTTGGAAACCAGAAGAATATCAACGAGGGCGATACAGTCAAGACGACTGGGCGTGTGGTTGAGGTTCCTGTAGGCGATGCCATGTCAGGACGTGTAGTGAATGCTCTTGGGCAGCCTATCGATGGGAAAGGGCCCATACAGACAGATAAATATCGTAAAATAGAAAGAGTTGCCTCAGGCGTTATTACCAGAAAGTCAGTAGATACGCCGTTACAGACAGGTATCAAGGCAATTGACTCCATGGTGCCGATTGGAAGAGGGCAGCGTGAACTTATAATCGGCGACAGACAGACAGGTAAGACGGCTATCGCCATTGACACAATCATTAACCAGAAAGGGCAGGGCGTAAAGTGCATATATGTTGCCATCGGACAGAAGGCTTCTACCGTGGCTTCCATTGTGAACACGCTTGAAGAGTCCGGCGCAATGGCTTATACTACCGTAGTGGCGGCAACAGCCAGCGAACTTGCGCCGCTGCAGTATATTGCGCCTTATTCAGGATGCGCTATCGGCGAGGAATGGATGGAAAACGGCGAGGATGTGCTTGTTGTTTACGATGACTTGAGTAAACATGCAACGGCATACCGTACCCTTTCCCTGCTTTTGAAACGTCCCCCAGGGCGTGAGGCATACCCGGGCGATGTATTTTATCTCCATTCAAGACTTCTGGAACGTGCAGCAAGAATGGATGAACAATATGGCGGCGGCTCCCTTACGGCGCTTCCGATTATTGAAACACAGGCAGGAGACGTATCCGCCTATATTCCTACCAATGTTATTTCTATTACAGACGGCCAGATTTATCTGGAGACAGAAATGTTCAACTCAGGTTTCCGCCCTGCCGTAAATGCAGGTTTGTCCGTATCCCGTGTTGGTGGTGCGGCCCAGATTAAGGCTATGAAGAAAATTGCTGCGCCTATCCGTGTGGAACTGGCACAGTACCGTGAACTGGCAGCCTTTTCCCAGTTCGGCTCTGAACTTGACGCCGACACCAAGGAAAAGCTGGCACAGGGCGAAAGGATTAAGGAAATCTTAAAGCAGCCACAATATAAACCCATGCCTGTACAGTATCAGGTAATCATTATTTATGCGGCTACGAATAAATATCTGCTTGATGTGCCTACAGAGGACATTACAAGGTTTGAAAGTGAATTCTTTGAATTCCTTGATACCAAGTATCCTGAAATCCCGAGATCCATTGCCCAGGAGAAGGTAATTTCTGAAGTAACGGAAGAAACCTTAAAGAAGGCAATTGGCGAGTTCAAGGCAGCGTTTTTAAAGTAAGGGAGGCCCGACGGGCTTTTCCTTAAGGAAAAAGATAAGGATAAGGTGACATTATGGCTTCAATGAGAGACATAAAAAGGCGTAAGGGCAGTATTCAGAGCACCCAGCAGATTACCAAGGCCATGAAGCTTGTTTCCACTGTTAAGCTGCAAAGAGCAAAGCAGAATGCAGAAAAATCCGGGAATTATTTCCACTGTATGTACGATACAGTCAGCTCTATTTTAAAAAGGACAAAGAATCTGGATCACAAGTATCTGAAATCCGGTGCGTCAGGCAAGAAGGCAGTGATTGTGATTACATCCAACAGAGGGCTGGCAGGCGGCTATAACTCCAATGTAGTCAAGCTGATTACAAGAGGAGAACTGGCGGAAGAAGACCTGGCGGTTTATGCAATCGGCAAAAAGGGAAAAGAAGCGCTGCAAAGGCAGTATGAGATTAAGGCGGATTATTCCGACATAATTGATGAGCCTGTTTATGTGGACGCTATGGCAATCTGCAAGGAAGTGCTGGAAGCTTTTTCCAAAGGTGAAATCAGCGAGATTTACCTCGCTTACACCGCATTTAAAAATACGGTAGTCCATGTGCCTACCCTGTTGAAACTTCTCCCTGTGGAGATAAACGGGGAAGAAGCCCCGGAGGGAAGCGGAGAAGATGCGCAGAGCAGCAGGGCGCCCATGAACTTTGAGCCTGAGGACGAAGAAGCTTTAAATCTGCTCATACCCAAATATATAACCAGTCTGATTTATGGCGGTATGATTGAAGCGGTAGCCAGTGAAAACGGAGCCAGAATGCAGGCAATGGATTCGGCTACCAGCAATGCAGAAGAAATGATAGACCATCTGACACTGATGTACAACAGGGCGCGCCAGGGTTCCATTACACAGGAACTGACGGAGATTATTGCAGGTGCGAATGCAATATCTTAAAGCTACATGGGACAGTGCAGAAATGAAGGAAACACGCCCGGCGGATCCTGCCGGGCAGGAATGGAGGAAAAATGGCAGATATAAAAACGGGCAGGGAAACCTGCTCGGGAAAAATTACACAGATTATCAGTGCCGTTCTGGATATTAAATTTACCGACGGCAGACTGCCGGAGATTAATGAAGCCATCAAGATTCCTTTAAAGGACGGCGGTGAGTTAATTGTTGAGGTAGCACAGCATCTGGGTGATGATACGGTCAGATGTATTGCCATGGGTTCTACCGACGGATTAGTTAGAGGAATGGAGGCAATCGCCACGGGCGCGCCTATCAGCGTACCGGTTGGCGAAAATACCCTTGGACGTATGTTCAATGTCTTAGGGGCGCCGATTGATAATAAACCTGCTCCGGAAGGAGTATCTTATGAACCCATACACAGGCCTGCCCCTGAATTTGTGGAGCAGTCCACCCAGCAGGAACTGCTGGAAACCGGAATCAAGGTAGTAGACCTTTTGTGCCCTTACCAGAAGGGTGGTAAAATCGGTCTGTTCGGAGGAGCCGGAGTAGGCAAAACCGTCCTGATTCAGGAACTTATCAGAAATATTGCAACAGAGCACGGCGGATATTCCGTATTTACCGGAGTTGGCGAGAGAACCAGGGAGGGAAATGACCTTTACCATGAAATGATTGAGTCCGGCGTTATTGACAAGACCACCATGGTGTTCGGACAGATGAACGAGCCCCCCGGAGCCAGAATGAGGGTAGGTCTTTCGGGCCTGACCATGGCAGAGTATTTCCGTGACAAAGGCGGAAAGGATGTGCTGCTCTTTATTGACAACATTTTCCGTTTCACACAGGCAGGTTCAGAGGTTTCCGCCCTGCTTGGACGTATGCCTTCAGCAGTAGGCTACCAGCCGACACTGCAGACGGAGATGGGTGCATTGCAGGAGCGTATCACTTCCACAAAGAACGGTTCCATCACTTCCGTACAGGCTGTTTATGTGCCCGCGGATGACCTGACAGACCCGGCGCCTGCTACAACATTTGCCCATCTGGATGCAACCACAGTGCTTTCCAGATCTATCGTGGAACTTGGTATTTATCCTGCGGTAGATCCTCTTGAGTCAACATCCAGAATTCTGGATCCCAGGATTTTGGGTGAGGATCATTACCAGACAGCCAGAGGCGTACAGGAAATCCTCCAGAAATACAAGGAACTGCAGGATATCATTGCAATCCTTGGTATGGACGAATTGTCAGAGAGCGATAAATTAGTAGTTTCCCGTGCAAGGAAGGTGCAGAGATTCTTATCCCAGCCTTTCTTCGTGGCAGGACAGTTCACCGGATTAGAGGGTAAATATGTTCCCATTAACGAGACTATCCGCGGATTTAAGGAAATTCTGGAAGGGAAACATGACGACATACCTGAAAGCTATTTCTTAAATGCCGGAAGTATTGATGACGTGCTTGCCCGCGTGAAATAATTACGGGGGGAAAGCATATGGCAGACAACAATTTATTTACTTTGAGGATTATAACTCCTGACCGTGTGTTTTATGAGGGAGAGGCTTCCATGGTGGAGTTCAATACCACGGAAGGCGAAATCGGTATTTATAAGCAGCATGTGCCCACTACGGTGATTGTAAGTCCGGGTATTCTGACTATTACGGAAGAAGGCGGGACGAAAGAGGCTGCTCTCCATGCTGGATTCGCTGAAATTCTGCAGGATGAGGTTGTGATTCTTGCGGAAATTATCGAGTGGCCGGGAGAAATTGATGCAGGCCGTGCCGAGGCAGCGAAAGAGCGTGCCGAGGAAAGGCTCCGCAGTAAGACGCCGGAGACGGATGTCCTGCGTGCAGAGACGGCACTGCAGAGAGCGCTTGCCCGTATTCATGTAATTAAATAATATAAAAGGTGCACAGATAAAAGGCGTATATGAAAGTATATGCCTTTTGTCGCCTTTAGAGGACACCGCAATGGCCCAGACAGTTGCAAAGCATTAAGGCGCCTGAAGAAAAGGGACGCAGGGAATGGGAAGGAGAAATGGATGATGGATATAAAACAGGTGGAGGAAATCGGGAAAAATCTTGTACATAATATAGGCCGGGTTATTGTGGGGAAGGAGCATACCATAGGACTTCTTGTGACGGCCCTTTTAGCGGACGGCCATGTGCTTCTTGAGGATATGCCGGGGACAGGGAAGACGAAGATGGCGAAATCTCTGGCGGCTTCACTGGACGGAAGGTTTTCCCGTATTCAGTTCACCCCGGATCTGCTTCCAGGGGATGTGACAGGTATGCATGTGTTTAACAGAAAAACAGGGGAATTTGACATGCGAAAAGGCCCGGTATTTACCAATGTCCTTCTGGCGGACGAGATTAACCGGGCGACTCCCAGAACCCAGTCGGGACTGCTGGAATGTATGGAGGAGAGGCAGGTTACGGCTGACGGGGAAAGGTTTAAGCTTGCGGAGCCGTTTTTTGTTATTGCTACCCAGAATCCGGTGGAAACAGCAGGTACGTTCCCTTTGCCAGAGGCCCAGTTGGATCGTTTTATGATGCGCCTTAGTGTGGGACTCCCCTCTAAGGAGGAAGAAATCCGTATGCTGAATATTTATGGGAAAGAAGACCCTTATCAAAGTCTTTCGCCAGCGGCGGGCCTTGAGGAGATAAATGGCGCAAAGGAGAAAATACATGAAATTTTTGTCCACCCGGAAATTGAGAAATATCTGGTGGAAATTGTCACAGCCACCCGCAAAAGGGATAAAGTCGTGATGGGAGCCAGCCCCAGGGCGGCACTTGCTCTTTTAAGGGCGGTAAAGGCTTATGCGGCCCTTAAGGGAAGGGAATACTGCATTCCCGATGACGTAAAGGAACTGGCGGTTCCGGTTCTGGCCCACAGACTGAAGCTGTCTTATGGCTTAGGAAGGGGAAATGAAGCAGAAAATATGATAAGGGAAATCCTTGGGAGTGTCCCTGCGCCTACGGAAAACCTGTAGCGGTTTGGGCGGGCCCGCGGGCGTACAATAAATGGGGCGTCTTTGCCAGACTGTCTGATTCGGAAAATTCACCTTAAGATAAGGGGACGATTATGGTTATTATTTTTGCAGGAATATTTCTTTTTCTGCTGTTTGCGCTACAGCGGGGATTATATAAGAGGTGGTGGAACCGGGGAATATCGGTGAAACTGGAATTTGAGGAAGAAATGGTGCAGGAAGGGGAGGAGGTAAAACTTTTTGAAATCGTGGAAAACAGGAAAAGGCTTCCACTGCCTTCCTTCAAAGTAAAGTTTCAGTGCTCCCGGTATCTTGAGTTCCCGGCAGGGGGGAATGGCAGTGTGACGGACAAGTATTACAGGAACGATCTATTCAGTATCATGCCTTACCAGAGAATAACCCGTACCCATCAGATTTGCTGCAGGAAGAGAGGCTATTATGGGATATACAGCATAGATCTGGTAGGGGCGGATTTGTTTTTTTCAGAGGAGATGGTAGAAAATATTGCCGCTGACACTGTGCTGTATGTATTGCCCAGGGCTCTTTCAGCCGCAAATATTCTTCCTTCGCTGAAACAGATCAGCGGCGAGATAACGGCCAGAAGGTATGAACTGGAAGATCCTTTTACCCACAGGGGCATCAGGGAGTACGAGCCTTATGATGAGGTTAAGGCTATCAACTGGAAAGCGACGGCTAAAACCGGAGAATTAAAGGTAAATATGAAAGATCATACAGCGGTAAGCAGTGTCCGCATTTTTATGAATCTGGATGACAGAGGGGTATTGCGGCAGGAAGAACTTTTGGAGATGGGCATCCGTATCTGTGCCCATCTTGCCGAGGAGATGCTGCATCAGGGAATCCGTATCAGTATTTTTGCCAACGCAGGAGACTGCGTATCCGGCCGGCATCTTGAAATGGAGGAGATTGCCGACGCTTCCGGCATGGACGGGGTTTTGAAATCCCTTGCCAGGCTGGATGTAGAATCGCCTATGGAGAAATTTGAAGACTGCTTTGGGGAAAAGCTGTTTTTAAAAGGAGAGAGTCTTTTTACAGTATTTATCTCGCCTGACCAGCATGAGGATTTTCAGGAAATGATAATCCGCTACAAGATGGAAGCAGGGGATGATTTTATCTGGATATGCCCCGTCAAAAAAGCAGGGGATGAGAAAGTACACAACTGCCTCACTGACAGGACAGTTTTTCCCACAATAAGCTGACTGGCGGAAGCGTGGCAGCGTTTGTTAATAAGCTGACTGGCGGAAGCGTGGCAGCGTTTGTTAATAAACTGACTGGCGGAAGCGTGGCAGCGTTTGTTAATAAGCTGACTGGCGGAAGCGTGGCAGTGTTTGTTAATAAACTGACTGGCGAAGCGTGGCAGTGTTTGTTAATAAACTGACTGGCGAAGCGCAGAAGCGTTTGTTTTGGAGGAGCCGGATGAATAAGGCAGGAAATACAGTGTTTTACAGAAGAATAGAAATAGTTCAGAATATTCTGGCGGAAATAATAAATTTTCTGCCTGTATTTGGGGCCACTGTCATTGTGTATACGGATATGGCGGGCGGCCGGACGGTTGGGGCGGAAGGATTCTGGCTTCCAGTGGCAGTGCTTTTGTTCTATTATTTCCTTCGGGAGGTGTCAGAAAGGTTGCCTGTATTTCTGCTGTTCCATATTTTTCCGCTGGCTGGGATTATTTTCTTTTATGAAAATGACATCTTCAGAAAGGTCATTATGGCAGGAATTGTCAGCATTTACATGATATTGAGTATCAGTAAAAGGGTGAAGGGCCAAAAGCGGGGAATGGAAGCGGCGCCTCCGGCTGCGGCTGTGGGAGCGTTTTTTTTGCTGTATCTTCTGGACGGCGCGCTGGGACAGGCACAGAATAGCGCTTTTTTGCTTGAAATGACAATTTTCTTTCTGACAGGATACTTTGTACATTATTTTCTAAGGCAGTTCCTTTATTATGTGGATATGAATACGCGGAGCAGTGAAAACATGGCGGCCGGCCATATATTTTATCCTGCCCTGGGAGTGGCGGGTGGATTTTCAGCCGGAGCGGCCATTCTGGCCTTTCTTTGTTCGGACAGGGAACTTATGGAAAGGCTTTCCGCAGGGCTGCGGAGGATAATTATAAGGTTTCTGACCTTTTTGATTTCCCTGCTTCCTAAGCAGGAGACTGAGCAGGAGATGCAGGTTCCGCACCAGGAGGCCATGGAAAATGTTTTTGACATGATGGGGGAACCTGCAAAGGAATCTCTGCTGCTTAAAATTCTGGATATGCTTTTTATGGCGACGGCCTTTGTCCTTGTGACTGTGTTCTTTTTACTGGCAGTTGCAGCAGTTATCAGGCTGATAAGGTCAGGATTCAGTAGAAAAAGAAAAGCGCGGGTGATAGAGGAAGAACTTTACACGGAGCAGGCAGAGCGGATTGTTCCCGGAGAGAGGAAAGCAAAAAAGGGCGGCGTCTGGGGCAGGATGAAGGGGGCATTTTCGCCGGAGGAGAAAATACGGCGGATTTACAGGAAGACTCTGGCGGAGAGCGCGCCTGCCTGGATGGGAGAAAAGAAAACTGATATTTTGAAGTATGCCACAGCCCGCGAGTGCTGCGCTGCGCTGTTTCCCGACCAGGCGTCCCGGGCAAGTGATTTTGCACGGCTTTATGAAAAGGCCCGGTATGGATGTAGCCTGTGCACCGGGGAGGATGTGCGGCAGGCAAAGACTCTTGCAGAAGAACTTTTGCAGGGAAGGTTTCACAGGAAGGAAGGAAAACGCATATGATAAGTGTAAAGAAGCAAGGAAGTACATCCATATGTATGAGCGTAAGATTTTGCCTTTTTATATGACATATCCCCTCCCCATGTATTATGAGGAAGAAGAGACGATTATCAGGGATTTAGAATATCTGCAGCAGATGTATCCGGCGGAAGCAAAGCGGTATCAGAAGGTGATAAGCGGTATTCTGGATAAGCTGGACTATGAGGGCAGTATGATTTATGATGAATATCCAGATAAATGGCAGCTTTATAAACTATCTAAGGACATAACAGACCGGATAAGGAGAGAGGATGAACAGGCAGACCCGGACTGCGGAAATCCGCCGGAGAAATGGGAGTGGATGGGGGACTTAATTCAAATCCTGCTGTGTTATGAAATCTATAAAAGGAGACATAATAGCAGGAGAGGGATTCTCAGATTCTGATAAAGTTTTAGTTGTGGTTTTGCAGGTAAATAAGTAAAATATAGTCATGACGCCAAGTTATGGCTATATTTTTGAGCATAGGACGAGCCGCAAAGTGAGTCAGCGTTTGCGCAATAAGATGACGTGCGAAGCAGGTCAGCGTTTGCTGGGCAGGAGAAAAGATGGAAGAGTTAAGAAAAAGGTTAGCAGAGGTTTTATCGGACAGGCTTTATCAGGTTATAATCAGTAATCCAAGGAATAAGACAGATGTTTCAAAAATAAAAGTGCGGCCGGTAATGGTGAAAGGGGAGTTATGTTTTCAGGAGACTTTATGGAAGGGGCCGCAGGTTTTTCATAAAAACAGAAAGAAAGAAGAGATGCTGGAGAAAATCGCAGGTTATATGGAAGCGGATTTTAAACAGCTTGAGGCCCAGAGCATGGATGGGAAGATGCATGTGCTGGTGGGGAAGAAGGGCACTGTCACCATAAAGGAGCAGAAATGTAAAGGCGAAGTGCCCGACAGGATACCGGATATGTCTCATAACAGGACAAAGAGATATATTCTGGAGGAGGGAAAGGCAGTTCCTTTCCTAATTGATCTTGGGGTGCAGACAAAGGAAGGGAAGATTGTCCATGCACGGTATGATAAGTTTAAGCAGATTAACCGTTATCTGGAATTTGTGGAGGACATACTGCCTGTCCTTAACAGGGAAGGGACGGTGCAAATTATTGATTTCGGCTGCGGGAAGTCGTATCTGACTTTTGCCCTTTACTATTACCTGCATGAGATGAAAGGGCTGGATGTGTCTATTACGGGACTGGATTTGAAGGCGGAGGTGATAGAGAACTGCAATCGTCTGGCGCAGAAGTACGGCTATGGGAAGCTTTGCTTTTTGCAGGGAGATATCAGCGCTTTTCATGGGGCAAAAGAGGTAGATATGGTAGTTACCCTTCATGCCTGCGATACGGCTACGGATTATGCAATTAAAAAGGCGGTTGACTGGAATGCGAAGGTTATTTTCACAGTACCCTGCTGTCAGCATGAGGTCAACGGACAGATTGAAAATGAAATTCTGTCGCCGGTCCTTCAATATGGACTTTTGAAGGAGCGGATGGCAGCGCTTGTTACGGACGGTATACGTGCCTGTCTTTTAGAGGAAGCCGGGTATGATACCCAGGTGCTGGAATTTATTGACATGGAACATACGCCCAAGAATATACTGATAAGGGCAGTCCGGCGGAGGGGAAAGGATAGGGGGAAGGATACGAAAGCTGCGGATATGGCCCGGTTTCTTAATGTGGAGACTACCCTGCAGAAACTGATGGGGCAATAACGCTCCGGCATGGAGGAATATTATGAAAAAAATGGTTATCAAAGGAGTCATAGTCAGTTTTGTCTTTTTTATGACGCTGTTTATTGTCAGCAGCATTATGAACCAGGGAAATGCCGACATGACCATGGAGATGGGAAGGGCTTCTTATCCTGTCATAAAGGTAAATTATAACGGGCATTCCATTAATGAAATGCACGGATACAGGGAGGCCATGGAAGTAGGGCAGATGCGCGGGAGCATTACGCCTCTTTCGGAAGGGAGAAGGATAAGTCTGGAGATTAACCCTTACGGAAGGGAAATTGATAAAATTGCCTTTGAAGTGCGCAGTGTTGACGGAAGCCGCCTGATTGAAAATACGCAGGTGGAAGAGTTCGACCAGAGCGGAGAGAATATCCAGCTTACCTTTGGGCTGAAGGATTTAATTGAGAGTAATAAGGAATATCTGCTGGTGATTCTGCTGACGCTGGATAGCGGAAGCCAGGTGCGCTATTATACAAGGGTGGTCAGCACGCAGGAATACCATGTGGACGACAAGCTGGATTATATTGCTGATTTCTCAGATAAGACATTTGACAAAGAGGCGGCCAAAGATTTAACCAAATATATGGAGTCCAATGCCGACGGAGATAACACCACTTATGGACGGGTGGACATCCACAGCAGTTTTTATCAGGTTACATGGGGAGATTTAGATGTGACAAGGGAAAGCCGCCCGCAGATTACCATTAAGGAACTGGCATCCCAGACCGGAAGCTTTTATCAGGAATACTATGTGTCCATGGCCCAGGGAAGGGAGAAGAATTATTATAAAGTAAAAGAGTTTTACCGCGTGCGTTACACCGAGGACAGGATGTATCTTCTGGATTTTGAAAGAACCATGGATCAGATTTTCGATGCCGGAAGCAATGTATATGCCAACAACAAGATTATGCTGGGGATCACCAGCGAAGAGATACAGCTTAAGGAAAGCGACGGCGGGAATAATATTGCCTTTGTCACCGGGGGAAGGCTTTTCGTCTATAATGTGGCAGATAATAAGATGGCGCTTTTGTTCGGTTTTTATGACAAAAGCAATGGGGACGAAAGGACTTTATACAACGGACACAGAATTAAAATATTAACCGTGGACGAGGGCGGCAATGTGACATTTCTTGTTTACGGGTATATGAGCAGGGGACACCATGAAGGTAATGTGGGCATTTCCATCTATTATTATGACAGTGTGGTCAACACGGTGGAGGAATTTGTCTATATACCGTGTAGCCAGTCCCAGGAACTTTTGATTGAAGAGGTAGAACAGCTTTCCTATATCAACAGAAACAGCATACTGTATCTGAAGTGGCGGGACCGGATTTACAGTGTGAATGTGATGAACAGAACCTGTGAAGTGGTAGTGGAAAATCTTGCGGAGGGCAGCTATAAGGTATCCGACAGCAATAAGATGGCTGTCTGGCAGAAAGGCGGTACCGGCTATCTGGGAAAAGAACTGGTGCTTATGAATCTGACCAACGGCAGCCAGACAAGTATTACGGCGGGAGCCGGGGAAGTCATTATTCCTATTGGATTCATGGAGGAAGATCTGATTTACGGCCTTGCAAGGGAACGGGACATTGTCAGGGACCTGACGGGCAATATGATTTTCCCCATGTACTGTGTCAGGATTGAAAATGAGACGAAAGGCGTGCTGAAGGTTTATCAGCAGCCTGATGTATATATCACGGACGGGAGGGTAAGCGGCAACCAGATTATACTTTCCAGAGTGGAAAAAGATGAAGAGGGCGGTTATGTACCCATAAAGGACGACCAGGTCATGAACGCCGAAACGGCCATAGAGAGCCAGAATAAGGTAGAGACGGCAATCACGGAAAAATATGAAAAACTGACCCAGATTGCCCTGAAAAGAACGATTGCATCGGCTTCCATGAAGCATCTGACTCCCAGAGAAGTGCTGTTTGAAGGCAGCAGGAATGTGATTCTTGAGGTTTCAGAGGAGGCGGCCGCAAGGTATTACGTCTATGGAAAGGGCGGACTGGAGGACATTTACACTGATGAGGGAAGCGCGGTCAACTGTGCGGATGCCATATCGGGAGTTGTGGTCAATGAAGACGGGTATTATGTGTGGATGAAAGGGAACCGCAGTCTGAAAAACCAGATTATGGCCATACAGGGAGAGATGATGACGGAGGAGAAGAATTCCCTGGCCGTCTGTCTGGATGTAATGCTTGCCCACCAGGGCGTGGTGAGGAATTCAGAATACATGCTGAACCGGGGGGAATCCGTTTTTGATATTCTAAGGGACAGCCTGCCGGATGTACAGATTCTGGATCTGACAGGATGTAGTCTGGATGCAGTCCTGTATTATGTCAACCAGGATATTCCGGTACTTGTGATGATGCAGGACGGTTCTGCGGTACTCCTTATCGGCTTTAACGAACAAAATACCGTAGTTATGAACCCGGAGACAGGCACAGTCTATAAAGTGGGAATGAACGATTCCAGGGAATGGTTTGAATCTAACGGGAACTGCTTTATCACATATATTAAAAATGAGGAATAGCAAAAACGGCGTATTTATGCGTTTCGCAACCAAAAGTTGCGGCAATTCAAACCAGAGTTGGTGGTGCAACCAGAGGGAAATTTCCTATAATCTGTTTGTGAAACAGATCAAATTGAGGAGGAAAATATGAATATTGAAATTGCAAACCGGCTGGTTAATTTAAGGAAAAGCAATAACCTTTCTCAGGAAGCTTTAGCGGAGAAGCTGGGAATCAGCAGACAGGCAGTGAGCAAATGGGAGAGAGCGGAGGCATCACCGGATACAGATAACCTTATTTTACTGTCACGTATCTACGGAGTCTCTCTGGATGAACTTTTAAAAACAGAAGAGGAAATTCTCCGTCCCCTGGAAGAACCGGAAAAGGAGAGCAGGGGAGAGATCGTTTCGTGTGATCTGCCAGGGCAGGAAGCCGCGGGCACAGACACAGACGGAGGCAGTAAGGATGAGTATGTCCATGTAGGTTTTGAAGGGGTTCATGTAAAAGATGCAGGGGGCGAAGTCCACGTGGGATGGAGCGGCATCCATGTGGATGACAAAAGAGGAGGGGACAGTGTCCACGTTGACAGAAACGGCGTTTATATAAATGGAGAAAAATATGATGGGAATATATTTCTCAAAGCAGGTTTTCCCATGGCGACTGCTATCTGTATCGTTTATTTAAGTATTGGATGTGCCTTTGGAGCCTGGCATCCTGGCTGGCTGTTATTTCTGCTGATACCCATCTGGTACTCCCTGCTGGAGGCGGTAAAAAAAAGAAATGCCTACTGCTTTGCCTATCCTGTTCTGGCAACCCTGATTTTCCTGTGTATGGGTATTTTCTGGTATGTATGGCATCCGGGATGGGTGATATTTTTGACGATACCTCTTTATTATTCCATGGTATCCTACTTCCGCACTCTTAAAAACAGGCAGGGCGGAGAAAGGAGTGACGGCAAAGAGGCCGGGATGGAAAGGAAGGATGATGGGTATGAAGAATAATAAAGTGATTTTACTGTTTGCAGCAGTCATAATTTTATGCGCGGCATTGATTAGTGTCCTGAGTGTGGTCAGCGCTGTAAAACGGGGAGGTGGAGGTATGCAGTTTTTTTCTTTCGGCGGCGGCCGGGCGGAGCTTAGGAATACCATAGAAGTAAAGGCGTCCCAGGCAGACAGGCTGAAATTAATTTATGGAAGCAAAAATGTAAAGATTTACCCTTCAGAGGATGACCGGGTAATTGTAAAAGAGTATTTATATAGTAACAGGCCGGAAGCAAGGGCCAGTGTCACCTACGGGGATGGGGAGGTGCTGATAGAAGGCGCTGGTGTGAACACATTTGTGGTTTTTGGATTCTTTTGGGGAGAAGGAGAGAGGATTGAAGTCTATGTCCCTGAAAAGGGACTGGAAGAGTTCTGGGTTGAAACCGGAAGCGGCAATATCACATTCCAGGCAGGGGCAGTGGAGGTGAAGAAGACTATCCGGGCAGAAGCCCGCAGCGGAAATATCAAATGGCAGAAGAGCACAGCGGAGGAAATCTTTCTACAGGCCGGGAGCGGTAATGTGAAAGCAGAGGCGTTGAAAGGAAATATTTCTCTGCGTACAGGAAGCGGCAATATCAGCGGTGAAAATCTGGAGGGAGCACTGCAGGTGCAGGCCGGAAGCGGAAACATTACATTAAAGGAAGTGTCTGGCAGTGGTAATGTGGAAGCCGGAAGCGGAAATGTAAATGTGAACGCTCTGGAAGTGACAGGAGATATTGCAATCCGTACAAACAGTGGGAACAATAGTCTGGAAATACCGGGAGATTTAAGCTTCCATTTCCAGGCGGATACAGGAAGCGGCAATATCCATACGGATTTTGAGGACCAGTTGTCTTATAATAAGAAAGGGAACCATGGAGAGGGCGATGTGGGGGATGGAGGCGGACTTACAATCAGCATGAAGGCCGGGAGCGGGAACGTGCGCATACGGCGGAGGTAAATGAACAGGGCCGGCACAAAGATATCATGTGCCGGCTCTTTGACAGGTTTCCGAAAATATTACATGGGGCGTTTCTTCATGGGCAGAGAACCGGGCTCTGACTGTGCATGAAAGTCGGATACAAAGAGCCTGCCCTTATATTTATCCAGCACAGACAAAAGAATCATGCCCAGTACGCCGCAGGAAATGATTTCCCCAATGGTCACGGTAATGAAGGACAGCCATAAGGGGCCTACCCCGTAGGCATACAATAACACAAATGGCACGACAACTGCGTTAGCTGCAATAGGAGGAATGGGCGCCAACCATCTGAATCTGCGCAGTCTGTATGTAAGGACTGCGGCCAGTAAGGTGGCAAGGCTGCCGAAAATAATATCGGGAACTGCACAGCCTGTAAGCATGTTGGAAAGCAGGCATCCGATAAAAAGTCCCGGTATGGCGGCAGGGGTAAAGTAAGGCAGAATGGTAAGCGCCTCAGAGAAGCGGACCTGCACTGCATAGTTGGCAAGCCCTAAGACGTTGGCTAAAAGGGTAAGCACAACGTAGAGGGCAGCAATCATTGCTGCCTGGACAATGGTTGTCACTGAAAATTGTTTTTTCATATTCTGTTCTCCTTTAGTTTTGATTTTCGTCAGGAAGGTCTCGAACTGACGTTGTTTTGGGAAAGCGTTGCTGGCTTTTCCGAAAACATATTATATAGGAAATTGGGAGAATGTCAAGACTTACATTAATTTTTGCAGGGAAATCATTTTTCGGAATATATGAGGTATTGGATATGTTGGAAATTGCGGTATGTGATGATGAAAAGTTTTACAGGGAAAAGATACAAAAGCTTTTGGAGGAATATCTGACAGGGCATGGTCTGGAATACAGAATCCGGTTGTTTTTATCCGGGGAAGAATTTTTAAGCTGTAGTGAAAACAGTGTAAAGTATGATATCGTGTTTATGGATATCAACATGGAGAAGGTGGACGGGATTCAGGCTGCCATGCAGATGCAGTCATTTCATTCATGCACTTATCTTGTATTAGTTACGGCGTTTATCAATTATGTGCTGGAGGGCTATAAGGTAAATGCGGTGCGTTATATCATGAAAGATACGCTGGATACAGCCATAGCAGAGTGCATGGATGCGGTTTTGGAAAAAATGAAAATTGCCCGGATATCTTTTTCGTTCATGGAAGGGGAAAGAATGCTTTACACGGACAACATCCTTTATGTAGAGAGCAGGAAGCACAAATCGGTTTTCTTTTACATGGAGTCAGAAATTGTGAAATATCAGATTTATGAAAAGCTGGACTGGGTGGAACAGAGACTGTCCGGTTTTCACTTTCTGCGCATACATAAAAGCTATCTTGTAAATATGAAACATATACGCAGAATCAGCAATTATACGGCTGTTCTGGATACCGGGGAAGAACTGCCGGTTCCCCGTCTCAGATTCCAGGCGGCAAAAGAGGCGTTTGTGGCGTATAAAGGGGCATTGTAATGGACGGTTTTATAAATAGTGTTTTATTTTCTATAGTATATGGTATCAGTTGTGAAGCGTACTTTGGCACCATTGCCGAGAAAAGAGTGTGGAAACAAAAATGGGTGGGACGCATGACGGTACTGGCATTTGGGGCAGGGTTTATGATTATTTCGTATACCCCTGTTCCGCCATACATTTTTCAGCCGGTCCGCCTGGCTGTTGTAGTGGCTGCTGCCGCGCAGTTGTATTTCAGGATAAAACCCCTTCATAATCTGCTTTTTTCCATATTGTTCTGCAGTATTTACTGGATGGAGACGATGCTGGCGGCTTCCCTCATATTTATGCTTCCCCAGGCACAGGCAGGAGCCCTGGAAAAAAAGACAGAAAGTATTGTGGCAGGGATTCATCTGTGTCTGATGCTGGCCTTTCACTACAGGTATAAAAAAAGCGCGCGGAAACTGTTGGGGGTAAAGTGGGAGAGGTTTGGCATTTTTCCCATAATCAGCCTGATTGTTGTAATGGCCGTTACAATGCTGCCCTGGGACAGAGGCAGCGCTGTGGAGAATCATGTGCGCCTGACCGTTAATCTGGGGGTAATTGCCATCAGTCTGTGTGCATTTTATCTGACAGGGAATCTTCTGGAAAAAGACATGGAAATGCAGGGAATCCGGCTTCTTCATGAACGCACGAAAAACCAGATAAATATGTACCATAATATGCAGAAAAGTTATGAACAGCAGAGGAAATATCTGCATGACTATAAAAACCAGCTTGCCTGTATACAGGGGATGCTGGAGGAGGGCAGGACAAAAGAGGCGCTGGCTTATATTTCAAAACTTACCGGAGGACTGAAAAAAAGCGCAGACCATATCAATGCAAATCATACAGCAGTCAATGTGGTGCTGAACCAGAAGTATCAGGAAGCAGGGGACAGAGGTATTGCAATGGCGATTGCGGTCAATGATCTGTCGGGACTTACGGTAAGCGAGGAGGAGATTGTCACGCTGCTGGTAAACTTAATTGATAATGCAATGGAAGCCTGTGGAAAGCTTGATAAAAATAAGATTATTCAGTTTAAAATGATGCTGGAAGAGGGGGAGCTGATTCTTTCCGTCAGAAATCCCGTGAAGGAGCCTGTGAGAATTAAGGACGGCAGAGTCGCCACCAGCAAGGAGGACGCCGGAAACCACGGAATCGGCCTGTTAAATGTGGAAGCTGTCATAAAGAAAAATGCCGGAACCAGCGTTATCAGATGTGAGGATGGATGGTTCAGCTTTTCGGCCATGATACCTATACCGGCATAAATGGCCCGGCAGTCTTTTTTTGCCTTCCGGACGTCGATTTGTGCTGTGGATATTGCCTGACTGCCATAGGGGAAATACAATATAAGCAAGAAGGAGACAGCAAAGGGCCGGCAGGGCCTATACGGCTTGGTGCGGTGGTATTGGAAACATCCGCCGGGCAGAGAAGGAGGCAGAAATGAAAAACAACAAAAAAAGGCGGAAAAATGGAATAGCAGGGAAAGCAGGGGCAGTCATACTGCTTGGAATCAGCGTTTTGTTTCTTTATGCCTGCGCAGGACGGCAGGGCGAGACAGATATGGCACAGGCAGGACTAAACACGCCGGAGGAAGCGGTGCAGGTGACGATGGAAAAGCTGAAAGAACTGGATATGAAAGCATTTAATGCATGTACGGACAATCTTGTGAGCACCCACCGGAACTGGATGGGATTTCCAACGGAAAAGGAATATCGTGTTTTTAATGAACTGATGAACACAGGATGGAAAAACGGCACGCGGTATGAAAAAGACTATAAGCTGGCGGAAAAATCAGTTGCGCGCATGACATGGGAAATCAAGGATGTAAGGGAAGAAGATGACCAGGCAGAGGTTGATATGGAGATTACCAATATTGATATGATGAAGGTATTGGGCAATTATGAGATATACGAGATGGAATGTCTGGCAGGCGGGGGAGAATTTGGCGTTGGACAGTTTGTGAAAGGTATGTTCAATCTGGCAAATATAAAAGAAGATTTGACCGTTTTCATGGATGCCCTGGATGAGGAAGACATGTGCACCATCAGCGTCACTGTACAGACTTATAAGCAGGATGGACAGTGGAAAGTCCATCTTAGCCAGGAGTTTATAGACGCTTTTCTTGGCTACGGGGACTTGGAAAAATATCCGGAAGAAGTTGGACAGAAAATTGATGAGCTGACAGATATGATTGAAGAAGGGGCAGAAACATGGGCGGAAGAATGGGCCGCACAGTTTGAAAATTAATTTCCCGGTGCAAAACCGCTTGCACTTTACAAAACCATATGCTATTATTTTAGCGGACAGTATCCAGGTGGTCAACACGTTAAAGAACTGTACCAGCGCATACAAATTAGTAAATCAGGGGCAGTGTATTTTGAAAACTGCCCTTATATAAACAAAAAGATAATTCTTATATAAAATGGCTGTACCGTTTTAAGGGCAACACATTTTCATATGGGAGTTTATTGTTGTATGTCTGGGCAGCAGGATGTCCAGACTTTTTTTGTTACAATAAACTTGCCTGCGTGGAGTCGTTTGTTAATAAGCAGACTCGCGGAGCGTGGCAGTGTTTGCTAATAAGCTGGCAGGCAGGTATGCCTGTATTGGTTTTGCAGGCGTTGTGCGGATAGGAGGAATACTAATGGAAATTACGGGCTTGATTGATGAGGTAAGGAAACAGGTAAAAGAATGGAGGCGTCAGGGACTGACTGTCGGGCTGGTACCGACTATGGGCTATCTGCACGAGGGGCATAAGAGCCTGATTGACAGGGCCGTGGCTGAGAATGACAGGGTGGTGGTGAGTGATTTCGTCAATCCCATCCAGTTTGGGGTAAATGAGGATCTGGATGCTTATCCAAGGGATATTGAAGCGGACAAAAGGCTCTGCAGACAGGCAGGGGCGGATTTGATCTTCCACCCGGAGCCGGAGGAAATGTATGCGCCGGACTTTTCCACTTATGTGGAAATGCAGAAGGTCAGCGAAGGACTGTGCGGAAAGACCAGGCCCACCCATTTTAAGGGAGTCTGCACGGTTGTCTGCAAATTATTTCATATTGTAATGCCGGACCGGGCATATTTCGGCCAGAAGGATGCCCAGCAGCTTGCAGTTATCCGGCGGATGGTCCGTGATTTAGACATGGATATTCAGATTGTGGGATGCCCCATCATACGGGAGGCAGACGGTCTTGCCAAAAGTTCAAGAAATACCTATTTAAACGAGGAAGAGAGAAGGGCGGCGCTGGTTCTTTCACGGGCAGTTTTTCACGGGGAAGAGATGATGAAAAATGGTGAGCGGGATGCAGATACAATTTTGTCGCAAATGCGGAAGATAATAGAAGCGGAACCACTGGCCAGAATTGATTACGTGGAAATGACGGATGCGGACAGCATAAAGCCTCTTGCAAGGGCACAGGGAAGGGTTCTGACTGCCATGGCGGTATACATTGGGACTACCCGGCTGATTGATAACTTTATCATGGAAGTGTAAAAAGGCAGGAAGGCTGAAAACGGAAATTTTTAGTCTGGAGGTTTGTGCTATGCACAAAGTTCCCGGACTTTGAAAGGGGCATGGCTATAAAAATGATTCTTGAAATGTTAAAAAGTAAAATTCACCGCGCCACGGTGACGCAGGCGGAATTAAATTATGTGGGCAGTATTACCATTGACGAAAGTCTGATGGAGGCAGCAGGAATATACGAGTATGAGAAAGTGCAGATTGCGGATGTGGATAATGGGGCAAGATTCGAGACTTATGTGATTGCAGGGGAAGCCGGAAGCGGGACTATCTGCTTAAACGGAGCGGCGGCCCGGATGGTATCCACAGGGGATAAGGTCATCATCATGTGCTATGCAGGAATGACGCCGCAGGAGAGGGCGGATAATCCGCCTAAGGTGGTTTTTGTGGATGATAATAATAAAATCACCACTGTTGCCCGTTATGAAAAACACGGGATGCTTGAGAGCATCTGAGAAAGAGGATTGGGATGAACCAGATTAAAAAGATATGTAATTTTATGTCATCAAATATTGCCGTGCTGATTATTATATTTTCAGTGGCAGCGTTTTTCTATCCGGCGGGATTTTCCTGGGCCACAAATTATACAACGCTGTTTCTGGGAGCCGCCATGTTCGGCATGGGACTGACAATTAAAACAGAGGATTTCAAAATTGTTTTTACCCGGCCTAAGGATTTGTGCATCGGGTTTTGCCTGCAATATACCGTTATGCCTGTTACGGCCTTTGTGCTGGCGAAAGCCTTCGGCCTTCCGGCGGATCTGGCTTTGGGAGTAATTTTAGTGGGATGCTGTCCGGGAGGTACGGCAAGCAACGTCATTACCTATGTGGCGGGGGGAGATGTGCCTTTGTCTGTGGGAATGACCATTGTGTCCACCATACTGGCGCCCATATGCACCCCTGTTCTGGTCTATCTGCTGGCAGGTTCCTGGGTGGAGGTATCGCTGGTAACAATGATGATGTCCGTGATAAAAGTCGTGCTTGTTCCCGTTCTTTTGGGAATACTGATTTACAGGATTTTTCCGAAGCAGATAGAGGCCGTAAGGGATTTGCTCCCGCTGGTATCAGTGATTGCTATTGTGATGATTATTTCCGGGATTGTGGGAAGCAATGCGGAGAAAATTGTCTCCTGCGGGGCGCTGGTGATGGTAGTGGTGGCCATCCATAATGTGGTCGGGCTTTGTCTGGGGACAGGTGTTGCTAAACTGATGAAGCTGGAGGAAAAAAAGGTAACGGCCATAGGCATTGAGGTGGGAATGCAGAACAGCGGGCTGGCGATTTCCCTTGCCACGGCAAATTTTGCGGCAAATCCCCTGGCAACCCTGCCGGGAGCGGTTTTCTCTGTGTGGCATAATATTTCCGGCACAGTTTATGCGGGAATCCGGCGGAAAATGTCCGGGAAGTGAAAAATGCAAATTGCAGAAAACGAGATGGAAAATAGGAGAAAGGGAATTGTCATAACCCTTCAAAACCCTTCATACAATGTAAAAAAGTGTTTTGAGGGGAATTCCTTTGAAAGATTATATCGAGGAACGAGCAATCGATATTGCCAATTATATCATTGACAACAATGCCACGGTGAGGCAGACGGCAAAGGCGTTTGGGATTAGCAAGAGTACTGTACATAAAGATGTAACAGAAAGACTTACGCAGATAAATCCTTCCCTTGCCAAAGAAGCGAGAAAGGTTTTGGATGTGAATAAACAGGAACGGCATATCAGGGGAGGAATGGCAACGAAAGAGAAATATCAGCATTTGCATTATGAGTAATAGGAAGATAAAACTGAAATATTAATGGCGTTTCACGCATACAAGAGGTGAAACGTCATTTTTAAGTTACAGTTCCCGGTCCAATTGGTCTGCCGCTGGCTAACCTGTGAAATGTAACACCCTGGTTACTATTCATGGCTCAGGAAGGCGTGGGGGAATTGTATTTCCTATGTTGTTGCATCAGTTAAAACCGTGCTATAATAGCAAGTGGCAAAATGAAAGAATTTTATGTCAGGGGTGTTACTCTACTATGCTTTATACGGACAGGGACTTGAAAAAACTGATTGTACCGCTGGTATTTGAGCAGCTTCTTGCCATTCTGGTGGGAATGGTAGATACGATTATGATTGCGGGGGTAGGGGAAGCGGCGGTTTCCGGCGTTTCACTGGTTGACACCATCAATATCCTTATTATAAATATTACGGCGGCACTGGCAACGGGAGGCGCTGTGGCGGCAGGTCATTTTCTTGGACAGAAGGATTCGGAAAAAGCCAGCCGTTCAGCGTGGCAGTTGGTGCTTTTTTCCATATGGCTGTCCATTGCGGTGACAATAATCTTTCTGGCTTTCCACAAGCCGCTGCTCAAAGTCATTTTTGGCCAGGTGGAACCAGCGGTTATGGAAAGCGCGTCTATCTATCTGGTTATTACGGCAATTTCAATTTGCCCGCTTGCGGTTTACAACTCCTGCGCCGCCCTGTTTCGGGCCATGAGCGATTCAAAAACAACCATGCTGATAGCCATAGCCATGAACCTGATTAATCTGACAGGAAATGCAATTCTAATTTACGGGGTAAAAGTCGGCGTGGCGGGCGCTGCCATAGCAACTACCGTTTCAAGAATTGCAGCCGCAGGTATTATTATGGTACTGATGTTCCGTCAGGGCAGGGCAATCAGTCTCCGGGGGAAGGCAACGTGGAAAATGGACTTTGGTCTGATTAAGAAAATCCTTTACATTGGAATTCCAAACGGTCTGGAAAACAGTCTGTTCCAGTTGGGGAAAATCCTGCTGCTCAGTCTGATTTCCACTTTTGGCACTTATGCGATAGCGGCAAACGCTGTCTGTAACACGCTGGCAAGTTTCAATGTGCTGCCAGGGCAGGCCATCAATCTGGCGCTTTTGTCAGTGGCCTCTATGTGCATCGGCGCCGGGGATTTTAAGCAGGCCAGATATTATACGAAAAAGCTTATGATAATAGCGGTATCATGTACGGCATTGATATCGGGCCTGCTTTTTGCATTTGCTCCGTGGGTGATGAAAATTTACCAGCTATCCCCCCAGACGGAAAGCCTTGCAGTGCAGGTCATTCGGTGGCATACAATACTTGCGGTAATTTTCTGGGTACCTTCTTTTACACTGCCCAATACTCTGAGGGCAGCAGGGGATGTGGTATGGACTATGCTCATTGCAATTGCGTCCATGTGGATTTTCAGGATTGGATTTGCATACTTTTTCAGCAGGCGTTTTGATGGCGGTCTGATGGGGGTATGGATAGCCATGACGATAGACTGGGCATTCCGGGCGTTCTGCTACTGGCTCAGATATCATGGGCATAAATGGGAACACTCCATGAGGGTATCTAAAACATGAGAAATGGGGAAAAGAATCTTTTGACAAGTGTCCGGCCTGTCTTTATAATGGGGATATAACGTCACTTTTAAAGCGGTTCTGGCTGGATGATATTTATATGGAAGAAAGGCGCGTCTGCAGTCCGAAAAATATTTGGTAAATTTCAGCACATCAGAGGCCGGTAAGCGGCAGATAGGAGCACTTTTATGGATAAGGAAATGGTGATAGTACTTGATTTTGGCGGTCAGTATAACCAGTTGATTGCCCGCAGGGTCAGAGAGTGTCATGTGTATTGTGAGGTTCATCCCTGTACGGTAAGTTTAGAGCAGATTAAGGAGATGAACCCTAAGGGAATTATTTTTACGGGAGGGCCTAACAGTGTTTACGGTGAGGATTCCCCGCGGTATTCTAAGGAGATTTTTGAACTGGGTATCCCAATTCTGGGAATCTGCTACGGCTCCCAGCTTGTGGCTTATCTTCTGGGTGGCAGTGTAAAAGCTGCGCCAGTCAGCGAATATGGTAAGACGGAAGTAGAGGTGGACAAGTCCTGTGTACTTTTTGGCGATGTGTCGGAAAAGACTGTGTGCTGGATGAGCCATACAGATTATATAGAAAAAGCGCCGGAGGATTTCCGGGTGGTTGCACATACGCCGGTATGCCCGGTGGCTGCCATGGAAAATGCGGCAGGAAACATTTACGCTGTGCAATTCCATCCAGAAGTTATGCATACCCCGGAAGGTATGAAAATGCTCTCTAATTTTGTATATAAAGTCTGCCAGTGTAAAGGCGACTGGCGCATGGATTCTTTCGTGGAGACTGCTATTGGGCAGATTCGTGAAAAAGTCGGCGCCGGCAAGGTACTTTGTGCTCTTTCTGGCGGTGTTGATTCTTCTGTGGCAGCAGTTCTTCTTGCGAAGGCAGTGGGCAAACAGCTTACCTGTGTCTTTGTAGACCATGGGCTCCTTCGCAAAAATGAAGGCGATGAGGTGGAAGCAGTCTTCGGACCGGGCGGGTCTTATGACCTTAATTTTGTCCGTGTGAACGCACAGGAACGGTTCTATGGAAAGCTTGCAGGCGTGACGGATCCGGAGACAAAACGGAAAATTATCGGAGAGGAGTTTATCCGTGTTTTTGAGGAGGAAGCAAAGAAAATCGGTGCGGTGGATTTCCTGGTACAGGGAACGATTTATCCGGATGTGATTGAGAGCGGTCTGGGAAAGAGCGCTGTGATTAAGTCCCATCACAATGTAGGCGGGCTTCCGGATTATGTTGATTTTAAGGAAATAATTGAACCCCTGCGGTTACTGTTCAAGGATGAAGTGCGCAGGGCAGGACTGGAACTTGGTATTCCGGAGTATCTTGTTTATAGACAGCCATTTCCCGGTCCGGGGCTTGGCATTAGGATTATTGGTGAGGTTACGGCAGAAAAGGTTCGCATTGTTCAGGATGCAGATGCAATTTATCGGGAAGAAATTGCAAAAGCAGGTCTGGATAAGGGACTGGGACAGTACTTTGCAGCCCTTACAAATATGAGAAGCGTTGGTGTTATGGGGGATGAAAGGACTTATGATTATGCAGTGGTGCTTCGGGCAGTGAATACCTCTGACTTTATGACGGCGGAGGCAGCACAGCTTCCATGGGAAGTGCTTGGGGTAGTGACCAGCAGGATTGTGAATGAGGTGAAGGGGGTTAACAGAGTGTTGGTAGATACTACATCGAAGCCACCGGCTACGATTGAGTTCGAGTGATGAAATGGGCTTTGGAAAGCTAGCGTTTATGCGGGTTGCAAGCAAATTTGTTTAGGGACTGGCAACGATTTGGCAACATTTTTCACATCACGCACTAAATAATTACATCAATGGCATAAGAAAAACCTTGCTGATTTTCAGATATGGAAACTGAATATCGGCAAGGTCTTTTTTATGCTTTCTTCTTTTTCTGTTTTTTCTTTTCTTC
>CAMWUN010000032.1 GCA_947177425.1 uncultured bacterium
TGGTCGTAAGAAAGTGATTCGAGAGTGCAAAAATCCCATTGCCGAAGGCAATTTACGATAGATTTTTGCATGTTACTGGTCACGGAGTGAACAGTAACGGTATAGGCGCCGTAAACAAACCGCACAATCAATTATGGTTGACATAAATTTCACATCGGAATATAATGGTATTATTATCAAAATTATGTGTAACCATTGTACTTGTCAACCAGCGGAGGGAAAACATATGAAATGTCCGTTTTGCGGCCACGAAAATACCAGGGTAATTGATTCAAGACCGGCGGAGGAAAATAATTCAATCAGACGACGCAGGGTGTGTGACGAATGTGACAAGCGTTTCACTACTTATGAAAAGATTGAGACAATCCCCCTCATTGTAATCAAGAAGGATGACAACAGGGAGACATACGACAGATCCAAGATTGAGGCGGGGGTACTGCGTGCCTGCCATAAAAGGCCCATAAGCGCCAATCAGATTAAGCATCTGGTGGACGAAGTGGAAACTGAAATTTTCAGCAGGGAAGAAAAGGAAATCTCAAGCCGTATTATTGGGGAACTTGTTATGAATAAGCTGAAAGAATTAGAGGCGGTGGCTTATGTCCGTTTTGCGTCCGTTTACAGGGAGTTCAAGGATATCAACACCTTCATGGACGAACTTAAGAAAGTTTTGGAATAAAGCCTGCAACGCAGCAGAACACATATACGCCGTCGGTGTATTTGGCATGTGACCCTCGCGGCAGCCGCCAAATGTACAAACCAACCTTCGTTGGTTTTAGGCAGCCGCCTGACTCGTTGTCCGCGGAAATCAATATTGGGTAACAGATAATGACAATAGCCGTTATGGAGATTAAGTTCTCTGTAATGGCTATTTTTCATTGTGCGTTTTGTAATAGGAGAGTATAATAAATACATATAAGATTTCATGAGAAGACAGTTGTAAAACGATGGCATGGCATGGGTATAGGGGGAAGCCATGATCGTATCTGGAACCATGATTACGAAGGAGACTTATTAACCAATGGATAGGAAATGGACGCAATACAACATTTCCTTATCCAGGCAACAAAGATAAGGAAGCAATGACTAACGAGTCCTGCGAACTTATCACACGAGGAAGAATGACAAATGGGGAAAAAAGCAAAAAAGAAAATGTTTCCTATTAAGGCAAAGCTGTTAGGGACAATACTGCCAGTAGTTGCAGTCATGGTATTGGTTATCGCCGCGACCTCTTATATGATTTCCAAGAATATTATCACAGAATATTCGCAGAATCTGTTAAGTTCGTCCATTGCAAATCAGGCTAATGAGATTGAGTCGTGGCTGGACGAGAATTTGTCCGCGTTCCAGACTGTAAAACAGGCGGTTGAGAGGACAAATCCCGATGAAGCGGCGCTGCAGCGCATATTGGACAGTTATTATCAGTTTAATGATAATTATCCGGAAGGGCTGTATGTGGCAGATGAAAACGGAAAGCTTATGAAAGCGGCAGGATCGGACAAGACAGAGAGCAATTTGCTGGAATCTGTGTGGTATCAGGACGGTATCACAAGACTGAATATGGCATTTACCGATGCATATACAGATGAGAATGGCGAAGCGCTTGTCAGCGCCTCTGGTATTTTGGATGATGATTCTGATGTTTTGAAGGTCATTTCAGCAGATCTGTCTCTGCAGCGTATCAGTATCATTGTAAACAGTTTTATCGAGATGGAGGATGCGCAGGCATTTCTGGTCAATTCCAGAGACGGTACGATTCTTGCCCATCGGGATAACGGTCTGATTTCCACAAGGCTTGCTGAGGCCGGCGATGCATTTATGCGGGATGTAGGCGAAAAACTTGGTCAGCATGATTACCGGATGACGGAAATAGATGACATGATGACGGCATTTACGGAAATAGAGGGAACGGACTGGATTCTGGTTTCCTATATTCCGACGGAAACGATTTATGCGGATATTAACGGTGTCAGAATCCTCATGATTGCGATTGGGCTGGTATCGCTGCTTTTACTTGCTATTTTGATTGAGCGCGTCGTGCAGGCAGTGATCAGGCCGGTTAAGGAGTTGACAAGAATTATTACTGCTATGACCGATGGTGATTTTACGGTTCATGTAACAACAAAGAGCAATGATGAAATCGGTGTTATGAGCCGTGGCGTGGAGCAGTTTATCCAGTCCATGGGCAGTATGATTTTGTCTATTCATGGTGTGTCTGATAAGCTGCATATCCAGGCGGACAACAGTAATGGTGTTTCCGGTGAAATGTATAATGCCTCCAGACTTCAGGGCGAGTCGATGCAGGAGTTGAACAAGACGGTAGAACAACTCTCTATATCAGTGAATGAAATTGCGGGAAGTGCAACCACGCTTGCAGCAGTAGTGGCGAATACCAAGGATGACGGCGGGCAGGTAGACCTCAAGATGAAAGAGACGGTAGAGGTTTCCCGTCAGGGAAAAGCAGACATGCAGAATGTGGGCGATGCGATGCAGAGTATCAATGAATCGATGATGAAACTCCAGCAGGCGATTGACAAGGTGGGAAAGGCATCCGAGGAAATCACGAATATTGCAGGCGTAATCAGCGATATTGCGGACGAGACAAACCTGTTGTCCTTAAATGCTTCGATTGAGGCGGCCCGGGCAGGTGATGCAGGAAGGGGCTTTGCGGTAGTCGCAACAGAGATCGGAAAACTTGCGCAGACCAGTTCAAATTCCGTACATAATATCGAAAGTCTGATTTCTGAGATTATTGTTCTCGTAAAGGATGCTGTCAGCCAGGCGGGTGACAGCGTAGGAAGTATCCAGAGCAGCAGCGGGCTGGTGAATAATGCATTGAAGACATTTGATGTGATTTTCAATAATATCGACGAGGTCAATCATCTGGTGCAGCAGATGATTGAAAAGGTGGATCAGGTAGATCATGTTGCAATTAATGTGGCTGCAATTTCAGAGGAGCAGGCGGCAAGTTCCGAAGAAATTCTTGCCACATCAACTACAATGGTAGAGCAGGCACACAGAATCACCGGAAACAGTGAGACGGTTGCGGAAGGAGCAAAAGAACTGACAGAGTCGGCGGTAGAGCTGGCAAATCAGGTGAACATGTTTAAAGTTGACATGTCCGGGTTGGACAGGGAGGATGAAGTATGAGAAAAAAGCTGGGAATACTGTTGAGCGTGGTGATGCTGGTGATGCTGACGCTTACCGGCTGCGGGAGCGGGGATGGCGCTTCTTCAAATAAAGACGTAAAAATTCTTCTTGTCCTAAACCAGATGGACAGCTTCCGGGGGACGCTTGTTGCGGCGGCGAGAGACACCGCTGCGGCGGAGGGCGCGCAGTTTGATTTTAAGGATGCGGAAGGTTCGATTGAAAATCAGGTGAATTACCTGAAGTCAGCACAGAAGGAGGGCTATGATGTGATTCTGTGCAGCCCGGTATCCGCAGAGACGGTTGTGGAACTGAAGGCCAGTGCAGGGGATATACCGATTGTGTTTATCAATAGCTGTCCGGATGAAAAGCAGTTAAAAGAAGGGAAATATATTTATGCCGGATCTGACGAATTTGTGGCAGGGCAGTTTCAGGCAGAATATGTACTGAACGCTCTGGCAGGCAGTCAGGAGATTAATGTGGTGCTTTTAAAGGGCGAAAGGGCTCATTCTGCGACGGACGGGAGAACCAAAGGAGTAAAGCAGACGTTAGAAAGCAGCGGAAAGACAATCAATTATGTGTTTGAGGATTATGCTGACTGGGATCAGGATCTGGCCAGGCATCTGTTTGAGGTATTTTTAAAAACCGGGTCGCCGGTGGACTGTGTGCTTTGCGAAAATGATTCTATGGCTCTTGGCGTGATTGAAGCATGCAAAGAGGCAGGTATTGCGCTAAATACCCTGCCGGTGCTGGGGGTGGATGCGACTGCCGACGGATGTGCTGCGATCAAAAACGGGGAGATGGCATTTACCGTTTGCCAGTCCGGAGTTGGTCAGGGAGAAGCGGCGGTAAAAGCGGCAATCCGGTTTGCCCAGGGAGAATCTATTGATTCGCTGGCGGGTGTCAGCGAGGATGGAAAATACGTATGGGTTCCTTTTGAAAAAGTAGACAGCACAAATGTATTACAGTACAGTAATTAGCGGATAACAGCAAACGCTGCCACTCGTTGCAGGTCAGCGCATTGTAATGGAATAAGCCGCCAGACAATTGGCCCTATTGCCAATTGTCTGGCGGCTTATGAATGATATAAATCCTCATATATTTTTGCAGTTCTTCCGGTGGGCTTTCAGCTTTTTAATGGCCCAGTTATAATGGCTTGCCGTAGCTGAAACGAAAAAGGAGCCAAGGGCATTTTTGTTGGTCCAACTAAAAGTTTCTCTTGAGAACAATTCGTCATTGGTAAAGGTTTCTGCAAGAGCCATTACCTCTTCGTGGGATTTTTCCAGCATTTCCTTCGCGTCATCCAGTGAGGTATTCTGATGTTTCTTCCAAAAAAACTCATTCATCTTGCCGTAGGTTTTCCAGTTATAGGGTTTGGGTATAAAAGGTCTGTCTTCCCCTGCTGTATTTGACGAAACCCAGACCAGGAGAAGCTGATGGCATTCATAAAGATGAATCAATACATCACGCAGGTTTTTATCCCTTTTCCAGTGGGCTTCCTTTTTGGTATCGTCAAATGTAAAGGGAGTGGATAGCTCTTTTTCCGTCAGTGAGGAAATCAGGTCGTTCATCTCCTCGTAATTTGCCTCTGCGGCAGTTATTAAATCCTGTTTTGTAGTAGGTCTTGCCATATCATTATCTCCTTTGTTTTTTATTTATTATAAAACATAAACCCTGACTCCATATGTCAGGGTTTATATTTCTTGTACATTTCTAGAACTTTTTCTGTGACAGTATTTTTTAGGGAAAGGGGTTCTATGATTTCAACCTGTGTGCCAAAGGAGAGGAGGAAACCGGTGAGCCAGTCGTCCTCCGGCATTTGGGCGGAGACGACTAAACTTCCGTCCTTTTGCAGTTGAATCTGGTCTATGTCAAATTCATCATAAACCCGGTAAGCAATTTCTTTGGGGAAGCTTAAGGTGATTTGGCGGCATGTATCTGACTGTGCGTCCATAGTTTCCGGGAAAGCAACGGGTGTAAACTGTTCTTCCAAAAGTTCCCATTTAAGAATCCGGCTTATTTTAAAAAGACGGAACCCCTGTTTCGTCTGGCAAAAGGCTTTTAAATACCAGTCCCTGGATTTGTAGAACAGCTTTAAGGGCTGGATGGTTCTTTTGGTTGTTTTCCCGTAAGAATCTGCATAAAGAATTTTCAGACATCTGTTGTGTATGACAGCCGTCTTCAATAGCTGGAATTTGCTGTTATCCTGGGACTCGACGCCCCATCTGGAGAAGTCTGCTTCCAGCCAGTTGACGGAATGAATGTGAAAGAAAGCGGAGAGTTTTTCCAGGGTATCTTCTTTTGACTCGCCGCTGATAGAGGACAAACCCTGTAAGGCGGATAAGATCTCCTGCTTTTCCTGCCGGGACATGATGATTTTGTCTAAAACGAAATCCCCCAGCAGGCGAACCCCGCCCTTTCGCCCGGTTTCTGTGTAAATCGGGATACCGGCACTGCTTAAAGCATCAATATCCCGGTAAATTGTCCTGACAGATACCTCAAAACGGCTGGCAAGTTCAGGGGCCGTTGCATAACCTTTGTCCAGCAGGTAATATAAAATTTTAAACAGACGGCTTTCCAGCATTGGCGCTGCCTCCTTTGTGAAGTATCGTGGATTATAGTTTACACTTCGTATGGTTTTGATATGACAATAGTATATTGTCATTAACAATCGCTGCGTTTCCTGTTGTTCCTTTTTATATTCAGTTTACCATATCCCACAAGCTTTGTGCTATACTATGATAGAAGCGTTTCCTGAAAAGCTTATAATGGCATGATATTTCGCTGGCCGTTACTGGCTGGGCTGTGAAATGCAGTTAATTGGAATATGTGCAAGAATTGAGGTGAATATGAAGACAATACTTGTGACAGGCGGTACAGTATTCGTGAGCCGGTATATTGCAGAATACTATATTGCCGGGGGATATGATGTTTATGTGCTTAACAGAAACAGCAGGCCCCAGCCGGAAGGGGCAAAGCTTATCCAGGCAGACAGACATGATTTGGGGGACAGGCTGCGCCCGTTTCATTTTGATGTTGTGGTTGACACGGCCTATACTTCCCGGGACATTGTTTTACTGCTGGATGCCATGGGAAGCTGTGGAGAATATGTTTTTATCAGTTCAAGCGCCGTGTACCCGGAGTACTGTCCACAGCCCCTTAGGGAAGAAACCGGGACAGGAATGAATAAATACTGGGGAAAATATGGGACAGATAAAATTGCCGCAGAAGAAACCCTGATGGAGAGAAAACCTGACGCCTACATTCTCCGGCCGCCCTATTTATACGGGCCAATGAATAATGTTTACCGGGAAGCCTTTGTCTTTGACTGCGCGCTGATGGACAGACCTTTTTACATTCCCCAAAAAGGCGGGATGAAGCTGCAGTTTTTTTATATCCGTGATCTGTGCAGATTTATCGATGTTATCCTGCAGAAGAAGCCAGAGCAGCATACTTTTAATGTAGGTAATAAGGATACGGTGTCTGTCCGTGAATGGGTTGAAATCTGCTATGATATTGTGGGGAAACAGGTTAAATTTGTAAATGTGCCTGATTCCGCAGGGCAGAAAAATTATTTCAGCTTCTACAATTATGAATATTATCTTGACGTTTCCAGACAGTACGGGCTGCTGGGAGAAACGAAAGCGCTTGGAGAGGGACTGGAAGAGGCGTTTGAGTGGTACAGATGCAATTCGGATAAAGTCGGCAAAAAACCATACATGGATTATATTGACAGGAATCTGGCGCAGGCATCAGAGGGTGGGGATTAGATTTTAGTAAATTAAAAGCGGATTCTGGCTGTGCAGTCAGTGAAGGGGGAGGAGGGACAGCGGATTATGATTAATATTTGGAAACGGCAGCCGTAGGAGATGGGACGCATGGACAACCTGTCGTCCTTACGGAGGTTGCCGCTGATTGACTTGATGGCTTTGTTGCATGTATATCTGAATTAAGGCGGAGATGTTTATGATGGAAAAAAGAAAAATAATTATATTGCTGCTGGCAGTTCTCATTTTTACAGGATGCCGGGCAGAGGAAAACCGGAAATCCCAGACAGCAGCGGATAGGGAAGAAATCAGGGAGGATATTGCACAGGGAGCAGAGGAGGAAGCCGGGGCGGAAGAGGAGCCGGAAGAGAGTGTTCAGCCGCAGGTTCAAATGTCTCCTGTGAAGGTATCGGGAAAGGCAGTGGGGATAGAAGCCCACATAAAAGAAGTGAAAGGGCAGGAGATTCTTATCAGTTCAGATTGTGACGGGTTCCCCGGAGCCTTTGAGGTGGAAGTGCCGGAATCAGTTTTTGACATTTCACTGCTGACAGGAGGAACGGCTGTCCGGATTGTGATGGAGGAAAAGGACGGGACGGACGAGGATTTATGCTATCAGGCCAGAGGTATTGAGATTGTCCCGGAGCAGGGGGAAACTGCGGCGGCAGAGGAAGAGAAGTACTTGACATCGCCGCCTGCATTTGTACTCATCGACCCGCTTTCCAGTACCTATGCATCTTTTGAAATTTACCCCGGCAATTATAGCTGGAATTATAAAGATGGTGATGAGATGGCAGGAGTGATTGCCTGCGGAGCCCACCCTTTAGATGATATGGAGCGGGAAAAGTTAAAAGTTCCCCAATATAATGGGATGGAAGCGGTGCGGTATAGGCTTTCAACAGAATCTTTGCCTGATACGCTGATAATAAATGCCTGGGATGCGGAGGACATTGGCAATACGCTGGCAGAAACGCTCTCAGAACTTACCTTTTATTATCCGGTGGCGACGGTAGATTTGGAGAAAGGGAAAGTTTATGAAATTACAGCAGTGTGGGAGCAGGACAGGCTGGAGCAGAGGGGCTTTTATGGAGATGCAAGCTACACACTGATTACAGAGTAACTGACATGAAAATCAATTTGAAAACACCTTGCCAAATGGCAGGGTGTTTTGTACAATGATAGGGGATTAACGGCGGCGACTTTTTGTATGTGCTTCGGCAAAGGAGGAAATAGGTATTTATGCTGGAATGGTTTTATCCTGATGTTTATATAAATTCCACTTATCGTATAGATTTTAAGAAATATTATGATTCCGGGTACAGGGGAATTATTTTTGATATTGACAATACGCTGGTACCCCACGGCGCGCCTGCAGATAAACGGAGCATAGAATTTTTTGGCAGGCTTGAAAGTATGGGATTTGCAACGCTTCTTTTATCCAACAACAAGGAACCAAGGGTGAAGATGTTTGGCGATGCAGTGGGCGCGCAATATATTTATAAAGGAGGGAAGCCTAAAAAGGCGGGATATCTGCGGGCCATGGAAATGATGGGAACGGACAGGAAAACTACGCTTTTTGTGGGCGACCAGTTGTTTACGGATGTATGGGGAGCCAAGAACGCGGGGATTTACTCCATACTGGTAAAGCAGATAGATAAAAAGGAAGAAATCCAGATAGTGCTGAAACGTTATCTGGAAAAGATTGTGCTTGCGTCTTACAAGCGGAGTTGTGAAAAAAGCGGAAAAGAATATCTTGTTTTTTAGATACGGGAAACGCTGTTGCGGAACCGGCGTCATTCAGCTAAGAAGCAGCAGTCTGCGGCAGAAAAGCATGCTCCTGTTTCTTAAGGAATGACAGTGTGGATATAAACAGGTATTTTTGAAAGGAAGGAAAAGGATGATAGACGGACATACAAGAACCTGCGGGCTGATTGGGAATCCGGTGGAGCACACCATGTCCCCGGTGATACATAACTCGCTGGCGGAAAAATTATCCCATAATCTGGTGTATGTGCCATTTAAGGTAGAGGAAGGGCAGATACTTTCCGCTGTAGAGGGAGCGGCCGCCTTAAATCTGCTTGGACTGAATGTCACCGTCCCTTATAAGAGCCAGGTCATGGAAGGGCTGGTTCAGGTGGATGAACTGGCAAAAAAAATAGGCGCGGTGAATACGCTGGTGCGCACAGAGGGCGGATTTAAGGGATATAATACGGACATGCCGGGGTTATACCGGGCCATGCGCAGTGAAGGAATAGAGCTGGAAGGGGAAGAGGCAGTGTTGCTTGGGGCAGGGGGCGCGGCGCGGGCTGTTGCTTTTCTTTGTGCAGACAGGGGAGCTTCTAAGGTTTATATGCTGAACCGTTCCCTGGAAAAAGCCAGGGAAGTTGCTGGTGAGGTCAATCAGAAGACAGGAAGGGAATGTATTTATCCTATGGCTTTATCTGACTACCGGGAACTGCCGGATAGAAAGTTCCTTGCCATCCAGGCTACCAGTGTGGGGCTGTACCCGGATGTGGACAGGTCAGTGATAGAGGACAGGGATTTTTACCGGAAGATACATACAGGTTACGATTTGATTTATAAACCTTCCACTACCCGGTTTATGAAGCTGGTAAAAGATAACGGGGGACAGGCCTTCCATGGACTAAAGATGCTGCTTTACCAGGGAATCATTGCTTATGAATTGTGGAATGGTGTTTCTGTTTCCGAAGAGATGGCACTGGAAGTTTATGAGATATTGAAAGAGAAGATGGGTATAAAGGAATAAAGGCAGAAGATAAACATTTTCCCTGATTATATGCAGAAATGAGGAAGGCATGAAAGATAATATTATTTTGATTGGATTTATGGGATGCGGCAAGACCAGTGTGGGTATCAGGCTGTCCTACCAGCGCAGGCAGACTATGATCGATACAGATAAATGGATAGAAAAAAAGCAGAAAATGAGCATTTCGGAAATATTTGAAACCTATGGGGAAGAAACTTTCCGCAGAATGGAAACCCAGTGTCTTGAGGAACTGATTAAGACTGCGGATAAGCAGATTATTTCTGTAGGCGGCGGGCTGCCCATGAGGGAAGAAAACCATGCCCTTTTAAAAGAACTTGGGAAAGTATTTTATTTAAAAGTGACGCCGGAAACGGTGTATGAGAGGTTAAAAGATGATACCACAAGACCCCTTTTACAGGTGGAAGATCCTATGGGAAGAATCCGTGCACTGATGCAGCAGCGCGGGCCTGTGTATGAGTCCTGTGCGGATGTGATACTGGAGGTATCGGATAAGTCTTTTGATGAAATTGTACAGGACATTGGCAGTGTCTGATTCCCGCGAACAACGAGCCAGGTGGGCATGCCTGCATGAACATTTGGCGACTGCCGTAAGGCACATACCCCGCTGCTCTGCGGCGATGCAAGATTGATGCCCTGTTGCCTGCAGCAGGGGTGTTGACTTTATATTTGGAAAGAAGGAGACAGAAGAGTGAAAATTTTAGTAATTAACGGGCCAAACATTAACTTTCTGGGAATTAGGGAAAAGAATATATATGGAAATCAGGATTATGATTACCTGCTGAATATGATTGGGGAAAAAGGGCTGGCATGCGGTATTTCCATTGAAGTGTTCCAGAGCAACCATGAAGGTGCAATTATTGACCGGATTCAGGATGCATATTCTGACGGGACGGAAGGCATCGTGATTAATCCCGGCGCATACACCCATTACAGCTATGCCATCAGGGATGCCCTTGCAAGCATCCATCTTCCCAAAGTGGAGATTCATATTTCGGATATCACCAAAAGAGAGGAGTTCCGCAAAATCTCCGTGACGGCGCCTGCCTGCGATAAACAGATTTACGGACACGGGCTCCCGGGGTATCTGGAGGCGATTGATTACATTCTGGAGAATTTTTCATAATCTCAAGAAAGTAGTTGAAAAATATCACTTTTTATATTAAACTGGTAAAGAATTATAACGTGAAAATTTTAGGAGGAATATTTTATGATTTCTGCAGGTGATTTCAGAAATGGTATTACAATTGAGTTAGATAACAACGTTTACCAGATAATTGAGTTCCAGCATGTGAAGCCCGGTAAGGGGGCGGCATTTGTCAGAACCAAACTGAAAAACATCAAGAGCGGCGGCGTAGTGGAGAAAACTTTCAGACCTACTGAAAAGTGTCCACAGGCACGGATTGATAGAAAAGATATGCAGTACTTATATGCAGACGGAGAACTGTATAACTTTATGGATGTTGAAACATATGACCAGATTGCATTAAATGCTGAGACAGTAGGCGATGCACTTAAATTTGTCAAAGAAAACGAAATGGTGAAGGTCTGCTCCCATAATGGAAGCGTATTTTCCGTTGAACCGCCTTTGTTTGTAGAATTAGAGATTGTTGATACAGAACCCGGATTTAAGGGCGATACTGCAACAGGAGCTACCAAGCCTGCGAAGGTAGAGACAGGGGCAAATGTGAATGTGCCGTTATTCGTTGAAATGCATGATGTAATTAAAATCGATACCAGAACAGGGGAATATCTTTCCAGAGTCTGAATCACCAGCATCCATCAATAGAAGCCTGAAAGACAATGATATGTCATCATTGTCTTTTTTTGTTACAATAAGCTGTCTCGCGAAGCGCGACAGTGTTTGTTGATAAGCTGTCTGGCGAAGCGCGACAGCGTTTATTGGCATAAGGATGTCCCGAAAAGCGTGGCATCCGTTGTTTGCACACAGTTAAATTATGAAAGAAAGAGGTAGTCAATGAACACATCTATAAGTTTCACATCTTTTACTCAGTCAATTCTTAATCATTTAAAGGAGAAGCTTGGAGAAAATTATGCGGTGTTTTCCCACCGCGTCCGGAAAAATAACGGCGTTGAACTGACGGGAATTGTGGCAGGGAGGAAGGGACATAACACATCTCCTACCATTTATATTGACAGTTTATACAGAGAAGATATTACCGGAGAGGAGATAAAAAAAATTTCCGACAGGCTGTATGATGAATTCCAGGCGGCGGAATTTGAAAATAATTTTGACCTGTCCGGCTTTGCAGAATTTAAAAAGGCAAAGGAAAAACTGTCTTTTAAACTTATCAGTATGGAAAAAAACAGGGAACTGCTGAAGGAAATTCCCCACAAAAAGTTTTATAATCTTGCAATTGTCTTTTATTATACAGTACAGGAACCGCCCTTTTACGGAAAAGCGGCTATTCTGGTTTATAACAACCATTTAAGGCAGTGGGGGAGCAGTGTGGAGGAACTTCTGGAAATTGCCTTTGAAAATACCCCTGTTCTGTTTCCGTACGAAATTGAAAATATGGGAGACGTCATGAAAAAGATGCTTTCTGATGGACTGCTTGAAGACCTGGCCCGCATAAAAGACGGAGAGACAGACAAGGAACTCTTTGGCGGCAAATGGGCAGACGAAATGTTAGAACAGATGACACAGGGATTTTTAGAAGATAAGATTCCCATGTATGTGCTGACAAATAAACAGAAGCTTTATGGCGCTGCCTGTATGCTGTATCCCGGAATTCTTAAAAAATTTTCAGAAAAAACAGGAGAAGATTTATATGTGCTTCCCAGTTCTGTCCATGAAGTGATTCTGGTGCCTGCCAGCACGGGTGCTGACAGGGAATCTTTACGCGAGATTGTGACGGATATTAACAGGACGCAGGTAGCGGAAGATGAGGTGCTTGCGGACTCTGTTTACTATTACAGCAGGAAAAGTGACAGGCTTGTTTGGATTTCATAAGCTGGTCACAGAGGATTCACACTTTTTTTCACACTTTTTTTATAATTGTTTTACTGGACATTTATAATGACATATGATATGATATTCAAGGTGATGTAACAAATTTGTAATATTTATACCATATGCACCCGTAGTCTAACGGATAGAACGAAGGCCTCCGACGCCTTTAATGCAGGTTCGATTCCTGTCGGGTGCATTTGCATCACCTTGAATATTTTAGAAAGGAAAGCTATGAGTCATTCAAATCAGGACAAAAGGCATGGAGCAACGGAAAAATCCATGACGGACTGGATCATGGATCACAGCAAGATTGTACTGCCGCTTGTTTTAGTTGTCTGTGTGCTTATTACAGTTGTGCTGGCTATTAATGCCAACAAGAAGGAAGCCCTTGAAAAAGAGGCCCAGCAGGCAGCAATGGCGGTAGCATCGGAACAGGCGCTGCCCTCAGTGGAAGAACTGGAAACTCCGCAGTTTGAATTGGAAGAAAATGCATATCCGGAAATAAATAACCTTATCAGAACATACTATGATGCACAGGCAGCAGGGGATATAGAGACGATTTCCTCTTTAAATACGTATTTAGATGAAATTGAAACCATACGTGTCCAGGAATTAAGTAAATATATAGATTCCTATCCAGTGCTGAATGTGTACACGAAACCGGGGCTGGCAGAGAACACTTATGTGGCTTATGTCTATTCAGAGGTACAGTTTTCTGATGTAGATTTACCCCTTCCCGGTATGCAGACCTACTATATCGGGATAAATGATGCAGGCGATTACTTTATCAATGACGGTACCTATGACGATACCGTATGGAATTATATTAAGGAAATTACATTGCAGGATGATGTGGTCGACTTAAATAATAAGGTAGTCGTAGAGTACAATGAACTGCTTGCGGAAGATGAAGAACTCAATGAGTTTATTGCTTATCTGAAAGAAAAAATAAACGAAGATGTAGGAGAAATTCTGGCAGAAGCTGAGAGTGCTGAAGAGGAAACTCCGGCTGCGGATACTTCCCAGGAAGAAGGGAATGCGCAGGGAACTTTCCAGATGATTAGGACTGCCCGGGCTACTGATGTGGTTAATATAAGGACTTCCGACAGTGAGGAAGCAGACAAGATTGATAAAGCCCAGGTAGGCCAGGAATTCACCCTCCTTGAACAAAAGGGAAACGGATGGAGCCGGGTGGAATATAACGGTAAGGATGCTTTTATTAAGAGTGATTATCTTGAGATTGTATCGGAAGAAACTCTGATTGTGGATACTACTGCACCAGCCGAAGAAACCCAGGAAGAGGAAGGCGAAGTGCTGGCGGCATCGAATGATGCCAGCATGGGGACAGTCAAAGTTATTGAGAATGTAAGAGTCCGCAAGAGCGCCAGTACAGAAGCGGAATCTCTGGGAACTGTTTACGTAGGCGATGAACTGGAACTTCTCATGAAGCAGGCGGACGGATGGACAAAAATTAAATATCAGGGACAGAATGCATACGTCAAGTCGGAGTATGTTGAGTAGCCGGCAATGCGCAGGTCTGTGTGAACAGTAACCTAAAACGTTTAGCGGTAACAATAAAGTCAGAAAAGGCATTTTACAGTGTAAGGATTTGTAGTATACTTGCATTGTAAGATGTTTTTTTTACAATATGTGGATCGCGACAGTGTTTGACGGAGAGAAAGGTAAATATGGGAGGGAATGGCAATGCTGGGAAAATTTAATATAGGCATTATGGGGACGGGAAATATTGCATCCGTTATGGCGGATACTATTAACAGGATGAAAAATGTCAGGCTGTATGCAGTGGCATCAAGGGAGAAGGTGAAGGCAGATGTTTTTGCCGGAAAACATGGATGCAAGAAGGCATATGGCTCCTATGAAGAACTGGCGGCGGATAAGAAGGTGGAATTAATTTATATAGCCACACCCCATTCAGAGCACTTTGCTAATGCAAAGATGTGTATGGAATATGGGAAGCCGGTATTGTGTGAAAAGGCATTTACTGTCAATGCATCCCAGGCGGAGGAACTGATAAAAATATCGGAAGATAAGGGCGTATTTCTGACGGAAGCAATCTGGACACGCTATATGCCCATGCTGACCACTATACGGGAAGTGGTTGGAAGCGGCGTGATAGGGGAGCCAAAGACTCTCACGGCAAACTTGGGGTATGTGATTGACCAGGTGCCCAGGTTAAAGGATCCGGCGCTGGCCGGGGGCGCGCTTTTGGATGTGGGGATTTACCCTTTGAACTTTGCCCTCATGATTTTTGGATACAATATTGGCAGAATAAGTTCAAGCTGCACTTACACAGAAACAGGGGTGGATGAGCAGAACAGCATTACTCTCCAATATTTGGACGGTAAAGTGGCCCATCTGAACAGTTCCATGGTATCCCTAAGCGACCGGAAAGGAATTATTTATGGAACTAAAGGGTATATCATAGTAGAAAACATTAATAATTTTGAAAGTATATCGGTATATGATACCTCCTATAAGAGGGTAGGGATTTACAAATGCCCAAAACAGATTTCCGGCTATGAATATGAAGTGGAAGCCAGCATAAGGGCAATCCGCAGCCGTCAGATAGAATGTGAACAGATGCCCCACAGTGAGACAATACGCGTCATGAAGATTATGGATACCCTCAGGAAGGAATGGGGAATTGTTTATCCCTTTGAAAAGACACAGGACGCAGCATTGGAAGACACAGACAAGCCGGGGAATTCAGACAATGAGACCGGCGCAGAAAAGGATGCAGGTATAGCGGTGGAGATAAATACAGAAGGGGCAGATAGTAAAGAAAATGCAGGCAAGATAGAAAATATCCAGGACACAGGAAATGGACAGGTGCAGTAAATACTTAGATAACAGTAAGTATAAAAAGGAACTGAATCGGGTATAAAATATAATTTTTAAGGGAAAAATAAGACAGAATAAGTGCTAACAGGTGAAGTCGGCATTTATTCTGTCTTTTTGCAATAAGCTGGCTCTCGGAGCGTGGCGGTGCTTCGTGGACGGAGATAAAAGAGCAGGAATTGAATGAGAGAGGGATATTGTGATATGAAACTGGACGATGTAAGAGTTTTGCAGGAAGTGCAGAAAAATACTAAAATGGCTATGAAAGCGATTGATACTATTAGTGAAAAAATCTATGATGACGGCCTGTCCGTGCAGGCAGCCAGAGAGTCCATGAAATATGCGGACATCTACAATAAAGCCACTGACAGGCTTTTGGAGGGCAGGGCGGCCTCCTACAGGGAATCCGGTTTCCAGGACATGATGGTAAAGGGAGGGGTGCGTGCCAATACTATGCTGAACACCAGCACCAGCCATATTGCAGAACTGCTGATACAGGGTTCCAACAGGGGGCTTACCAGTATGTGGAAGGCAATCAACCATCATGAAAATGCAGGTAATGTTTCCATGGAAGTGGCAAAGGAACTGATGGACTTTGAAGAAAAAAATATAGAGAGATTGAAGCATTATCTGTAATTATCAGAATAAGTTTACAGCAAATATGAGTTTATATACAAAATAAATAAAATATGCAAAGAAACTTTTACAATTTAATTGCTTAAAGTGTCTTGTGATTTTTGGAAGTACGTTATATAATACGATGTGGGAAAAACAGGCAGATATTATACTAAACCAAAGGAGGACATATTGTATGTCATATGTTGATGAAGTGTTTCAGATGGTAGTTGATAAGAATCCTGCACAGCCGGAGTTCCACCAGGCGGTAAAGGAGGTTTTGGAATCTCTCAGGGTTGTGATTGAGGCAAATGAGGAAGCTTACAGAAGAGATGCCCTGTTAGAGAGACTGGTGACACCGGAAAGGCAGTTGTTATTCAGGGTTCCCTGGGTGGACGACAAGGGACAGGTTCAGGTGAACAACGCATTCCGCGTACAGTTCAACAGCGCAATCGGGCCTTACAAAGGTGGTCTTAGACTACATCCCAGTGTAAATCTTGGTATCATTAAATTCCTTGGATTTGAACAGATTTTTAAGAATTCCCTGACAGGCCTTCCTATCGGCGGCGGCAAGGGCGGTTCTGACTTCGATCCCAAGGGCAAATCTGACAGGGAAGTTATGGCATTCTGTCAGAGTTTTATGACAGAACTGAACAAATACATAGGGGCTGATACAGACGTTCCTGCCGGAGACATCGGTACAGGCGCAAGGGAAATCGGCTATATGTATGGACAGTATAAGAGAATCAAAGGCGTGTATGAAGGCGTCCTTACAGGCAAAGGCTTATCTTACGGCGGTTCTCTTGCAAGAACAGAGGCAACCGGCTATGGTCTGCTGTATCTGACAGAAGAAATGTTAAAATGCAACGGACATGACCTGAAAGGAAAGACTGTTGTAATTTCCGGTTCGGGAAATGTTGCTATTTATGCAACACAGAAGGCACAGCAGCTTGGAGCAAAGGTAGTGACCGTATCCGATTCCACAGGCTGGGTATATGATCCCGAAGGGATTGATGTTGCTCTTTTAAAGGAAGTGAAGGAAGTAAAGCGCGCAAGACTGACAGAATACGCTGCCGCAAGACCAAGCGCAGAGTATCACGAAGGCAGAGGCGTGTGGAGCATCAAGTGTGATGTGGCGCTTCCTTGTGCTACCCAGAATGAACTTCTGATTGACGATGCAAAAGCGCTGGTGGCAAACGGATGTATTGCAGTAGCAGAGGGAGCAAACATGCCTACTACGATTGAAGCTACCGAATATTTGCAGGCAAACGGCGTACTGTTTGCACCAGGCAAGGCAGCCAATGCAGGGGGCGTAGCCACCTCAGCGCTGGAAATGAGCCAGAACTCCGAAAGACTTAGCTGGACATTTGAAGAAGTGGACGGCAAGCTGAAAGGCATTATGGTAAATATTTTCCACAGCATGGATGAGGCAGCTAAGAAGTATAACATGGAAGGCAACTATGTGGCAGGCGCTAATATTGCCGGATTTTTGAAGGTTGCAGACGCTATGACTGCGCAGGGTGTGTGCTAATAAGTAAAATAGGAAGTAAAGTTTGGGAGAAGTCCTGGAAATGCTGAATTTTGGTGGCTGCCCGTCAAGTAGACAATTAAAAAAACAAAAAGTTTTTAATGCCCGGTGTGAGTGCCGGGCATTTTTTATGCTGTCTCCTGCAGCTTCCTTTCGTAAAACTCCATCGGTGTCACAACGCCCAGTTTCCGCTGTACCCGTCTGTGAGTGTAATAATCAATATAATTCTTGATGGCCCTTATCAACTTTAGAAAGATATTGATTCCCGCGAGCAACGAGCCAGGTGGGCATGCTTGCATCTGTATGGGATGATATCTGATATGCATGCATCTGGGTAGGGGAAAAATGTATCTTGGGAGATGGGAGAACTTTTGGGGAAAGACTATGCTATAATTAGTTTGAGGGCAAGAAAATGAAAATAAAAACAGAACAGGATTCATCCTGTAAGGAAATAGAAGTAACCATCAGATATTCACAAAGAAATGATCAGATTGACCGCATGATTGCTTTTTTGCAGTCATTTACCATGCAGATAAAATGTGATACCGACCATACTGAGAAGATGATAGCTGTTGCTGATATTTACTATATAGAGAGTGTTGATAAAAAAACTTTTGTATACCTTGAAAAAGCAGTTTACCATACAGATTTCCGCCTGTATCAGCTAAAGGACAGACTGCGGGAATACGGGTTTGTCCAGGTCAGTAAGTCGTGTATTTTAAATATCAATGCGCTGGAAAGCATCCGGCCTCTTTTCAACAGCAGAATGGAAGCAGTTTTAAAGAATGGCGAAAAGGTTTATATCAACCGCAATTATTTGAGCGGAGTGAAAAAAGCGCTGAGGGGAGAGGAGGAAGTATGAAAAGATTTATGGTCAATGTTTTTGCGACAACAGGAATTTCCCTGCTGTTGCTTTCCCTTATCGCACTGCTTTTCCAGGCAAAATATATTTGTATCCAAACCGTTTTTCAGGTATTTGAGGCAAATATAACCGTTCAGCTTGGATTAGCTTTCGTGAGCAAACTGGAGATAAAGTATGCAGTTATTGAAATGCTTCTGGATTTAATACTGATTCTGATTATGCTTGTTATGTTTGGCGTGATTTTTCACTGGTTTACAAGTACACCGCTATGGACGCTTGTCATTTTAGACCTTGCAATCTATATGATTTCATTTGCGCTGAATCTGTTTTGCATGAAGAAGGAGGCACAGGAGATCAATGGGCTGATCAAAACAAGAAATAAGAAAAATGGGGAGTAAAATTGTGTTCGAGATGGAGGATTTGGGTATGTGCGGCAAAAAAGAACGATTATTGGCTGGGGTAATATTTATTTATCTGTTATGTTTTTCCTTTAGACTTATGGAATATTTTATACTGCGTACAGACGAGAGCTTCTGGGGTGAAGCGTTTGTGCACAAAATGATTGGCATTGTTATTCTTTTTATCGGGATAAGACATTATGGTTTTGGGGCTGAAGAAATCGGATTTACCAAAAGCAGAGCAGGGCAAAGTCTGCTGGCAGGCATTGCTTTCGGGTTCTCTGTATTTATACCTGCGTATTTCATTGAAATCATTATTTGTATAATACAAGGTAAATTTTTGGCTCTTGACTTTTATGTGAGCGCTTATTCCGTTAATGGTACGGTAGGCCGTCAGGCAGGTTTTCTTTTCTTTGCAATCTGCATTGCTGGGAATATCATTAATGTGGTTATGGAGGAAGGCGTTTTCAGAGGTTTGTTTCAAAAAATACTTGAAAAAAGGTATTCCTTTCTTTTGTCTGCTGTGACAGGCTCGTGTTTATTTGGGATGTGGCATATTGTGGCTCCTGCCAGAAGCTATTATGACGGAACGGTGAGTGGCAGTGGATTTGTGGCAAATGCAGTACTTCTGGCTGTTACATCATGTCTGACAGGTTTTAAATTTGCAATGATGACCAGCCTGACCAACAGCTTATATATGGCAATGGGAGATCATTTTGTCAATAATGCTATCGTCAATATGCTTCATGTTGTTTCAGACACAGGTACGGATGAACTTATGGTGGTGAGGATCGCCATCGCCCAGTCTATATCCTTTACGGCTATTTTGGTATGGTATATCCGGGCGCGGCGTAAAAAATGAGAGACAGGTTCTGCCAGGGAGAATTTTGCTATTACAAAAAGTTGTTTTGCGAAGGGTGGCAGCGTTTACTACAATAAACTGCTTTGCGAAGCATGGCAGCGTTTACTACAATAAGCTGCTTTGCGAAGCATGGCAGCGTTTGTTGGTCTGCCCTGCCAATAGAAAGCGGACGAAATAAATGGCAAGCAAAACTATCCATGAAAATGCCTCTGCATAGCCAATTACCATGTTGCCAAACCTGCTGGCAAAGGCGTAAGACGCAATAATCCGGGCACAGAGTGATGTAATACCTGCAATGCCGGAAAAAAGCATGTCCCCAGTGCCTTCTAAATAACCTCGCAGTGCCATCGCCAACCCATAAATAACATAGCAGGCAGCGATGGTGTAAAAAAAGGACTTTCCTATTTCAACAGATTCCGCTGATAATCCAAAAATAGCAATTAAATATTTACCGGCAAGGATAACCAGCCCCGTCAGGCATAAAGACACAATAGCCATCATAATGGAGCCTGTTTTCAAAACCTTTCTTGCTCTTATCTGGTTGCCGGCTCCAATATTTTGGGCCACAACTGTAGCAATGCCGGATCCAAAGTTTATAACCGGCAGCAGGACAGCCGAATCAACCCTATAAGCGGTTGTGATGGCCGCTACCGTCTGTTCTCCAAAACCATTCATAAACCGTTGGAGGATAAGGTTTCCCACAGAGCCTGCCCCGGATTGTATTGCTGGCGGCAGGCTGAATTTTGCACCTGCCAGGATAAAAGACCTGCAAACAATACCTTTGCCAAAATGAAACCTTAATACAGGATATTTCCGGATTGTATAGGAGACAACAAATATTGTCATGGCGGCTTGCGATATGACAGTTGCGGCAGCCGCTCCTGCCACTCCATATTGCAGGGCTGCAACAAATACCAAATCTAAAACAATATTGAAAACAGAACAGACAAGCACGGACAAAAAGGCAGCTTTACTGTCACCAATTCCCCTCAGCACAGCAGAATATGTATTGTAGACAGCCAGAAACGGAATACCAATAAAAAGGATTTGTAAATACTCTTTTCCAATGTCAAAAATACTGGCAGGCGTATCTAAGAGAGTCAGGATATCTTTGGTTAATGGAGCGCCAAATATCGCAATAACCCCGAAAACGCCGCCCAACAGCAGCACAAAAGTGGATAAAATGCCTTTAAGCTGCTTCGTTTTTCCCATTCCATGCTGTTGTGCTGCAAGTATGGAAATACCGGATGCAAACCCGACAATGACCGTTACAAACAGATTATAGAGCGATGTAACTGCTCCGATGCCTCCCAATGCTAATTCGCCTTCGATATTCCCAACAATAAAAGCGTCTGCCCAGTTAAACATCTGCTGAAATAAACCGCTCAGTATCAAAGGAATTGTAAACAAAGTCAGGACTTTTACGATGTTTCCCTGCGTCAAATCATGTTTCACAACATATCCTCCTACAATAAAAAAGCCGTTTAAAAGCTACCATACAGCATAGTGCTGTACCACAGGGGTAACTTCTGAACGCCTCTTTGCATACTCTACCATACAGATGTTAAAAAGTCAATCGCTGATATATACTCTTTGCATTACTGTTCACTCCGTGACCAGTAACAGGCAAAAATCCATCGAAAATTGCCTTCGGCAATGGGATTTTTGCACTCCCGAATCACTTTCTTACGACCAGCGCAGTAAATGCGCAGGTCTGTGTGAACAGTAACCTCTTTGCCACATTGTCAAATGGTGAGTTCAATTTCTATTGAGAAAAATAGGGCTGCATGTTAGAATAGGCTGGAATATTAAAGCAGTAAATTGGAATGTATCGATGAAAGGTGAACTAACACCTATGGAAGTCGTTCATTCACAAAAACATATTTGGGAGGCATTTTTATGAAAAAAATATTTCTGGCGCTGTTGCTGAGTGCTTTTTTCCTGTCCGGTTGCGGTACGAAAGATGATGGTAATTCACTACCTGTCGTAACAAACCAGCCTAGCAGAAACACGTCAAACACGGAGCAGATGGAAGAACCAGAACAAATGGAAAATACAGAGCAGACGGAGGTCACAAAGCAGGCAGAGAAGGAAGATGTTTCCGGCATCTATACCGATAAGCAGGGCACAACTGATGTCTATAGCCAGCTGACCCTTGCTTTGCAGCTAGATGGAACCTATACGGCAGAAATCAGTGTCTACCGCGTTAGCGAGCTGGAGGGCACAGCAGTCTGGGAGGGGGACGTACTCCGCTTTACCAGCGAGGACCCTTATGTGTTGGCAGACATTTCCGTCACTGGAGGCATGGCGGAAGTAGTGTTTATCACGGGTGCCGTTGGATTTCAGACCGGGGATGTGTATTCCTTCCCTGACGGCGCACCGGACGAATCGGCGGCAGGACAAGCCGGGGACGCCGCATTCCAACCGAACTTTTCCGATGAAATCGCCACAGAGATTTCCTATGCCGAGGAGCAGGAGAAAGAAATAGAGAAAAAACAGGAGGAAGCCATCACACAACTGGAGATGAATCTAACCGCCGCAGAGATGTACCAACTGTGGGACAATACCCTGAATATTGTGTGGGGACTGCTGGAAGCGAACCTGAACGAAGCGGACATGGAAGTTTTGCGGAAAGAGGAAAGAGAGTGGATTGCTTTCAAGGACGCAGAAGTGCAAGCCGCTGGACAGGAGTGTGAGGGTGGAAGCATACAGCCGTCGGTGGAAGCAACGACAGCGGCAGACTTAACAAAAGCAAGGGTATATGAACTGGCAGAGTACGAAGTACTAGCTGCTCGTCCATGATTTCAATAAACCGCTTATCAAGGGGCTTCCATCAAAGAATATTAAATCAGACCGTTCCAGTCAGATGACAAGCGGATAATTTTTAGAAAAGGGTGTTGACAGGATTGCTATTTATATGATACTCTGTATAAAGTTAGATAAAACTAACTTACAATAACATAATACATAATTCCAAAAGATATTTTTCTTACAATAAGCTGGCTCGCAAAGCGTGACAGCGTTTGTTAATAAGCTGGCTCGCAAAGCGTGACAGCGTTTGTTTGCCACAGGAGTTAGATTTGACTAACTTCAAAGGGAATCATGGAGGGAAAGGATAAAAGAAAAAAGAAGGAAGGACAAAATGCAAACACAAATATTTCCTCCCTTTGTGTTTGCGCCTCAAATGAAAATGCGGGCATTTTCCCTTGAGGCTTGGTGCAGATTATGGACACGGAAAATATATCAGAGGAACTGGTGATATACCACTGTTCCCCTACGATGGCAGGATTAAAAACAGGGAGTCTGTTTAATTGTCCCAATGGGAATGGCAGCAAATTTATAAAAAGCATCCGGGAGATGAACAGACGCCTGCTTCCCCGGGGCGCAAGGATTGTTCCGTTGAAACATATGGGGAGCAGTACGCTGGTTTATATGTACCGCCCTGACAGGCTTCGGGAGGATTTACGTGACAGCACTGCAAAGCGGATTCTGACAGAGCTGGATTATCCGGTCGGGGAGATGGAAAGATGTATTGTCGAACTGATACACCGTTTGGAGGATGGAGAAGCGTTTCCGCATGAAATCGGGTTGTTCCTTGGCTATCCGCCCGAGGATGTGGATGCTTTTATCAAAAACGGGGCGGCGGGAGCAAAGTGTATCGGTGTATGGAAAGTATATGGGGATGTGGAAACAGCGCAGCGCAAGTTTGCACAGTATAAGAAATGTACGCAGTCGTATTGCGAGGCATTCCGCAGACACCGTTCCTTCGACAGGCTTGTCGTGTGCTGTTCATAAAAATATTATATACATAGGGAAAGAATGAAAGTATTTATGAGTAAAGCAGCAGCTTATTGATGCTGGAAAGATTATCCGTTGGGAAGGAATCGTCATTTTGCACAAATAGTAGGTTAGTAATACCTAACATGTTGGTTAGTGTGATGAAACTAAGGTTAGCTTCGAAAATAGCGTTGACAAATTTATCTTTTTGTCATAATATAGTATGTGGTTAGTAGTTACTAACCTTTATTTAGCATAGGAGGTTAGCATAAACTAATAGATATTCCAAAGAGGATAAAGAATTTGTGCCGAAACGTCACAAATTCTACTGATTGCAAAGCAGAATCTGAAATTCTGCGAATTGGGCACAACTCAATTTGCATTCCTCAAGGGGAAACGTTTCGGAATGGAGGAATACATGATACCGCTTACACTGGCAGAAGTCGGAGAGGAAAACATTATCAGGAGAATCGGGGGAAAGCAGGAAATCAAGGCGCATCTGGAGAATCTTGGTTTTGTTGTGGGAGGGGCAGTTACGGTGATAAACGCTATTGGCGGCAATGTCATCGTGAATGTGAAAGACTCCCGTATTGCGGTCAGCAAAGAGATGGCGCAGAAAATCATGGTCTGAGCCGGATCTGGCAAAAGCAGCAAGCGTGCAGTACAGCCTAAAGCGTACGTTTACATTAATTTTTTATGAGACAGGAGGAGAATTGGAATGAAAACACTGAAAGAATCAAGAATCGGCGATACAGTCCGTGTTGTGAAGCTCCATGGCGAGGGAGCGGTCAAACGCCGGATTATGGACATGGGGCTGACGAAGGGTGTGGAAGTGCAGATCCGCAAGGTTGCACCTCTTGGCGACCCGGTTGAAGTGACTGTCCGCGGCTATGAGCTTTCCATCAGGAAGGCAGATGCGGAAATGATAGAGGTCGAAAGTGTATAGCCATGGGGAGATATCCCCTATGTTTTTTAATTGTTGGTTAGCCTTAGCTAATAAGAGAAAGTGAGGAAAAACTATGAATATGCGAATTGCCCTTGCAGGCAACCCGAACTGCGGAAAGACTACGCTGTTCAATGCTCTGACCGGCTCTAATCAGTTCGTTGGAAACTGGCCGGGCGTTACGGTGGAAAAGAAGGAAGGAAAGCTGAAAAAGCATGACGGCGTGACGATTACCGATCTTCCCGGTATTTATTCCCTTTCCCCATACACACTGGAGGAAGTGGTGGCAAGAAATTATCTGATCGGCGAGCGCCCCGATGCTATTTTGAATATTATTGACGGCACGAATCTGGAGAGAAACCTGTATCTGACTACCCAGCTTACCGAACTTGGCATCCCTGTTGTTGTTGCAATCAACATGATGGATGTGGTTGAGAAAAACGGTGACAAGATAAACACAGCAGAGCTGTCAAGGGCCTTAGGCTGCAAAGTGGTGGAGATTTCCGCCTTGAAAGGAAACGGCATCATGGAGGCTGCGGAGGCGGCAATCGATGCGGCAAAGAACGGGAAGACTGTTCCGATGCACACTTTTTCCGGAACAGTGGAACATGCCCTTGCACATATTGAGGAGGCGGCGGTACACAGTATGCCGGAGGAACAGCAGCGGTGGTATGCAATCAAGCTGTTTGAACGGGATGACAAGGTGCTGGAGCAGATGAATCTGGGCGGATCCGTTCTTTCCCATATCGAAACAGATATTAAGGCGGTTGAGGAAGAGATGGACGACGATGCGGAATCCATCATTACCAATGAGCGGTATGTTTATATTGGCAGTATCATCAAAGGATGCCTAAAGAAAAAATCCGCAGGAAAGCTGACTAATTCCGATAAAATTGACGGGATTGTAACAAACCGTTTCTTAGGGCTTCCGATTTTTGCGGTAATCATGTTCCTTGTGTATTACATATCCATGGTGACGGTAGGTTCCGCTGCCACGGATTGGGCAAATGACGGACTCTTTGGCGACGGATGGCATCTGTTTGGCATGGGATCCTCCGCTTATGAGGAGGCGGCTGAGGAATATGGTGGAGCGGCGCTTATTGTGGACGGTTATGATGCTTATATGGAAGAAAATGGTGCAGTTCCCACAGAAGATTTCCCCTATGAAGTGGAGGACGATGAAACCTTAGAAGTAACGGTAGAAACGGCAACCCTTGCAGATTATGAGGATGCGCTGGCGGTTCTTGAACAGTACGGCGAAGAGCCGGATCCGGCGGCTTACGGCGTGTGGGTTCCCGGTATCCCGGCGCTGGTAGGAGGCGGACTTGAGGCTGCAGGCGCTGCCGACTGGCTTGCGGGGCTGATTAATGACGGTATCGTAGCCGGCGTTGGCGCGGTTCTGGGATTTGTGCCCCAGATGCTTGTTTTATTCCTGCTCCTCGCTTTCCTTGAGGCATGTGGTTATATGGCGCGTATTGCCTTTGTGCTTGACCGTATTTTCCGTAAGTTCGGATTGTCTGGTAAATCCTTTATCCCCATGCTTATCGGTACCGGTTGCGGTATTCCGGGCATCATGGCATCAAGGACGATTGAAAACGAACGTGACCGCCGGATGACGATTATGACGACCACCTTTATTCCCTGCGGTGCAAAAGTGCCTTTCATCTCCATGGTTGCAGGCGCGATTTTCGGCGGATCCGCATGGGTTGCAACAAGCGCATACTTTGTGGGAATGGCGGCAATTATTATTTCCGGCATTATGCTAAAGAAAACGAAAATGTTTTCCGGGGATCCGGCTCCTTTTGTAATGGAGCTTCCGGCTTATCATATGCCGACGGCAGGCAATGTCCTGCGTTCCATGTGGGAGAGGGGATGGTCCTTTATTAAGAAAGCAGGCACAATTATTCTGCTTTCCACTATCGTGATCTGGTTTACCACTTACTTTGGATTTACTTCGGAAGGATTCAGAATGCTTGGAGAGGAAGAGATGGATCAGTCTCTTCTGGCTGCCATCGGCGGAGCGATTGCATGGATTTTCATACCGCTGGGCTGGGGAAACTGGCAGGCGGCTGTAGCGTCCATCACCGGTCTGGTAGCAAAGGAAAATATTGTCGGCACAATGGGTATTCTCTATCCAGGCGGATGGCCTGAGATTGGGGCCAATTTCAGTCAGGTTGCCGGATATTCCTTCCTTGTGTTCAATCTTCTGTGTGCGCCCTGCTTTGCGGCCATCGGCGCCATCAAGCGGGAGATGAACAATGCGAAATGGACCTGGTTTGCTATCGGCTATCAGTGTCTGCTTGCTTATGCGGTGGCGCTGATGGTATACCAGTTTGGTTCTGCGTTTACCGGCAGTCTGAGCATCATCGGTCTTCTGGTTGCCATTGTCATTCTTGCCGGTATGATTTATATGCTTTTCAGACCATATAAAGAAGCCACAAAGCTGACAACAAATGTTAAAATAAAAGTAGCAAGATAATATTTACGAAAGCATTGCACGGCAGCCCGGTTAGTTTCGGACTGCCATGCAGTGTATTTTGGGAACAGGAGGAATTTAAGTGTTTACATGGATTATGGAAAATATGGCGACAATCATCATCAGTACAGTGCTGCTTATTATAGTGGCGGCTATCATTGTCCGTATGGTATATAATAGGAAAAAGGGAAGATCCTCCTGTGGCTGTGGATGTGCGGGCTGTGCCATGAATGGCTCCTGCCATCCGCAGAAATAGCGGGGAGGGGGATGTGCGATGTTCCCTTTTACCCTGACACAGGAATTTCAATCTGTATGATATAATCTTCAATCCGGTCAACAACCGTTTCATTGATGCCTTTTTCATAAGAAAAGCCGGACAGTTCCAGTCCATGACTGTCCGCGTAATGCAGGATTGTCTGGTACCTCTGGGGAAGTTTGTCCAAATCTCCCTTATAAAAGGCGCGCAGATATTTTCCGGCGGGCTGCACATGCAGCCCGCTTTTTGGCGTAAGAAGAGGGATTTCAATGAACAGCCTGGAATAATCGTCAAAACTACCCTTCCGCAGACTGGCAACGGAAATCATGGAGCCATAGGAGACGTCATGAAGATGGCCTACCTGATACAGGGTTGTCTGTGCCGTAATCAGCTCGACCTCCTTTTCAAAAGAAGTGTTCTTGTCAATATCCACCGTTACCAGTAAACGTTTCTCTTTTTCCACAATACTGATTTCCGATAAATCCATGGTCAGCAATGTTTCCATATTCTGGTGATAATTGCACAAAGTTTTCCTGACTGCCTGTAAATGAAGAATTTGCAAGTCCAGACGGGCTATTTTTTCATCCAGAAGCAGTTTCAGATTTTCTGCGGAACGGTTTTTCATGAACCGCTGTATTTCATTTATGGATACATCCAGTTCCCGCAACATCAGAATCGTTTCCAGTATGGGACTTTGAAGGTAATTATAATAGCGGTATCCGTTTTCGGGATTGACGGATGCAGGCTTAAACAGCCCGATTTCATCATACCACATCAGGGTTTTCTTATTAATGCCGTGCAGAGCGGCGAACTGGCCGATTGTGAGCAGTTTGCTTTTCTTATCCATTTTTCCTCCTGAAAATTTCCTGTTGACCGTACTGTTACTGTACAGTCTATCATACTATGCACAGGAATTAAATACAAGACGGAAGGAGAAAAATCTATGGATAATCAAAATGTATATTTAAAACCTGTCACCCTGAAAAATGCTTTGAGGTTTGCCATACCGACCATTGCCATGACGGTGTTTATGTCTTTTTATACGATGGTTGACGGTCTGTTCGTGGCAAATCTGATTGGAACCAGCGCCCTGTCAGCCATTAACCTGACTGCGCCGGTAATCCAGCTTGTGACGGCTGTTTCCACTATGCTTGCCACAGGGGGAAGCGCTGTTATTATGAAAAAAATGGGAGAGCAGAAGAGTGGGGAAGCCAAGGAGGACTTTACCTTCCTCATTCTGGTGAATGTGCTTGTAGGACTTATCGTGTGCGGCCTGGGGTATCTGGTGATGGAAGGTATTTTTGCAGGGATGAATCTGTCTGCAGATGTGTCTGGATACTGTGTGGAATATTTAAGCCGCTATCTGCTGTTCACCGTTCCCATTCTACTGATGAACAATTTTACCCTTTATATGATTGCCAGCGGAAAGGCCGCGCTTTCCCTGGCTTGTTCCGTGGCAGGGGGTGTGCTGAATATGGTTCTTGATTATGTATTCATTGCGGTTTTACATATGGGAATCAGCGGTGCGGCAATTGCAACGGGAATGGGATATTCCGTAACGGCGGTGACAGGGCTGTTTGTTTTCAGCAGGCAAAAGAGCCTTCTGCACTTTAAAAAGCCTGTATGCCGGTTCAGAGTCCTTGCAAATGCCGCCGCAAACGGGTGCTCCGAGATGGCTGCGGCTCTTGTCACTGGAATTATTACGATGATGTTCAACTGGACTATGCTCCGTTATGTGGGTGAGGACGGCGTTGCGGCCGTAACAATCATAATGTATGTGCTGATGTTTGCAAGTTCCCTTTACACCGGCTATTCTTATGGCGTTGCGCCTATGCTCAGCTTTTATTTTGGGGAGAAAAATAATGAAAAGCTGAAAAAGCTGTGCGATGTCAGTCTGAAAGTAATTGGGGGCATCTCCCTGGTGACGGCAGCGGCGTCTTTTATTCTGACAAAACCGCTGGTGTCGGTATTTGCCCGTCCTGACAATCCGGTATATGATCTGGCGGTGAGTGGCAACAGAATATGCACCATAGCATTGTTTTTTATTGGCTTTAATATATTTGCAAGCGGTATGTTTACAGCCTTATCCAACGGTCTGGTTTCGGCTGTCCTTGCCTTTTCCAGATCCTTTGTGTTTATGCTGGTTACTATGGCTGTCCTGCCCATGATAATGGGCGTGAACGGTATCTGGCTGGCGACACCCGGGGCGGAACTTATGGCTCTTGCTTTATCGGTATTTATGTACATGAAACATAGAAAGATGTATGGATATTAAAGAAATTTTTGGGGGAAAGAGAGGATAGTTTCATTGCAGCCAGGGGAGCGGGCATCAAGAAATCCGAAGCGAAGTTGGCATTCTTGGGGAGATTTCCCGGGAACTGGAGACAGAGATGAAGAAATTTAAGATAAGCGGCCTGTAGAGAACAGGATACTGCGGAGCCAAACGCTGTCACGCAATGGATGACAGCGTTTGGCTCTGGGAGTGATGGTAATGAAATTAGCTGTTTTCTCTTGCCAGCATATATTGCAGATCCTGTAACAAATCCGGGTCTTTTCCGCCAGTCAGATTTACTGCCTGCTGCATTTTTTTAAGACCTTCTTCCCGGCGGCCCATCTGGTAGAGAGCCAGGGCATAGCCGCCAAGGGCATAGGAATCCTTTTCATTTTGCTTTAGAACTTTCTCGTTGGCTTCCAGGCAGAGGTCATAATTGCCGCACATAAACTCACAGTAACCTTTTTCCTTTAGGGCATCTGCATTTTCAGGGTCTGACAGAAGTACCTGTTCCAAAGCCAGGGCTGCCTCCTGATGGTTCCCCTGCCTCATGAGTGTATCCGCCAGCAGAAACAGGGATTTGCTGTTTTTACAGCGGGCACATTTGTCCTTCATTTCTTTTAAGGCAAGATGGTAAGAACAGTACTGGTTTTCTGAGTAGACGCTGCCATTCATGGTCAGGCGGGTATTGGGACAGCCGCCCAGGCATTTACTGCCATAGACACAGGTCCTGCATAAGCCAGACAGTTTCTCTTTTGTCATTTCCCTGCGCCATAGGAATTTGCTTTCATCCTCCCATATCTCCCGCAGAGGCCGTTCTTTGACATTGCCTTCAATATAATCACTGGAGCGGATAGAAGTGCATCCCAGAATATCTCCGTTCTGCAGTATGCCGAAACCGCGGATACCTGCGTTACAGCCGTCCCAGGGGGCAACTGTGTCTGTCCGGTAGGAGAGCCGTTTGATTTCCAGTTCCTTTTTGGTGTAGTAGCCGATGCAGTCAGCCGGATAAATGGCAATCCGGCCTTCCCTTGCGGTGTCATAACAAAAATCAATCACGTCTTTAAGCTGCTCCGGTTCCAGTACCCAGTCAGGGCGTTCTTTCAGGCTGCCCATGGGCAGGCCAAGCTGTACCTGCCAGCTTTGGACGCCCATACCAATCAGCATTTCTTTTAAATCTTTCATGATGCCGATATTTTGTCTGGTGATGGTGGTCACGGCTCCTGTATAAATGCCCAGCTCCCTCATGGTAAGAAAAGCACGCCTTGCGTGGTCAAAAGCGCCCTCCCTTCTGATTTTGTCGTGGACTTTTGGGGTGCCGTCAATGCTGATTGCGACGGTGGAGATGCCACTGTCCTTTAATTTCTGTGCAGTTTCCCGTTCAAGGAGCCAGCCGTTTGTGATGATATTTACGGCTACGCCCAGAGAAGAAAGCCGCTTTACCAGCAAGTGGATATCTTTTCTGGTCAGAGGTTCGCCTCCCGAAAGGGTGATCCATTTCAGCCCTAACTCTGCTATCTGGTAACACACAGCCAGCGCTTCTTCGGTGGTAAGTTCATCTGGAAGAGGATCTGTACAGGAAGAACCGCAGTGGCCGCAGCGCATATTGCATCCCATTGTCACCTCCCAGACGCAGGTAATCGGTTGGTATTTCATGTTGTACCTCCTTAGCAGCAGGGATAACCATATTTGGTGATGAAAGGCTCATTCTGGTTACAGAAATATCCATACTTCATGCCAGCGTCCTGGGCGCCGCAGGGGTATCCATACTTCATGCCAGCGTCCTGGGCGCCGCAGGGATAGCCATACTTCATAAAAGGATCCTGGGGATAGGCGTATGCCATATGGGAATTGAACCGGGCGCTGTTATTCCGGAAAGGCTCTGCGTTTGCGGTGGGAAAGCCGTACTCTGTACAGGGGAATGTGGGAGGCTTTACACCATACATGACAACGGGATTATAGTCATTGTTAAGAGAGTTCTGGTTATAAATCATTCCATAGGGCATCTGCGCCTGTGCAGCTTCCCGGGGGAATGGTACGCCGTAAGGGATGATGGTGTTTGCAGTGTTGTCGGCTTCTTTCTGGCGGATATCTTCACTATATTTGACATACTCGTCAGAATTATGGGGTATGATGGTCAGGGATATTTTTTCCTCTTTTGCAATTTCTTCCGGCTGGAAGGAACATGCCAGCACAAAGGAAAGCTCGGCTTCCACTGTTTTAGCGGATGATACACCGAAATAAAATCTCTGTATCACAGGGGAAACTCCCGGTCCCATGGGTATCGTCTGAATTCCTTCCAGTATAATACCGTCTGGAAGCCCGGCCAGGCACCAGCCGTAGGCTGTTGAACCAAGCATGGACTGTAAATCAACTGTAAAAATTTTTCCTTCTAAAACTACCATTTCCTGTTGCATTTTGAATTCCTCCTTGCTTCTTTTTCTTTTGTTTTAGCGGCAGATAGGCAGCGCCGCTTCAATATATTTCCATTATAGCAAAGTGTGCCGTGCAAAAAAGCTTGTGGCATTAAGAGGGCCTTTTCTGGCAATAAAATTTTTATTTTGTGCATATTTTCTGAAAAAGTCTGATTTTTACAATTAGAGAGGCAAATTAGTATAGATTGAATTTGGAGATTTGGATAATTCGACAAAAATAAGCAAAAAAGGATGTAAATACTCACATTTTTTTACTGATTAAAGTATAATTTATAGGAAATGGGAGGTTAAAATGAAAATTGCTATTATAGACGACCTGGAAAATGACAGTTTGGTTATTGCAGAGTATCTGCACAGGTACTTTCAGGAAGTCTCCTGCCAGGAACCTGTGGTAATTGAGCAGTTTGAAGACGGGGAACAGTTTGTCCGTCTTTTTGCGGAAGGCACATATGAACTTATTCTGATAGATTACTTTATGAAAGCAATGAACGGACTGGAAACAGCCAGATATATCCGGCAGAGGGATTCCCATGTTTTCATTATTTTTATCACTGCAAGCAGGGATTATGCCATTGACTGCTATAAAGTCCGGGCCGCCGATTATATTGTCAAGCCTCCTGTTTATGCCCGGATAAAGGAAGCCATGTCCCTGATTGACCTTAGCAGCCTGCGGGATAAACAGTGTGTGCAGATTACCTGCGGACGGGAGCAGGTGAAGATTTTTCTAAAGGATATCATCTACTGTGATGCAGCAGGCCATTATGTGCAGATACACGTGAGCGGCTCGAAACTGCTGCGTTCCAGAATTTCTTTTTCCGAATTTATACGGGAACTGACGCCATATCCCCAGTTTCTGCTATGCTACCGGGGCTGCCTGGTCAACATGGATCAGATATGCCGGATAGAAAATCTGGATTTTCTGACCAGCGAAGGGGAGCGTATTCCTATTCGGCAGAAGGAATATGCAAGACTGACGAAAATTTATTACGACTATGTGTTCACAAAAGTCAGGAGCGGCAGATGATGGAATCATTACAGCTTTTAAAAATTTTTTTATATGTATTTCTTGACCTGATTCCCTGTCTTGTGCTGGCACTGGTGCCATACCGGGCCCATTTCAGGTTTTCTGCTGCCAGAACCTATGGCTTTGTTCCGTTGCTGTTTATTTTGATCTACATAAGCAGGATACTGACACTGGAAGGTGTGGATATTGCCAGAATATTTACAGCTTTATGGACAGGTCTGTACCTTGGCATGTATATGGCATGTATTAAGATGCCCATCTGCATTCTGCTTTTTACGCTTCTGACTATTTTAAATTATGGAAGCTTTAAGGCAATTATTGTCAACTGGATTGTGTACTGGCTGCCAGTACATCCAGTAGGGCGGTATTCCTTTTTTTCCAGTCTGATTCTGCTTGCCGTTTATGCAGTTACGTTTCCTTTCATGTATGGCATGATGGAGAAAAAGATAAGGCCCCTGACTGAGCAGACCCGGGGAAACAGGTATTGGCGTTTTTTATGGCTGGTACCTGCCACTTTCTGCCTTTCCTACTATTATAATCTGTACAGGAATGGAGGCACCGTAGCTTTTTCTTCTGAGGGAGGCAATGTTATTTTTGCGCTGATTCTTAATTTCGGCGCTCTGTTTGTGACCTTTCTTATTTTACAGCTTTTGAAGGAATGCAATGACAAGCTGCTTTTAGAACAGGAGAACCACTATCTTGCCATGCAGTCTGTCCAATATGAAAGTTTAAAATACAGGATAGAGGAAGCCAGGCAGGCCAGACATGATTTGCGGCAGCATCTGTCTGTCATGCAGACTTTTCTTCAGAATGGGGATTACGGAAGCCTTTCAGCGTATATCCATGAATACAGCAGGACTCTTCCCTTAGATTCGCCGATTGCATACTGCGAGGATTATGCGCTCAATGCCCTGATTATTTATTATGAAGGCATGGCTGGAGAGCGGGGGGTGCGTTTTTCTGCGGATGTTGACTATCCGCCGGATTCCGGGATTCTCTCATCCGATGCGGTGATACTCTTTGGAAACCTTCTGGAAAACGCATTGGAAGCCTGTTGCAGGGAACTGGAGGGGGAACCTTTTATAGCTCTGCGCATCAGGCGGATGCATGATATGATTGTGGCTGCAGTGGACAATACCTGTACGGCGGATATACCCGGCTATAAAGACGGGATGCCATCGGCCAAAGGAGCCCGCATGGGTATTGGAACAGTTTCCATACAGAAAATTGCAGAAAAGTATTGCGGTACGGTACAAATGAAACAGGAAAACGGGATTTTTTACAGTTCTGTGCTGTTAAATCCATGAACAAAAAGGAGGAAGATGAAATGAGCGCTGCTATCAAAAAGGGAGACATGATTTTGTTTTTTGCAGGGGATACCTGGCTGAGCAAATCAATTTCATATCTCACCAACAGCGAGGTGACACATGCCGCCATGGTATATTCGGATGACGCCATCATAGAAATACTTGCCGACGGTGTCCAGGTCAATAAGATTGCAGACTGGAATAACGTGGGGAAGGGGAAAAAGGCTTATGTTATGCGCCATAAGCCGGAACTTGATTACGCACCCTTAAAAAGGTCTGCGGATGCTTATCTGAACGCTGATGTAAGCTATGACTTTCCGGGGCTTTACCTGCTGGGGGCGCTGCTTATATATAATAAGTTCGTACCTACTGCCCGGTTTATGAAATGTACAGAGTTTATTCTGGAAATGGCAGTACGGCAGCTTGATCATGCTATCCAGAAGCAGATCAGGCATAATCCGGGAAAGGCCATGGTCTGTTCACAGTTTATCTACCAGCTTTTTTACGACTGCGGCGGGGACTACCGGATACCCATTGTGGACGGATGCTTTTCCCTTAAGAAAAATACAAATGCATGTTGCCCGGGAGAGATTTGCCTGGCAGAACTGCTGGAAGAACAGTCCATGGACGGACTTGCAGAGGCAGATAATTTTCCTGGCACAGAGGAGCGGGAAGCGGATTTTACTTCCGGCATTCCGGCAGAAGATGCTGTTGAAAATGCAGCCAGGGAGTTATATCTGGCGTTAACAGATTCCGGGCAGGCAAATGATGCCGGCGGCCTGCTGGCCGGAACGGAAAATACGGACAGAGTCCTTTCTCTTGCAGGACGTTTTCTGGATAAACTTAAGGAACTGAAGCAGAGGGCTGGGGCAGACCTGCCTCTGGACGCCATGTTCGTGACTGTGGCGGATTTAGCCAGCCATGCCCCCAGTCTGGAGCGGATAGGCGCCGTTTATATAGAAAGGGCTTGACTTACCATAAATTTCTATGTTACCCTTTACGTAATTAAATATTACAAATGAACGTAAAGAGGAAAAGGGTATGAAACGAAAGAAAATGGTGGTCATGTTTATGACGGCGCTTTTTGTGCTGTCATTTTGCCTGTCTGGTATTGGCGGCGGCGTAAAGGCGGAAAACAAGAATAATTATCAGTATTTCGGCAGCCAGCTTCCGGATGAAGCAAAAAAAATTTATGATGCCATGTATGAGATGTACAGGCAGGGAATATTCAAAACAGGTACAGAAAGTTATGACCTGGTAGAAAACAATCATATTACGCAGGAAGAACTGTCGGCATATGAAGGGAACTATGGCGGACTGCTGAAAGCTTTTGGGGCTGCCAGGGACGCTTTTTATGCAGATTACCCGGATATTTTCTATGTAGATTTTTCACGGCTTTCCATAAGTGTGGAGGAGAACGGAACCGGGGAATATAAAGCTTATCTGGGAACCGGGGAAAATGCCAGCTATTTTCTGGAGGGCTTTGACAGCCGGGAACAGGTGGAAAGCGCCATTGGGGAGCATGAAGCAAAAGTAAACGGGATTGTCCAGGGAGCATCGGGGCAGTCTTCAGTCAGGGACAAGGTGATCTATGCCCATAATGCCATTATAGAAAACACCTCTTACCGACTTGAGGACAACTGTTCTTTGGGAAACAGGGGCCATGTGAGGACTTCCTATGGGGCTCTTGTAAAGAACGAAAGCCTGTGTGAGGGATACGCCAGGGCGGTAAAGACAGTGCTGGATTCTATGGGTGTTACCAGCGTGCTGGTGCAGGGCGTATATAAGGATACAGACGGCAGTGAAAATCTGCATATGTGGAATTATGTACAAATAGACGGAAAATGGTATGGTCTGGACGCCACTGTCAATGACGGGATGAACGGCGCATCGGGCAGTGATACTTATCTGCTGGCGGAGGGCAGTGTGATGGGGAAGCATCATATCCCCAATGGCGTGATGTCGGGAGCTGGTTTCCAGTTTACATATCCCAAGCCTGAGGCGGGAAGCTCCCAGGGCGGGGAGGGGTCCCCAGAGGAAGGAGATTCAGACAGCCAGGATTATAAAGTGATTTTTGACAAAGACGGTCTGCGCGTGGAGTACAGGGACGGAACGGAAGAGGAAGGAGAAACCGGCATTTTTAAGGTAAGCTATAAAGGTATGGGATACCAGAATGCGGTTGAGGAAGAAGGGGTGTATATTCTTTCGCGCTTCTATCAGTATATGCCTGGAACCGGCATAGACGAAGCGGGAGACTGGGGATATTCGGATCCGGAGCCGTTTATGATTCCCCAGTTGCCGGATGCTTTGGTCCTGTCCAATGGAAACAGCAGTTTTATTGAATTTGCTGTCACAAAGGTTGCACCGGAAGGGCCTTTGTACGGGGATAATATAACGGTGGAAGAGATGGAACATAACTGGCGGTTCCATGGGACGGAAGATGATTTTATTGTGGCCACGGGGAAGCTGGAAAATCCTAAAGGCAATTTTGTGCCGGCGCCTTTTGCAGTGAAACTGACCCCCAGCGCCACCGGCTTTATTACATGCGGAAAAAAGTATCACGTAAAAGCGGAATTTAATGAGAAACTGGAAGAGTATGACGGGCAGACGGCTGGATACGAACTTTCAGTAAGAAACGGCTGGAGTGCACAGGCCAATAGCAAGATTGAAAATTTCCAGTGGGACGGCGACCGTACCGTAGAATTTGATTTTACCTCCAGTGTAATGCTCGCGGATGTTTTTGCCACATATGATTTCCAGGTAACAGGACTTAGAGGAGTTGGGAGTCAGGAGATTCCAAGTGTTTTTTCCTATTTTGTAAAGAAAAAGATATCTATCTGCGCTTTCCGTCCCCAGGGATATTACTGGAACGTTTTCGGAACCCCGGAACTGCTGGAGCCAAACGATCTTTCTTACAATGACTGGAAGCTGGAAAGCGGTGACAGGCTTGGGGATGTGGTGACGAATGTGGTACTTGTGGCATCGAAACCGGAACTTGTGGTAAGCACGCCGGATGCATCCCAGACCCAGGAAATGGAAAATAAAATTAAGGAAGAACTGAACGGAAAGACGGTGTTGAAAAGTGCCACTTATAATATTGACTTGCGTATATGTAATCAGAATATTGTCCATACAGGGGACAGTGTTAGAATGTCAGTGGGATTTCCGGAAGGCTTCGATGCAAATACGGAGGACGTGGTATTCAAAGCCTATCATTTCATTAAAGGAAAAGACGGTAAAATCAGCGGTGTGGAAGAAATCGGCTGTGTTGTGACACAGTACGGGCTGGTGATAGCATGCAAATCATTCAGTCCCTTTGCCGTTGTGGCCGTGGATGCTGTGGATGTGGACAGAGAAATGACTGATGTAAGGAGAGTACTCTTCTTAAATTCCGCCGGAGGCGTAGTGGAGGGAGAGAAAATACGGGAACTGAAAAAGTCAGAGTCCCAGACAGTGCAGGTGAAAGCGAAAGACGGCTACTGTCTAAGCAGCATCAGCCTGTCGGGAAAAGAACTGCCCATAACGGACAGTAAGTCCATGAGTATCCAGATTACTTATGATAATCTGCCCTATGATGAAAATATTGTTGATGTACAGTTTACGGCCCAGGAGCCGGAAACGGAGGATAAACCCGGGGCAGAACAGGTAACTCCGGCGCCCCGTCCGACAGCAGATAAAAAGCCGGAAAATAACAGCGAATCTTCCAGCCGTTCAGATTCATCTTCAAAGGATGCGGGAAGCGGACAGGAAAGCGCTCTGGCTTCGGACCAGGCAGCGGGAAATGCCCTGGCGGCAACGAAAGCGCCTGAACAGGCTGACTCGACCCCTAACCCGACTCCGGTGCCGGCAGTGCCTGTTTCAGGCTCCAGTTCTGGAACTGGTTCTTCCACAAAAGGTGCTGGTAGTGTATCACAGACAGCCATACAGGAAGATAAAGATGAGCCAAGAGCTTCTGACAAAGAGCCGGTAACGGCCCGGGCTGGGGAAGAACAGGCGGATGTAAAGACAGCCGGAACCATTGAGGAGGCGGGAATACGGAAGGTGACAGAGATTTCATATGGAAATATGGAGCCGGAGGAAGACACGTCCTTCTGGATTATACTGGCATCTATTTCAGCCTTAGGGGTTATAGGTGTGGCAGTGGTTGTGTTCGTGAAGATGAGAAGATGATTGGAAATATAATATGGAACTTAAAGGCTGTCATGCGTAAGATGACAGCCTTTGATGCACATGGGGCAGGATGATCCGCCCGCTGGTTGTTATGCGGTATATTTATCAATTAACGCTTCCAGTTTGTCATGATGGAGGAAACTCCATTTATCGTACGTACTGTTATCGTCAGATATCATTTTCCCAAGTTCTGTAAAGAATCTGGGGAGGTCTTCGGCAAGGATGGATTTGCCCATTTCGGCAAGGATTTCGTTCCCCTGCAAAGGACAGCCGCCCTCAAATACAGCGAAAGCGGGTTTAGGTCCATCGGGAGTCTGCCTGATGCCGCCCCTGAAACCAAGAGCGCCAATCTGGTGCGCACCGCAGGAGGAAGGACATCCCGAAATATGGATTTGGGGAAGTACGCCGTCGGCAAAATTTTCTTTGCGGACCGCTTCCACGCAGGCGGATAAAACAGACTGTGAATCGCCGATGCCCACCTGGCAGACTGCGGCGCCAATGCAGGCAACAGAGGTTTCAAACAGCGTCTGGGAGCCGTCGCTGGTTGCTTCAAGAAGTTTTTCCGATTCCTGTGCATTGCAGTTGATGATGTAAAGACCTTCTTCCGGGGTCAGTCTGATTTCTACATCTTCCATAGGCGCTATCAGCGCATAAAGTTCAGCAGCCTTTTGGGGTGTAAGGTTTCCTCCCACAGGCTGGTAAAATACGGAATATAAACCTTTCTGGCGCTGGGAGATAAGCCGTTTACGGGGAGCAGCCTGTCCGGTTCCCTGTTTTGTTATTTCAGAAACAGTAATATGCAGATCCAGATTTTCGCTGGCAGTCACTTCTTCCAGTTTTTCCTGATAAGCTTTCACCAGGCCTTCCTGTCCTAAGGTTTCCTGCATAAACCGGGTACGCGCCTTGCTCCGGTTTTCATAGTTTCCATAAGTGACAAAGGTGTTTACCATAGCCTTGATATAGTAAAGAATTTTGTCCGGGGAAATTTCCTTTGCCACGCATACGCCCAGAGCCGGTTTAATGCCAAGCCCGCCTGCAGCATAAACGTCAAAGGTGTGGTTGGGGTTGGACACGAAACCTAAATCACGGAAGGTTGCGTGAGGATAGTTTTCGGGAGAGTTGGAGAAGCATACTTTCAGCTTCCGGGGGAACTTTACAGATTTAATAAAATTCATCATGTATTCCCCGGCCGCCTCGGCGTAAGGCATTACGTCAAAATATTCTTCCATCTCCACGCCGGATAAAGGGGACGCCATGACATTTCTTGGAAAATCACCGCCTCCTCCCCGGGAAATCATGCCTGCTTTCCATGCCTCTTCAATCATTTCACACAAATCGGCCGCTTCCAGATTGTGAAGCTGAATGGACTGGCAGGTGGTAATCTTTAATCTGTCAATCTGGTACTTGTCACAACTGTCCACAATAAATTTTAAGCGTTCCTTTGTGAGACGTCCGCCTGCCATGCGCAGCCGCAGCATATGCTTTTTGCCGCCCCGCTGGGCGTAACTGCCAAAACCGCCGGAAAAACCTTTGTATTCGGCAACGGTAATTTCACCTTTGTGAAACTGCATGGTCTTTTCACGGAATTCATCCAGGTCGGGAAGAAACTCTGTTAAATAGTCTTTTGCCATAACATTTATACTCTCCTTTTTTAAAGATAAGTTGCTTATAGTATTCATATTATAATATATTGTTCCTGTTTTCAAGGGAAATACACCGCAGAATGATGACATTGGCTTACGCTATGTTACTGTTCACTCCCAATGTCATTAAGTTTAGCCGATTGAAAAAATCTCATCTTATGG